>NZ_JBFGFI010000006.1:0-71538 GCF_041579695.1 Halopseudomonas sp.
AGAACCGGGTTTTTCAGATTGGTATCGAGGGCGCTCAGCCGCTGATCGCCAAGTTCTACCGGCCGAACCGCTGGACCGACGCGGCCATTCTCGAAGAGCATGCCTACTCGCTGGAGCTGGCCGACCGCGACATACCGGTGATTCCGCCGATGCAGGTGGATGGCCGCACCCTGTTCGAGTTTGCCGGCTTTCGCTTCACCCTGTTCAAGCGGTTTGGCGGCCGGGCACCCGAACTGGACAATCCCGACCACCTGCTGATGCTCGGACGCCTGGTGGGTAGATTGCACGCGGTCGGTGCCATGCGCCCCTTCGAGCACCGGCCCTCGCTGACGGTGCAGAGTTTCGGCCATGACAGCCTGGCCTGGCTGCGTGACTCGGGCGTCGTGCCGGAGAATCTGCGACCTGCGTATTTTTCCGTAGCCGATGATCTGATGCAGGTGATCGACCAGCGCATGCAGGCGGTACCGTTCCAGACCATCCGGCTGCACGGCGACCTGCACGTAGGCAACCTGCTGTGGCGCGACGAGAGCCTATATATGGTCGACATGGACGACTGCCGCCAGGGCCCTGCGATCCAGGATCTGTGGATGATGCTCTCGGGCGATCACAACCAGCGCCAGGGCCAGTTGGCTGAACTGGTAGAAGGTTACAACGAGTTTCACGACTTCGATCCGCGCCAGCTGGCTCTGATAGAATCGCTCAGAACATTGCGCCTGATCCATTACAGCGCCTGGCTGGCCCGACGCTGGGATGACCCGGCGTTCCCGCGGCACTTCCCCTGGTTTGCCAGCGAACGCTACTGGGCAGACCAGGTACTGACGCTGCGAGAACAGCGCGCGGCGCTGGATGAGCCGTTGCTTCGGCTGTTCTGATCAGGCGGCATAAGAGATATCAATGGCCGTTTCCAGTCACCTTTTGACTGCATACACTGCACGCACTTTTCACAGAGGCACCGAGCATGTCCGACACTCTACTTGATTCCCGCAACCTGGCCTTCGAACTCTATGAAGTGCTGGATGCCGAAGGCCTGACCCAGCGTCCGCGCTTCGCCGAACACAACCGTGAAACCTTCGATGCGGCGATCAACACCGCGCGCACCATCGCCGACAAGTACTTTGCTCCACACAACCGCAAGAGCGACGAAAACGAGCCACAGTACGTGGATGGCGCCGCGGTGCTGATCCCGGAAGTGAAACCGGCGGTCGATGCTTTCCTCGAAGCCGGCTTCCTGAATGCCACCCGGACGTTCGAGCAGGGCGGCATGCAGATGCCCAACCTGCTCTCCCAGGCCTGCTTTGCGCACTTCCAGTCGGCCAACGCCGCGACCTCGTCCTATGCCATGCTGACCATGGGTGCCTCCAATCTGATCGAAGCCTTTGGCAGCGAAGAACAGAAGGAACGCTTCCTGCAGCCAATGATCGAAGGCCGCTTCTTCGGCACCATGGCGCTGACCGAGCCGGATGCCGGTTCTTCGCTGTCGGATATCCGCACAAAGGCAGAGCCTGCCGAAGATGGCAGCTATCGCCTCAAGGGCAGCAAGATCTATATTTCCGGTGGCGACCATCCGCTATCGGAGAACATTGTGCACATGGTGCTGGCCAAACTGCCCGACGCTCCACCCGGCGTGAAAGGCATTTCGCTGTTTATCGTGCCCAAGTTCCTGGTCAACGATGACGGCACCGTCGGCGAGCGCAACGATGTGGCCCTGGCCGGTCTGTTCCACAAGATGGGCTGGCGTGGCACCACCTCCACCGCCCTCAACTTTGGCGAAAAAGGCGAGTGCGTCGGCTACCTGGTCGGCAAACCGCACAATGGCTTGTCCTACATGTTCCAGATGATGAACGAGGCGCGCATCGGTGTCGGCATGGGCGCAGTCATGCTCGGCTACGCGGGCTACCTGTATTCGCTGGAATACGCCCGCGACCGGCCCCAGGGCCGCCTGCCCGATGGCAAGGATCCATCCTCGCCGCAGGTCTCGATCATCCAGCATACCGACATCAAACGCCTGCTGCTGACCCAGAAGGCCTATGTCGAAGGCGCTTTCGATCTGGGCCTCTATGCCGCACGGCTTTTCGACGATACCGAGACCCTGGAAACCGAAGAGGAGCGCAAGACCGCGCTGGAACTGCTCGATCTGCTCACGCCGATCGTCAAGTCCTGGCCGTCCGAATTCTGCCTCAAGGCCAACGAGCATGCGATCCAGATCCTCGGTGGCGCTGGCTACACGCGGGAATATCCGGTGGAGCAATACTACCGCGATAACCGCCTGAACCCGATCCATGAAGGTACCCACGGCATCCAGTCGCTGGATCTGCTGGGCCGCAAGGTGGCGATGAACAAGGGCGCTGCCCTCAAGCAGCTGTCCGCGTTGATCCAGGAGACCTGCAACAAGGCGCGCGAACATGACTCCTTGAACGAGCTGCGCGAGCCGCTGGAAAAGCTCCACGCCCATCTCGGCAAGGTGACCCAGGCGCTGCTTGGCGACATGATGCAGGGCAAGATCAACCAGGCACTGGCCAACTCGGCCCTGTACCTGAATACCTTTGGCCACATGGTCATCGGTTGGCGCTGGCTGGAACAGGCGGTACATGCCCAGCGCGGGCTCGACAACGGTAAAGCGGCCGATGCCGACTTCTACCAGGGTAAACTGCAGGCCGCACGCTTCTTCCTGACCTGGGAAGTACCCGGTTGTCATCACGCCCTGGATATTCTGGAAAAGCGGGATAACACCTGTCTGGAGATGCAGGACAGCTGGTTCTGACCGACCGTCGGAAACGCGTTCAGGCAGTGTGACCAACAGCGCATTATCGACATCAGAAAAGGCCGCCATTCGTGCGGTCTTTTTTGTGGCCGCTTCCCAAGCCTGCGCAGGAAGACTAGGCTGCTCCCAGATCCCTGTCGGAAAGATCCCCATGCTGCATTGTTTTCGTCCCCTGCTGACTATCGTCCTGATCGCGCAATTATTGTTTTCCGGTATCGCAGTGGCGGCCATCGAGTTAAACGAAGCCATTGAGGCAACACAGGCGAAGCTCGAAGCCCTTGCCGCCAGCAGCATGCCTGACACCGAAAAGCAGGAACTGCAGGAGATCTACCAGAACACGATCGATTATCTGCAAAAAAGCAAGGCCACCGCGAAAGAGCTGGAAGAACTGCAGACATTGCTGGACAGCGCTCCCGAGGAAATTCGGCGAGTCAGACAGCGGGTGGATGCTATTCAACCGCGGGAGATTGCCAGTCTGCGCAGCAGCCTTGAAAACCAGAACCTGGAGGTGCTTGAGGCCAGACTGACCGAGAAAGTCACCACCATGTTCGACTGGCAGAACCAGTTGACGGCGATCAACAGCAACCTGATAGCTGCGCAGACGCGCCCGGAACGTACCCAGGCTCAGGTGACGGCCAACCAGGCCCGCAGCCAGGCGATCGCCGAACAGGTACGCCTGTTGCAGCGGCAGGCCGACGGTCCGCAGAAAGCCGCCCGCATGGCCATGCTCAAGGCCGAGCAGCAAAGCCTTCAGGACAGCAGCAGCCTGTTGCGCCAGCAGCTGGCGGTCAACAGCGTACTGCAGGATCTGGCCAGCCAGCGCCGCAGCCTGATGAGTCAGCAGATAGCTGATATCGAGTTCGAGATCCAGGCATTGCAGGACGTGATCAACGAAAAACGGCTGAGCCAGTCCGAACAGACTGTCAGCGACACCACCGCCAAGGCGCTACTCGGCGCCAGCAATCATGAGCTGCTGAAGACCCAGGGCAGCCTTAACCGGCGCCTAAGCGAAGAACTGCTGGCCGCGACCAGCGAAGTGGGTGAGCTGACCCGCAAGAACATCACCACCAAACAGCAGATCGACAGCGCCACACAAATCGAGAACGCCCTCGAGCAACAAATCAATGTGCTTGAAGGTAGCGCCTTACTGTCCCGCATCCTGCACCAACAGAAGCAGGCCCTGCCAACGGTGCGCACGGATACGCGGATCGCCGACCGGGTGGCCGATCTACGCCTGCGCGAATTCGAGCTCAATCAGCTGCGAGAAAAGCTGGCCAGTCCCGAGGCCTATCTGACACAACTTCTCGCCCCGCTACCGGAGGCCCAGCGCGAGCTGTTGCGCGACGACATCCGTGAAGTAATTGCCAGCCGCTCGGTATTGACCGAACAGCTGAGCAACAACATCAGCACGCTGCTAAGCCTTGCCATAACGCTGCAGATCAATCAGAGGCAGCTACAGCAGCTGAGCAGTCAATTGCGCCGTACTATCGACGACCAGCTGTTCTGGGTGGCCAGCAGCCGGCCGATTGACAAGGCCTGGGTACTGGCGCTGCCGGCACAGCTGACCGATCAGTTCAGTGACCTGCAACTCCAGAAACAGGCAAAAACGCTGGTCGCCACCATCGCCACCCGCTGGCCGGGACCGGCCCTGCTTGGCCTGCTGCTGCTACTTTACGCCTGGCGTCGTCGCCGCTGGCGCGCCCGACTGCGCGACCTCAACGCCGATGTTGGACATTTCCGTCACGACAGCGCCCGTCATACACCCAAAGCACTGGGGCTCACCGCACTTATTGTCTTGCCCATGCCGGTGGCGCTGTCTGCCACCGGGCTCCTGTTGATGCTCGGCGAACCGGCGACACTGCCCGCACTGGGCGCGGCGCTGCTGAAAGTGGCTATCGCCTGGTTCGTGTTGCATTTTCTCTACCGCGTGCTTGAGCCCAGGGGCATAGCCATCCGGCATTTTCGCTGGGATGAAAAGCTGGTAGAGCGTCTGCATCACCTGATTCGCAATGTCTCCTGGGTGTTGCTACCGCTGGTGCTGGTGATCGCATTGAATGCAGCCACTTCCGGACATCTCGGCGATGACGTTATCGGCCGGCTGACCATGCTGATCGGCATGCTGCTGCTGAGCGTGCTGCTGGGTCACATGATGTGGCACACTGAGCCGCTCTATCATTCGCGGGTGCTGCATATGGGCGCTACGCTGCTGCTGGTGCTGGCACCGCTGGCGCTGGCAGGGATGTCGTTCTGGGGCTACCACTACACCGCCACCCGGCTGGCTGACCGCTTTTTTATTACGCTGTATCTGATCGCAGGCTGGATGGTGCTTCAGGGCACAGTGTCACGCAATCTCAACGTAGCCGGTCGCCGCCTGGCCTATCAACGCGCGCTAACCAAGCGCCAGGCAGCCACGCCACGGGAAACCCAGGACGCCGAGATGGGCGTCGAGGTGCCGGAAATGGATATTCGGCAGATCAACCAGCAATCGTTGCGACTGGCGCGGCTGATCCTGTCGATCATCTTTGCGGTACTGGTCTACCTGACCTGGGCCGACCTGCTGAGCGCCGCGTCCTATCTGGAATCGGTGACACTCTGGGAGTACAACAAGGGCACCTCCGACAATCCGATGATGGCGCCAATCAGCGCCGGTGACGTGCTCGGCGCCCTGGTGATCGTGGTTCTGACCGTGACCCTGGCAAGAAACCTGCCGGGCCTGCTGGAAATCCTTGTGCTGTCACGGCTGAACTTGCGTCAGGGCAGCAGCTACGCTATCACCACCCTGCTCAGCTACGTCATCGTCAGTGTCGGCGTGGTGTACGGACTATCGGCGCTGGGGGTCAGCTGGAACAAGTTGCAATGGCTGGTCGCGGCGCTGAGCGTCGGCCTGGGCTTCGGTCTGCAGGAGATCTTCGCCAACTTCGTGTCCGGTCTGATCATCCTGTTCGAGCGACCGATCCGCATCGGCGACGTGGTTACTATCGGAGATCTGTCCGGCACGGTAAATCGTATACGCATCCGCGCCACCACCATTACCGACTTCGACCGCAAGGAAATCATTGTCCCGAACAAGACGTTCGTCACCAGCCACCTGATCAACTGGTCACTGTCGGATACCGTCACCCGGGTGATTATCAAGGTCGGCGTCGCCTACGGTTCGGACCTGGCAAAAACCCGCGAGCTATTGCTCCAGGCAGCCAGCAACAATGCCCGGGTACTGGATGATCCGGAGCCCCTGGTACTGTTCCTCAGCTACAGCGAGAGCACACTCGATCACGAGCTGCGCGTGCATGTGCGGGAACTGATTGACCGCAACCTGGCAATCGACGAAATCAATCGCGATATTGATCGCCTGTTCGCCGAGAACGGAATCGAAATCGCGTTCCGTCAGC
Source organism: Halopseudomonas sp. (assembly GCF_041579695.1). GTDB lineage: Bacteria > Pseudomonadota > Gammaproteobacteria > Pseudomonadales > Pseudomonadaceae > Halopseudomonas. The sequence continues at coordinate 6,151 of NZ_JBFGFI010000006.1, forward strand.
TGGACGTCAATCTGCGCACCAGTGCTGGCCTGGAAAAACTGATCAGCACTCAGCGCGCAGAGTACGACAGGCCATTGACTGACCCGGATCCAGACAACCGCAAGGCGCCGACCAGCGATGCTGGAGCAGAAGCGAAGCCGCCATCACCGGACAGTGAAGCGGCGCTGGGCACAAGTGCGGACGGCCCGACCGTGTGAGCCTGCGCCTGCTTCAAGCCGCGATGCACATCGCGGCTTGAAGCAGGCACGCCCGAGCAAGCACAATAGACGCTTCCTCTCTACCGAGTATGTTGAGTCATGCCCAGAGCCGCTGAACTGAAAAAAGGCCAGATCGTCCAGATCAATGGTCAGCCCTATATTGTGTCGCAGATTGACGTAAAGAGCCCCTCCTCGCGCAGCGGTACCACGCTGTACAAGGTGCGCTTCAACCATGTGCAGACCAAGCAGAAGCTTGATCAGAGCCTGACCGGCGATGACATGCTCGCGCCCATCGATTTTCAGAAGCGGGCCATCCAGTACCTGTATCAGGATGCCGAGGGCTATACCTTCATGGATAGTGAAGATTTTGCGCAGTTTACCCTCAGCGCCGAGCAGATTGAGGACCAGATCGAATACATCCACGACGGCGTCGCCGGCCTGTATGGACTCATAGTCGAAGGCAATCTGGTCGGTGTCGAGCTGCCTGCCGTGGTCGAAATGCCGATCGAGGAAACGCCGCCGGCGATCAAGGGCTCATCTGCCAGCGCCCGCACCAAGACCGCACGCTTTGCCACCGGCCTGGAAATCCAGATACCCGAATACCTGGAAACAGGCGAGGTGGTGCGCATCAATACCGAATCCGGAAAATTCATGTCCCGCGCCTGACGCGGCAACAGGAGCTACCTAATGAGTCAAGCACCACTGATTATTGATCCGCCCAGCACAGCCGACGCTTGTATTATCTGGCTGCACGGCCTGGGCGCTGATCGTTACGATTTCGTTCCTGTCGTCGATGCGCTTGATCTGCCCGCCAGCCACGGCCTGCGTTTCATCTTCCCGCAGGCGCCGACGCGGCCAGTCACAATCAATGGCGGCATGCCGATGCCCAGCTGGTACGACATCATCGGTATGTCCCCGGCACGTGCGATCAGCCAGGAGCAGCTACAGGAATCAGCTGACACGGTGCGCGAGATCATTGATCAGCAAATCGCCCAGGGCATCAAGGTCGAGCGCATCATTCTCGCCGGCTTCTCCCAGGGTGGCGCGGTGGTATTGCACTCTGCCCTGCAGTCAGGGTTGCCGCTGGCGGGCGTCATGGCGCTATCGACCTACGGACCCACCATTGAGGATCTGCTCGGCAAAAGCGACGCAAAGCTCGACATGTTCTTTGCCCACGGCCGCCAGGATCCAATGGTGCCGCATGCGATGGGCCGCCTTGCCCATGATTTGGTACAGCAGGCCGGACACAGGCCCCAGTGGCACGATTACAACATGGGCCATGAGGTCTGCCCGGAGGAAATCGCCGATATCAACGCCTGGCTGCAACAGCGCCTTAGCTTCTGATAATCACCCTCGTCGGCCCGGCAGGTATTGATCAAAAAATAACCTGTCAGGGCTTCGCGAAAAGTTCCCCTTGCTTTACACTGGCCGGTGATCATTCCTATGCCATGTAGAGAGACGCCTGTGCTGAAAGCACTGAAAAAGCTGTTCGGGGCCGGAGATGCCCCCGCCGAGAACGACCAGACCCCCACCCGCGACCATTCGCGCGCTGCCGCCAACAGCCAGCTCGGCGACCAGGCCAAACGAGCCAACAGCGCTGCGCCAACACGCCAGTCTGCAGCTTCCAGACCTCGCAGGCCCGCTCCAGCGCGCGAAGAAACTTCGCACCAGGGCACAAATCCGGATGCCCGGCGCCCGGAAGCCCGGCGCCAAGACACAGCTCAGGCGGAAGAAAGGGTTCAACCAGCGAAGAAAGCCTGGTCCCGCTCCGACTTCTTAGTCGAGCCTGCCGAGGGCAAGACCCGCTTCCACGACTTTCCGCTACCCGACAGCCTGATGCAGGCTATCCACGATCAGGGCTTCAGCTACTGCACGCCTATCCAGGCCCAGGTTCTGGGCAATACTCTCAAGGGGCACGATGCGATCGGGCGCGCCCAGACCGGCACCGGCAAGACCGCAGCTTTCCTGATTTCGACCATCACCCAGTTGCTGGAGACGCCGCCACCGGATGAACGCTTCATGGGTGAGCCGCGGGCGCTGATCATCGCCCCGACCCGTGAGCTGGTCATGCAGATTGCCAACGATGCCATTGGCCTGACCAAGCACTGCGGTCTGAATGTGATGTCCTTTGTCGGCGGGATGGATCTGGACAAGCAGATCAAGCAATTGGAAAAGCGCCATTGTGACATTCTGGTCGCCACGCCAGGGCGCCTGCTGGATTTCTGCAACCGCGGCGAAGTACACCTGGACCTGATCGAGGTACTGATTCTCGACGAAGCTGATCGGATGCTGGATATGGGATTCATCCCTCAGGTACGCCAGATCATCCGCCAGACACCGCGCAAGGGCGACCGTCAGACCTTGCTGTTTTCCGCCACCTTCAGCGATGACGTGATGAACCTGTCAAAGCAGTGGACGCAGGATCCGGCGATCGTCGAAATCGAACCCGAACGCGCAGCCTCGGCCAACGTCGACCAGCAGGTGTACGCGGTCAGTAGCGACGACAAATACGTCCTGCTCTACAACCTGATTACCCAGCTGGATCTCACCCGGGTCATGGTCTTCGCCAACCGCAAGGATCAGGTCAGACGCATTCAGGAACGCCTGGTGCGCGATGGCATCAATGCCGCGCAACTGTCCGGCGACGTACCCCAGAACAAGCGCGTACGCACCCTGGATAATTTCCGTGACGGCACTCTGCGGGTACTCGTGGCCACCGACGTAGCCGGCCGGGGTATTCACGTAGAAGGCATCAGCCATGTGATCAACTACACGCTGCCGGACGATCCTGAAGATTACATCCACCGTATCGGCCGCACGGGCCGAGCCGGTGCCAAGGGCACCTCCATCAGCTTCGCCTGCGAAGATGATGCGTTCCAGATCCCGCCTATCGAGGACCTGCTCGGCAATAAGCTGGCATGCATCCCGCCAGAGACCCACATGCTGCGCAAAGTCCCGGCCCGCAACCAGACCGACGCCGAGAGGGCGGCGAGCGACGCCAACGAGGCTGAACAGGCTGCAGCAGCGGCGGCCAATCGCAAGCGTGCGAGCACTAGCGATCGTTCCAGGCGCCGCTGAGCAAAGCAATATTTCGTAGCAAAAGGAACGCCCGGGAAAGGGGACGTTCCTTGCAGTGCATCGCTCCAGCAATTAAGGTCCCGCCTTGAATTGATCCCCGCGGCCCCGCTTACCGATACCCGTTCTCAAAGCTGTGGCGGTCTGCTTTCTATTCCACGCTGCTGTCAGGCATTTCTGCTTTTAACCAGTGCAGCACGTGGCCCGCTTTACAGGAGTCATGCATGCATAAGAACAGAATCCTTAACATCGTCGCTTTAAGCAGTATTGTGCTGGTCGGCGCAGGCTGCAGCACCAATCAACCCACCACCGCCGACCTGATGCGCAACTATGCGTCCGAACAAAGTGTCGAAGTATCCCTGAAGAAGAACTTGGCCAAGGACTGGGACAAGGGTACCCAACTGGTCGATACCGGGGAGAAAAGAGTCGAACGAGCGGAAAAAGACATTCGTCAGGCAGAGAAACAACTGCGGGATGCGCGCAAGGAGCTAGAGAAGGGCAAGCGGGAGATGGCCCAGGGACAGAAGCTCAAGGCCAGCAGTGAGCGCAAGTTCCGCGCCCAATTCCCTGATAGCACCCTGGCCAACTGAACGGGAGTTAGCCGCTGTGGTTACGCTTGAGGAAGCTGCGTGATCTCAAGCTGGCCCACTAATATAACGGGTTTATTCCGGCATTGAATATGGCCGTTGGTCTGTTGATAAGATATCCCGAATTTGCCGCCAACACGGTTGTTAATGTCACGCCAACTAGGCTATATATCTGATAACCGGCCGATTGCAGCGAGTGATCCCCTGATACCCGCGGGCCCTGTCGAGCCGGTCCTGCGGACTGCCAGATGCCGCCCAGCAGATGATACAGTCTCGTATACACGGCCTTTGCGAGGTGACAGCTTATGGAAGCGTGCGGACCCACCCGACACACCTTCTACGTCCTCGATACCAACGTCCTGATCCACGATCCCAATGCAATCCTCAACTTTGAAGAGCACCACGTCATCATTCCGATGACCGTCCTTGAAGAACTCGACAAACTCAAATCCGGCAAGACCAGCATCGCCGCCGACTGTCGCCAGGCCATACGGCTGATCGACCGTACACTGGCCGATGCACCGCCGGAACTGGTGGAACAGGGCGTGCCGATCCAGCGCGGCAAACTCGGCAACAACGGCAGCCTGGCGATCCTGATGGACCGCACTATCCTTCCGGCCCACTGCCTGCCGAATGATCTGAACGACAACAAGATCATCAATCAGCTCTTCCACCTGCAAAGCCGCTATCCCGACGTCCGCGTTGCGCTGGTGTCCAAGGACATCAATATGCGGCTCAAGGCGCGCGGCTGTGGAATAGACGCCGAGGACTACCACACCGATCAACTGGTTGATGACATCTCGCTGTTGGCACGCGGCTATCACGAAATCGAGGGCTCGTTCTGGGACAGGGTCAATCGCGTGGAGACCCAGCAGCGTATGGGCAAGACCGTGCATGAAGTGCAGCTGACGGAGAAAATGCCGGGCTTGCACATCAATGACTTCATCATCGACGGCCAGGGCTTTATCGGCTGGGTGTCCTCGATCGACGGCGATCGGGTGGTGCTGCGCGATCTGCATCAGGAGCCCCTGATGCACCAGGAAGCATGGGGTCTGAGGCCGCGGGATGTGTTTCAGGCGCTGGCTATGTATGCACTACTGGACCCGGACATCCATCTGGTCAACCTGACCGGGGCCGCGGGCTCGGGCAAGACCATACTCGCCCTGGCAGCAGCGATCGAGCAGACGATGGTGAGCAAGACCTACCGCCGCATCATTGCCACGCGCAGCACCCAGGGGCTGGATGAGGACATCGGCTTTCTCCCCGGCACCGAAGCAGAGAAAATGGAGCCCTGGCTGGGCGCCATCACCGACAACCTCGAAGCCCTGCATATGGATGATGAAAGCACCCATGGCAGCGTGGAATACATCCTTGACCGCGTACCTTTGCAGTTCAAATCCTTGAACTACATCCGCGGTCGCAGCTTCCAGCAGAGCTTCATTCTGATCGACGAGAGCCAGAACCTGACGCCGCATCAGATCAAGACCATCATCACCCGCGCGGGTGCCGGCTCCAAGGTGGTCTGTCTGGGCAATCTGGCGCAGATCGACACGCCCTACCTCAACGCCACAAGCTCGGGCCTGACCTACCTCACCGAGTGTTTCAAGGACTTCCCCCACGGTGTGCATATCCACCTGCAGGGCGTACCCCGCTCGATTCTGGCGGAGTATGCTGAAACGCATCTTTAAACTGATACGATAAGCTGGAAGCCCGAAGCCCGAAGCCCGAAGCCGTAACTGCTTCTGGCTTCGGGCTTCCAGTCTCTCGCTATTAAACCCTGCTATCACCCCGATACAGAGCAAGCCGCCAATCAATCCGGCATAATCTCTTCCAGACATATATGGAGGTTTCTATGCTAATGGTAATTTCTCCCGCCAAGACACTCGACTACGACACGCCGGCGGTGACCGATCAGGCCAGCCAGCCGCGCTTCGTCGAGCACAGCGCCGAGCTGATCGAAGTGTTGCGTGAAAAGAGCCCGCAGGAGATTGCCGAGCTGATGTCACTATCGGACAAGCTGGCCAGCCTGAACGTCGCCCGGTACGGCAGCTGGGAACACGAGAGCACCCCACGCAACAGCAAGCAGGCTCTGCTGGCATTCAAGGGCGATGTTTATACCGGACTCAATGCCGAAGATTTCGACGCCGATGATTTTGCCTTCGCCCAGCAGCACTTGCGCATGTTGTCCGGTCTCTATGGCGTGCTGCGCCCGCTGGACCTGATGCAACCCTACCGGCTGGAGATGGGCACGCGGCTGCCTAACTCGCGCGGCAAAGATCTGTACAGCTTCTGGGGCGAGCGTATCAGCCAGTGGCTCAACGAGGATCTGGCTGCCCAAGGAGATCAGGTGCTTCTTAACCTGGCATCCCAGGAATATTTTGGCGCGGTAAAACCCCGGGTGCTGAACGCACGCGTGATCGACACCGTCTTCAAGGATCAGAAAAACGGTCAGTACAAGATCATCAGCTTTTACGCCAAGAAGGCCCGCGGCCTGATGGCGCGATACGTGATCAAGGAGCGCATAACGAGCCCGGAACAACTGAAGGCGTTCGACCTCGACGGTTATTATTACCATGAGGCCAGTTCGGGCACAGACAAGCTGGTATTCCTGCGCGAAGAAACAAAGCCCAAGTGATACCGGCAGCACCGCGGCTTGGCATCATCAACTGAAAAGGCCCGCCGGTAACCCGGACGGGCCTTTTTTCCATTCCTGTCGGCGTCTCGCTACTCAGCTATCGAAACCCGGATTGACCCTCTGCAGCTTGCGCAGCAGAGCCGGCCAGGCAATATTGCCACCGGCGCCACGGGTGACCTTGCGCATGCTTTCCTTCGCTCCGTCCAGAATGTCCTGCGAGATGGTAATCAGCTCGCCCCCCGCTGCCTGGGCGGCGATCTGTATTTCGCAGCAACGCTGCAGTGTGTACATGCCGAGAAAGGCTTCGGCGACCGACTTGCCGCAGGTCATCAGACCGTGGTTGCGCAGCACCATTGCATTGGTCTTGCCCAAGTCCGCCTGCAGCCTTGCCTTTTCATCCTCGTTGAGGGCAACGCCCTCATAGTCGTGATACGACAGATTGCTCAGCACGAAGATGGACTGCTGCGAGATGGGCAGAATGCCTTCCTTCTGGGCCGAAACGCCAACGCCGGCAGCGGTATGGGTATGCAACACGCAGGCGGCATCGTGACGAACGTCATGCACCGCACTGTGGATGGTGAACCCCGCCGGGTTGATATCGTAGGGCGTTTCCATCAACTTGTTGCCCTGCAGATCAATCTTGACCAGGTTGGAAGCAGTCATTTCCTCGAACATCAGGCCATAGGGGTTGATCAGGAAATGCTCGGTGCCGGGGATCTTGGCCGACACATGGGTAAAGACCACATCGTCCCAGCCGTACATTGCGATCAGGCGGTAACAGGCGGCCAGGTCGACACGGGTCTGCCACTCCTCGGCACTGACCTGATCTTTCACGTCCACTACCGGCAAGGCTTGTACTGCATTCATCGTGTCAATCCTCATTCTGTTGGGTAAGGGCTACGCACATGCAAGCCAACTTGCGGCATACTTGAACACACCCATTAAAGTAGGAGTGTAGTGCGTGACGGAAAAAAGGACTGTCAAACACTTTACAGTGTCGCCAGCGCCGGATGCCGCCATGTTCCGCGGGCTGTTGCTGCGCAATCGCTGGCTGCGGGATCTGCCCGTGGATTGCCTGAACGAGATGACAGCACTGGCGCGCCTGCTTCGCCTGGAGGACGGGCAGTTGCTGCATGCCAAGGATGACCCGGCAGACGGACTCTACGGCGTGGTCAGCGGTGCCATCAAGGTCAGCAGCACCGGCCTGGACGGCCGCGAGGCGGTATTGACTGTTCTGAGTCCGGGCAGCTGGTTTGGCGAGATCTCGCTATTCGATGGCTTGCCGCGAACCCACGATGCCCACGCCACCGGGGCTACTGAACTGGTGATGATTCCGCGTCGTGGTTTCCAGGAATTGCTCGACCACCGCCCCGAGCTGTATCCGCATTTCATGCGCCTGCTATGCCGACGTATCCGCCTCTCCTTCGCCATGCTGGAGGACAGCGCGCTGCTGCCACTGTCGTCGCGGCTGGCCAAACGGCTGCTGATGCACGCGCACAACTACGAGCAAACGGACCAGGGCAGCAGCCAGGCGACCATCCAGCTGTCCCAGGAGTCGCTGGGGCTGATGCTCAATAGCTCGCGTCAGAGCATCAACAAGCTGCTCAAACGCCTTGAGCAGGCCGGCTGGCTGCGCATTCATTACGGCCAGATAGTGATTCTGGATGAAGCTGCGCTGGCCCGCCTCGCCCGCGGAGAGATGACCGCAGATATCTAGGTACGGGTCTCCAGCGCCGCAATAAAACGGTCGATCCAGGGTTCGGCTTCCACCTCAGGCGACACCGTTTCGCTGGCGTCCAGGCGCAGCATGGGCAGCGCTTCAACTGCCTGTAATTCCAGCAGAAGCTCGCGAAGCTGTTCGCCGCCCTGACAGAAGGTATCGCCGTATGCCGCATCGCCCAGGGCAATGACCGCAAAAGGTTTGTCGGTCAGCAGCGGAAACCGCTCCTGCAAACTGACGAAGAAGGGAACGAATGCGTCCGGAAGCTCTCCCATACCGGTAGTCGAAACGCAGCCCAGAATCGCGTCTGGGGCGGCTTCGAGCAAGGCATCGACGCTTGCCGGCCTGATTCTGGAAACCTCCAGACCCGCCTGCCGACACCGCTCGACAGCCTCGTCCGCGACCAGATCGGCGGTGCCATAAACCGAACCACTCAGAACAGCCAGATGCATCATTACCTCCACGATTGCCGGGTAAAGACACCCATTATGCCGCACTCTTTACCCGTCGGCGCGGTGGACAGGGCTGGATGTTGCTATAGAATGTGAACACACATACGGGGAATGCTGTTGCAATGATCAATGCCAAACTACTGCAGCTTGTGGTTGACGCCTCCAATGACGGAATCGTGGTTGCCGAGCAGGAAGGTGACGACAATATCCTGATTTACGTCAACAAGGCTTTCGAGCGTCTCACGGGTTACAGTAACGATGAGATTCTCTATCAGGACTGCCGTTTCCTGCAGAAGGAAGACCGTGACCAGCCGGGCCTTCGCGCAATACGCGATGCGGTAAAAAGCGGTGAACCCTGCCGTCACATCCTGCGTAATTACCGCAAGGACGGCAGCATGTTCTGGAACGAGCTGTCCATTACCCCCGTCTACAACGAAGCAGACCAGCTCACCTACTTCATCGGCATACAGAAGGACGTCACCGAACAGGTGCAGGCACAACAGCGTGTCGAGGAACTGGAAAGAGAACTGTTGGAGCTGCGCAAGCAGCTGGCAAATCGGGCCGACTAGAGTGAAGCGCGCTATTGGACCATGTTGATGTTGGCCAATGAGAAGGTTTCCAGCTCAATGCCATGTGATCCGTCTGGCAGCACGCTGGCAACCGTCATGCCGCCAGCGGAAGCAGGCGGTTCAAACCTGAGATCAACTATCACCTGCTGCATCGATCGCTTCTGACCATCAAGCAGAAGACTCACCTTGGGCGCGAGCCTGTGCCGCGGATCCACCGACAACACGACACCCACCTCTCCGCTAGACATTTCCACCAGGGAGCCTGGCGGATACAGACCTATACATTCGATGAACTTGATCACCAGATTCCCATCGAATTGAGTGCCAATATTACTGTAGAGAACCTTCAGGGCAGCGGCCGGACTCTTGCCCGCGCTGTAACAGCGCTTGCTGGTCATTGCATCGTAGGCATCAACGATGGTTATCGCCCGCACATAAAAATCCAGACTGTGCCCCGGGCGCTTTTCCGGGTAGCCCCGGCCGTCCATCCGTTCATGGTGGGAGTAGGCAACTTTGATGACCTCCTGCGGCACCTTCGGATCCTTTGAGAGCTGGTCGCGACCGAACACCGGGTGCAATCGCAGGTGAGCCACCTCTTCACTGGTGAGCCGACCAGCCTTGTTGAGAACATCCTGATCCAGCCCCATCTTGCCGACGTCGTGCAGCATGCCGCAGATTCCAAGCAATTCTATGTGCTTGATACCAATGCCAAGATGCCGCCCAAGCGCCATCGCCTGAATGCCCACATTGACGCAATGCTCGGCGGTGTACTGGTCCACGTGCTTGATACGCGATAACCACAATAATGCGGACGGGTTACGAATAATCGAGTCAAGACATTCACGTACCGCCAGAATCATCGCCTCGACGTCGATGTTCTGATCATCGTGAACACATTGCAGCAGTGCCTTGATCTCTGAAAGGGAACGGCGATAAGCCCGTCCCGCTCGACCAATCTCCTGCTCGATATCAACCGAGATCGGGTGGGCCTGCGGACCGGGACGGGAGATAGCCTTGAGCGGCTCCAGTGTGGAAACATCCACGCGAGTAAGCGAGAGATCGATATACAGGTATTCGCAGAGGTTGCGCAACGCGAAAAGATCATCTTCATGGGACAACAGGAAACCCTGAAATAAAAACGGGGTATCCAGCCACGGACGATCAAGCATGCAGACGTACATACCCATCTGCAGTTGGCTCGGATGAATCCTGACCTGGTGAAGGTCGCTAGTAATTTTTTTTCTCATGCGGCTCATCTACTTCCGATTCGATGATGGAGCGAGAAAACAGGCAGGCGTTCCGGAACGGTGTTCTGTTGACAGGGACCAGCAAATATTAGCACGAACAACACCAGTAGCGACGAGACGCCGGACGAAAGGTGATATTAATGTGCCATTTTCTTATGGCGGCGACGCTGGATAAAGTGCAGGAAGGAAGAACAAAAAGCCCCGGTAGCCGAAAGGGGAAGATGGCTACCGGAGTGCGCAGCTTTTGATCAGACTGCTTCGTGTTACCGCGAAGCATGCACACAAGTTATACAGCAATAACAATTTTGTACAGCTTGCCGCGTAACCAGATGTTCCAGCCAGACCGGTTATCGCGTGTCCAGTCGGCCGATCAGCAGGTTACGCACTTTGGTCACCAGATCCGGGCCGGGCAGGCCCAACACAGTGATCCCCGCGCGCTTGAGCTCGGCAGGCTGCACTTCGCAAACCGGCCCTACTGCGACTACCGGGCAGATAAGGGACTGCTCCAGACGTGGCAACGCCCTGCTGAACCCTTGCGCCTCGAGGGCGTGATCACCGTAAAGCATCAGCACATCACAGCTCGAACGCTCGGCCATGGCTGTCAGCTCAGCATAGGAAGAAACTGTAGGGACGTAGGTGATATTGGCCTCAGCCTCGGCGACCAGGGCAGCTGCAGAAAGTATCTCGAATTCCGACCCACTGCCGGGCATCGCCGCCAGCAATACTGTAGGCAAGCCCGGCCGCAGGTAGCCAATACGCTGGAACAGCCTCCCGCGCAGGAAGGCATCGAGAAAGGACCACTCACCGGAGAGACTTTCCGGACCAGCCTTGTCGCGAAACAGCTTCCATACCGGCATGGCGATATCTCGCAGCACAGTGGCTACCGGAAATGTGGAATGAATCTGTCCGTAGGTGCGATCCAGACGCGCCAGGTCGCTACTGTTGACCGCCTCCACCAGTCGCGCCTGCCAGTCCCGGAAATCAACCGGAGCCTGAGATACTTGGTTGTCGTGCCCGGCAACAGGCGCCGGACTGGTGGCAACCTCACGGTCGATTATCGAAGCCACCTTGCTCACCGCAACGCCGCGATCGATCCAGGCGGTGACCTTGCGTACCCGTTCGATGTCAGCCATCGAATACAGTCGGTGACCGCTCTCTGTACGATGCGGGACCAGGAGCCCGTAACGCCGCTCCCACGCGCGCAGGGTGACCGGATTGACGCCGGTGAGCCGCGAAACTTCCCGGATGGGGTAAAGGTCTTCGCCTTCCAGCTCCGGATCAAGAGCTGCATATATCGGATCGGTGGTATCGGTCATATCTGTTTACAGAGGAAGTCGAGGTCACAGCCGTTAGCGTTTGCGGAAACCGCGTCTGGCCCGTTAGATTGCAACCTATTGTACAGAACTTGCGCAACAGCAAAAGCCTGTACATCACCTGACTTCCCCTGAACGGAGAATCCCCGTGCACACCACCACCCCCGACTGGCCGCTGACATTGTTTTACGATGGCGAATGTCCGCTTTGCCTCCGCGAGATCCGCATGTTCCAGCGCCGCAATGACCGGGGTCGACTGGAACTGATCGATATTGCCAATTCCGCCGCCGATCCGTTGCCCGGCCTCTCGCGCCAGGACATGCTGGACTGCCTGCATGCGCACTTTCGCGACGGTCAGCTGGTTACCGGCATCGACGCAACCTACTGGAGCTATCGTGCAGTGGGTCTTGGCTGGGTGGTCGCACCGCTTGGCTGGCACTGGGCGCGGCCATTGTGGAAATGGGGCTATAGACAGTTCTGCCGGTTACGCCCGGCCATTGCACGGATTGTCCCGATGCCGGGTTCCGACGCTGGCGTCAGCTGTGAAAGCGATCGCTGCCGGCCACCTAAGCCGAACGACTAACGACCGATCACCTCATCCTGTGCAACGATCACACGCAACGCAGGCGGCGCAATGCGATGCCGACGCAGCGAAGCCTGCACCTGCGCAAGTGACGACCAGAATCGCGGCTGTCGCCGATTGTCGACCAGGGTGCGGGGCTCCGCGCCGCCCATCACCACCTGCACAGCGTAACGATTCAGCCCGCTATGCGTGATAATATTGACGTCGACTACCTCACCGCTCTCCAACGCAGCGCCGAGCTGTTTGATATTCACAAGAGAACTCCAGGCAATGACAGGCGGTAATTCGACTTCGCGCTGTACACGAAGCAACTGGCAATACTAATATACTGTACAGATTATATATCTCGTATAGGTTTGGCAAAGGATTTGGCCGTTCGGACCGTTGCCGCTGTACCCCCGGTCTGAACGGTCGGATCCTACCCCTGAACAAGAGAGCCCTATGACCGTCAGCGAAACCATACTGATTACCGGCGGCGCCCAGCGGGTAGGACTGCACTGCGCGCGACGTCTGGTCGAAGACGGCTACCGGGTGATCATTACCTGCAGGACCTTGCGCCCGGAGTGGCAGGAGCAGCCCCTGAGCGGAATCGAGGTCATGCTCGCGGATTTTTCCACAGTGGCAGGTATCGAGGACTTTATTCAGCGCCTGCAGCGCCAGGCCCCGACCCTGAGAGCCATAGTGCACAATGCGTCGCTGTGGCTGGATGATCGCGACGGCGCCGATGCGATGCAGCAGATGTTCATGGTGCATGTCCAGGCGCCCTACCTGATCAACCGCGGGTGCGCGGATCTGCTGGATGCGCAACGGGTAACCGACATCATCCATCTGACCGATCATGTAGCCCAACGCGGAAGCAGGAAACATGCGGCTTATTGCGCCAGCAAGGCTGGACTGGAAAACCTGACTCTGTCGTTTGCCGCCCAACTGGCGCCGCAGGTGAAGGTCAATTCAATCGCCCCCGCGTTGATCATGTTCAATACCGGGGATAACGCAGAATACCGCCGCAAGACGCTGGCGAAATCGGCACTGGGCATCGAGCCCGGCCCCGAAGTTGTTTACCAGTCCATCCGCTACCTGATGGACAACCCTTATGTGACCGGTACCAGTCTGACCCTGAATGGCGGCAGGCACCTGAAATGATCCCCGGAGAAACGCCCAGATGAGCCTAGAAAACCTTACACGCAATTACCAAGACATCATCACCAACCTGGGCGAGGATCCAGACCGCGACGGGCTCAAGGGCACTCCGCAGAGAGCCGCCAAGGCCATGCAGTTTCTTTGCCGCGGCTACGATCAATCCCTTGAGGAGATCGTAAACGGTGCACTGTTCGACTCGACCAATGACGAAATGGTCATCGTCAAGGACATCGAGCTTTACTCTCTGTGCGAACACCATCTGCTGCCATTCATCGGCAAGGCCCACGTCGCCTACATTCCAACCGGCCAGGTGATCGGCCTGTCAAAGGTCGCGCGGATAGTCGACATGTACGCTCGTCGTCTGCAGATCCAGGAAAACCTGACACGGGAAATCGCCGAGGCCCTGCAATCGGTCACCAACGCCAAGGGGGTGGCGGTTGTCATCGAGGCCAAGCACATGTGCATGATGATGCGCGGGGTGGAAAAGCAGAACTCGTCGATGCACAGCTCGGTGATGCTGGGAGCCTTTCGAGAGTCATTCAATACCCGGCAGGAATTCCTGCAGCTGATCGGACGCTGAACATGCACAGACTCACTCCAGGTATGGCGCGCATCCGGGTCAAGGACCTGCGCCTGCGCACCTTCATCGGCATCAAGGAAGAAGAGATCCTCAATCGTCAGGACGTAATGATAAACCTGACTATCCTCTATCCTGCTGCGGAGGCCGTGGAAGTCAACCAGATCGACCAGGCTCTCAACTACCGCACCATTACCAAGGCCGTGATACGTCACGTAGAGGAGAATCGTTTCGCGCTTCTCGAGCGCCTCACCCAGGAGCTGCTTGACCTGGTGATGGCCCATCCCGAGGTGGAGTATGCCGAAGTCGAGGTCGACAAACCCCACGCCCTGCGCTTTGCCGAGTCCGTCTCGGTGAGTCTCAGCGCCGCAAGACAGGTCTGATTCGGGGATTATTGCTGCGGATGGGCGGTGCCAGTATGATCGCAGCCAGCGCCACTCAGCCGCCTGACCCGGAGCCAACAATGACCAAGCAAGAGCGTATCGAACTGGAAGCTGCCGCATTTCGCGACCTGCTAGCCCATCTGAACAGCCGCAAGGATGTGCAGAACATCGACCTGATGACCCTTGCCGGCTTCTGCCGCAACTGTTTGTCCAAGTGGTACAAGGCCGCGGCCGATGACATGGATATCAAACTGAGCATGGATCAGGCGCGCGAAGCCATCTACGGCATGCCCTATGCCGAGTGGAAGGCCAGATATCAGAAAGAAGCCAGTCCTGCCCAGCAGGCCGCTTTCGCCAGGACCCAGCAGGGAGAAGACAAGCCGTGAACAGGCAACAATTCATCGACTCACTTGGCACGGCAGACCATCGTTTTGCCGATACTCTGGACTTTATCGACGCACATTACCTGTATCAACCCAGCGGCTTCGACAACGGCCCTATGCGCAACAGTGCCGGGGAAAATCAGGGCTCCTGCAAGGTACTCGCAATGGCATTGGATCTGGACCTGGATGACTCGCAGGCGCTGCAGTGTTTTGCCGAACATTATCAGGCCGTACTGGAAAACCCGAAAGGCAGCGACCACGCCAATATCCGTGCACTACGCGAACATGGCCTGGCTGCGGTAAGCTTCGACGCACCCCCGCTGACCCGGCGCTAGCCGCCGTTCGTTCCAAACCCTGCGGAGCCTCAATGGCCACACGACAACTCGATCCTGCCGGAGACTTCCCGGCCACCACATTAGGCCGGCGACTGATAGTCGCCAGCTATGACCTGTTCCTGCTCATTGCTGCCTGGATGGTCGTCACCTTCGCCTATCTGGGCGTGCACATCCTGTTCACAGGCGAGCAGTTAGCCCAGGAGCAGGCGGAAGCTGGCGGCTTTATTGGAGACTGGCTGCTGACGATAATCATCTTCGTCGTGAGCCTGCTGTTCTACCTGAGCTTCTGGACGCTCAAGGGCCAGACGCTGGGAATGCAGGTCTGGCGTATCCGGGTCCAGCAACCCGAGGGCCTGGCGATCACCCGTCGGCAGGCAGTGATCCGCTTTCTGGTCGCACAACCCGCCTGGCTCTGCCTGGGGCTGGGATTTCTATGGGCTCTGTGGGAGCCAAGGTCGCGCACCTGGCACGATATGGCCTCGGGAACGGAGCTGGTGACGCTGCCCAAGGGCACGTTCAAAAAATAAACCTTGGCGAGCAGGCCCTCTCTAGCCTGCCCGTTTCAGTAATAACCCGCCCAGCACGAACAGCACCAGAATCGGCGCCAGCACCGCGAACAAGGGCGAGAAACCGAATACCAGACTCGATGGCCCGAGCAGGTCCTGAATGATGCGGAAGCTAAAGCCCACGAGCACCCCGGTGAACACGCGCTGGCCAAGAGTGACCGAGCGCAGCGGCCCGAATACGAAGGAAATCGCGACGAACACCAACGCCAGCGTCGCCAGTGGCTGCAGGAGCTTTTTCCAGAAGGCCAGGCGGTACTGGGCGTTGCTCAGGCCCTGCTCCGCCAGATAGCCCTGGTAGTGCCAGATACCCGACAGCGAAAGTACCTCGGGATCGAGCACCATCACCCTAAGCAGCTCCGGCGATAGCAGCACATCCCAGCGTTGCTGCGCACTGGATTCCACTTCGCTGCGATCCGGCTCGGGGAAGCGCGTGGTCTGCACATCACTCATCAACCAGCTGTCATCCCCGACCACCGCGCGACTGGCGAAGCTGGCTTCGAGCAACTGGCGTTCGTCGTCAAAACGATAACGGGTAACGCCGCGCAGCGCGCCATCAGGCTGCAGCGCATTGATATGCAGGAAGTCATTACCCTCACGATGCCAGAACCCACGTGACTTGAACGCCTGCTCGGTACCCTGGGCGATCGCCCGCCGGCTCTCGGCGATGTTCTCGCTGTAGGGCGCAGCGTATTCACCCAGCAGCACCCCGGCCAGCAGCACTACCAGCAATGGCTTGAATACCGCCGCGACGATACGGGGAATAGAGACGCCCGCCGCGCGCATGATGGTCAGTTCGGAATTGCTCGCAAGTGTACCCAGACCGATCAGACAACCGATCAGGGCAGCCAGCGGCAGCATCTCGTAAAGTCGTCGTGGCAGCGTGAAAAGTGTGTAGACCAGCGCATCCAGTGCGCCGTAGCTGCCTTCAACATCGTCCAGCTCGCCGATGAAGGCAAACAGCAGGTCGAGGCCGAGCACGATCAGCGCCACAACCAGAATACTGAACAGGACGCTGGAGCCGATATGCCGATCAAGAATGCGCATGGCTCATCTCCCGTGGAGTGGGTGCGCGCGCAAGCGCATGACGATTGAGCACCATGCCGATAGCCAGAAACAGCAGATGCACCCACCATAAACCCAGTGCCGCCGGCAGCTTGCCGGACTCCATCCAGCCGCGGGCGCTGATCAGCAAGGCCAGATAGGCCATATACAGCATGACCGCCGGGAGCAGTTTGAGAAACCGCCCCTGCCGCGGATTGACCCTCGACAGCGGTACTGCAAAGAAGGCAACCACGAACACCAGCAGCGGTAGCGCCAGGCGCCATTGCAGCTCGGCCTGCAGATCAATGTCGGCCTGACCGAACAGTGCCAGTGTCGGAATGGCCTCGTGGTCGGTCACCTCGGTGGCGATCTCGGGCTTGGGCAGCAGCACACCGTAGGTATCGTAACTGATCACCCGGAAATCCGCGGATCCTGGCGTACCGTCGTACCGGTAGCCGTCATACAGCACCAGATAACGGCTGCCATCAGCATTCATCTGCTGACGCCCGGTCTCGGCCACGAGCACGCCGACACCGGAATCGACGGTATCGCCGCCACCTCCGGCGCGCTCGGTAATGAACAGATCCTGCAACTGCGTGCGATCCTCCGACAGCCCACCGGCATAGGTCACCCGCTGGCCACTGCCCAGCGACTGGAAACGCCCGGCCGAAAGCGTATCGAACTCTGTCATCGCGGCCTGTTCGTTGAACAGCTGCTGGGTCTTGAGCACCCCCGCCGGCGCCACCCACAGACTCAGGGTCGCCACAATCACGGCCACCACAAGCGCCGAGCCCTGGGTATACCAGAGCACCCGTCGATCGCTGAAACCATTGGCTGAAAGGACCGTCATCTCGCTGTCCAGGTACATACGCCCGTAGGCCAGCAGGATCCCGAGAAACATGCCCAGAGGCAGGATCAGCACCATGAAACCGGGCAGACGATAGCCCATGATCATGAACAGCACGCCGGGATCGAGCTGGCCGGCAGCCGCCTGCGCCAGATACTTGATGAAGCGCCCGCTCATGATGATGAGCAGCAATACCCCGCTGACGGCAGTCAGAGTCACCAACACTTCACGGCTGAGATAACGAAACACAATCACAATAACTTCCTTGGCCCCAGGCACTTGAATGAGCCAGAATGAGGGGATATCGAGTCTGGTTGCAAGCGCAGCTCCGGTTTCGGCGCATGGCCATCCGGCTCGCGGGCTGTATTATCAGTCAATCAACATCATTTGTCTTGGGGAGTACCAATGGACTTCAACGTCAAGCACGGCACACTGGAAACCATCAAGAGCGGCTGTCTGGTCGTTGCCATCAGCGAGGCGGCCTCGCTTGAGGGTCCTGCCGCCGAACTCGACCGCGCCACCAGCGGCCAGATCAGTGCTGCAATCAAGCATGGCGACATCACTGGCAAGAGTGGCCAGACGCTGATGCTCTTCGGCTTGCCCGGCGTGACTGCGCAGCGTGTGTTGCTGATCGGCCGCGGCAAGGACGCCGAACTCAGCGATCGGCAGTTCCGCAAGCTGGTACAGAAGGTTATCGCCACCCTGAAAGACGGTGGCGCGACCGACGCCCTGCTGACCCTGGCTGAACTGCCAGTAACAGGTCGCGATCTGTATTCCCGCACCCGCCTGATGGTGGAGACCATTCGTGAAAACCTCTATCAGTTTGATCAGTTCAAGACACAGAAGGCGAGCAAGCCGCGCCTGAAAAAATGCCTTGTATGGTCCGCTGACAAGGTCGACGCGCCACACCTCAAGCAGGCTATCGAGCATGCCCAGGCTATCAGCGACGGCATCGATCTGACCCGGACCCTGGGCAATCTGCCCGGCAACGTGTGTACCCCCACCTACCTGGCCAATCAGGCCAAGGCGCTAGGCAAGTCCCACAAGGAACTGGAAGTCGAGATACTCGAAGAAAAAGACATGAAAGCGCTGGGCATGGGCGCCCTGCTTTCCGTCAGCGCTGGCAGCGCCGAGCCAGCCAAGCTGATCCGCATGAGCTATAAGGGCGGCAAGGCCAAGGACAAGCCACACGTACTGGTGGGCAAGGGCATTACCTTTGATACTGGCGGCATCAGCATCAAGCCTTCGCCCAACATGGACGAAATGAAATATGACATGTGCGGTGCAGCCACGGTATTTGGCGTTATCAAGGCAGTGGTCGAACTGCAATTGCCGATCAACCTGGTATGTCTGGTCGCCTCGGCCGAGAACATGCCGAGCGGGACAGCCACCAAACCTGGCGACATTGTCACCAGCATGTCAGGCCAGACCATCGAGATTCTCAATACCGACGCCGAAGGCCGACTGGTGCTCTGTGACGCGCTGACTTATGCCGAAAAGTTCAAGCCTGCCAGCGTCGTGGATATCGCCACACTTACGGGCGCCTGTATCGTCGCGCTGGGCAGCAATACCTCGGCGGTAATGGGTAACAACGATGCCCTGGTACAGCAGCTGCTGGATGCCGGCAAACAGGCGGACGATCGCGCCTGGGAGCTTCCGCTGTTCGAGGAATACCAGGAGCAACTGGACAGCCCCTTTGCCGATATGGGCAACATAGGTGGTCCCAAGGCGGGCAGCATCACCGCCGGCTGCTTCCTCTCGCGTTATGCCAAGGCTTATCCCTGGGCGCACCTGGACATCGCTGGCACGGCCTGGACCAGCGGCGGCAAGGACAAGGGCGCAACCGGGCGCCCGGTACCGCTCTTGATGCAGTACCTGCTGAATCAGGTCGGCTGAAGAAAACAGCGGCAGGCCTGAGGCTTGCCGCTCGGGGTTTTTATGACTCGTATCGATTTTTATCTGCTAACCAGCGCCAGCCCGGATCTCCGGCTGGACTACGCCTGCAGGCTTGCTCACAAGGCCTGGAGCAAGGGCCATCGGGTCTACCTCAACTGCGCTGATGAAGGGCAGGCGGAGACGCTGGATAGCCTGCTCTGGGGTTTTCGGGCCGACGCTTTCATACCGCATAGCCTGGCCAAGGAAGATGCTGGCGAAGCGGTTGTCTGTGGCAGCGGCGAACCCCCCGCAGAGCACCACGATCTGCTGATAAACCTGGCGGACAGCACTGCCGATTCCTTCAGCCGCTTTACCCGGATGGCCGAGATCGTAATCGAACATGACCCGGTACGCCTGCCCGCGCGCGAGCGATTTCGCTTTTACCGCGAACGGGGCTATCCTCTGCAGACTCATCAGATACGGACAGCGGGATGAATCATGGCGCAGCGCGACCCCTCGGAACCATCACGTCTGCTCAAGGACCTGGAATCCATCCGGACCCTGTTGGACGAGCCCTCCGAAACGGCAGAAAGCACTGCATCTGACGCCACCGGCCATGAATCGACCGATGCGGATACGGCGAACGCAGATGCGCAGCTGGATATCCCGCTGTTGCAGGACATCATTTCCGATGCGCCGGGACTGGATCTGAGCAAGCCGCTGATTCCGATCGAACCCCGGGGGGACCAGCCACCAGCGCTGCAGTCTTCCTCCACTGCCGAACCAGCACCGTCCCTGCCCGCCCGGCCCGCCGCACCCAAACCCAACCCGTTCCTGCCCTATGACCAACTGGCCCGACTGGCCGAAGAACGCGTGCAGCTTGACCGTTTGATGGCCGGGCACGTTCCGCCTCCGTCAAACCACTCTACGATGCGGCAGACTACCCGCCGCGACGGCGCCCATACTGGTGCCCGGGAAGTCCGCATGGAGGCGCGCCTGCAGGCCGAAGCGCAGCTGATCCTGCAGGAAGTGATCGACGACCTGATGCCGACCATCGAGGCCGAACTGCGCGACCGGCTGCAGGACAAGCTGCAACAGATGGTGCGCGAACAACTTAAATAAGCGCCGTCGGGCTGGGACTCAATGCCACCTGCCCGCTATAATGGCCGCTTTTGCGCGATGATCCTGGCCTGCCCCGCAGCAACCGGCATGACCCGTCGCCGACTGACCAATCGGATACCCAGCATACCCATGGACAAGACCTACCAGCCCCACGCCATCGAATCTTCCTGGTACCAGACCTGGGAGCAGAACAACTACTTCGCGCCCCAGGGCTCGGGCGAGTCCTACACCATAGCGCTGCCGCCGCCGAACGTGACCGGCAGCCTGCACATGGGGCACGGTTTCAACAACTCGATCATGGATGCATTGATCCGTTTCCGCCGCATGCAGGGTCGCAATACCCTTTGGCAACCGGGTACCGACCATGCTGGCATCGCCACCCAAATGGTGGTCGAGCGTCAGCTCGCCGCGCAGGGTCAGTCCCGGCATGATCTGGGTCGCGAACAATTCCTGGACAAGGTCTGGGAATGGAAAGAAGAGTCAGGCGGTAATATTACTCGGCAGATCCGCCGCCTGGGCAGCTCGGTGGACTGGAGCCGCGAGCGCTTCACCATGGACCCGAGCATGTGCGAAGCGGTCAAGGAGGCCTTTGTACGGTTGCACGAAGATGGCCTGATCTATCGCGGCAAACGCCTGGTGAACTGGGATCCGGCGCTGCATACCGCAATCTCCGATCTGGAAGTCGAGAATCATGACGAAACCGGCTCACTATGGAATCTGCGTTATCCGCTGGCCGATGGCGCCACCACCGCAGACGGCAAGAATTACCTGATCGTTGCGACCACGCGGCCGGAGACCATGCTCGGCGATACCGCGGTGGCGGTGAATCCAGAGGACGAGCGCTATCAGGCGCTGATCGGCAAGTTCATCGAACTGCCCCTGGTCGGTCGGCGCATCCCGATTGTCGCCGATGACTACTGCGATCCCGAATTCGGCACGGGTTGCGTGAAGATCACCCCGGCCCACGACTTCAACGACTATGAAGTCGGCAAGCGCCACGCGATGCCGTTGATCAATATACTCGACCAGAACGCGGTGATCCTCGCCCGCGCCCAGGTCTTCAATATCGATGGCAGTGTGAACAATGAGGTGGACGCCAGTCTGCCCGCTGCTTATGCCGGCCTGGACCGCTTTGAGGCGCGCAAGCGCATCGTCGCCGACTTCGAGTCCGCCGGCCTGCTGGAAAAGATCGAGCCACACGCGCTCAAGGTGCCCAAGGGCGACCGCTCAGGCGTGGTGATCGAACCCTGGCTGACCGACCAGTGGTATGTATCAACCAAGCCGCTGGCCGAGCCAGCCATTGCCGCAGTCGAAGACGGCCGCATCCAGTTCGTGCCCAAGCAGTACGAGAACATGTATTTCAGCTGGATGCGCGATATCCAGGACTGGTGCATCTCACGTCAGCTGTGGTGGGGCCACCGCATCCCGGCCTGGTACGACGAGGCAGGCAATGTCTATGTTGGCCGCGATGAAGCAGAAGTGCGCGCCAAGCACAATCTCGGCGACGCCACATTGCGCCAGGATGAAGACGTGCTCGATACCTGGTTCAGCTCCGGACTCTGGACCTTCTCGACGCTCGGATGGCCAGAACAGACCCAGGCGCTGAAAACCTTTCATCCGACAGACGTGCTGGTGACCGGCTTCGACATCATCTTCTTCTGGGTCGCCCGCATGATCATGCTGACCATGCATCTGATGAAGAACGACGATGGCAGCGCGCAGGTACCGTTCAAGACCGTCTATGTGCACGGTCTGGTCCGTGACGGCCAGGGCCAGAAGATGTCCAAATCCAAGGGCAATGTCCTCGACCCGCTGGACATCATCGACGGTATTGACCTGGAGTCCCTGGTTGCCAAACGTACCAGTGGCATGATGCAGCCGAAGATGGCCGCGAAGATCGAAAAACAGACCCGCGACGAATTTCCCGACGGCATCGCCGCCTACGGCACCGATGCCTTGCGCTTCACCAACTGCTCGCTGGCCTCCACCGGTCGCGACATCAAATTCGACATGGGCCGGGTGGAAGGCTATCGCAACTTCTGCAACAAGATCTGGAACGCCGCACGCTATGTGATGATGCAGTGCGAAGACAAGGACACAGGCGTCGATGGCAGTCCCGTGGACCTGACCCTGGCCGACCGCTGGATCATCTCCGCGCTGCAGCGCACCGAGAGTGAGGTCACTCGCCAGCTCGACCAGTTCCGTTTTGACCTGGCCGCGCAGGCACTCTACGAGTTCATCTGGAACCAGTACTGCGACTGGTATCTGGAACTGTCCAAGCCGGTACTCTGGGATGAGAATGCGCCGACCGAACGCCAGCGCGGCACCCGCCGCACCCTGGTGCGCGTACTGGAAGCCGCGCTGCGTCTGGCCCATCCGTTCATGCCCTACATTACCGAAGAGATCTGGCAACGGATTGCGCCAATGGCTGGATGCATTCAAGGTGGAGAGAAAGGCGCAACCATCATGCTGCAGCCCTGGCCGAAGGCCGACGACAGCCGACTGGACGAAACCGCCGAGCAGGACATCGAATGGCTCAAGGGCCTGATCCTGGGTGTGCGCAACATCCGCGGCGAGATGAATGTAGCCCCCGGCAAGGAGCTTGAGCTGCTGCTGCGCAATGCCGGCGACGAAGACCGCCGCCGCCTGCAGGAAAACGAAGCCTTCCTGAAAAAGCTGGCCAAACTGTCATCGGTCACCGTGCTTGCAGCGGGCGATGAAGCGCCACTGTCTGCCACCGCGCTGGTCGGCGAGCTGGAAGTGTTGGTACCCATGGCCGGCCTGATCGACAAGACCGCCGAACTGGCCCGGCTGGACAAGGAAATCCAGCGTCTTGAGGGAGAGATCAAGCGCATCGGCGGCAAGCTGAGCAACGCCGGCTTCGTCGACAAGGCGCCGCCAGCGGTCATCGACAAGGAGCGCGGCAAGCTCGCCGACGCCGAGAAGGCGCTTTGCCAACTCAGCGAACAACGCAGCCATATAGCCAGCCTCTAGGCTCGAAGCGGACCGGATTTGAAACCGGCCCGGCCGACCTTCGCAACAGAAGAGATACCATGCCCATCGATAACAGCATCGTTCATCAGATCCACAAGAAGCCTGACGGCCAGCCCGCCAGCCTGAGCCTGCGCGACAGCGAGCTGGCCAACTCCGAGGCGCTGGAGCAACTGCTGGCCGGCCTGATCGAGGCCTACAACAGCAAGCCGAACAAGGCCTGGGGGTACTTCCAGCCAGAAAGCGGTGCCTACCCGTTCAGCGGCTGGCTGCAGCAATTGGTCGACGGCGAGCAGGACTTCATCGGCTTTTCGCGTCAGGCGACCGAGCAGCTGAAGACGTTGATGGAAGGCTCCAACCTGGCGCTCGGCGGCCATGTGCTGTACATCCGCTACCGGCAGGGCATGACTGCATTCCTGATCATTGCGCTGTTGCACCACACCGAAGGCGTCACCGTCACCGATAACCTGGAGGTTGCCCAGGCGCGCCATCTGGATCTGTCGAGCCTGAACATGGCCGCGCGGATCAACCTGACCGAGTGGAAGCAGAACGCCCAGTCGACCAAGTATATTTCCTTCATCAGGGGTCGCAGTGGCAAGCGGGTCTCGGACTACTTCCGCGATTTTATCGGTTGCATCGAAGGCGCCAACCCCGAGGAAGAGACCACCACCCTGCTCCAGGCCTTCAGCGACTATGTCGGCGAGGCGGATTTCCAGCCCGATACCCTGCGCGATAAAACCAAGGCCATGAGCGGCTACGTCAACAGCCAGGCCCGCCAGGGCGAGCAGGTGGCGCTGGAAGAGCTCTCCGGGGTAATCGACGAAGAACAGCCACGCGCGTTCTATGACTATATCCGCAACAAGGACTACGGCCTCTCGCCAGAGATACCGGCAGACAAGCGCACCCTGAGCAACTTCATGCGCTTTTATGGCAAGGCCAATGGCCTGTCGATCAGCTTCGAAGCGCATCTGCTCGGCGAGCAGGTGGAGTACGACGAAGGGCAGGACTCCCTGGTAATCAAGCATCCACCCAAGGGGCTGGTGCAGCAGCTGCGCAACAAGAAAGGCCGCTGACAGAGCAGCGGGTTTGATCGATTGTGCAGCAAGTCGCAGACAGCACGGCATAAATTGAGCACCATGGGCGCATGATCAGACAAACCCTGCTGGACACCTTCGGCTTCGACCAGTTTCGCCCCGGCCAGGAGCCGGCCATCGCCTCGGTACTGGCCGGCCGTTCCACCGCCGCCATCTTCCCCACTGGCTCGGGTAAATCCCTGTGTTACCAGCTCGCGGCAATGCATCTGCCGCACCTGACCCTGGTTGTCTCTCCATTGCTGGCACTGATGCAGGACCAGTTGGCGTTTCTCGAGCGCCACGGTATCGCCGCCGGCAGTATCGATTCAGCCCAGGGGCGCGATGAGGCCAACCGGGTCATGGCACAGGCGCGCAACGGCGAATTGAAAATCCTGATGATTTCCGTCGAGCGGCTGAAGAACGAACGTTTCCGCAATTTCATCCAGCAGGTACCGATCTCATTGCTGGTGATCGACGAAGCACACTGCATTTCAGAATGGGGGCATAACTTTCGTCCCGACTATCTGAAGCTGCCGGCCTACCAGAAGGAGCTGAACATACCGCAGGCGCTGCTGCTGACAGCCACCGCCACGCCCCCGGTGATTGCCGATATGCAGGCCCGTTTCGCCATTGCCGCAAGTGATGTGGTGAGAACCGGTTTCTACCGCCCCAATCTGCATCTGGGCGTCGAACCGGTTGCCTCCGGTGATAAGCCTGGCCGGCTGGCACAGTGGCTTGGCGCGCGGCCAGGCGAAGCTTCCATCGTCTATGTGACCCAGCAGAAGACCGCCGAGGAGGTGGCAAGCCGCCTGAGCGATCAGGGCATTATCGCCAGCGCCTACCATGCCGGACTGGCCCACGAGCGGCGGGAAGCGATCCAGCAGCAGTTCATGATCGGGCAGATCAACTGCATCGTCGCCACGATTGCCTTTGGCATGGGTATCGACAAAAGCGATATCCGTAATGTGGTGCACTACGATTTGCCTAAATCGATCGAGAATTACAGCCAGGAAATCGGCCGTGCCGGTCGCGATGGCCAGCCGTCACACTGCTTGATTCTGGCCAACCGGGACAACCTGAATGTGCTGGAAAACTTTGTCTATGGCGATACGCCCGAACTGAACGGTATCCGTGCGGTACTGGATGACTTGCTGGCGATCCCGGGCTCCGGGCCGGGCGGCCCGGATCAGTGGGAGATCATGCTCAATGCCTTGTCCTCAGAGAGCAATATCCGTCAACTGCCGCTCAAGACATTGCTGGTACAGCTCGAGCTGCGCGGGATCATCGCTCCACGTTATGCCTATTTTGCCGAATACCGTTTCAAGTATCTGCTCACACCGGAGCAACTGGTTGAGCGCTTTCAGGGGGAGCGCCAACAGTTCGTCAAGGCGATTGTCAGCACCTCAAAAATCGCACGCACCTGGTGCACAGTCGATTTTGATGCGCTGTGGCATCAGCACAGCGCCGAGCGCGGCCGTGTGATCAAGGCCCTGGACTACTTCCAGGAGCAGGGCTGGATCGAGATGGAAAGCAAGCAGATGACGGAAGTGTATGCATTGCTCGATCGCAATTTCGACGCGCAGGCGCTGGCTGAAGGGTTACACGCCTATTTCCAGGCGCAGGAGCAGAACGAGATACGCCGAATTCATGCGATGCTCGCGCTTTTTGCCGCCAACCAGTGCCTGAGCCATCGGCTGGCCCTGCATTTCGGTGATGACAACGCCCCAACACATTGCGGACATTGCTCGGTTTGCGACGGCGACCATCAGCCCCTGCCGGAGCCACCCCGGCTACCCTTGCCGGAGGCGCGTCAGGTATTCGCCGCGGCCACACCTTTTATCGAGCGACACCAGGCGCTCACCGGATTCAGCCCGGGTAACGAGTGCCTGACCCGCTTTCTCTGTGGCGTCACCACGCCGTTGTTCACCCGAATAAAAGCCCGGCAGATACCGGGCTTTGCTGCGCTCCAGGAGCACCCGTATGCCCAGGCCAGGGAGCTGGCCAGGCAGACCGCTCAGCAGCCGGGGAAATAACTAGAACCCGCTGGGATAGGTATCGTCAGTCTCGCCTGCGGGTATCTCCGCAGCCACATCAAGGGGTTCCAGGGCGCTGGTTTCATCGTAATGGATGATAAAGTCATACTGCTTGGGCAGGCTGCTGTAGAAGTAATGGCTCTGGCGCTCGGTTTCGGGCCGGTAGATAACCCCGATCGCGCGCTGGATGCGCGGCTCCATCAGCAGCTCGGTTATCTGGTTGCGGCCGCGCAGATCGAGCAGGAAATCGGCGTGACTGACGTCATGGAAAAGCTTTTCATAGCTGCCTTCCAGCGGCGGCCGGACCCGTTTGCGCTCAGCGGGGGCATCCCAATCCGAGGCCGCGGTCACTTCGCCAACCGCCGTGGAGAAGCCAACCAGCAATGCGTCCTGCGCATATCTTTCCCTGGCCAGCTGGCCAATATTGAATTCGCCTCGCCGGCTCATGTCCGTCGCCGCAGCATTGCCAATATGCGAGTTGTGCGCCCAGACCACGACGCCCGCGGGTCGTCCAAGCTGCCTGGCAAGATAAGCCCGCAAGGCCTCGAGCGTTTCGAACATGTGACGATCGCGCAGATTCCAGGAACTGGGTCGGCCACGGAACATGGTGCGATAGTATTCTTCGGCGTCGCGCACCAGCTTGGCGTTCTGTGCGGCACCGAAAGCGTCTTCGTCCTTCATCACGCCGTCTTTATCCGGCGTCTGGTCACCCTTGGCGAGCATGTCCATCAGCTGCGCGGTAATAGCTTGCTCGCATGACTGGCTCAGACCGTAATCCACCGCCTGGCCATAGAGGTGGGGCTCATCGGCAAACTTGTCCAGACAGGCATACCGCTCCCGGGCCAGGTCGGCCGCGTCAGGGTCATGCTTTTCCAGATACTCGATCACCGCCTCGGCCGAGCGCCCCATGCTGTAAAGATCCAGGCCGTAGAATCCCACCGGCCGTTCGGCGGCACCACTGGCCACGACGTCCCGGTTATGTACCGCTAGCCAGCGCATGAAGTCCAGCACCTCGGTATTGGCCCACATCCACGTTGGAAACCGCTTGAATACCTGCAGCGTCTCCTCGGCCGTTCGCTCCGTATTGGCATTCCAGACATATCGATTGATCGCGTAGACATCCGGCCAGTCGCCCTCGACAGCCACAGCCGCGAAACTCAACTCGGTTATCAGCCGCCTGGTAATTTCTGCACGTGATCCATAAAACTCTCTGGTTCCGTGCGATGCTTCGCCGATCAGCACAACCGACTTTCCACGGGCCGCTTCGATGATCGCATCGAAATCGGTGCCTGCTCCGGTCAGCGCGACTGCCTGTCGTTCTATGGCATCAGTGATACGATTCGGAGTGTTGTTCATGACGGCCTCCACGGTGCTGGCTCAAAAGATCTATGACTTCGGAATCCGATACCTGGTCGAAGTTCCGATACCAGCGACCTACGCCACCAAAACCCTCGGGTTGATGCAGACATACCAGCTCGTCCACCTGAGCACGCAATCTGTTGCAACTGTCAGGGGCGCCAACAGGCACAGCGGCTACTACGCGAGCGACGCCAGCGCTACGCAGCGCAGAGACGGCTACCTGCATCGTTGCGCCTGTCGCCAGGCCATCGTCGACCAGGATTACAGTCTTGCCCTCAAGCTCCAGCGCCGGCCGGCCGGAGCGATAAAGCTCGTTGCGCCGCCCCAACTCGGCCTCCTCGCGCTCGATCACCTTGTCGATCTGCGCCTGACTGACGCGCAGCATATCGACGACGTCCTGATTGATATAAATCAGTCCGCCAGCCGCGATGGCGCCCATCGCATACTCCTCATGCCCGGGCACACCCAGTTTGCGCACCAGCAGGACATCCATTGGCAACGCCAGTTTGTCGGCTATTTCAGCAGCGACGGGTACGCCGCCGCGCGGCAACGCGAGAACGATGATCTTGCCATTCAGCGCTTCTTCCCTGACTGAGTAATCGGCCAGCGCCGCAGCCAGTTCACTGCCGGCATGGATACGGTCGGTGAAATGCATGCTGCCTCCCATGTCTGTACAGGTTATCGAGAAACAAATCGCGTAATGTGCGCGTTTTTCGTTGGACAGACACGGGCCCCGGGGGTTCAGGGTTTAGCCGGGCTCACGGCTTGAGGCGATAACCCGTCTTGAATATCCACCAGACAAGGCCGATGCAGACGAGGAGAAACAGGCTGGTCATTGCCAGGCTGACGGCAATATGCACATCGGCAACGCCATAGAAACTCCAGCGGAAGCCGCTGATCAGATAAACCACGGGATTGAACAGCGTCACGTTCTGCCAGAGCGGCGGCAGCATGCTGATCGAGTAAAAACTGCCGCCAAGGAAGGCCAGCGGCGTGACTATCATCAGCGGAATGATCTGCAACTTTTCAAAGCCGTCGGCCCAGATGCCGATGATGAAGCCGAACAGGCTGAAGGTGACCGCGGTAAGCACCAGAAAGCCGAACATCCAGACCGGGTGCTGTATCTCGTAGGGGACGAAGATTTTCGCGGTCGCCAGAATAAGCAGCCCGAGAATAACCGACTTGGTGGCTGCCGCGCCCACGTAGCCGATAACGATCTCGGTGGGCGAGACCGGTGCCGAAAGCACCTCGTAGATCGTGCCGGTAAACTTGGGCATATAAATGCCGAATGAGGCATTGGAGATACTCTCATTGAGCAGCATCAGCATGATCAGACCGGGAATGATGAACGCGCCATATCCGACGCCGTCAATCTCGGCCATGCGCGAGCCAATCGCCGCGCCAAACACCACGAAGTACAGCGAGGTCGAGATTACCGGCGAAACCAGACTCTGCAACAGAGTGCGGCGCATGCGGTTCATCTCGAACTGATAGATCGCCTTGATGCCATACAGATTCATAATGCCTCCCGGGCCGTCGTCGACGCGGCTAAAGGCTCTACCGGTGGGTTGTTGACCAGCCCGACGAAGATATCCTCGAGCGAACTCTGACTCGAATGCAGATCCTTGAACTCGACCCCCTCGCGAGCCAGCGACCGCAAGAGTTCGGCAATGCCGGTCTGCTCATTAAGCGCGTCGAAGGTATACACCAGAACATGCCCATCCTGCTCCAGCGCGAGCTGATAGTCCGCCACCGCTTCGGGTATCAGTTCCAAAGGCTGCTGCAGGTGAATGCTGAGTTGTTTGGTACCGAGTTTGCGCATCAGCGCTGCTTTCTCTTCGACCAGGATCAATCGCCCGCCGTTGATCACGCCGATTCGATCTGCCATCTCTTCGGCCTCTTCGATGTAATGGGTGGTCAGGATGATGGTGACACCGCTGGCCCGAAGCTTACGGACCATTTCCCACATGTCGCGGCGCAGCTCCACGTCGACACCCGCGGTAGGTTCGTCGAGAAACAGAACGTCGGGCTCGTGTGAAAGCGCCTTGGCTATCAGCACGCGCCGCTTCATCCCGCCAGACAGACTCATGATCTTCTCATCGCGCTTGTCCCAAAGGGACAGGTCGCGCAGTACCTTTTCCAGATGATCGGGGTCGGCTGGCTTGCCAAACAGGCCACGACTGAGTTTCAGAGTGGCCCATACGGTATCGAACATGTTATTGGTCAGCTCCTGCGGCACCAGACCTATGGTCTTGCGCGCAGCGCGGTAATCACGAATGATGTCGTGACCGTCCACCAGCACCTGTCCGCTAGTGGCATTGACGATCCCGCAAATGATGCTGATGAGTGTGGTCTTGCCCGCACCGTTGGGCCCGAGCAGAGCGAAGATCTCGCCCCGCCGTATATTCAGGTCGACGCTATCGAGCGCCTGAAAACCCGATGCGTATGTCTTGGTCAGACCTGTCACCTGGATAATATCGTCCACATTCCCTCCATTACCGCAATAAAGACGCAGCTATCAGTCACGAACAAAGCCGCGGTATCCAGGTATCATCGCACGCGCGTTGAGAAACCGCAGAGCTGGCAACAGCCTATTCGATGTGGGGATATGTCCGATTTATCCTGCTCTGGAAAGGAGGATGGTCAAACGGGGCGATGCGCTCTTCCACGCAGATACCATGACGCAGCAAAAACAGGCCGTTCACCGCACGTACCAACGCCGGGCTGGCATGCCGGAAAAAATCTGCTGCCGCCCTGCGCGCCTCGTCGCTGTCCAAGGGCAGCTGCATGCCCCGTATAGCGGCAATATCAAACAGCTCCTCCGCCTCGATAAACTCCCGACGTACGGAATGACAATAAGCACCGGGGGGAAGATCATCAAATTCGCTGGCCAGACGCTGCAGATGGTAGCGATAGACTGCCCGGCACGTCTCCAGGTGCGACAAAAAACGGGCGCGCAGCTCTTCATCCACGCCATGCGCTGACACCGCCGCGCTCAACGCAATAGAAAACTGATATGCCGGTTCGGCGCAATAGCTCTGCCCGTCCGCAGGACCCGCCACCAAAAGTGCCGGTGCCACCGGCGCATCAGCAGAGGAATTATCCGGTTCTGCCAGCGCCAGCCAGGAAAAGCCGAGCAACATGATTGCTACTGCTGGGAGCAGGGAAAGAAAAAGTCTGTACGTGTTTGGAACCATTTCGCCTGTTCGGCCTGCTGACTGGTTTGTTAACCGATCGGCTAATGCCGCGCGGAGGCGCTACATGTGGACCACTGACCGACCAGTCAGCCAGCTCGCAGTCCTCCGGGCGACTGGCCAGTGATGCCCAGGTCCGGTACGCACATCATTCTGCCTCTGCCTGGTTAACCAGGCAGAAGCTCAACGCTTGCTCTACTGCGCCTGAATGCGGAATCCGAAGCGCGGAAAATGCACCTGGACCTGGCCGGCCCGGTCATCTGTGCGCGCTATCACGAGTTCTTCCGCATCTTCGTAGACCAGCTCCCCAGCGACCGGGTCGGTACCATAATCGACTGCGCTGACGTGCACCGCCTGGCCGATCTTGAGGCCATCGGGACTGACAAAATCACTTGCGCTGTAGGTCCGCGGCGTTGCTTCACGGGCCAGTTGCACGGCGTCGGCGGCGTCCAGATCGGTATGCGAGCCGTGGCCGAAATCCGCAATACGTGCCATCCACTCGGCCACCGCCGGGTAACCATCAAGCATACCCGCTACCGCCTTGTTGCCAGCCACGAACCACAGCGGATGATAATAGGCAAAGTCCGCAATGCAGGCTTGGCTGCCCAGCAGGTACTCGCCGTCGCGCTGCAACTGGGTCTCCAGCCGGCTCAACAGCGTTGGCCATTGCGACAGCGCCACCGGTGCTTCCAGCCGACTCGCACTGCCACCCTGGAACAGTTTCTGCCGGTCAGCCATGAAGCCCTTGACCATGGCTTCGGGGGCGCCAGCAAAGCGAGCGGCCAGGCCATGGGGTTGGAAGTTGATGGCAACGGCGTGCTGGAACAGGACCTGATCGGCGAACTGCGCCAACGCGCTGGCTGCGGCTTCGCGACCCTCGGGGAAAAGGGCCGGGGCGCTCTTGGTCTGCTCCAGCAGACGTGCAATCAACGCCGTATCACAATAGATATCTGCGCCCACCTGCATGACCGGCGTGCGTCTATAGCCACCGGTCAGGGCTGTCAGGTCCGGTTTCGGCATGGCTGCGGGAATCATCACCGACTGCCAGGCAAGCCCCTTGAATCCCAGCATCAGCCGGGCCTTCTCGGCAAAGGGTGATTGTGGGTAATGGTGCAGAATCAAATCGCTCATGAACAGTCTCCAGTCAGGGGGAGCTCAGCTTAGCTGGTGTTTCGAGCGCTGCACAACCACTGTGCAGCGTTGATGATGAATCATTGATCTGACTGATCAGTCGCTCCTTGCTCAGCTTGTTTAAAGCCTTGATGGCTATTTCGCGACGTAATGCACTGGTGTGATCCGCGCAGACCTCGGTCCATACCAGCGCTTGGGCGGGGCTTCGATTGAAAAATCGTGCGCCCCTGCCTTTCTGATGCTGGGCAAAGCGCCGCAGCGGGTCTGTACTGATACCTGTATACAAATGGCCGTTCTCGGCGCGGACCATGTACACCCACCAGGTTTGCGCTGGGGCAGGCGCTGGGCTGTTTTCAGGCCGATCTGCAGGCATACTGGTTTCCGTCAAAGTTGGAGCAATTCATGTTTATACAGATTTTCGGTACCGGTGGCACTCTCGACAAGCTCTATTACGATGCGCTCAGTGATTACCAGATCGGCGAGCCGATGGCTGGCGAATTACTGGAACAGGGACGGGTTTCCGTGGGCTATGCGGTAGAGTCGCTGACCCGCAAGGACAGCCTCGAACTGGATGACACGGACCGGCAGTTGATCCATGACAAGGTCGCCGCGTGTCCCTATGAGCATGTACTGATCACCCACGGGACCGACACCATGACAGTCACTGGTGCCTGTCTGGCGGACATCCCGGACAAAGTGATCGTTCTGACTGGCGCCATGCAGCCGGCACGTTTCCGGGACTCGGACGCGCTGTTCAACCTGGGGCTGGCCGTAGGAGCGCTCAACACCCTGGGACACGGCGTATACATAGCCATGAGCGGCAGGGTATTCCCGGCCGGTCAGGTAAAAAAGAACCGCTTGGCCGGTCGTTTCGAAAGCTCCTGAAGCGCCGTTTTGAGCCCCTGCCGGTTGCAGGCGGTGGCTTTCTAGCCAGTGCCACCCACAGTGATCTGATCAATCTTGACAGTGGGCTGGCCCACTCCCACGGGCAGGGACTGGCCGTCCTTGCCGCAGGTGCCAACGCCGCTGTCCAGCGCCAGGTCATGCCCCACCATAGAGACCCGGTTCATTACTTCCGGGCCATTACCGATCAGCGTTGCGCCCTTGACCGGCGCGGTGATCTTGCCATCCTCGATCAGATAGGCTTCGCTGGTCGAAAAAACGAACTTGCCGCTGGTAATGTCGACCTGGCCGCCACCGAGATTGGCGCAGTAAATACCCTTCTTCACCGACCTGATGATGTCCTGCGGATCGCTCTCGCCGGCCAGCATGTAGGTGTTGGTCATCCGCGGCATCGGCAAGTGCGCGTAGGATTCACGGCGGCCATTGCCGGTTGCCGGCACGCCCATCAGGCGGGCATTGAGCTTGTCCTGCATGTAACCCTTGAGAATGCCGTTCTCGATCAGCGTGGTGCAGTTGGTCTGATTGCCCTCGTCGTCCATGCTCAGCGAGCCACGCCGACCCGGTAAAGTGCCGTCATCGACGATGGTGCACAGGCTGGAGGCGACCTTCTCGCCGACCCGCCCACTGTATGCCGAACTGCCCTTGCGGTTGAAATCGCCCTCCAGGCCGTGGCCGACAGCTTCATGCAGCAACACGCCTGACCAGCCGGGGGCCATGACTACCGGCATGCTGCCGGCCGGGGCCGGTATCGCGTCGAGGTTGACCACAGCCTGGCGTACCGCCTCACGCGCATAACCCATGGCGCGTTCTTCGGCGGCAAAGAAGCGATAATCGGTGCGTCCGCCACCGCCGGAACTGCCACGCTCGCGTCGACCGTTGTTTTCGATGATCACGCTGACATTCAGCCGTACCAACGGCCGGATATCACCGGCCCAGGTGCCATCACTGCAGGCAACCAACACGGTATCGTGCACGCCACCCATGCTCACTGAGACCTGGGTTATGCGCGAGTCAAGACTACGGGTATAAGCATCGAGCCGCTGCAGAAAAGCCACCTTGTCGGCCTGGGCCATGACATCAAGCGGATTGTCTGCCGCATACAGAGCAGTGCTATTGCCCCGGTCCCAGGCCTTGACGGTTCCGGTCTGCCCCGACCGGGCGATCGAGCGTGCCGCGCCGACTGCCTGGCTCAATGCCGGGAGTCGAATATCGTTACTGTAGGCAAAACCGGTTTTCTCACCCGATTGCGCGCGCACACCGACACCCTGATCGACATTGAAGCTGCCGTCCTTGACGATGCCGTCTTCCAGCACCCAGGACTCGCTGATCTGATGCTGAAAATACAGGTCCGCAGCATCCACGCCTGGCGCGGATACCAGTTGACCGAGCACGCCTGCAACGCTGTCAGGGTCGAGCTCGGCCGGCATCAGCAGGCGACTTTCCACTTGGGCTAGTACATTACTCATTCAGTCTGACTCCTTGGCGGCCGCGGCAATGGTGTCCGCGGGCACGAACCGCCGATGCCGGGCAACCGGCATCCGCGTACGAATAGTATTGAGGTGATCGGGATCAATGCTCGAGCAGAGCACCGCTTCGCCTTCGGTCAACGAAGCCTGAACATTACCCCAGGGATCGATAAGGCAGCTATGGCCAAAGGTCTCACGGCCGCCCGGGTGGCGCCCACCCTGGTTGGCCGCCAGAATGTAACACTGGGTTTCGATCGCCCGGGCGCGCAGCAATACCTCCCAATGCGCCGCGCCGGTGACCGCAGTGAAGGCCGAGGGTACCACTATCAACTCGGCTCCGGCGCGGCTCAACGCAAGGTAGAGTTCGGCGAAGCGCAGGTCGTAACAGATACTCAGCCCCACCCGACCGACAGGTGTATCGACGCACACCACCGAGTCGCCATAATCATAATCCCGGGACTCGCGATAGCTACGATGATTGTCGGCCACGTCGACGTCGAACAGGTGCAGCTTGTCATACCGCGCAACCTCCTCGCCCTGGTCGTCGAACACCAGGCAACAGGCCATCGGCTTCTCTCCGCGGGCACGGGGCAGTGGAATGCTGCCGCCAATCAGCCAGATCCCGTGCAGGCTTGCCTGGTCGGCCAGAAAGCGGGTAATCGGCTGCTGCCCGGAAAACTCTTGTTCGGCAATTCCCTGCAGGCTGCGGTTACCGAATGCGGCAAAACACTCGGGCAGCAGCACCAGCTTCGCGCCCGCTTCTGCGGCCTCGGCGATCAGGGGTGCCGCCTGGTCCAGATTAGCCTGGACGTCGGGGCCACTGATCATCTGTATCGCTGCTACCTGATGCATGCTGATCACTCCTCGAGGGCCGCCTCGTTATCAAAGGCTCGGTCGAATTCGACAGTGGGCTGCTGCCAGTCACCGCTAACGCGGTACTTGACCGAAGCGAAGCGCGCCACACTGTCACCGAATATCTTATCTGCCAGGAACAGTACCCCGCCGATATAGGGCGCGCCGGCAATAATAGCTGCCAGCGGCAGATTATTGGTTACCGGCAAGGTTACCAGCATCCCCATGTCAATGCTGCGCGCCGGCAAATCAATCTGGCCGTCGAGTTGCATTTTTGCGCCTGGGCCGTCCATCACCAGTGGGCTGCGGGTACGCATGACGCCGTCGGTCAGAGCCAGGTCAGCAATCAGCGTGTCGTAGGCGGTGCCGCGACCGAACAGGTCACTGAAATCCAGGCGCAGACGACGCGTCAACGCATTGAAGTTGAGCAGGCCGAATACCCGTAATGCACCGACCGAACCCTCACCGCTTTGCAGCGTGCCGTTGCGTGCATCAAGCTGCAGGCTACCGCTGCTGCGATTTAGCGCAAAAAACGCCGGCGAGCCAGGCCAACTCAGATCTGCGGTGGTGGAGAATCGCCGGCTCGTGACGGTAGGTGCGTATCCCCAGGCCTGCAATACCTCGCCTATATCACCCGTTTCCAGTGTGCCGCGGAACCGACTCGAAGGGCCTGCAGAGTACCAGTCCAGGTCACCGGCAAGCTTCAGCCCGCGCAAATTGATGTCCAGTCCGGTGATTCTGGCACCCGCGTCGGC
This sequence comes from Halopseudomonas sp., assembly GCF_041579695.1. Classification (GTDB taxonomy): domain Bacteria; phylum Pseudomonadota; class Gammaproteobacteria; order Pseudomonadales; family Pseudomonadaceae; genus Halopseudomonas. The sequence goes on from NZ_JBFGFI010000006.1 coordinate 42,555, forward strand.
AGGCCGCATCTGGAACCGCAACTGACCCACCGGCTCAGATCCCCAGAACAGCGTATCTACGTTCACATCCATGAGCGGCAATGCCTGCGGGTCCGCGCCGAGCAAGGGATCCTCGGCGACCAGCGGGCTGGCCAGCGCATCGACTCTGGGTTGCGCATCGCCCCGGGCGATATTCAGCCGCTGCATATTTACTACAATCGGCTCTGCGCGCAAATCCGGCAGCGTAATCTGTCCGCGCACGCGCGACTGATCGATATCGAAAATCCACCCCTGATCGCCTCTAACCCCGCTGACGGCCAAACTATCCAGGCTCTGACCGAGCCCGGTAAAGTTTTCCGCGCGCAAATCCAGCGTCCGTACCTGCTTTACTGCTGCGCTGACCCGCTCACCCGACTCCGTTGACGCCACATCCTGGCTGTCAATTGCCCACAGAGCGCGGTGCTCCTCGAACCATTGCTGCCATACGGCCAGGTCAAGCTGCTGGAAACGCGCTTGCAGACTCAGGCCAGACTCCGTACCAAGGGCCGGGACACCACTGCGATAACGAATGTCGCCACCCAGCTGCGTGGCGCCTGTCTGCACCAGACCGCGAAGATCCGGTCCGAGGTTGAATTCCCAGTTACCGCGTTCGCCCTCCAGGGTCAGCAACAACCTGCTGGGCAGTAATTGCTCTGCCGGCTTGACCAGGGAGCCTGGCAGACTGATAGTCGTGCCCTGCAGGTCACTGTCGATCTGCAGTGATGTGATACCCGCCCCAACTCTGCCCCGCGCCCGCCAGGGAAGCTCGCCGCTGATGAGCCCCGACGGAAGATCAGCAAGCACCGGCCACCCTTTCAGTTCCTCAATGCTGTGAAGACCACTGATTGTCGCTATCTGTGCGCCATCCTGACGGTCTATGGCGCCCGAGACAGTGCGGCCAAGAAACCGGCCGCCGAGATCAGCGGCTTGCAAGCCAGTCGAGGATGTATAGGCAAACCGCCCGGAAAGATCGTGCAGGGATGCCTGCAGCAACGGAATGGAAAGGCTCTGCGCGTCGAGTCTCCAGCTGCTGTCAACCGCGGGCACACCGCCGGCCTGCAACGGAAATTGCAGCTCTAACCGGCCTTGAACCTGGCCCTCACCGGTCCAGCCCTGCAGGTTGTCATCTGTCGCGGCGGCCAGCGGCGTCTCCTGCATCAAACGCAGCGCGTCCTGTAACGGGCCGGAAAAATCGCTCTCCACACTCAACTGCAAGCCGCCAGGTAGTTCGGGGTCCGTATTTACCCTGACATCGGCAAGCTCCGTGTTCCACAGCCGCGCAGCGGCCTGATCGACCAGCAGGTGCTGATTGTTCAGCCGCAGGATCCCACTGACCTGCTCGAGCCGAGGCCAGCGGGGATCGAATTCCAGGCTACCCGAATCGAATTGCGCAAACAGGGACAGTTTTCGCTCATCGGCTGTCGCCTTGCGTCCGAGCGAGCCACGATACTCGAAGATGGCCAACGGCACGTTGCCATCAATTTCGGCCTGATCCAACCATCGGGCCAGCCTCGGATTGAAGGCTGGCGACAGGGTGGGCAGGTAACGCTGACTGAATCTTGCCAGCGAATCATTCAGCGCAACCCTGAGCTCCATCGTCGGCGCCACGTCGCTCAGTGGGAGGTGCAACCGAAGTGCAGCTGCTGCCATGCCCTCTTCACCCCGTATGCGCATGCCGGGCGCATGCAACCGCAAACCGTCCGAGTCCGACCACTGCCAGTTCATGCGGCCCACCAACTCTTGGTAAGCCCATTTATCGGGAAACAGTCGGGGCAGATGTATCGTCCAGTCATCACTGGACACTCTCAGCTCACCTCGCGCCGGGCTGCCGATCAGGCTGCCACTGATTCCCTGGACTGCAGGAGCTCCCTGCCAGGCGGCTACGCTGACATCGTCGAGCATCGTACTCAGGCTTATGCTCTGCCAATCGCTTGCCGACCCGCTGCCCTGCAGCGAAACCGCCGTCAGCGCACCGCTTGGCGCCAGACTGGCGAGAGCGGCTGAAGCGCGTTCGGGTAGGCGCTGTGTGGGAACCATCTGTGCCAACAGACCGAGCGACAACCGGTCAGCCTGGAATTGCCATTGCTTACTGGTGGTATCGCGCTGGAACGTCATGCGGCTGACTGGCCACTGCTGCTCACCCAGATCGAAGCTCAGCCCCTGCACCCGGAGCCGCTGACGCTCTCCCAGATCCAATGCAAATTCGGCGACCAGATCGCGCAATCCCGGCATGCCCGGTTCTTGCTCCAACCGCACCAGCGGTGCGTCGAGCCGGCCGCGCAGGTACTGCAATTGCTGTCCCTGCCAGCCGCCCCAGAACTGCCCGCCAGCTACGATCTGGTCCAGCCGGACCAGCTCCAGCCAGGACTGCGGCAGCTGTTCCGCCCAGTCAATCGGCGGCAGATCGATATAGAAACCCACTGACATGTCCTGCCAACGGTCTCCGTCCGGTAGGGCGCTGAACTGCCAGCTGACGCTACGTCCCTCAGGCAGGTCCACCCTGCCATCCAGTCGGTGCCAGCCGGGACCGTTGAGCAGGGTTATCTGGCCTTCTCGAAAAACCCATTGGGGCCGGTCCTCGGGACTGATCACGATGCGTGTATCGAGCAGGGTTATTCGCCGCTGCTCGAACAGCATCTTCAATCCGGCATCCAGGTCGTAATCACCCGCCGGGCGGGCGCCCAGGCCATGCAGCCGCCACCGTCCCCGCGCATCCTCGATCAATTCCAGCTCTAGCCCTTCGATCTGCAGCGCATCCATGACCAGCTGACGCTGCCAGAGGCTGGTCCAGACATCGATACGGGCCGTGACGTTATCCAGGGCCAGGAGCGTAGGACTGGCTGGATCGTGCTGCTCGTGGACGCGCAAACCGCGCATCTCCAGTACCGGCTGCCAACCCTGCATCTCGCCACGCAACTCATCCAGGGAGATGAATCGGCCGGTATTCTCCTGTGCCCAGGTCAGCAGTTCTTCGCGGTAGTCAGCGATTGCCGGAACGAACTGCCGGCCCAGACTCACGTAAGCGGCAGCCGCCAGCAGCCAGACCACCAGCATGACGATCAACCCATCGAGGATACGGATCAACCAGCGTTGACTGGGCATGGATCAGGCCGACATCACATCAGCACCACATCGTACTGTTCCTGGGTGTAGACGGTTTCCACCTGGAAGCGAATGGGGCGTTCGATGAAGATTTCCAGCTCGGCTACATTGCCCGACTCCTCGTCCAGCAGACGGTCGATAACTGCCTGCGACGCGAGAACCGTGTAGGCTCCGGCCTGATAGGCACGAGCCTCACGGAGGATCTCGCGGAAAATCTCGTAACAGACACTTTCCGGCGTCTTCTGTATGCCGCGCCCGGTACAGCAGGGGCAGGCCTCGCAGAGTATCTGCTCGAGACTTTCACGGGTGCGTTTGCGGGTCATCTGCACCAGGCCGAGCTCGGTGATGCCGATGATGTTGGTCTTGGCGTGATCGCGCTCCAGTTGTTTTTCCAGCGTCCGCAATACCTGGCGCTGGTGCTCTTCGTCGACCATATCGATGAAGTCGATAATGATGATGCCACCCAGGTTGCGCAGTCGCAGCTGCCGGGCAATCGCCATCGCGGCTTCCAGGTTGGTCTTGAAGATGGTTTCCTCGAGATTGCGGTGGCCGACGAATGCACCGGTATTCACATCGATGGTTGCCATGGCTTCGGTCTGGTCGATCACCAGATGGCCGCCGGATTTGAGCATGACACGCCGCTCCAGTGCCCTCTGGATCTCGTCCTCGATTCCGTATAGATCAAAGATCGGTCGCTCGCCCGGGTAATGTTCCAGGTATTTCTGTACCGCCGGCATCAGCTCCTGGACGAAAACCTCGACTTTCTGAAAGGTCTCGCGTGAGTCGACACGAATCTTTTCCGTGCGCGGGCTGACCAGATCGCGCAACGTGCGCAGGGCCAGCGGCAGGTCCTCGTAAATCACAGATGGCGACGCTGCGACCTTGGTCTGTTGCGAAATCTGCAACCAGAGGCGGCGCACATAGCGGATATCGGCGAGTATCTCTTCTTCCCGGGCAGCTTCGGCAGCAGTGCGCAGAATGAAGCCGCCCGCCTCGTCGATCCCTTCGGTTTCGACGCACGCGGCCACCACCTGCTTGAGGCGCTCGCGCTCGTCTTCATCCTCGATTTTCAGAGAAATACCGACATGGGAGGTGCGTGGCATGTAAACGAGAAAACGCGAGGGTATCGACAGGTGCGTGGTCAGACGCGCACCCTTGGTGCCGATCGGATCCTTGGTTACCTGGACGACCAGAGCCTGGCCCTCGTGCAACAGTGCATTGATTGCCTCGACCGCCTGCCCTTCCCGATCCGAGACTTCCGAGGCATGTATGAAAGCGGCACGTTCCAGGCCGATGTCGACAAAAGCCGCCTGCATCCCCGGCAGCACACGCACTACCTTGCCCTTGTAGATATTGCCCACAATGCCGCGGCGCATGGTGCGCTCGATATGCACTTCCTGCAGCACGCCGTTCTCCACCAGGGCAACCCGGGTTTCCATCGGCGTGATATTGATCAGTATTTCTTCGCTCACAGGCTCTGCTCTCCACACCAGATCACCAGGAAGCGGCGTCGATCGCGATACTCTGGCGACCTGGATATTATGCTTGCGATGATCCGGATGCGTTTTCCGCCTCGAGGCCTTGCCAATAACCGATACCATACTCGGCCAACAACTGCACCGTCTCTGGCAGCGGCAGCCCGACTACTGCGCTGTAACTCCCCTCTATCGCACTGACGAAAACCGCACCCAGACCCTGGATGGCATAACCGCCGGCCTTATCCGCTGGCTCCCCGGTGGCCCAATAGGCTGTTATCTCTGGCTCTTCAATCGGGCGAAAAAAGACCTGCGTATCCACCCTGACCACTTTCATTCGCTCCGCGCTTGCTACCGCAACCGCGGTCATGACCCTGTGTACACGGCCGGACAATGCACGCAGCATTGTAGCCGCGTGCCCCTCATCCAGGGGCTTGCCGAGAATCCGGCCATCAACGACTACCACTGTATCGGCTGCCAGCACCACGGCGCCATGCGGCACCTGTGCCTGACCTGCCACGGCCTTGGCCCGGGTAACCCGCGCCACATAGTGTTCGGCGGCTTCGCCGGCAAGCACGCTTTCATCAATGCTGCAGCCAAACTGCTGATGCACGATACCGACCTGGGTCAACAGCGCACTGCGTCGCGGTGATGCGGAAGCGAGATACAATGGCGAGCAACCGGTATCAGAGTACATGAAAGCGCTTGCGAACAACGTGGAGTACCGAATATACCCAAGGCCACAGGATGGCGCTGACCACGGCCGGAAAAAGAAACAGCAACGTTGGCGGGCGATTTCCGGTCAGACTGTTGAGCCACAGCAGCAGCATCTGCGCGATCCCCAGCACCGGCAGCATCACCAGGCTCTGCTGCCAGAGCGGGAAACGCCGTATCCGCTGGTGTAGCAGAAGAATCATCCATGCGACCAGCGTCATCACCAGCGCATGCTGGCCAAACAGCTGGCCATAGAGTACGTCGGTGGCCAGACCCGTTACCCAGGCCGTCAGCAGACCGACACGGTGGGGCAATGCCATGACCCAGTATGCCAGCACCATCGCCAGCCACATCGGCCTTCCCATCTCCAGCATTGCAGGCATCGGCATCACGCTCAGAAGCAGTGCCACGACAAAGGTCAGGCCGATGATCAGGCTACTGCGCATCACTGCTCTCCTGCTCGCCCTGAGTGGTCGGTTCTGCGTCGGCACCATCCGACTCATTATTCACCGCAGAATCTGGTAACTCCGATTGGGGTACCGGTGGATCCAGATCAAGCGCGGGCACCACTTCCCCATAGCCGGACTCGGCGCTGAAGACCAGCAGCATGTATCGGCTGCGATTAAGCTGCGCGGTGGGCGCTACACGCACATCGGCGAACGGTTGAGCGGGATCCTGACTGACCGAGATCACCCGACCCACCGGATATCCTGCGGGAAAGCGCTGCCCCAGGCCCGAACTGACCAGGATGTCGCCCACCCGGATGTCCGCGGTGTCGCCAATGAAACGCAACTCCAGCCATTCGTTGTTACCTGTCCCGCTGGCAATCGCGCGCAGGCCATTGCGGTTCACCTGGACCGGTAAGCTGTGGGTAGCGTCGGTGATCAGCAGAATCCGTGCGGTGTATGGCATGACCTCCACCACCTGACCCATCAGGCCGGTGGCATCAAGCACCGGCTGCCCGAGAAACACGCCATCACGTTCCCCCTTGTTGATCAGAATACGCTGGGTAAAGGGGTTCGGGTCGACACCGACCAGTTCGGAAACCAGCACTCTTTCGTCGACCAGTGAGGAGGAATTGAGCAGTTCGCGCAGACGCACGTTCTGTTCTGTCAGCGCTGCGAGCTTCTGCAGCTTGCGCTTGGTGAGCAGAGCCTCGGCGCGCAACCGTTCGTTCTCGGCGAGCAGATCAACCCTGCTGGCCAGCAGTTGGTAGCCAGTGTTCCAGGCCCGCACGGGGAAATCCGCCGCGTAATAGACCGGGGTCAATAGCAGATTCAAGTGCGAGCGCAACGGCTGCAACGCGGCAACCCGGGCATCGACCACCATCAGCGCTATGGAAAGCACCGACAGGACCAATACCCTCACGCCCAGCGAAGGACCTTTGATAAACAGCGGTTTGATGGCGAGCTCCTCTCAGCTGCAAGCCTCGGCCTGTCAGCGGAAATCCTGCCAGGCAGCGGCTGACCGCCTGCGGATGCGCTGGCCGGCATCTGGTCACTCGGTAGAGAGCAGATCCATGGTGTGCTGATCCATCATTTCCAATGCCTTGCCGCCACCGCGGGCGACACAGGTGAGCGGCTCTTCTGCCACGATCACCGGCAAGCCGGTTTCCTGGGTCAGGAGCTTGTCCAGGTCACGCAGCAACGCACCGCCGCCGGTCAGGATCAGGCCGCGTTCGGCGATATCCGAAGCCAGCTCCGGCGGAGACTGTTCCAGGGCGCTCTTGACCGCCTGGACGATGGTCGCCAGCGACTCCTGCAGCGCCTCGAGAACTTCGTTGGAATTCAGCGTGAAGGCACGCGGCACGCCTTCGGCCAGGTTGCGGCCGCGAACGTCGACTTCAAGCACTTCACCACCAGGGAAGGCGACACCGATTTCTTGCTTGATGCGTTCAGCCGTCGATTCGCCGATCAGGCTGCCATAGTTGCGACGCACATAGGTCACGATCGCTTCGTCGAAGCGGTCACCACCGACTCTGACCGACTCGGCATAGACCACGCCGTTGAGTGAAATCAGCGCGATCTCGGTTGTACCGCCACCGATATCCACAACCATCGAGCCACGGGCTTCTTCAACCGGCAGTCCGGCACCGATTGCAGCTGCCATCGGTTCCTCGATCAAAAACACTTCGCGGGCACCGGCTCCCAGCGCAGATTCGCGAATTGCACGACGCTCGACTTGGGTAGACTTGCACGGCACGCAGATCAGCACCCGCGGACTTGGCTGGATAAAGCTGTTTTCGTGCACCTTGTTGATGAAGTACTGCAACATCTTTTCGCATACGCTGAAGTCGGCAATCACGCCGTCCTTCATCGGTCGGATCGCCTGGATATTTCCTGGCGTTCGGCCGAGCATGCGCTTGGCGTCGGTACCGACCGCCACTACACTTTTCTGGTTGCCGTGAGTGCGAATAGCCACTACGGAGGGTTCGTTGAGTACAATGCCGCGGTCGCGGACATAGATAAGCGTATTGGCAGTGCCCAGGTCGATGGACAAATCACTGGAAAACATGCCGCGGATTTTTTTGAACATGCGTTGAGTACACCCTAGGACGCGTGGGTTAATCGTAATAGAAACACTGATAAGCTATCTGTCGGCTGAGCCTGGCCACCCCGAGAATGCATTCGCAGGGGACGAGCGGCCTAACTGGCAGGGCGGCGATAATGGTTGCGCTCGCAGGTAGCTGATCGGTACTTCCAGAAGTGTCGCAACTCTAACAACGGCGGGGTTTTTGGGCAAGGCGAGACTGTGGTAAATTCGTCCCTTTGTCCGGTTTTATGCGACAAAACCACCATATGTTGAGCACATCAGGTAAATTCAGCCGGCTCAGCCCTGTTTCACGGAGAACAGCACCATGGCATTAGACCGCAAGGCGGTGGAAGATATCGCCCACCTGGCCCGGATAGCCCTGAACGAGGATGACATTCCTGCCACCACGGCCAAACTCTCCGGCATTCTCGACCTGATCGACCGCATGCAGGCGGTCGACACCGCTGGTGTTGCACCACTCGCGCACCCCCTGGAAACGACACAGCGTCTGCGCGCCGACCAGGTCACCGAGACCAACCAGCGCGACGCACTGCAGGCTATCGCGCCCGCTACAGAGGATGGGCTCTATCTTGTGCCCCGCGTCATAGAGTGAAACGTCCCAAACCATATCGAGCCCCAGTCAGCGGCACCATGCCATTGCGCACCCGGCTGCGCCCAGCAATGAGACAATCCCATGCATGAGCACACCCTGGCCCAGCTCTCCCGGGCCTTGCAGAGCAAGACACTGTCCAGTGTCGAACTAACCGAGCACTACCTCAAGCGCATCGAGCAACTGGACCCACTACTCAACAGTTTTATCACCGTGGCCCCCGAGCTGGCTCTGGCCCAGGCCAAGGCGGCAGACGCGCGCATCGCCGGCGGCACAGCCACCGCGCTGACGGGTATCCCGCTGGCGCACAAGGATTTGTTCTGCACCACGGGCCTGCGCACCAGCTGCGGCTCGAAGATGCTCGACAATTTTATCGCGCCCTATGAGTCGTCAGTGACTTCCCGTTTTATCGACGCTGGAGCAGTGACACTGGGCAAGACCAACATGGACGAGTTCGCAATGGGCTCCTCCACCGAGTCGAGCTTTTACGGCCCGACACGCAACCCCTGGAATACTGAGCATGTGCCAGGTGGCTCTTCCGGAGGCTCGGCCTCGGCTGTTGCCGCTCGCCTGTGCGCCGCCGCCACCGGCACCGATACGGGCGGTTCGATCCGCCAGCCCGCCGGCTTCACTGCGCTGACCGGCCTCAAGCCGACCTATGGCCGGGTGTCTCGCTGGGGCATGATCGCCTATGCCTCCAGCCTCGACCAGGCCGGCCCGATGGCACGTACCGCCGAGGACTGCGCCCTGATGATGCAGGTGATGGCCGGCTTCGACGAGCGTGATTCGACCAGCGTCGACGTGCCGGTGGCCGATTACAGCGCAGGGCTGAACGACTCGCTGAAGGGCCTTCGCATCGGCTTGCCCAAGGAATATTTCAGCGATGGTCTGGACGCCGAGACCGCCGACGCAATCCATGCTGCGGTCAAACAGTTCCAGTCCCTGGGCGCTGAGGTCAAAGAGATCAGCCTGCCCAATGCCGAACTGGCGATTCCGGCCTACTACGTTATCGCGCCCGCTGAAGCTTCCTCCAACCTGTCACGCTTTGATGGCGTGCGCTTCGGCTACCGCTGTGAAGATCCGGCGGACCTGACCGACCTGTACAAGCGCTCGCGTGGCGAGGGCTTCGGGCCGGAGGTGAAGCGGCGCATCATGGTTGGCGCCTATGCGCTGTCGGCCGGTTATTACGATGCCTACTACCTGCAGGCACAAAAGATCCGTCGTCTGATCAAGAATGACTTCATGGCAGCCTATGAAGAGGTCGATGTCATCCTCTGCCCGACTTCGCCAACGCCCCCGTTCAAGATCGGCGAGAAGATCGACGACCCTGTCAGCCTGTATCTGACCGATATCTACACCATCACCGCCAACCTGGCCGGCGTGCCAGGCGTCGCATTGCCAGCCGGCTTCGCCAACGGGCTGCCTTTGGGCATGCAGTTGCTGGGCAACTATTTCAGCGAAGCACGCCTGCTGAATATCGCACACCAATACCAGCAAGTGACTGACTGGCACAGCCGCGCTCCGGCCGGCTACTGAGAGGATCGAGAACAGACTATGCAATGGGAAATTGTTATCGGCCTGGAAATCCATGCCCAGCTCACCACCGCTTCGAAGATCTTTTCCGGCAGCGCAACCGCCTTTGGCGCCGAGCCCAACACCCAGGCCAGCCTGATTGACCTGGGCATGCCGGGCACGCTGCCGGTGCTCAATGCCCAGGCGGTACGTAATGCGGTCAAGTTCGGCCTGGCGATCAACGCCGAGATTGCGCCGACCAACGTGTTTGCGCGCAAGAACTACTTTTACCCCGACCTGCCCAAGGGTTACCAGATCAGCCAGATGGACCTGCCGATCGTCGGCAAGGGGTTTGTCGACATCACCCTCGACGACGGCACCATCAAGCGCGTCGGGGTCACCCGCGCGCATCTGGAAGAAGATGCGGGCAAGAGTCTGCACGAAGACTACCACGGCATGAGCGGTATCGATCTGAACCGCGCGGGCACGCCGCTACTGGAAATCGTGTCCGAGCCGGACATGCGCAGCGCCAAGGAAGCGGTGGCCTATGCCAAGACCATGCACTCGCTGGTGCGTTACCTGGGCATCTGTGACGGCAACATGGCCGAAGGTTCGCTGCGCTGCGACTGTAACGTATCGATCAGGCCCAAGGGTCAGGAGGCCTTCGGCACACGCTGCGAGATCAAGAACGTCAACTCCTTCCGCTTTATCGAGAAGGCGATCAACACCGAGGTCCAGCGCCAGATCGAGCTGATCGAGGACGGTGGCACGGTGACTCAGGAAACGCGCCTGTACGACCCGAACAAGGACGAGACCCGTTCGATGCGCAGCAAGGAAGAAGCCAATGATTACCGCTACTTCCCCGACCCCGATCTGCTGCCTGTGGTGATCGAGCCGGCATTTCTTGAGGAGATCCGCGCGGAATTGCCGGAACTGCCGCAACAGAAGCGCGAACGCTTCGAAAGCCAGTTTGATCTGTCTGCCTACGATGCCAGCGTGCTGTCGGCCCAGCGCGAGCTGGCCGATTACTTCGAGCAGGTCCAGCAGGCATGCGGCGATGCCAAGCTGGCCGCCAACTGGGTCATGGGCGAGCTGTCCAGTCTGCTCAACCGCGAAGATCTGGATATCAGCCAGTCACCTGTCACCGCTTCCCAACTGGGCGGCATGATCGCGCGGATCAAGGACAACACCATATCCGGCAAGATCGCCAAGACGGTGTTCGAGGCGATGGCTTCGGGTGAAGGCGACGCCGACGAGATCATCGAGAAACGCGGTCTCAAGCAGGTCACCGACACGGGCGCGATCGACGCGATGCTCGACGAAGTGCTGGCAGCCAATGCTGAACAGGTCGAACAGTACCGCGCCAGCGACGAGAACAAGCGTGGCAAGATGTTCGGCTTCTTCGTCGGCCAGGCGATGAAGGCATCGAAGGGCAAGGCCAACCCGCAACAGGTCAACGAACTGCTACGCAAGAAGCTCGAAGGCTGAAACAACTGCCGGAAGGGCGGGTTGCGGGCGCAAGCCCGGAGCCCGCTGCTAACGCCGGCCTGTCAGGCTGTTTTCGCCTGCAGAGTGTCGGCAAAACCATGATTCACATCGCGGTGCCCAGCCTCGTCTGCGCGCACCGCCACTATCACCTCGCGCAAACGCGCATCGGCTGGCAGATCCCAGTAGTCGATGGCCAGCTGCGGTGCCGGTATGTTCTCGTAGGTGCCGTTATCCACCCCCTCCAGATACTGCGTATAGCTGTAGACAGCCTCCTCCTCGAGGTAACCGACAATACGGTGCGCCGTGCGTGAAGAACACAGATAGAGGATGAAGAACAGGTTGTAGAAAACTCCCTGGGCGATAATCACCAGCGCCCGCTCCAACCGTGATGGCTGGGCAATCTGCACGAACGTCAGCAGGTGCATCCGTTCGTTTTCCGCTTCCTCCAGCAGTTGATGGATCCAGCCGTCGTCATCCTTCATCCGCCGCAGCGAATTCAGATGCTGGATCGCTCCGCCGACCATTCCGGGCACTGCGGCAATCGTTTCCAGCACGACGGCCCGATTTCCATACCGATTGGAGAAAAATGCATCGGCAAAGAAACGCATGAATCTCACCGTCCCGAGGGCGATCCTATCGGATAGACACCCGGGCGCATGATGTTGCAGTAACTTCTGTTTCTCAGCCATTCATTCACCTCTGCTTAGAACCACATTGTCCCTTTCCGGCAAAACAATAGACACAGACCGATTGTCGCACCTCTCAAGGCCCCTGCCCGACCCTTCAAGACATCTTGGGTGTTGGCGCCATGAAACGCGGCGAAAGACGCGCAGAGTCTGATACAGCAGAGATAGCCGAGCGTGATGCAATGCTCAGAGATTCAACTTCGAAGGAGGTCAAGGACTGACCTGAAAGTGCGCAAATGGCAGGGCTGAAGCGCTGGAGGCGCTCTGCAGCCCGCCGGGGGTCAGCGCTGCAGCACGCGGATTATTTCTGCATCCTTGAAGACGCGCGTCAGCGCATCGCTCATTACTTCGCTGACCAGTCGGGTATTGGTTGCCTGATTGGGCGCGTAGCCAAAGCGATGTTGTGCGGATGCACCGTAGCGGCCCTGGTAACGATTATTGGCTGCCTGCGCCTCGGCGACGAAGGTGGCGGCAATATTCGCCTCGGTAACATAGGTTGATACCGAAGGCGTCTGGTACTTGAGCTCGGCCAGGCTGACAGTCAGGTTATTCGCGTTGGGAGTGCCCTCGGGCACGATATCGAAGCCCAACTGCCGCAGCGACTGCTCCACCTGCTGGCGAATCTTGGGCAGGGTTTCCTCACTGATAGTAATACTGCTGGAGTCAGGGTAGATACCGCCCCTCGTTCCGAGGATCTTGGAAGAACGGGTATCGCGCACCGAGACCACCACCGGCTGCCGACTTGCCACCGCATTCAGCGGAACCTGCACTTGCGGCTGCACACTGAGCTGCTGCGGACTGTGGGCGCAGCCCACCAGAACCAGCGCAAGGCCAGCGACCATTAGCATGGACAAACGATTCATCATGTTGACACTCCTGCAGGAAAGCGATGGGAAGGCATTAGCCGCTTCGGGCTTTGCGTCAGTGTGCGCCCGCGCGCTCCAGCGCAGCAATATAATCCTCGGCCTGAGCGTGTTCGCGGATATTCTGCAGAAAAGTTTTGTCCTGCGCGTCGCGCGCGTCAAGATCGAAACCCTCCTGCCGGAACATGTCGATAAAACGCTCGAAATCGTGGGCGCGCAGGCCGCGATAGGCCCGGGTGAGAATATGCTGTTCGACCGATTCGCCGGCGTAAGGCCGTGCACTCAAAAACGCGGCGATCTGTTCGTCCGTCATCGGCTCGCCGATTACCTTCTGCTTGTCTTTACGCACGTGCTACCCCTTCTCTGCCATAGGCTGAATTCGAATCGACGCATTGTACCCAGCCGAGGCACGCCTCACTAGGGGTTAACGCTCGCTCCTCTGACCAGGCCGCCAGCCTGCATGCTGGCGTTAAGTCCAATACGCATGATTGCAGGAGTATGCTATCAAGGGTTCCGATGCAGCTATCGGGCTTTCTCCGGGGAACATACAAAGTGGCTTCAGGTAAAAACCGCCGACCGGTCTTCTTCGCGGCCCTTCGCGAGAGCCTGGGAAAAGGCTATAGCCTGCAGATGCTGCGCGGCGATCTCGTCGCCGGCCTCACTGTAGGCATTATCGCCATCCCGCTGGCGATGGCCCTGGCGATCGCCGTAGGTGTGGCTCCCGAGCACGGACTCTATACCGGGATCGTTGGCGGCCTGATCATCGCACTCACCGGCGGTTCGCGTTTCAATATATCCGGGCCGACTGCGGCCTTCGTCGTGATCCTGCTGCCCATTACCCAGCAATACGGTATCGGCGGGCTCCTGCTGGTAACCGCGATGTCCGGTGTTATTCTGCTGATACTGGGTTTCGCGCGGATGGGCAATCTCATTCAGTTCGTCCCTTACCCGGTGGTCCTGGGGTTTACCGCAGGCATCGGAATAGTCATCGCCACGCTTCAGGTAAAGGACTTTTTCGGCTTGCATGGGGTGGGGCAGCATGAGGGCTATCTGAACCAGCTGCAGGCACTTGCGACCGCGCTGCCGGGCATCCAGGCCGGCGATACATTGGTCGGTGCGCTGACCCTGGGGGTGCTGATAGCCTGGCCATACCTGACCCGGCGCATACCCGGCCATCTCGTCGCGCTACTGGCGGGCAGCCTCCTGGCGGCTATCCTCCTCAACATGGATATGCAGGTTAGTACCCTGGGGTCGCGCTTCAGCTATGAGCTGGACGGCGTAACTCACGGGGGCATTCCGCCCTTTGCCCCCCGGTGGCTGCTCCCATGGACGCTGCCCGGCGCTGACGGGCAGCCGCTGATGATCAGTTTCAATCTGTTTCGCGAACTTCTGCCCTTCGCCCTGGCGGTGGCAATGCTTGGTGCGATCGAGTCCCTGCTGTGCGCGGTAGTCGCAGACGGGATGGCCAGCACCCGGCATGATCCCAATGTCGAGTTGATGGGTCAGGGTCTGGGCAATCTCGTGGTGCCGTTTTTTGGCGGCATACCTGCCACTGCGGCGATAGCGCGTACCGCGGCCAGCGTGCGCTCCGGTGCACGCACGCCAGTCGCGGCGGCGATACATGCACTGGTTATCCTGCTGGCAGTAGTTCTGCTGGCCGACCTGTTCTCCTACCTGCCAATGGCTTCACTGGCTGCCATGCTCCTGGTGGTCGCTTGGAACATGAGCGAGCTGCCGCATGTGCTGCGCATATTGCGGATCGGACCCAGACAGGACACCTGGGTCCTGCTCACCTGTCTGGTGCTCACGGTACTGTTCGATATGGTACTTGCGGTGGGGGTGGGTCTGCTGCTCGCTTCGGCCCTGTTCATCAAGCGGATGGTCGATCTGAGTCAAGGCAGTTCGATATCTTGTCACGGCAATCAGGCACTCGGCGACATGCCCGACAGCGTCGCGTTATATCAGATAGCCGGCCCGCTGTTCTTTGCCGCGGCGGACAAGGCACTGAGTGCGATGGCTCGTCATGATGAGCATATCCGCTACATGGTGATCGACATGCACGCCGTGCCCAGCATGGACATGAGCGCGCTGGTGATGTTTACCAAGGCACTGGAGCAACTGGAGCGCAGGGGAATCGAGGTCTACTTCGTCGGCGTCAACGCCCGGGTGCGCCAGAAACTGGCGCGCGCGGGTGTCAAAGCCATTGCTGGCACGCGCCTTTTCTTCCCCACCACCGAGCGCGCGGCGACGCTTATCCGGAAGCGACTTGCCGAAACTACGCCGGCGGTCGGGTGAGCCGTCGACGCAGCCCCACCTGCCGGCGGTTCATTCCGGGATGGCGAAAATCCCTGCCGCGTTGCGCCAGTATCCCTTGTAGTCCAGACCAAAGCCGAAGATGTAGCGATCAACTACGTCGAGCCCGGTAAAATCCGCGCGCATGCCCTCGTAAGCCTTGCGGTCATGCTGCTTGTCCAGCAGCACAGCGGTGAGTACCTGGGCAGCGCCGGCATCGCGACAGTATTCGGTTATCGCGTCAAGGGTGTGCCCCTCATCGAGAATGTCATCGATAATCAGTACCGTGCGCCCGACCAGGGAATGCTCGGCCCGGGCCTTCCAGAACAGCTCACCACCGGAGAGCTTGTTGCGGTAACGGGTGGCATGCAGGTACCCGACCTCCATAGGGAAATCCAGCCGGGTCACCAGCTGCCCGGCGATCACCAGCCCGCCGTTCATCACGCTGTAGACAATCGGATTGCTGTCCGCCAGGACGCGGTTGATTTCTGTGGCCATGCGATCCATCGCCGCTTCCACTTGGGCAGCGGTAAACAGACAATCTGCTTCGGCCATCACCTGCTTGATATGTTCCAGATCGACGGACATGCGCAATCTCCAAAGGGTCGCTGTTCAAAGGCTGGGCAAAATACTGATGTTGGCGCGCAAAGGCAAGCAAACCCGGTTGGCGCCCGCAACCGGGTGACCACAATGGCGCATTGGTTTAGGCTATAGCGCATTTCCCGCGCCCCGCACGAGAGCAGCTTCCATGAATACGAATGCCCTGAACGTGAAAGAAATCCGCCACCCCCTTATTCGTCACAAGCTCGGCCTGATGCGCCGCGCCGACATCAGCACGAAGAATTTCCGCGAACTGGCGCAGGAGGTCGCCTCTTTGCTGACCTACGAGGCAACCCAGGACATGCTGCTCGAGCCGCAACAGATAGAAGGCTGGTGTGGGCCGGTCGAGGTCGAAAAACTGTCCGGCAAGAAAGTTACCGTGGTACCTATTCTCCGTGCCGGGCTGGGTATGCTCGACGGCGTCCTGAGCCTGATACCCAGCGCCAAGGTGAGCGTGGTCGGGCTGGTACGCAACGAGCAGACCCTCGAAGCCGACACCTATCTGGAGAAGCTTGTTGGCGACCTGAACCAGCGCACCGCGCTGATTATCGACCCTATGCTGGCAACCGGCGGCTCGATGGTTGCAACCATCGAGATGCTCAAGCGCGCCGGCGCGCGTGAGATACGCGCGCTCGTGCTGGTGGCCGCCCCGGAAGGTATCAAACGGGTCAACGATACCCATCCGGACGTGCAGATTTTTACTGCATCGGTCGACGACCATCTCAACGAGCACGGCTATATCATTCCTGGTCTGGGCGACGCCGGCGACAAGATATTCGGCACCAAGCAGAAGGACGTGCACTAATGGAACCGATCAATACCACCGGCTGGCGTTCGGCGCTGGCCGGTTCGCAGATGCTCTTCGTCGCCTTTGGCGCGCTAGTGCTGATGCCGCTGATTACCGGCATGAACCCGAACGTGGCGCTGTTCACTGCGGGCCTGGGCACGCTGATGTTCCAGTTCACCACCCAGCGTCAGGTCCCGGTGTTTCTCGCGTCCAGCTTCGCCTTTATTGCACCGATTCTCTACAGCAACCAGACCTGGGGGCTGGCGGCGACGCTTGGCGGGCTATTGGCCGCCGGCGTCATGTACATATTGCTGAGTTTGCTGGTGCATCTGCGCGGCCCCGGCTTCATTCGTCGGCTGCTGCCGCCGGTGGTGGTCGGGCCGGTGATCATGGTGATTGGCCTGGGGCTGGCTTCGGTCGCCGTGAATATGGCAATGGGCAAGGCTGGCGATGGAAGTGCGCAATTGGTCGACTACCCGCTGGCCATCCTGATCTCGATGGCCTCGTTGGTCACCACCATTATTGTCGCAGTCTTCGCCAAGGGCATCTTCCGTCTGGTGCCGATACTGGCCGGCGTCGCCGTCGGTTACACGCTGTCGTGGATTCTCGGGGTGGTCGACTTCAGCGCCGTCGGTGAGGCCAGCTGGCTGGCGGTTCCAGCCTTCGTCACCCCGGAATTCAAGCTGGCGGCGATTTTGTTCATGATTCCGGTGGCGATCGCTCCGGCAATCGAACATATCGGCGACGTGCTGGCGATCGGCTCGGTGACCGGCAAGGATTACATTCGCAAACCCGGACTGCAGCGCACACTGCTGGGTGATGGCTTGGCCACATCGGCCGCCGCCCTGCTCGGCGGACCGCCCAATACCACCTACTCCGAGGTTACTGGCGCAGTGATGCTGACGCGTAACTTCAACCCCAACGTCATGGTCTGGGCCGCTTTCTTCGCGATGACACTGGCGTTCATCGACAAGTTTGGCGCAGCACTGTTGAGCATGCCGGTACCGGTGATGGGCGGCATCCTGTGCCTGCTGTTCGGCTCGATTGCCGTGGTGGGCATGAATACCCTGATCCACAATCAGGTGGATCTATCGCGTCCGCGTAACCTGTGTATCGTCTCGGTGACCCTGGTGTTCGGTATCGGCGGCCTGATGATCGGCAATCAGGATTTCAGCCTGCAAGGCATCAGCCTGTGCGGCGTTGTCGCGATCATCCTCAATCTGCTGCTGCCCGACCCCGACAAGGTCGAGCAGGCGGTCGAATAACTTTTTTCCGAGACTCACCGGCGCCAGCATCTGGCGTCGGCGGGCGTGCGCTGACCTGTCTGATTGAAGGTGTAACTAGCGCAGGTGTCGCCTGCCATCACCCCCCCGGATGCTGCAGTTGCGGTCAGCGTATAGGTGTCTAACCCTCGTACGACCGCGACGCGGTATACCGCCGTGCCACTGGCCGGACTTTGCGTCGCCAGCACCAATGCACCAGTATCGTAGGCGCCGTGGCGGGTAAAATGGCGCTCGAGTAACTGCGCATTCTCCAGCAGCACGCCGGTAACCTCTGCCCTGCGGGCCTGACGTACCTGCTCCTGGTAGGAGGGATAGGCGATGGCGGCCAGAATGGCAATTATCGCGACCACGATGATCAGTTCAATCAGGGTAAAGCCTGGCTGTTTCGGTGTATTCATCCTGTTTTTTCCGTCATCTGTTTTCCACTCGCGCTTCTCGCTGCCGCTGCTGATAACCGGGCTACATCAACTGCCGCCACATGACGCGCCTGAACCTGCATTGCCCCGATCCCGCTACCAGCTCGAGCGTGTTGGTAGTCTGGCTGAAGTTATACTCCTGCCCGCAATAGATGTTCTTGCAGGCGGTGTCTGCGGGATCGCAAACGCAGTCGTCCACCGTCGGGTCGCAGGGGCAGAACTCGAGTGCGGGATCGCAACTGCCCGGAGCCAGTGGCCTGGCCGCGTCCAGCGGCCTGATACGCGGCAGCTCGAGTACGACCAGATCACCCGGGAGCCCGCCGGACAGGTTAACGCCCGCGCTGAGCGGATCCCCGGTATCGACCAGCCCATCACCATCGCTATCCAGGGTGGCTACCGGCAGCATCCCACCGGAGAAGCTGTCAATCGACATCAGCCAGCCGCCGCCGGTGCTCACACAGGGATCGGTGCCAGGCTTGATCAGAGCGGTATTGAACAGGACCCGGCCACCGCGGGTGACGATGTTGCGGATTACTCTCTCGCCGGTGGCAGGGCCGTGCAACAGCGGCAGATACCAGCCCTGGCCGCTTGTCGAATTCCAGTTCACGCGGTGGGAGCTAATCGTCCGCACGCTGCGTCCACCGCTGGTGGACTCGGTCAGGATGCGCTGTGGCTGCAGATGGCTGTAGCTCAGGTTGCCGGCACCGCCCGGTTTATCCCACACGGCATAGAACGCCTGGACACTGGTGTCGAGACGGTCGGCAGCCTCGAGAAACTTGCCGGTACCGAACAGCACCAGACGCCCCCCTTGTGGATGATCCAGCAATGTCGGCTGCACCGTAATGGGTTGCGAGGGATTCGACGCAATCGCGGCGCGAAACAGTGGATCGCCGGCAAAGGCGACCTGCCAGTCGCCGGGTGGACCGGTGAGATCGAACTTCCACAGCCTGCCCTGCAGGTCGCCGGCATACGCTGCCAGCGCCCGGCCATTGCTGTCGGTAGTCACCCGTGGCGCAGACAGCCCGTTCCCGCTGGCGGGATCGGCGGAGCCCGCCGCGATGCTCTTAAGCAGACTGCCATCGGCCAGATCGATCACATACAGAATTGGCTGGCCCGCGGCGCCACCATACCCGTTGCCGGTGATCGCCACCCAACGGCCATCGAGCCTGGCAATCACAGCCTTGCCGTATACATGGCCAAGGTCGGCATAGCCGGTAGTTGCAGGGCTGATTTCCCACAAGCCGCCCAATGCACCGTTCCCTGCGCTCTGATCGTATAACCGGAGGCCCACCAGTCCCTTCCCACCGGCACCGAAGCCACCCAGCGCCAGGGTGGTCCAGGTGGATTTCAACTCGACATCACCCACCACTATTGCGCCGTCGACACCTGAATGATGTCCGTTGCGCACAAAGTCCACGCGGGCTCTGGCGCCGAGAGCGGGCTGCACTGAAGCAGGCATGAAGGCCAGCCGGTGGGCGCCATCGCTGGCTGCCAGCACATGCATGAAGCCATCATTGGAGCCGACCAGCAGGGAAGAGACCATATTCCGGCGTTTGTCCGTCAGATAGCTGTCGTATCCGCTATGCTCCCTGCGGCCCAGCGCCTGGCCAGCGCGCGCCAGCACCAGGGATGAATTCACCACATCACCCAACAGGCGGCCCCGGCTGCGGTAACCGGCTACCGGCCGACCCAGACTCCAGTCCAGCAGATCCTGCCCGCGGTTCGGTGCAGCAGCGTGATCGAGCGCGGCTCGCTGCCCGCTACCCAGACGCGAATAGGCATTGGTATCAAGTGTGACCACCGCCCCGGGACGTGCCCCGGAGGGCTGACGCCATATCTGGTACAGCGCATTGCTGTTTGCCGTGACTGTGCTGTCGCTGGACCACGAGAGACTGCCGAGGCCACCAGCGGAATTAATCGCATAGGCGTCGATCGTACCGCTCCAGTCGGCCGGATCATATTGCGCGCGGTAGAACTGCGAGCCAGAAGTCAGCTCCGGCCCACTGGCGACGCCGCCACCGGCCGAGCCAGGTGTCGAATTGATCTCACCTAGGGCGCGGCCCAGTGCGCTGCTCAGCTCCTGCCGACTCGCCGCGGTGTAGTACCAACCGCCACCGAGCGTTGCAGCGCGCTCCAGATTGGAGTCGTTCAACGCAAATCCCACGGTATAGGTGCGCATATTCTGGATGGGGAAAGCGGGATCGTCCCAGTCCAGCCCGGCCAGATCGGTGGATACACCGTTGCGGTTCGCGTTGCGCATGTCGGTGTCGAAGGCAAAGCCGGCAATATCATCAAGGTAGAAGGTGCTGCCTTCAGCGCCAGGATCATTGCTGTTCACGTCTCCGTTCGCATCGCCATCCCAGTCAGGCAGGTTGAGTGCGCCCGCCACGTCTGGATTGTCGATATCCGGATCTTCACTGGCTGCGGCAGGAAACTCGCTGTCATAGGTAGGCAGTCCATCGGTGATCACCAGCCCGTAGTTTCGCTGACACCGATACTGCACCGGACTGACGAATTGCTGCCGATTGGCGGCGGCCAGCGACTGCGGATAGAACGCCGGAAGTCCGCGCAGGTAACGGGTCATCTCGTAATAGGTCTCCGCCAACGGCGTGTAGGTGTAGGGCGCAGAGACGCTCGGGCTGATCCGATCAAGACTGTTTATCAGTGCATTGAAACGGGTATCGCCGGCCACGGTCCCCGCTGAAATATCCCCCAAATCAACCAGCAGATCTCCCCCCGGCGCGTCCCGTACGCCACCGGTCGTAACCGTGTCCCTGAAGCCGAAGAGACCGAACCGAACATTGCGGTTATTGCCTATCAGTTCCTTGGCCACATCCCGGGCAACCGTCAGTCGGGTTTCGTTGCCAACGCTATTGAGCGCCATGCTCGATGAGTTGTCGAATAGCATCACAACATTTGGCGCCACCGCTGGAGCAGACAGTATGGGTCCACTGAGCGGATTGAATGCGGCCTGGGCCGGCAAGGTGACCAGGAGGCCTGCCAAGATGCCACAAGCCAGACCGAATGCCGGCCTGCGAGCGGAGGGCTCAGACGGAATAGTGAACATAGACGCTCTCCAGCACGGTGCGGGTGGCGCCGACGAAGCTCACCACGACGATGCGATACAGATTGCCGGCGCCTTCGTGGGGTGGATTGGCATCGACGGTAAAGGCTGGAGCCAGGGTCTCGCCAAGGCTGGTGATCCGGTACCAGACCTGGGTGTTGTTGGTCATCGCTGAAGCAGGTATCTGTACCCAGCCGGCACCGGGCGCACCCGTTGTGTCGAGGTCAAAGGCCGCATCGGACGTGTTGCAGTCAATTCCTTTGCACGGGGTGGGCAACGGCTTGTTGCTGTTCGCTGCCTGCGCCAGCTGCTGCTGAATTATGCGCAATGCCGATTCCGCGGCCTGCAGACTGTCGCTCTTGAGTTTCACATTGGCCGCCATGCGCTCCTGACCCGTTGAGGATCGTATGCCGGCCACGCTCACCAGCGTGAGCAGCAGCAGAAATACCAGACTCACTATCAGTGCCGAACCCTGCTGCTGTGATGCTTCCATGCTCATAGCGCTATGCTCCCTGCATTTAGTCGATTCTGTTACGAATTGCCACCACCTGTCTGAATTCCTGCGCCTTGACGCTGCCGCTGTCCGGCGCGGATGGATTGTCACTGAGCAACCATTGCAGGTTTACGCTGCGAATACGTGCCGCATCGGCGACAGCCACCGCGGAGACGTAGCTCCCGCTTACTTCAGCATCCGCTGTGCTGGCGGCAAGACCAAAGCGCACCTCAAGGTCCGCGACGTTGTCGATCAGCGTTTGAAAGTTGCCGGCGTCGTTGCTGCGCAGCTGAATGGCGTTCCTGCTGAAACGGTATTCCAGCTGGCGCAGCGGGATGACGATGTCGCCGGGGCGCACAACAATGGGTCCACCGGCTGATATGCGCAGGTCATCGGTGTCGCGACAATTGGTAGCGATCAGCCACTTGGCGCCGTAATCACCCGGGCTGCGGCTTTGCTGAGCGATAAAGCTGTCATGATTGGGCACCGCAGATATCAGCTTGAGAATGCCGGTGCCGGCACTGGTGGTATAAGCAATGGAGTTGTCGAACGCCACGGGTACGCTGCCGCGGATGCTTGCCGGCAACCGGTTCAAGTCAACGCAACCGAACATGTTGACCATGCGCAGCTCCCGACTCAGGCGGCTGATGACGTAACGAGCATCCTCGTTCAGACCGGCCGCAGTACGTTGCACAACGAAGGTCTGCTTGCTGGCGACAAATACCTGCACCACCCCCAATACCAGAACCAGACCCAGCGTCAGCGCGATGAGCAGCTCTACCAGCCCGAATGCGCGCTGGGCTGACCTGAGCACCCTGCTCATCTGATCACCGACGACACGGCCAGGGTGGTGGTGCCACCGCCGGCAACCGTTCTGGCTTCGGACCAGGCAATAGAAACAGTCGCCTGGCCGCCGTTTACCACGATACTGGCGTTGGCCGAGGGCAACTGACAGGTCACCGACCGGGTAAAGTCCGCCATATCCTGCGAGACAATAGTCGCACCGCCGGAACTCGGCGCACAGGTTCCGGCGACAGATGCGGTTGCATAGCTGGCGAGCACGGATGGATTGGCCCGCATGCGATCCAGCATGTCGCGGGCGGCAAGAGTAGCCTGGGTGGTATGACCCGCGCTGGCGCTGTATCGGATTGCATTGAGCTGGAGGGAGGCAGCGCCAAGTACGCCGACGGCCAGGATCAGCACGGCAACCATTACCTCCAGCAGTGTGACTCCGCGCTGATTGTTCCGGCGGACACCGGCAAGAAAGCCCGCAAGACTCGGCGCGGGCAATCTGCTTGCGATCTGCCGTGCAAACCGATTTTCCAGCATGACCATCTCCCTGAGGTCGGACGCTTGCCTCACTGAAGCGTGTGCAGACCTGGGAGCTTAGCGCGTGTCGGCAGCCGGTCACATCACCCCGCCAGGTGAGATAGAAGTTGCGCACAACCCTGGCAAGACATCCGATTCATCGCCACTGGAGAATACCGGGAGACGCGCGGGATGGGGTAAAATACCCATTTTTCGGGGACGCATGGATGGATTATCTAAGCGAATTTCTGCTCGTAGCTGTAGCCCATCTGTTCGCAGTGATGAGCCCCGGACCGGATTTTGCGGTGGTGATACGCAACAGTGTGAGCGCGGGCCGCAGGGTCGGGCTGGTGACCGCCGTCGGCGTGGGCTGCGGGATCTGCCTGCACGTGGGTTATTCGCTGCTCGGGATCGGCCTGATCATTTCCCAGTCGGTCTGGTTGTTCAATGTCCTGAAGATGGCCGCTGCCGCCTATCTTGTCTACCTCGGTCTGCGCGCTTTACGCAGCAAACCCATGCAGGCCGGTCCCGCGGTGCTCCCCGCAGTGCAAAACATGCCCGCGGGCAAGGCATTCGCCAATGGGTTTGTCACCAACGGCCTTAATCCGAAGGCAACGTTGTTCTTTCTGTCGTTGTTTACCGTGGTTATCAGTCCGCAAACCCCGATTGCGGTCCAGGCCGGCTATGGCGTCTATCTGGCCGTGGCGACCGCGGCATGGTTCTGCCTGGTTGCCGTGATGTTCAGTCACGCGCGAGTGCGTGCCGCATTCGTGCGCACGGGCCACTGGTTTGATCGCCTGATGGGAGCGGTGCTGATTGGTCTGGGATTGCATTTGGCTCTCTCCGAGTGGCTCGGGCTGAGTGCCCGGCCACATTGAGCCCGATCAGGCCTGCACTGGCTCGTTCTCGCACCAGTTAGCCAGGGTTTCAATCCACTGCGGATGATCGTTCAGGCAGGGCACCAGGACCAGCTCCTCGCCGCCCGCTTCGATAAACTGCTCGCGGCCGCGATCGCCGATTTCCTCGAGCGTCTCGATGCAATCGGAAACAAACGCCGGACACATCACCAGCAGACGCTTGACGCCCTGGGCCGCCAGCTCGTCGATACGTGTCTCGGTATAGGGCTCGATCCATTTGTCCTTGCCCAGACGTGACTGGAAAGCCAGCGACCATTGATCGTCACGCAGCCCCATTCGCGCGGTAAATTCACGTGTTACTGATACGCACTGGGCCCGATAGCAGGTGGCATGCGCCGGCGAGGGACGATCACAGCAGTCGGGGAACGCCAGGCAATGTGACCCCGTCGGGTCTGCCTTGCGCAGATGGCGTTCCGGCAACCCGTGGTAACTAAACAGCAGATGATCGAAGCCCTGCTCAAGGTGGGGCTGGGCGCTGGCGACCAACGCGTCCATGTAACCCGCCTTGTTGTGAAATGCGGGAACAATAGTCAATTTGATGTCGAGCTTGTGCTCGGCAACAACTCTCTGGGCTTCCTTGATCGAGGTTGTCGTCGTGCTGTCAGCATGCTGCGGATACTGCGGCATGAAAAGCACCTCGCGGATACCCGGCTTGGCTGCCAGCGCCAGTAAACCACGTTCGATGGACGGCTGACCGTAACGCATCGCCAGCTCCACCGGCATATCCAACCTGGCCTGCAGGGCCTGCTGGACCCGTCGGCTTATTACCACCAGCGGCGAACCTTCGGCCCACCAGATGGAAGCATAGGCTTCAGCGGATTTTTTCGGCCGTAACAGCAGGATCAGACCCACCAGCAGTCGGCGCGCTGGCCAGGGCAGATCGACCACATAGGGATCCATCAGGAACTGATTGAGGTAACGGCGCACATCAGCCACATCGGTGCTGGCGGGGGAACCGAGATTGGCAAGCAATACCGCGCGATCAGACATTTACAGACTACTCCTTCAGGTTTTAACTACATCGGCTAGGGCCGCTTCCAGGTGCGCAAAGTGAAACTGATAGCCTATTTGCTGAACTTTTTCCGGTACCGCATTCTGCCCGGTCAGCAGCAACCGGGACATTTCTCCCAGAGCGAGTTTCAAAACCGGCGCAGGTAGCGGGATCACTGCGGGGCGACCGAGCACCTTGCCTAGCGTCTTGACGAATTCGCGATTGGTCACCGGATTGGGCGCGTTGGCATTGAACGGCCCCTTGCAATCGGGATTTTGCAGCAGCAGCATTATAATGCCGATCATATCGGCCCGATGCACCCAGGGCATATATTGCCTACCGGAGCCGATCGGACCACCCAGACCCAGCTTGAATGGCGGCAACATGCGCTGCAAAAAGCCGCCTCCACTGGCCAGCACCAGTCCGGTGCGCAGCAGGCAGACGCGGATACCATGGGAGCTTGCCCGCCTGGCCGCCGATTCCCAGGCGTCGCACAGCGTATGCGTGTATTCATGGTGTGAGGCACTATCCTCTGTCAGCGGCGTCGAACCGCCATCGCCGTACCAGCCCACAGCCGATCCGCTCACCAGCACGCTGGGCTTCACTGTCTGCTGCCCCAGCCAGGCCACCAGCTCTTCGGTCAGCGTGACGCGGCTGTCCCACAATACCTGCTTGCGTTTTTTGGTCCAGGGTCTGTCTGCTATTGGTGCGCCGGCCAGATTGACTACTGCGTCGATTGTCTCGCCGTCGAGTTCGGTCAGCTTGCCCACTCCACGCACCGAGGCACCACAGATTCCGGCGACCTTGGCGGGTTGACGGCTTAGCACCGAGACCTGGTGGCCATCGGCCGTAAGCTGCTTGCTCAGGGCACTGCCAATCAATCCGGTACCGCCTGTGATCAATACATGCATTGTCTGGACCCTCATGCCAAATCGGTAAGGTTTCCCGCCGCCCCGTCGTTCGCACGCCGAACCAGGAGGGACAATATGCAGACTATCCGGTCTACTGACTAGACCATAGCCCAGTGGCGACGGGTCGACACGCTCAGGGTGTATCAGGCGGACTGACTGCGCCAGCGCAGAGACAAGACAGGATGCTATACAAGAGATCACTAATGTACAAGTTATGTTGTAGAGTCGGGTTGATCGACATAGACTTGACAGACGTATCCATTGATCGAGACCTCATTTCATGACTCAGACGTTCGATATTGCAATCATCGGTGCCGGCATGGCCGGGCTCAGCGCCGCTAGGGCGCTTACCGAGGCGGGCCACAAGACGGTTATTTTCGACAAGAGCCGCGGCAGTGGCGGGCGCATGAGCAGCAAACGCACCGAATCGGGCAACCTGGACATGGGTGCGCAATATTTCACTGCCCGTGATCCGCATTTCCGCAGCGCTTTGCAAACCTGGATCGATCGTGGCTGGGTTGCAGAATGGTCACCACGACTGTTCGTACGCAACGAAGATGAGCTTTTTGAATCGTCTGACGACCAGCAGCGCTACGTGGGCTCTCCCCGCATGACCAGTCTGTCGCGCGGGTTATTGGAAGGTCTCGACATGGTGAGCAAGACGCGTATCGAAAGACTGCAGCAGAGCGACGACGACCGCTGGGAGCTGGTAGATGATGCAGGTGCCGTGCACGGCCCGTTCGACCGCGTGGTAGTGGCAACCCCCGCTCCACAAGCGGTGCCCCTTCTGACCGCCTCCGGACACCTGGAACAAGCTGCCTCCCAGGTAGAGATGCTGCCCGGATGGACGCTGGCACTGGCTTTCGCCGAGCCATTGAACACCGCAGTCGAAGCCTGCTTCGTCAGGGTCGGCGGGCTGGACTGGATCTCGCGCAACAGCAGCAAGCCAGGCCGACAGGGGCTCGATAGCTGGGTCCTGCAATCCAACCCCCGCTGGGCCATGGGCAACCTTGATACCGACAAGGCTGAGGTGGGCAAACAGCTGCGCGCCGAGCTTGCCGAGGTGCTGGGTATCGATCTGCCCGAGCCGGTCTTTGAGCATGCGCACCGCTGGCTGTATGCGCGATCCGCAGACACCTGTAACTGGGGAGCCCTCGCAGCGCCGGAGAAGGGGCTGTACGTGTGTGGTGACTGGTGCCTGGGAGGACGGATAGAAAATGCCTGGCTGAGTGGTCGCCAGGCCGCCCAGACCCTGATGGGTCGCAAGTGAACCGAATAAACCCGCAAAAATTGCTTCTTTCCAAGTGGACAGCGGCGAACCCACTGAACCGGGAGAAACATTTCCTGGTGATCGAATGCCAGCGCGACGACGAAGACAATGTTGTAGCAGTTGAAATTGAAGCGGTGCTGACCAGGCGCACTGAAATACTGCCCTGGCAGCAACTGCAGGACTCCACGCAATGGCTGGCGGGCTGGCGCTGATATACAGATAGTCACAAATACTTGTACAAAACTGGAAGTTATGTACACTTATTCCTATACAGACCTTAAACACTGTATAAGGAAAATATGCCATGTACGTGACATCCTGCTTACCCGCTTCCACCGCGATCCTCCCTCATGCAAGGGCACGCGCATGATCGCGGGCGAGATGCTTCCAATCCGCGAGGTTTGCCGGGTCACCGGTGTCAACCCTGTAACCCTGCGCGCATGGGAGCGCCGCTATGGTCTGATCACCCCCCATCGCACGGAGAAGGGCCACCGGCTTTACACCGAGGCGAACATTCGGCAGATACAGGAAATCCTGCTCTGGCTCAGCCGCGGCGTGACCGTCAGCCAGGTTAAACCGCTCCTGGATACCCCCATTGCGATGCAGAACGATCTCTCCTCGCCGTGGGGAGCCTTGCGGCAGACCTTCCTCGAAGCGGTCATCACCTTCGACGTCGCCCTGCTGAACCAGCAGATTGACCGCGCCTTCCGGCTCTACAACACCGCGGAGTTATGCATCAACCTGCTGGAACCAGTACTGCTGCAATTGCAGCAACGCTGGCAGGGGCAGTTCGGCAGTCAATTGGAGGAGGTGTTCTGCAACAGCTGGCTGCGTACCAAGCTCGCCGCAACCCTAGAACGTGCGAACGCCACCGCAAAATCTGGGCCGGTCGTTCTTGCCAGTCTGTCGGACGAGCATTGCGAGATGGGGCTCTGGTTGCTGGCGCTGATGGTCAGTGCCGACGGTTATAGGGTGGATATGCTGGAGTGGGATCTACCCGCCAGCGAACTGTCCCTGTTCAGTGATCAGCGCCGGCCGATCGCCCTGGTCCTGTTCAGCAGTCAGGCATTGCCTGCCGTGCAGCTACGCAGGCAACTGCCACGACTGGGCCTCAACCTGCCGGGAATGCTGATGATGGCAGGTCCTGCCGCCACAATCCATGCGGAGGAGCTGAACCGGCTCGACATCCACGTCCTGCCCGAACGCGCCACGCTCGCCTATGCGGTGTTAGCGGAGCACC
This sequence comes from Halopseudomonas sp., assembly GCF_041579695.1. Classification (GTDB taxonomy): domain Bacteria; phylum Pseudomonadota; class Gammaproteobacteria; order Pseudomonadales; family Pseudomonadaceae; genus Halopseudomonas. The sequence continues at coordinate 71,127 of NZ_JBFGFI010000006.1, forward strand.
TGGGAGCATCATCATGAGTGCCACGCAATTGTACTGGCTGCGCAATGATCTGCGTGTGCATGACAACCATGCGCTGTGGCATGCTCGGGACAAGGGTGAGGTAATCGCGGTATGCCTGCTGACCCCACAAACCTGGCAAGAGCATGACGACGCGGCGGTCAAGATCGATTTCTGGCTGCGCAACCTCAAGGCGCTGCAGTGCAACCTCGAGGACCTCGGGATTCCGTTGAGGATACTGAAACACAAGCGCTTTACGGACGCGCCGCAGGCACTGCTGAGCGTCGCCAAGGAGACCGGCGCCGCGGGCATCTTTTTTAACGACGAATACGGCATTCACGAGCAGGACCGCGACAATGCGGTGGCCGAGGCATTCGTCGCAGCGTCGCTGAGCTGCCAGCGCTACACCGACCAG
>NZ_JBFGFI010000007.1:0-68958 GCF_041579695.1 Halopseudomonas sp.
CAGCTGGCGTGCGGCCGCCTGGGCGCGAATCGGCTCCTGATAGGCCATCGGAAAACGGATATCCAGATCGTCCCAGTGCTGCGCCAGGCTGATGCCGCGTATCGCCGGGAAGTACCACTCCATTTCCCGGGCCATGACTGCTTGGGCAATCAGCTCATCCCGGCTGAATATCGTGCCCACGTGGTACCACTCCCGGCGGGCATCGACCACCTGGCCGCGGGCGTAGAATTCCCGGGCCCGGCGAATGCCTGCGGTCTTGCTGACACGAGCAAATACCGCTGGATCAACCTGCGCCGTTTGATGGCGCAGGGCGTAGGGTTGGTCGCTGCGCTCTGCAGCCAGGAACCCGTAGAAGTCCCGTTCGTTCGACAGGTCACGGTATTCCTCACGCAGTTCGCCCACTTCCGGTCGCGCCAGCTGGGTGCTGCGCAGTTGCCAGTAGCGCCAGCGGCTTTGCTCGGCCAGGGTGGCGGGAAGGTTGCGGGTGAGTGCATGCGCGGTCTGCCACTGGCCGGTACGCAGGGCCAGGCGGATGCGCCACTCGGTAATCTGGTCGTCGATCATTTCGGGGTCATTGGCGGCCATGAACGCAAGCGCCTCGGGCGCGTGACGTTTAGCCATGCGCACGCCAATGTCGCGGGTGATCGCCAGGCGGTCTGCCTCCTGGTAGGGCAGGTCGCGGTATTGCGGCCAGAGTTCCAGGGCCTTTGCCGGGTCGTCGCGGCTCAAGCGGCGCAGGGAGACGGTGGCGATGTCGGCCAGCTTGTCGGCTGGTTTGCCGGCACCGGGGCGGAAACGCTCGCTCTGGGCCAGTCCGTGCGGTTTGGTTGCGGTCTCCACGAACAGCTCAGCCAGGGCAGTCCGGCCGGGCGTGTAACGCACCAGATACTGGGCCAGCGCGTCCTGGCGATAGAGCAGGGCCTCGCGGATGCGCGCCCAGGCAACATCTTCGGTCAGTCCGCCGGCGTCGCGCCAACGGTCGAATAACGGATCGCATTCGTTGGGCTGCGAGCGCCCTACGGTCCACAGCTCTGCCGCCTGGGTCATTGCGGTCGTCTGATTACCCTCGCGCCAGCTCTGTAGCGCCAACTGGCAGGAAATGCCGGCGTTCTGGCTGCTGGCGTCATAATGCTCGCGCAGCAGGCTCCACTGGTTCTCGCGTACCAGGCGGCGTAGCCAGTCATTCTTTAGCCGCTGGGCGAAGGGGAGGTCGCCGTGGGATACCAGGAAGCTCTCTATTTCCTGATGCGACGCTGTCTCGACTCGCTGCTTCAGGGACTCCAGCAGCAGATAGGGATACAGCGGGTAGTCGCGCAGGGCTGGCAGCAGGTTTTCATAACGCTGCTGCTGGCCTGCCTTGAGGGCGGCCATGGCCTGGTCATAGGTCTTGCGCTGCTGCTGGATATCAGCCTGCAGGGGCAGGCTGGTTGTCAGCAGGCCAGCCAGCAGGAGGGCTGAAAGCGATTTCAGTGGCGCGAAGAAAGAAAGCTGCATCATGGGTCTCGAGCGAGGTAGGGCAAGAAATGGAATATTCAGGCGTGCGTTCAACTGAGGTTCACGCAACGAATTTCTAGCTTAGCTGTTTGTGCACCGGCGTCATAGGGCTCGCAGACAAAGTGTTCAACTATGGCATGCAGCGCCTGGCTGCAGCAGGTAGAATGCCGCCCTGATTAATCAAAAGGTGTTATATGGCGCTGCTTTCGTTTACCGATGTATCTCTGGCCTACGGGCTCAATCCGCTGCTGACGAAGGTAGGCTTCCAGCTCGATCGCGGGGAGCGCGTGTGTCTGATCGGACGCAACGGAGCCGGCAAGTCCAGCCTGTTCAAGCTGCTGAACGGGGAACAGCCTGCCGATGAAGGTGAGATCTGGTATGCGCCGGGCCTGAAGATCGGTCAGTTGCCCCAGGAACTGCCCAAGGCGGATGACAGCATCGTCTATGACGTGGTCGCTGCCGGTCTGGCTGGCGTCGGTGATCTGCTCGCGGAGTACCACCACCTGATTACCGGTCACATGGGTGATGCCGAGCTGCAGCAATTGGAGAAGGTACAGGAGCGGCTGGAAGCAAAGGACGGCTGGCGCCTGGATCAGTTGGTCGAGACTACCCTGACCCGACTGGGCTTGCCCGCCGACAAGAAGATGTCCGAGCTGTCCGGTGGCTGGCGCCGGCGTGTGCTGCTGGCTCAGGCGCTGGTTGCCGAGCCCGATGTGCTGCTGCTGGACGAGCCGACCAACCACCTGGATATCCATACCATCGCCTGGCTGGAACAGGTGCTGCTCGATTTTCGCGGCGCCGTGCTCTTTATTACCCACGACCGGCAATTTCTGCAGGCCCTGGCCACCCGCATCATGGAGCTGGACCGCGGTCAGTTGATCGACTGGCAGGGCAACTATGTCAGCTTTCTCGAGCACAAGGAGCAGCAGCTCGCCGCCGAGGCCACGGCCAACGCGTTGTTCGACAAGCGTCTGGCCCAGGAAGAAGTCTGGATCCGCCAGGGCATCAAGGCCCGGCGTACCCGTAACGAAGGCCGCGTGCGTGCGCTGAAGGAAATGCGCAACGAGCGCGCCCAGCGTCTGGAGCGTCAGGGCAAGGCCAGCTTCCAGCTGGAGACGGCCGATTCCTCTGGTAAGCGGGTTATTGAACTGGATAACGTCAGCTTTGCCTGGCCGGGTCACGTGCCGCTGGTGCGCAATCTGAATCTGAACGTGATGCGCGGTGACCGGATCGGTCTGATCGGCAATAACGGATCGGGCAAAAGTACCTTGCTCAAACTGCTGTTGGGCCAGCTTGAGCCTACCAGCGGTACCGTCAAGCACGGCACCAAGCTGGAGGTCGCCTACTTCGACCAGTTGCGCGCTCAGCTGAATCTGGAACAGACGGTAATCGACAATATTTCTGAAGGTCGCGATTTCATCGAGATCAACGGCGAGCGTCGTCATGTGATCAGTTACCTGGGTGACTTCCTGTTTTCCCCGGAGCGCGCACGCACGCCAGTCAAGGCGCTATCGGGTGGTGAGCGTGCGCGTCTGCTGCTGGCCCGTTTGTTCAGCAAGCCCGCCAACATGCTGGTGCTCGACGAACCGACCAACGACCTGGACGTGGAAACCCTGGAACTGCTGGAAGAAGTGCTCGCCGGCTTTGATGGCACCGTCCTGCTGGTAAGCCACGACCGGGCATTCCTGGATAACGTGGTCACCAGTTCGCTCGTGTTCGAAGGCCACGGCAAGGTGCGTGAATACGTCGGCGGTTACGCCGATTGGTTGCGCCAGGGCGGCAAGGTCGAATCGCTCGCCGAATGGGATTCCGGTGCAATGGCACCGGACACCCCCGAAACCCCTGCGCCACCCGCCATCGAGTCAGGCACCGTGGCCCCCGCCAGCGCTCCGCCAGCCGCACCGGCGCAGCCGAAGGTCAAGCTGAGCTACAAGTTGCAGCGTGAACTGGACAGCTTGCCGGCGCAGATGGAAAAGCTCGAACTGGAACTCGGCGAGTTACAGGCCCAGGTCAACGAAACGGCCTTTTATCAGCAGTCGCCAGAGAAGACCACTGCGGTGCTGGACAAGATGGCAGCCAAGCAAGCCGAGCTGGACAAGGCGATGGAGCGCTGGGCTGAGCTGGAGGATATTGCTGGCGGGTAGCCCTCGAGCTAACGCCCGGCAGAGCCACGTCAAAATGGATTCCCGCGTTCGCGGGAATGACGAGGGGTGGTTCAGATCAGGGGCACAGCCGGGGCACTGCCTGGATTCCTGCCTTCGCGGGAATGACAGAGTTGTGGCGGAGAGCCGGGGCAACGCCGAGACATCGCCTGGATTTCCGCATTTGCGGGAATGACGAGGGGTGGTTCAGAGCAGGGGGCATAGCCGGGACACTGCCTGGATTCCTGTCTTAGCGGGAATGACAGAGTTGTGGCAGAGAGCGGGGCAACGCCGAGTCATCGCCTGGATTTCCGCGTTTGCCGGAATGACGAGGGGTGGTTCAGAGCAGGGAGCACGGCCGGGACACTGCCTGGATTACTGCTTTCGCGGGAATGACGGAGTAGGAAGGCGGCACGGATGTGAGTCCGGCCTCCGGTCTCTACCCAAACGTCATCCTCGCGAACGCGGGGATCCATTTTGCTTTTAAGGAAGCGGGGTTGAGCATTATGACGAGGTGATGCTACTCGCTATTTCTTGTCCTTCTTCCCCAGCCGCACCGCAATCACATCACAGGGCGCACCATGCAGGACGTCGTTGGCGGTGGAGCCCAGTAGCAGCGCCAGGCCATGACGGCCGTGGCTGCCGACGACGATCAGGTCGCAGTTCTGTTCGGTCGATACGCGGTGGATTTCATGCCGGGGATGACCGAATGCGATCTGCAGGTGTTCTTCCGGTAGGCCATAATCGCCGGCAAATGCCTGCATCCGCTCCTTGGCCTGATCGAACTGTTGCTGTTGCAACATCGACAGGTCCATCGGCACGTCGCCACCGTAGGCCATGGCGAGAGGCTCCACTACATGCAGAATTGTCAGTTTGGCATCCAGTGCCTTGGCCAATGCCATGGCATGGTCGGCTACCGAACGGCATTCATCGATCAGGTCGACCGCGACCAATACGTGGGAATAGAGCATGCAGGTTTCTCCTGTTTTTCAGTCCGATAGTAACAGTCTTTGCCGCGCAGTCCATCCTGCTGAGCGCGCGGCTGCGCAGCGGGGGGACCTGTGACCTGGGCGATAGTCGCAATAGTGGCAGCCATTCTGGTTGCGAATCTTCTGAAGCTGCTGCCCCGAGGTCGTATGCTGCACATTCAACGCCTGCGCGAGGAGGCACGCAAGCTCGGATACCGGGTCGAGCGCCAGCCCGAAGGCGAACCGGGTGCACTGCTTGAACATTGCGTCGGTTACAGGCAGTCGCTTGAGCGTTGCCCGATGCAGCACGAGTTCAGCTGTGAGCGAGACGGTCAGGAGTGGCGCTGGTTGCTTGGCAACCCGGATGCGGCGTCGGTTCAGCCGGTGCTCGATGCGCTGCCGGAGATTGTGAAACGCATTGATCGGCAGTCCTTCTCGGTTCTGGTGTACTGGATAGAGCCGGAGTCGATTGATACCCTGCACGACCTGGATAAGGCCCTGGCGCCGCTGCGGCAGACACAGGATGTCTGACTGAGCGCGTCCTCGACCGGTTCTCTGTAGTGTTTTCAAGTTATTGTTATATAAGTATAAATATCGGTTATAAAGAATTTCTTATCACTCTTTCCCGGCTGCGCTATGCGCGCTCCCGATTGACAACAGTTCGGATTTGCACGAAGGTGTGCGCACCCGAATCAAACGAGCGTATGAATTGTTCGAATTTCACCCCGAACAAACGCCCCCCGGGAACTATCATGGCATCCTCCGGCAGTGTCCGCAGCCTGTGCTGCGGACACTGCCGGATTTGCTTTTTCTCAAGTGCTTACACAGCGTGGAGATCAGTTGATGATTTACGAAGGTAAAGCCATCACGGTTCAAGCCCTTGAAGACGGCATCGTCGAGCTCAAGTTCGATTTGCAGGGCGAGTCTGTCAACAAGTTCAATCGTGCGACCCTGGCGGAGCTGCAAGCTGCCGTCGAGGCCATCCAGTCCGATAAAAGCGTCAAGGGCCTCATCGTCACCAGCGGCAAGGAAGTATTCATTGTCGGCGCTGACATCAATGAGTTCGTCGATTCCTTCCAACTGCCCGAGGCAGATCTGGTCGCCGGCAGCCTCGAGGCCAACAAGATCTTCAATGCCGTTGAAGACCTGAAAATCCCCACCGTTGCTGCTATTAATGGCATGGCGCTGGGTGGCGGTTTTGAAATGTGCCTGGCCTGTGACTACCGTGTCATGGCAGCCAGTGCCAAGGTCGGTCTGCCGGAAGTCAAGCTGGGCATCTACCCGGGCTTCGGCGGTACCGTACGTACTCCACGTCTGATCGGTGTCGATAACGCCATCGAGTGGATCTGCGGCGGTACAGAGAACCGCGCGGACAAGGCCCTGAAAATGGGTGCTGTCGATGCCGTTGTTGCCGATGACAAGCTCAAGGAAGCTGCTTTGGATCTGGTCAAGCGTGCCATCAGTGGCGAGCTGGACTACATGGCCAAGCGTCAGCCCAAGCTGGAAAAGATCAAGCTCAACACCATTGAGCAGATGATGGCGTTCGAAACGGCTAAAGGTTTCGTGGCTGGTCAGGCCGGCCCGAACTATCCGGCCCCGGTTGAAGCGATCAAGACTATCCAGAAAGCCGCTGCCCATGGCCGCGAAAAGGCACTGGAAATCGAAGCCGCTGGTTTTGCCAAGCTGGCCAAGACGTCGGTTGCCCAAGCTCTGGTCGGTCTGTTCCTGAACGATCAGGCGCTGAAAGCCAAGGCCAAGCAGTATGACAAGAAGGCTGCTGACGTGAAGCTGGCTGCGGTTTTGGGTGCGGGCATCATGGGTGGCGGTATCGCCTTCCAGTCTGCCTCCAAGGGCACGCCGATCCTGATGAAGGATATTCGCGAAGAAGGCATCCAGATGGGTCTGGACGAGGCAGCCAAGCTGCTGGGTAGCCGCGTTGCCAAGGGCCGCATGAAGCCGGACCAGATGGCCAAGGCGTTGAATGCGATCCGTCCGACCATGTCCTACGGTGATTTCGGCAATGTCGATATCGTCGTTGAAGCCGTTGTCGAGAACCCCAAGGTCAAGCACGCTGTGTTGGCTGAGGTAGAAGGTCACGTGCGTGAAGATGCGATCATCGCTTCCAACACATCTACCATCTCCATCACCTATCTGGCCCAGGCGCTCAAGCGTCCGGAAAACTTCTGCGGTATGCACTTCTTTAACCCCGTGCATATGATGCCGCTGGTTGAAGTTATCCGTGGCGAGAAGTCCAGCGAGAAAGCCGTTGCTACCACCGTTGCCTACGCCAAGAAGATGGGCAAGACCCCGGTTGTCGTCAACGACTGCCCCGGCTTCCTGGTCAACCGCGTACTGTTCCCGTACTTCGGCGGCTTTGCTCGCCTGGTGAACATGGGCGCCGACTTCCAGCGCGTCGACAAGGTTATGGAAAAGTTTGGCTGGCCCATGGGCCCGGCTTACTTGCTTGACGTTGTAGGTCTGGATACCGGGCACCACGGCCGTGATGTAATGGCTGAAGGCTATCCCGATCGCATGGCTGAAAACGTGCGCACTGCAGCCGACATCATGTACGAAGAAGGCCGCCTGGGTCAGAAGACCGGCAAGGGCTTCTACGCGTACGAGATGGACAAGAAGGGCAAGCCGAAGAAGGTTGTCGATCCGCAGTCCTACGAGCTGATCAAGCCTGTCGTGCAGGAGAACCGCGAGTTCACCGACGAAGAAATCATCGAGATCATGATGGTTCCGCTGTGCCTTGAGACCGTTCGCTGCCTGGAAGATGGCATCGTTGAAAGTGCTGCCGACGCCGACATGGGTCTGATCTACGGTATCGGCTTCCCGCCCTTCCGTGGTGGTGCGCTGCGCTATATCGACACCCTGGGTGTGGCCGAGTTTGTGGCCATTGCTGACAAGTACGCCGAGTTTGGTCCCATGTACACGCCGACTGAGAAGTTGCGTGAAATGGCCAAGAACGGCCAGAAATTCTTCGGTTAACCGCGGAACGCACAGAGCGAGAGTGAATCTATGAGCCTGAATCCGAGAGACGTCGTTATTGTCGACTTCGGCCGCACCCCGATGGGCCGTTCCAAGGGTGGCATGTACCGTAACGTTCGTGCCGAGAACCTGTCCGCTGACCTGATCACCGGTCTGCTGGCACGTAACCCGAAAATTGATCCCGCAGAAGTGGAAGATGTGATCTGGGGCTGTGTAAACCAGACCCTGGAGCAGGGCTGGAACGTTGCCCGCATGATCTCCCTGCTGACGCCGATCCCGCACACCAGCGCCGCGCAAACCGTGAGCCGTCTGTGTGGTTCTTCCATGAGCGCGCTGCACACTGCCGCCCAAGCGATCCAGACCGGTAACGGCGATGTGTTCGTGGTAGGTGGTGTCGAGCACATGGGTCACCTGAGCATGATGCACGGTGTTGATCCGAACCCGAGCCTGTCCCTGTACGCTGCCAAAGCGTCCGGCATGATGGGTTTGACTGCGGAAATGCTGGGCAAGATGCACGGTATCAGCCGTGAGCAGCAGGACCAGTTCGCCCTGCGTTCGCACCAGCTGGCGCACAAGGCAACCCTCAATGGCGGCTTCAAGGATGAAATCATCCCGATGCACGGCCACGATGCTGACGGTTTCCTGAAAGTGTTCACACAAGACGAGACCATCCGTCCCGAGACTACCCTGGAAAGCCTGGCGGCCCTCAAGCCGGCATTCAATCCCAAGGGCGGTACCGTGACAGCCGGTTCTTCTTCGCAGATCACTGACGGTGCCTCATGCATGATCGTGATGTCTGCCGAGCGCGCCAAGGCCCTGGGTCTTGAGCCAATGGCGGTTATCCGTTCCATGGCTGTTGCCGGTGTTGATCCGGCAATCATGGGCTACGGTCCGGTTCCGGCTACCCACAAAGCGCTCAAGCGCGCTGGCATGACCATGGATAACGTCGACTTCGTCGAGCTGAACGAAGCCTTTGCTGCCCAGGCCCTGCCTGTGCTCAAGGACCTCAAGCTGCTGGACAAGATGGAAGCCAAGGTCAACCTGCACGGCGGCGCGATCGCTCTGGGTCACCCCTTCGGTTGCTCCGGCGCCCGCATCTCCGGCACTCTGCTGAACGTGATGAAGCAGAATGGCGGTACTGTTGGTGTCTCGACCATGTGTATCGGTCTGGGGCAGGGCATCACTACCGTATTCGAGCGTGTCTGATACGGCTGTGGTGTGACCAGAAACCGGGGCCTCGTGCCCCGGTTTTTGTTTGTGGGGTAGGGCTTGCGCCGAGGACAAAAGATGCAGAATCAATATCAGCTCGACACTCTGCGCTAACCTGTAGAGCGCTGTGTAAAGTCTTAAACAACCAAGGAGCAAACCATGTCACTAAAGCCAGGCCGCTATCGCCATTATAAAGGAAAGGACTATCAGGTCCTGGGTGTGGCGACACACTCCGAGACAGAAGAATCGCTGGTGGTGTACCGCACGTTATACGGGGATTTTGATCTGTGGGTGCGGCCGCTGGACATGTTTGCCGGCAGCGTCGTGCTTGACGGCGAGCCTACGCCACGCTTTACCTTTATCAGCGAAGACGTGTAGGCTCTGGCCCTCCGTGGGTCTGTGCAGGCTTCCAGACGCCGCGGCGCATTACTCTTTGCCCAACAGGGCATCCAGATTCGATAGAGCTAGGAATACAGTTACCCATGGGAAAAGCACTGGTCATTGTTGAGTCTCCCGCCAAGGCGAAGACGATCAACAAGTATCTTGGTAACGATTTCATCGTGAAATCGAGCATCGGTCACATCCGCGACCTGCCCACCAGCGGTAGTGGCAAGACCGACAGCAAAGCCAAGGGCGGCCGCAAGGCAGCCTCCGCCGCTCCCGAAGTGGACAAGAAGACCAAGGCCCGGATGCAGCTGGTCAAGCGCATGGGCGTCGACCCCGAGAACGGCTGGAAAGCGCACTACGAGATCCTGCCGGGCAAGGAAAAGGTCGTCGAGGAACTGCGCCGTCTGGCCAAGGATGCCGACGCCATCTATCTCGCGACGGACTTGGACCGCGAAGGGGAGGCGATTGCCTGGCACCTGCGCGAATCCATTGGTGGTGATGAAAGCCGCTACAAGCGAGTGGTGTTCAACGAGATCACCAAAAAAGCCATCCAGGGTGCCTTCGCCACGCCCGGCGAACTGGATATCAACCGCGTCAACGCCCAGCAGGCCCGCCGCTTCCTCGACCGCGTAGTCGGTTACATGGTGTCGCCACTGCTCTGGCAAAAGGTCGCCCGTGGACTCTCGGCCGGTCGCGTGCAGTCAGTTGCAGTGAAGCTGATCGTGGACCGTGAGCGCGAGATCCGCGCATTCATACCCGAAGAATTCTGGGAAATACACGCGCTGCTGGACACGCCCCAGAGCCAGTCTGTGCGTTTTGAAGTCGCCAAGCATAACGGTAATAATTTCCGGCCGGTGAACAAGGCCGAGACCGATGCTGCACTGAATGTGCTCAAGGACGCTGACTACACGGTTGCCAAGCGTGAAGACAAGCCGACTAGCTCCAAGCCCAACGCACCATTCATCACCTCCACCCTGCAGCAGGCAGCGAGCACGCGCCTGGGCTTTGGGGTGAAGAAAACCATGATGATGGCCCAGCGACTGTATGAAGCGGGTTACATCACCTACATGCGTACCGACTCGACCAACCTCTCGGCCGATGCAATTGCAATGGCGCGGGGCTACATCGAGAAGAATTTCGGCGAGAAGTACCTGCCTGAAAAACCCAACATGTACAGCAGCAAGGAAGGCGCGCAGGAAGCCCACGAAGCGATCAGGCCCTCGGACGTCAAGCTCAAGACTGGCGACCTGAAGAGCATGGAGAAGGACGCCGAGCGGCTCTACGAGCTTATCTGGCGCCAGTTCCTGGCCTGCCAGATGGTGCCCGCGCAGTACCTCTCGACGCTGATCACCGTCAATGCCGGAGACTTCGAGTTGCGCGCCAAGGGCCGTATCCTCAAGTTTGACGGTTATACCCGGGTGATGCCGCAACAGGGCAAGGGTGGCGAAGACGAAGTGCTGCCCGACATGAAGGTCAAGGACAACCTGGCGCTGCAGAAGCTCGACCCCAAGCAGCATTTTACCAAGCCTCCGGCGCGCTACTCCGAAGCGAATCTGGTCAAGGAGCTGGAGAAGCGCGGCATCGGCCGGCCTTCTACCTACGCTTCTATCATTTCGACAATCCAGGATCGCGGCTACGTCTCGCAGAATAACCGCAGGTTCTATGCCGAAAAGATGGGCGACATCGTCACCGAGCGCCTGGCAGAGAGCTTCCCGAATCTGATGGACTATAGCTTCACCGCGACGATGGAAGAATCGCTGGACGAAGTGGCCCAGGGTGGTGTGGTCTGGAAAAAGGTACTGGATGATTTCTACGCGGATTTCAGCCTGAAGCTGAGCGCCGCCGAGTCGGCCGAAGAAGGCAAGGGCATGCGTTCCAACGAGCCCACGCTGACCGATATCAAGTGCAAGGAATGCGGGCGCCCGATGATGATCCGCACGGCCTCTACCGGTGTCTTTCTCGGCTGTTCGGGCTATGCCCTGCCGCCCAAGGAGCGCTGCAAGACCACGGTCAATCTGGTGCCCGGCAATGAAGTGGCTACCGATGACGAGGAAGGCGAATCCCTGGTGCTGCGCAACAAGCGCCGCTGCCCGGTATGCAGCACCGCGATGGACAGCTATCTGGTGGACGAGCAGCACAAGTTGCACGTATGCGGGAACAATCCGGACTGCCCCGGCTTCGAAATAGAAGAGGGCGCATTCAAGATCAAGGGTTACGAGGGTCCGCGTCTCGAGTGCGACAAGTGTGGCAGTGAGATGCAGCTCAAGACCGGGCGTTTCGGCAAGTATTTCGGATGTACCAACAGCGAATGCAAGAACACCCGCAAGCTGCTGAGAAGCGGTGAGGCAGCGCCGCCGAAGATGGATCCGGTGCCGATGCCCGAACTGGCCTGTGAAAAGGTCGATGACGTCTATGTATTGCGCGATGGCGCATCGGGCATGTTCCTGGCCGCCAGCCAGTTCCCGAAGAATCGCGAGACCCGCGCTCCGTTGGTCAAGGAACTGCTCCCGCATCGCAAGGAGATAGATCCCAAGTATCATTTCCTGCTCGAGGCGCCGGTAGCGGATCCCGATGGCGTGGCTACAGTGATCCGCTATAGTCGCAAGACCAAGGAGCAGTACGTGCAGAGCGAAGTCGAGGGCAAGCCTACCGGATGGCGCGCCTATCATGACGGCAAACGCTGGGTCGAGGACGACAAGCGACCGAAACCGAAGAGCTGAGGGTCAAGCCATGGCCAATGAAGTCTATACCCGCACTAACCAGGCTTTGTATTTTGCCCGTCTGGCGATCGAGGCCTGGTCCGAAGCCGAGACGTCGGATGCGCTGTCAGCCATCACCATGGCGCGATATCACCGCGAGCATGCATTGTTTCACCTGCATCGCACGGTTCTGGCGGTGGCCCATGAGGTCGCTGACCGCTATCGCTGGCCCTTGCTTGAGGTGCGTTCGGTGGACCAGATGCTCGATCCGCAGACATCGGCCCGTTTCCCCGGTCCCGAGCTGGCTGAGCTGACTGAGTTGGCGCAGGCGCCTGATAGCTGGCTGGGCCGACTGTTGCGCGGCTGGGCAGCGTTGAATCTGCCGCCACAGCCAGAAGAGAGCAAGGCCCCGTCTGACGATCTGATTGCCGTCAGCGCAGCCAGACCCTCGCGTGACTGGTCCCTGGAAGACGCCCGTGAGGCCCATGCGGCATTGACCGAGCGAGTGAACTGTTACCGGGAAGGTATGGTTGAGTGGTAGCAGCCCTGCGATTGGTCGCGGCATTGTGTTAAACTGCGCGGCCAATCTACAGGAGACCCAATGATGCCTTCTTCACCATTTCTGGAAATAGTGGAACTGGAAAACGGCAAGGTAGCTCTGCGGCGCTCCAATGAAGAAAACGATCCACTTGTGGTTATCGAATTCTCCTCTGACGCCCGCGATTTCCTGCAGGGTCACTACATCGAGGTCGCCAAGGCCATGATCAGCGCCGGTATGCAGGTAGCTGGTCAGGTGATGGAAGAAGGCGAGCCCTACGCCGAAGACCATATCCTGCATTGATCTGCCGTGGCCGCTTTCAGGCCGCCATGCAGCTATCCAGACACACATTCAGACTCTGACAATGACCCTTGCCGGCCGCTGCGCGCAACAGGCGGCTGGCCCGTCCATTATGGCCATCCGTTGTCAGCCAGCTGACCACGGTATGGCTGCAGCCCAGGCTGAGTAGTTCACAGCACAGGTCGAGGCTGTCCATTCCCGGTTTGCATCGCACGATCAGTATCCGCTCCGGATTCAACCCGGCGTTGCGCAGCCATTGATGACTCACGGTTTCCGGCGGATCGAGTAGCGTCAGCCAGCCTGGCGCGTCTGCCTGGCTGAGATCGCGCAGAACAGGCGCAAGCCACTGCAGGCACTGCCTGGGCGCGCCATTGAGGCGAATCTCGCTGAAGGCGTCCTCTGACTCCGGCTGGCGAGCGGATCGCGCGCTGCTCAGCGCCGGTTTGGACGGCAATGCGTAGCGAGACGCCATCAGAGCGTTATGAAACAGCTCCGGTTGCACAGCGGTACTGATTGATCGTTGATGGTCGTGGGAATACAGCATGTTCAACCCCTCTAGCGGCGTATTACGCCGACACTCAAGCCTTCGATGGTCAGTTCCTGTTCGCCCAGATCGACCTCTATGGGTGCAAAATCCGGGTTTTCTGCATGGAGCAGCACCTTGCGGCCCTGCTTCTGAAAACGTTTTACCGTGACTTCGTCGCCGATGCGCGCGACCACTATCTGTCCGTTGCGGGCGACCGCAGTGCGGTGAACCGCAAGCAGGTCGCCATCAAGAATGCCGACATCGCGCATACTCAAGCCCTGTACGCGCAACAGATAATCAGCCCGGGGGTGGAAAAAGCCCGGGTCGATCTGGCAATGATCCTCGATATTCTCCAGCGCCAACACGGGTGCGCCGGCTGCCACACGGCCGATAACTGGAAGGCGATCCTCCGGTGCTTCGAGGTCCTGTTCGGGTAGACGAATGCCGCGGGAAGCGCCGGGTATCATCTCGATTGCGCCTTTGCGGGCAAGGGCGCGCAGATGATCCTCTGCCGCGTTTGGCGACTTGAAACCCAGTACCCTGGCGATGTCGACGCGGGTTGGCGGATAGCCATTGGCGTCCATGTATTCCTTGATAAACGCAAGGATCTGCTGCTGTCTGGCCGTGAGCTTCTGCATCGGGTTCCACCTGTGTTTTTATACAGTAACTGTGATTATATACAGTTGTTCTTCAAGGGCAAGCTTCACTGTTTAAATCCTGCCAATGTCTGCGCCTGGCCGATTTAGTTAACGTTGCTTGACAGCGAAACCGTTTGAAACGTATGTTTCAAACAATTGTTTATTTTCGGAAGATCCCATGGCCCAGTCTGATACCGTCGAGCGCATCCTGGATGCAGCAGAACAACTTTTCGCGGAGAAGGGGTTCGCGGAAACCTCGCTGCGGTTGATTACCAGCAAGGCAGGCGTCAATCTGGCGGCGGTCAATTACCATTTTGGCTCCAAGAAGGCCTTGATTCAGGCGGTCTTCGTCCGTTTTCTCAATCCCTTTGTCAGTAGCCTTGAGCAGGAGCTGGACCGTCACCAGCAGCAGGGCGGTGAAAAGCAACTGACCCTCGAGCAGTTGCTCGAGATGCTGGTCAGGCAGGCCTTGACGGTCAAGCCGCGGAGCGGCAATGACCTGGCCATTTTCATGCGCCTGCTGGGCCTGGCTTTCAGTCAGAGCCAGGGTCACCTGCGCAAGTATCTGGCCGAGGTGTACGGCAAGGTATTCCAGCGCTATATGCAGCTGGTATTCGTTGCCGCGCCACAGCTGCCGCCGACCGAGCTGTTCTGGCGGGTACATTTCATGCTCGGCAGCGCGGCTTTCACCATGTCCAGTATGAAGGCGCTACGGGCGATTGCCGAGGCCGAGTTCGGTGTGCAGACAGGTATAGACCAGGTTCTGAAGCTGATGGTGCCGTTTCTCGCCGCGGGCATGCGCGCCGAAAGCGCCATGCCTGTCGCCACTGCCCGAAGCCCATCGGGCGCCATGGTGGAGCCGGTCTGATCTGACGGTCGCCCCATACCGCTGCCTTATCCGCCTGGCGCGGCGGTCTTTCCCCGCGTTGCACAGGTTTCCTAGCGCAGCCTGATCCGTTATCGTGTGTGCACTTTTAACGGAGATGGCAATGCCGCTGGACCTGATCCACATATCCCTCGCTTCCCAGCGCCTGATCGGCCTGAGCAACGGGGTGCCCCTGTGTGATTTTCCGGTTTCCACCGCGCTTAATGGCGCGGGCGAACAGGACGGTTCCGGGTGTACTCCGCTCGGACGGCACCGGGTGCGCGCCCGTATCGGTGATGGCCAGCCCCTGGGCACGGTCTTTATCGGCCGGCGTCCCACCGGAGAAATATGGTCGCCCGAGTTCGCCCGGCAACATCCCCAACGTGACTGGATACTGACCCGAATCCTCTGGTTATGCGGGGAGCAGCCTGGATTCAATCGCGGCGGCAACCGGGATTCGCAGCGCCGCTACATCTACCTGCACGGCACGCCGGACGATCAGCCCATGGGTGTGGCGCTGTCGCACGGCTGCGTGCGCTTGCGCAACACGGACATGCTGACGCTTTTCGAATTGACCCCGGTCGGCTGTCGCGTCGAAATACACGAGCAGGCCATTGAGCCGCTCATATCCTCAAGAACACCTACGGAGTAACACTGTTGAAACAAGGCACCCTGATGCTCGACGTGGCAGGTACCTGGCTCGATGCCGGAGATCGTCAACTGCTCAGACAACCCGAGGTGGGTGGCATCATTCTTTTTGCGCGTAATACCGAGTCGCCACGCCAGGTACGCGAACTGGTCCAGTCAATCAGGTCGCTGCGCCCGGAAATGCTGATTGCGATCGACCAGGAAGGCGGACGCGTCCAGCGCCTGCGCAACGGGGTGGAACGATTGCCTGCGCTGGGCCGGATAGCGGAACTGGCCAGCTGCAAGGACAAGACGGAAGTCGCGGAGATTGCTTCAACCGCAGCCTGGGTGATGGCCACCGAGATGCTCGCCTGTGGTCTCGACATCAGCTTTGCGCCTGTACTCGATCTGGATTACGGGCGTAGTGAGGTGATCGGCAACCGCTCGTTGGGGCGCGACCCACAGCAGGTGGCCGAATTAGGCAAAGCCTATATCGCCGGCCTGCACAAGGCCGGTATGGCGGCAACCGGCAAGCATTTTCCAGGTCACGGCTGGGCGGAAGCGGATTCCCATACCGATCTGCCGATCGATGAACGCAGCGAAGCTCTGATCCGCGCCAGCGACCTGGTGCCGTTCGCACAGCTTGCTGCGCAACTGGATGGAATCATGCCCGCGCACGTTGTTTACCCGGCGATTGACGCGCAGCCGGCGGGTTTCTCTCGGCGTTGGCTGCAGGAAATCCTGCGCGGCGAGCTGGGCTTCACGGGTGCGATCTTCAGTGATGATCTGACGATGGCGGGCGCCCACGTGGTAGGCGGTATACGCCAACGCGTGGATGCGGCGCTTCTGTCGGGCTGCGATATGCTGCTGGTGTGCAATGATCGTGGCGCCGCGGAAGAGGCTCTTAGCCACGTGCAACAGGTCGGTCTGACGCCGCCGGGTAACCTGCAGGGCATGCTGGCCCGCAGGCAACCGGGTATCAACTACAAGGCTGACCCGCAGTGGCGTGCGGCCATTACGCTGCTGCGCGGTCTCGATCTGCTCGGGGAGACTGCATGAATGGATTGATAGATAGCCTGCCGCTGGAAGATTTTCCCTTTGCCGGGCAGCTCTGGGTGTACAAGGTTTTTGCAATCGTTTTCGCTTCACTGATACTGGCATATGTCGGGAAGTTGATACTTGATCGCGTCGAGGCGCGTGCCACGGTCAGTCCGAGCGTGTGGGACGATGCCCTGGTCATCGCGCTGCGCAGGCCCCTATGGGTGTTGATATGGAGCATGGGGCTGCTGTGGGCGGCCCGCATTACAGCTCTGGAGATGGATGAGGATTTCGCCGATGCACTCGAGAGCATGCAGAGTGTCCTGCTCATCGGGCTGCTTGCCTGGTTCCTGTTACGGCTGGCGAGCCGGGTCGAGGAACGGCTGGTCGACTCGCGCTATCTGCAAAAGCCCATGGACCAGACTACCGTCAGCGCCATCGGCAAATTGCTCCGTATCTCTGTGGTCATCACCTGTGGCCTGGTGATCTTGCAGACACTGGGTTACAGCATTGGCGGCGTGCTCGCCTTCGGCGGCATCGGTGGAATCGCGGTGGGTTTTGCTGCCAAGGACCTTTTGGCAAACTTTTTCGGTGGGCTGATGGTCTACCTGGACAGGCCTTTCTCGGTGGGTGAGTGGGTTCGTTCGCCGGACAAGGAGATTGAGGGCACGGTAGAGCACATTGGCTGGCGTCTTACCCGCATACGCACCTTCGACAAGCGGCCGATCTACGTGCCGAATGCAATTTTTACCAACGTGGTGCTGCAGAATCCGTCGCGCATGTCTCATCGGCGGATATTCGAGCATATCGGTATCCGTTACGACGATATCCAGCACATGGAACCCATCGTCAAGGCGGTTCGCGAGATGCTCAAGTCGCACCCGGATATCGCCCAGGACGTGACGCTAATGGTGTATTTCGACCGTTGCGGAGCGTCGTCCGTGGATTTCTTCATCTATTGTTTTACCAGTCCGGTGTGGGCCGAGTATCACCGGGTGAAGGAGGATGTGCTGTTGAAGGTATTGGCTATCGTCACCGAGCACGAGGCGCAGGTGGCTTTCCCCACCTCGACTCTGCATGTGCCGGATGGGCTTACATTGCGCGGCGGTGACGGCGAGCTGGTGGCTCCCTCACGTCCGGGCGCGGAAACTGCGGCGCAGGGGGGCTCATGAACGCGTTGGCCATTATCGGCGGCACCGGGCTCACCCGCCTGGGCGGCCTCAAGCGCACCGGCGAAGGCAGCTCAGAGACGCCTTTCGGACAAACTTCCGCGCCGGTGATCAAGGGGATGATGGCCGGCCGGGAGGTGTTCTTCATGGCGCGTCATGGTGATCCCCATCGCATCCCGCCACACCGGGTGAATTACCGTGCGAACCTCTGGGCCCTGAAGGAAGCGGGTGCGGATGAAATACTCGCGGTCAACGCGGTTGGTGGCATTCATCCGGCGATGGGCGTGGGGCACTTCTGCGTCCCCCACCAGCTTATCGATTACACCTGGGGACGCAGCAGCACGTTCTTCGAGGAGGATCTGGAGGCGGTTACGCATATTGATTTCACGCATCCCTACGATGAAGGTCTGCGTCAGCGCCTGATCAGAGTGCTGGCCCGGGTTGGCGTGGCGCACAGTGCGTATGGCGTCTATGCCGCGACCCAGGGCCCGCGGCTGGAAACAGCGGCGGAAATCAGTCTGCTCGAGCGTGACGGTTGCGACATCGTCGGCATGACCGGGATGCCGGAGGCGGCGCTGGCGCGCGAACTGGACCTGCCCTATGCGAGCCTCTCGCTGGTGGTCAATCCTGCCGCAGGCAAGGGCAAGGGCGTCATCACTATGGCCGATATCGAGAAGGTCATGGAAGGGGGGATGGCTCAGGCACGGGCGATTATCAATGCGATGGTCGCTGGGGCCTGAGCGCGCAGCTGTCTAGCGGCGGGTAATCCGCACCAGCATGCCCATGCCCTGGTGATCGAGGTAATGCACTTCGTCCAGGCGCAGACGCCTGGTCTGGTGCAGTTGGTCGCTGATTATCCGAGTGCCCTGACCGTTCTGGTCGCGCACTGCAGTGTGGCGCCAGGCCTTGACCTCCATCTGGAGTGCCTCCTGGCCTCGCCCGAGACCGACGATCGCCTCGACCGGGTAATGATCTCCCAGACTTTCGCCCTGATGAACCGCCACTTTCAGATTGCTGTCCGCAGGTTGTATCCAGGCCTTGTGCATGAGTATCTGATAGCCCTGGGCTTTCAGCTTGTCAGCCTCCCGGTCCATGCGATGTTGGGTCACATCCAGCCCGCGCACGTCACTGCGCGCGGTTTCCTCGAGCATCACCGCATCTTCTGCCCACTCGTAGTCGGGCGTACGGTCTCCGGTCAGTCCGGCTGATGGCTGGGAAAACAGGATGGCTTCGATCTGGTAGGTGCTGGCGTTCTGCGCCTGCGCGGCGGCGCCCAGCGAAGCCAGGATCAGCAGTGCGGACAGTTGCAGGGTGCGAATGACAGGATTCATGAGCGCTTTCCTTTTCCTTGGGATGGTTGGGGCTGTGGTTCCAGGCGGTCAATCAATGCTTCGACGGTATTCAGGCGCAGATCGGTAGCACCCATGGGTGCATTGAAGCGAAACAGGGTGGCGCCTTCAAGCTTATACCGGTTGGGCTGGTCCTGAATCAGTTTGACCAGGGTCATTGGATCTACTCGGGTGTCGGCGGCAAATTCCAGGCGGCCATGCTCGGGACCCACATCTACTTTGCTGATCCCCAGGGGGGTGCAGCGCAGCTTCAATGAGGTCACCCGGAACAGGGTTTTCGCCGCTTCCGGCAGCAACCCGAAACGGTCGATCATTTCCACCTGCAGATCCTTCAGCGCTTCATCATCAGCTGCGTTGGCGATGCGCTTGTAGAGAATCAGGCGGCTGTGTACGTCCGGCAGGTAGTCGTCCGGAATCAGCGCTGGCAGTCGCAGATTGATATCCGGACCGCCGCCCAGCGGCTGGTCGAGTGACGGCTGATTGCCGGACTTGATCGCCTTGATTGCTCGATCGAGCATGTCCATGTACAGGGTGAAGCCGATGGCCTGGATCTGGCCGCTCTGGCCTTCTCCGAGCAGTTCGCCGGCGCCGCGGATTTCCAGGTCATGGGTTGCCAGGGTGAAGCCGGCACCCAGCTCCTGCGCCGCAGCGATCGCCTCCAGGCGTTTCTCTGCATCGCTGGTGAGTTTCTTGCCATGTGGCGTCAACAGATAGGCGTAGGCCTGGTGGTGGCTGCGCCCGACGCGCCCACGCAACTGGTGCAACTGGGCCAGGCCGAACTTGTCTGCCCGCTCGATGATGATGGTGTTGGCGTTGGGTACGTCGATGCCGGTTTCGATAATGGTAGTGGTGACCAGCACATTGAAACGCCGGTGGTAAAAGTCGCCCATTACCTGTTCCAGCGCCCGCTCGGGCATCTGTCCGTGGCTGATGCCGATGCGTGCTTCGGGCACCAGTTCGGCCAGGTCGGCGGCGCATTTCTCGATGGTCTGCACTTCGTTGTGTAGGTAATAGATCTGCCCGCCGCGCAACAGCTCACGCAGAATGGCTTCCTTGAGCACCGGTGCCTGCTGCTGCATGACGAAGGTGCGCACCGACAAGCGGCGCGCCGGGGGCGTGGCGATGATCGACAGCTCGCGCATGCCGGACATGGCCATGTTCAGGGTGCGCGGGATCGGCGTGGCCGTGAGCGTCAGCACATCCACTTCGCTGCGCAGCGCCTTGAGCTGTTCTTTCTGACGTACACCAAAGCGGTGCTCTTCGTCGATGATCATCAGGCCCAGATTCTGGAACTGGATGTCGCTCTGCAGCAGCTTGTGGGTACCGATCATGATATCCACCTTGCCTTCGGCCAGCTCTCCCATGGCCGCCTTGATTTCCTTGGTCGATTTGAAGCGCGACATCACCTCGACCTTCACCGGCCAGTCGGCAAAGCGATCGCGGAAACTGTTGTAATGCTGCTGGGCGAGCAGGGTGGTGGGTACCAGTACAGCAACCTGCTTGCCCCCATGCACCGCCAGGAACGCAGCGCGCATGGCGACTTCGGTCTTGCCGAAGCCGACATCGCCGCAGACCAGGCGATCCATTGGCTGCGATTTGACCATGTCGCTGATTACCGCCTCGATGGCCGCCTCCTGGTCGGCGGTCTCCTCGAACGGAAACGCGTCGGCAAAAACCTGATAATCGCGTTCCGGAGCGCTGAAGCTGAAGCCCTTGCGCGCGCCGCGGCGAGCGTACACATCGAGCAGCTCGGCAGCCACATCGCGCACTTTTTCGGCTGCCTTGCGCTTGGCTTTCTGCCACTGCTCCGAGCCCAGCCGATGCAGGGGCGCATGTTCATCCTCGCCGCCGGTGTAGCGGGCTATGAGATGCAGATTGGAGACGGGTACGTAGAGCTTGGCTTCGTCGGCGTATTCCAGCGTGAGGAATTCGGCCTGCTGGTCTTCCACGGTCAGGTTGACCAGGCCGAGGAAGCGGCCGACGCCATGGTCGATATGGACCACGGGTGAACCTTCACGCAGCTCGGTCAGGTTGCGAATGACCGCATCACCCAGATCGGTGGCCTTGCCGCGGCGCCGGCGCTGCATGACGCGCTGACCGAACAGCTGGTTCTCGGCAATCAGCGCGATGGCAGGTGAGCCGCAGAGCATGCCCTGATCGATCGGGGCGATGATGATCGAGTGGGCTGCTTTGGCAGCCAGAAATTCCGGCCAGCTGTCAACAGCGTCGGGCTTCACATTGATGCGGGCGAGTAGATCGAGCATGGCCTCGCGGCGCCCGGCGCTCTCTACTACATACAGAATCCGGCCTTCGAACGAGCTGGCGAAGGATTCCAGGGCCGCCAGTGGCTGGTCGAGACGATTGTCGATCGGCAGTTCCGGTGGCGGCTGGCAGCTGAAGTGAATATTACCGGAGGCAGGGCCGATCGGTTCCTGGTGGCAGATAATGCGTGGGAAGCGCTTGATCAGCGCGAAGCAGTCCTCGACGCTGAGAAACAGTTCTGCCGGTGACAGTAGCGGGCGTGTCTTGTCGACGCTCTGTTCCTGATAACGGTTGCGCACGTCGGTCCAGAAATGTTCTGCACTGCCCTCGATGCCGGGCAGGCTGAACAGCAATGTATTGGCTGGCAGATAGTCGAACAGGTTGTGCAGTTCTTCGAAGAACAGCGGCAGGTAATACTCGACGCCTGCAGGTATCAGGCCCTCGCTCAGATCCTGGTACACCGGGCAGCGCCGGTAGTCGACATCGAAATGTTCGCGAAAACGGGCGCGAAAACCGGTCAACGCGGCCTTGTCTACCGGGAACTCCTTGGCCGGCAGCAGGTGCACCCGCTCGACCTTGTCGATCGAACGCTGGGTCTCCGGATCGAAGGTGCGCAGGGTTTCGATTTCATCGTCGAACAGGTCGATGCGCAGCGGTAAGCGACTGCCCATCGGATACAGGTCCAGCAGCGCGCCGCGTACCGCATAGTCGCCGTGCTCGTAGACGGTGTCGACGCAGCGGTAGCCAGACGAATCCAGGTCCAGGCGCATCTGTTCCATGTCCAGGCGCTGGCCCAGCTCAAGCATCAGCACCGAACCGCCGAGAAATGACCGCGGTGCGATGCGGTGGAGCAGGGTAGTCATGGGTACAACAAGAATGCCCTGTGTGACGGACGGTAGCTGGTACAGCGTTTTCAGGCGCTGGGAGATGATGTCCTGGTGCGGCGAGAAGCGGTCGTAGGGCAGGGTTTCCCAGTCCGGAAAGCTGAGCACTGGCAGGTCGGGCGCGAAGAATCGCAGCTCCTGTTCCAGTTGGCCGGCCATTGCGGTGTCGGTGGTTATGACCAGGCTCAGGCCGGGGTGCAGCAGCGCGCCCTCGGCTATCGCCAGCGCCCGGGCGGCGCCGGTGAGGTTGCCCCAGGCCGTCTTGCCTTTGCCGGCAAGTACGTCGGCGGAGGCGAGGATGGTTTTGTTCGCAGGCATGCGTTAGCAGTCCATCTGTAAAAAACGCCAAGTGTACCTGTGTACGCATTACTGTGCCGCGGTTAGCGCGCATTTTCCGGGATCATTGCCTCGTTGCCCGAACAAAAGCATAATATCGGCCCTTTAGCGCCCATGACCTGGAAGGAAAAGCCGTGACTCAAGCTCAATATGATCAATGTCTGGAAAACTGGACGGATCGTGAATCCACCGCCGAAGCAATGATTCCGCTGATCGGCCGCCTGTACCGCGAGCATAATGTGGTCACCTCGATCTACGGTCGGGGTCTGGTCAACCGTTCGGTGATCAGTATTCTCAAGTCCCACCGCTTCGCCCGTCAGATTGACGATACCGAGTTGTCGGTGCATGACACCTATCCACTGATCAAGACCCTGCTCGACCTGAATCTGGGTCCGGCCTCGATTGATCTGGCCCGGCTGATGGACAAGTTCCGCCGCGACGATGGCGACGATCTGGACGCCTTCCTGCGCAAGGAGCTGGCTGACGTCATCGGCCACAAGGGTGAGCGTCGACAGGGCCGTGACGTAGTCCTCTACGGTTTCGGCCGTATCGGCCGTCTGCTGGCTCGCATCATGGTCGAGAAGATCGGTGTGGGCGACGGGCTGCGTCTGCGTGCCATCGTGGTGCGCAAGGGTGCAAGCAACGACTTGGCCAAGCGTGCCAGTCTGCTACGTCGCGATTCCGTGCATGGCTCCTTCCAGGGCACCATCAAGGTGGATGAGGAAAACAACACCCTGACCGCCAACGGCATGGTCATCCAGGTGATCTACGCTAGCAACCCGAGCGAAGTTGATTATTCGCAATACGGTATCGAGAACGCCATTGTCGTTGACAACACCGGTGTGTGGCGCGATGCCGAAGGCTTGTCCCAGCACCTGAAGTGCCCGGGCGCCTCCCAGGTGGTTCTGACCGCTCCAGGCAAGGGCGATCTGAAGAACATCGTGCATGGTATCAACCACGCCACCATCACGCCGGATGACAAGATCATTTCTGCGGCCTCCTGCACCACCAACGCCATCGTGCCGGTGCTCAAGGCGATCAACGACAAGTACGGGATTATCAACGGTCACGTCGAGACCGTGCACTCCTATACCAACGACCAGAACCTGATCGACAATTTCCACAAGGGTAATCGCCGTGGCCGCAGCGCTGCGCTGAACATGGTTATTACAGAGACCGGTGCTGCCAAGGCCGTGGCCAAGGCGCTGCCGGAGCTGGGTGGCAAGCTGAGCGGTAATGCGATTCGGGTGCCGACACCCAACGTTTCCATGGCAATTCTCAATCTGAATCTGGAGAAGGCCACCGATCGCGATGAAGTGAATGAGTACTTGCGTCACATGGCGCTGCATTCGGATCTGCACAAGCAGATCGACTTCACCAATTCGCAGGAAGTGGTGTCCAGCGATTTCGTTGGCTCGCGGCATGCCGGTGTGGTGGATGCCGAGGCAACTATCTGCAACGATAGTCGTCTGATCCTGTACGTGTGGTACGACAACGAATTTGGCTACAGCTGCCAGGTGGTGCGTATCCTCGAGGACCTGGGTGGTGTCAACCCACCGGCGTTCCCGGTCTAGGGTCGGAGCTCGTTTTGCAGTGGTTTCGGAAAGGCGCGAAAGCGCCTTTCTTTTTGCCTGCCAGAAAGCGCTTTGTCTGCCAGAGGGAGCGCTGGACCCGCCGATCAATTGCCGGCGGTCAGCTCCTCGCGCAGGCTGTCTGAAAGTCCGTTTTCTCTCAGCCAGATGCCGACATACGCGCGTGCCAGCTCGCTGTCCCTGGAGCTGAACGATTCCTTGCCGTTGTATTTCAGGCTCAGCGCGTGCTCAGTATCAAGCGTCAGTGCATATCGGTCTCCGGCGCTGATGTCGGTGAACGTGGCGTGCAGCCTCTCGATGCCAGGGCGCAGCCGCGTCAGCGTCGGCTCATCGTATTGGCGTTCCAGCGCAACCCAGGCAGCTTTTATGACATCTTCGCGGTCGATGTCGCGGTAGTAGTACAGCTCGAGATGCAGGGGGTTTCTGGCCGTTATCGGCGTGTTAAGCGGCTGGTTCGGGGGCGTCAGCAATGCCGCGCTGTAGACGTCGACGAACAGGTATTCGAGCAGGCTGGCGTTACGCAAAACCAGTTCCTGGCCGTCGACCTGCATGCGCTCGGGAAAGTCGGCCTGGGCAATACGCTCCTCGTTTGCGGAAACACTTGCTGGTATTGCCAGGCAGATAAGTAGAAACAGTCGTGCGATCATGATGTTTCCTCGTGCCGAAAACGTTGTCAGACACCTATTAAGTACCCCCGGCGGGGCTCGGTCAATTTGCCCGGGCGCGGATTGTGTAACAGCAAAAAACCTGAAAAAACCAAGGCCTTGAGTAGCATTGAAGGGCCATGGTCTTTATACTTGACGGGATTTTTGATGAGGGTTTGCGGTCACATTCTGCTGGGTTCTGTCTGCTTCCTGAAGCGTTCGGCTGCCCCTTACGCCGGATGCCCGATCCGCCCTTGACGATTCCAACCAGTGATTAGGCTATACGTATGATAAAAATCAAACGGGGCTTGGATCTGCCAATCACCGGCTCCCCCGAGCAACTCATAGACGATGCGCGTCCTGTACGCAGCGTTGCTGTAGTCGGCTTTGATTACCATGGTATGAAACCGACCATGGAAGTAAAAGAGGGTGACCGGGTCAAGCTAGGCCAGATTCTTTTCAGCGACAAGAAGACCCCCGGTGTTATCTATACCGCTCCGGCCGCAGGTGTGATCAGTGCGATCAACCGCGGCGAAAAGCGTGTTCTGCAGTCGGTGGTCATTGATGTGGACGGCGACGAGTCTGTCAGTTTCTCTGCCCATGATGAAGCTGCTCTGCCGAGCCTGGATCCGAAGCAGGTGCGCGAGCAACTGATCGAGTCCGGAATGTGGACGGCGCTGCGTACGCGCCCCTATAGCCGCGTGCCCGCTGTCGACAGCGAGCCCCATTCGATTTTTGTCACAGCAATGGATACCAATCCGCTGGCAGCCGACCCGGCGCTGGTGCTGAAGGAGTATGCAGGCGCCTTCGAGAACGGGCTGAAAGTGCTCGCACGGTTGGGCCGTATCTGGCTTTGCCGCGCCGAGGGCGTCACGGTCCCGGGTGAAAACCTTGATGGAGTCCGCTGCGAGAGCTTTGCCGGTCCGCATCCTGCAGGTCTGCCGGGCACACATATTCATATGCTCGATCCGGTCAGCGAAGGCAAGACGGTATGGCAGATCAACTATCAGGACGTGATCGCGATCGGCCATCTGTTTACCGACGGCAAGCTTTGGACCGAGCGCGTTGTGGCCTTGGGCGGTCCCATGGTTGAACGTCCGCGTCTGCTGAAGACCCGCCTGGGCGCCAACCTCGAAGAACTCACCGCCGGCGAATTGCAGCCGGGAAACAATCGGGTGATCTCCGGTTCGGTATTCGGCGGGCGCATTGCGCTGGGTCCGGTTGCCTACCTGGGGCGTTATCACCAGCAGGTTTCGGTTCTGGCCGAGGGCACCGACCGCGAGATGATTCACTATCTGCGCCCGGGGGTGAACAAACACTCGGTACTGAATATCTTTGTGTCCAAGTTCAAGCCCAACAAGCAGTTCGATTTTACTACTACAACCAACGGCAGCCCGCGTGCCATGGTCCCGCTCGGTAACTACGAGATGGTCATGCCGCTGGATATCCTGCCAACGCAACTCTTGCGCTATCTCATCATCGGCGACACTGACATGGCCCAGAAGCTGGGCTGCCTGGAGCTAGACGAAGAAGATCTGGCCCTGTGCAGTTACATATGCGCCGGCAAATATGAATATGGCCCGATTCTTCGTGACAATCTCACGCGAATCGAGAAGGAGGGTTAAGCCATGGGTTTGCGTGCATTCCTCGACAAGATCGAGCACAACTTCGAAAAGGGCGGCAAGCACGAAAAGTTCTACGCCCTCTACGAAGCTATCGATACCTTTTTCTACCGTCCCGGTAGCGTGACCCGGACCACCTCGCATGTACGTGATGGCCTGGACCTCAAGCGCATGATGATCACCGTTTGGGTATGTACCTTCCCGGCGATGTTCTATGGTATGTATAACATCGGTTATCAGGCCAACATCATCTTTCTGGCCAATCCGGAATTGCTGGCAGCACAGGACGGCTGGCGCTTTGCTGTTACCCAGTCCCTGGCTGGTTTCGATCCGGCAAGTGTTTGGGACAACTTCGTCCAGGGCGCGACCTACTTCCTGCCTGTGTATGCCGTGACCTTCCTGGTCGGTGGTTTCTGGGAAGTACTCTTCGCTTCGATTCGCAAGCATGAGGTCAACGAAGGCTTCTTTGTTACCTCGATCCTGTTTGCGCTGATCCTGCCGCCGAGCATTCCGTTGTGGCAGGTCGCACTAGGCATCAGTTTCGGTATTGTGATCGGTAAGGAAGTGTTCGGTGGTACCGGCAAGAACTTCCTCAATCCGGCCCTGACTGGTCGGGCGTTCCTGTACTTCGCTTACCCGGCTGCGTCCTCCGGTGACGAAGTCTGGACGGTGATCGATGGTTACGCGGGCGCTACTGCTCTGAGTCTGGCTGCATCCGGCGGCATAGAAGCTGTCATGTCCCAGGGGATCAGCTGGTTTGATGCCTTTGTCGGCAACATCCATGGTTCGATCGGTGAAACCTCGACGCTGGCGATTTTCCTCGGCGGTGCGGTGCTGCTGGCAACCAAGATCGCCAACTGGCGTATTGTTGCGGGCGTGATGCTGGGGATGATCGGTCTGAGCCTGCTGTTCAATATGCTGGGCTCCACGACCAATCCGATGTTCTCGATGCCGTGGTACTGGCACATGGTGGTCGGCGGTTTTGCCTTCGGCATGATCTTCATGGCGACCGATCCGGTGTCGGCGTCCATGACCAACCAGGGCAAGTGGATCTTTGGTGGGCTGATCGGTGTGATGGTTGTGCTGATCCGGGTAGTAAACCCTGCTTTCCCGGAGGGAATCATGTTGGCGATCCTGTTCGCCAACCTGTTCGCCCCCCTGATCGACCATTTTGTCGTCCAGGCCAATATAAAGCGGAGGCTTGCACGTAATGTCCAGTAAAAAAGAATCAGTCAGCCGCACTATCACGGTTGCGTTGCTGGTGTGCCTGGTGTGCTCCGTGGTCGTTTCGGTTGCCGCGGTAGCGCTCAAGCCTGTGCAGATAACCAACCAGCTGCAGGACAAGAAGCGCAACATCCTGGCCATCGCCGGTTTGCTTGAAGAGGGCGTTAGCGTTGACGAGCAGTTCGAGAAAGTCACCGCCCGCCTGGTCGATCTGCGTACCGGCGAGTTCAGCGATGAAATGGACCCCCTGACTTACGATCAGCAGAAGGCATCCAAGGAGCCTGCGCTGTCGAAGCAGCTGGAGGGCTCTGAAGACATCGCCAGCATCCGCCGTCGCGCGCATTACGCGACTGTGTACATGGTTGAGAACGAAGATGGTATCGAGACCATGATCCTGCCAATCCATGGCTACGGCCTGTGGTCGACCCTCTACGGCTTTATTGCCCTGGAAGGTGATCTGAAGACTGTTGTCGGTCTGGGGTTCTACCAGCATGCGGAAACGCCCGGCCTGGGGGGCGAAGTCGATAACCCGAACTGGAAACAACAGTGGGATGGCAAGGTTGTTTACGATGAACAGGACGATGTTGCGATTCAGGTCATAAAGGGCAGCGTAGACCCTGGTATGGCAGACGCCGAACACAAGATTGACGGTCTGGCCGGCGCGACGCTGACCAGTCGTGGCGTAGAAAAACTGGTGCAGTTCTGGATGGGCGAAAACGGTTTCCGTCCGTTCCTCGATAACCTCAGCGCGGGAGAAGCATAATCATGGCCAAGCAAAGCGCCAGACAGGTGCTCTTCGAACCTATTTTCAGTAACAACCCGATTGCCCTGCAGATCCTCGGGATCTGCTCGGCCCTGGCCGTCACCACCAGCCTGAGCGTCACGCTGGTGATGTGTCTGGCTCTGACGTCGGTGACAGCATTTTCCAACCTGTTCATCTCGAGCATTCGCAGCCATATTCCCGGCTCGATCCGCATGATTGTGCAGATGGTGATCATCGCGTCGCTGGTAATCGTGGTCGATCAGGTCCTCAAGGCCTACGCCTACAACATCAGCAAGCAGCTTTCTGTGTTCGTCGGCCTGATCATCACCAACTGTATCGTGATGGGTCGTGCGGAAGCCTTTGCGATGCAGAACCCACCGCACATGAGCTTCCTCGACGGGATAGGTAACGGTCTGGGATACAGCTTCATCCTCATCGTGGTCGCAGTGATACGTGAGCTGTTCGGTGCGGGCAAACTGCTCGGCTTCGAGATACTGCCGCTGGTCAATGCCGGTGGCTGGTATCAGCCAAACGGTCTGTTGCTGCTGCCGCCGTCGGCGTTCTTCATCATCGGTCTGATCATCTGGGCGCTGCGCTCCTGGAAGACCGAACAGGTGGAAGAGCCGGAGTTCAAGATGGCGCCGCAGAGCCGTGCCCTGAAGGAGGCTATGTAAGCCATGATTGAACACTATATAAGCCTGATGGTGCGGGCCATTTTCGTCGAGAACATGGCTCTGGCGTTCTTCCTCGGCATGTGTACCTTTATCGCGATATCGAAAAAGGTACAAACGTCGCTGGGTCTGGGTATCGCGGTTGTGGTGGTGCTGACCATCACCGTGCCGGCTAACAACCTTATCTACACCTATCTGTTGCGCGATGGTGCGCTGGCCTGGGCTGGTCTGCCCAACGTGGACCTGAGTTTCCTCGGGCTGCTCAGTTATATCGGTGTGATTGCTGCGCTGGTACAGATCCTCGAGATGCTGCTGGACAAGTTCGTGCCTGCGCTCTACAACGCGCTGGGTGTGTTCCTGCCGCTGATCACCGTGAACTGCGCGATTCTGGGTGCTTCACTGTTCATGGTTGAGCGTGACTACTCCCTGGACGAGAGCATCGTCTACGGCTTCGGCGCGGGTGTCGGCTGGGCCCTGGCGATTGTTGCGCTGGCGGGTATTCGCGAGAAGCTCAAGTACAGCGATGTTCCTGATGGCCTGCGTGGTCTGGGTATTACCTTCATCACCGTGGGGCTCATGTCCCTGGGGTTCATGTCGTTCTCCGGCGTGCAACTGTAAACAGGAGCTGTAACTGATGAACATGGAAATTTTTCTGGGCGTGGGGATGTTCACGGCGATCGTGTTGTTTCTGGTAGCCGTGATCCTGATCGCCCGCTCCAAACTGGTGACCAGCGGTGACATCACCATCGAGATCAACGGCGAGCGCACCATCACTGTGCCCGCCGGTGGCAAGCTGCTAAACACCCTGTCCAATAACGGTATTTTCCTGTCCTCCGCCTGTGGCGGCGGCGGTACCTGTGCCCAGTGCAAATGCATTGTGGAGGAGGGCGGCGGTTCCATGCTGCCCACCGAGGAATCGCATTTCACCAAGCGCGAGGCCAACGAAGGCTGGCGTCTGTCCTGCCAGGCTCCGGTCAAGCAGGACATGAAGATCGAAGTGCCGGAAGAAGTCTTCGGCGTTAAGAAATGGGAATGCACCGTTGAGGCCAACCCCAACGTGGCAACCTTCATCAAGGAGCTGACGCTGAAATTGCCGGAAGGCGAAAACGTCGACTTCCGCGCTGGTGGTTATGTGCAGCTCGAATGCCCGCCGCACACCGTGTATTACAAGGATTTCGACATTCAGCCCGAATTCCGTGGTGACTGGGACAAGTTCGACATGTGGCGGTTCGTGTCCAAGGTCGACGAAACGGTAATCCGTGCCTACTCGATGGCCAACTATCCGGAAGAGCGCGGTGTAGTGAAGTTCAACCTGCGTGTGGCTTCGCCGCCACCCGGCCGTGACGACCTGCCTCCGGGCAAGATGTCCTCTTGGTGTTTTGCACTCAAGCCCGGTGACAAGGTCACGGTATACGGTCCCTTCGGTGAATTCTTTGCCAAGGAGACCGATGCCGAGATGGTCTTCATCGGTGGTGGTGCGGGCATGGCGCCAATGCGTTCGCACATCTTCGACCAGCTGGGCCGGATCAAGACCGATCGCAAGATCAGCTTTTGGTACGGTGCGCGCTCGCTGCGTGAAGCCTTCTATGTCGAGGAATTCGACAAGTTGCAGGAAGAACACGAGAACTTTCAATGGCATCTGGCGCTGTCCGATGCGTTGCCCGAAGATAACTGGAAGGGTCCTACCGGCTTTATCCATAACGTGCTTCTGGACAGCTATCTGAAGGACCATCCGGCTCCGGAAGACTGCGAGTACTACATGTGTGGTCCACCGATGATGAACGCTTCGGTGATCAAGATGCTGCAGGATATGGGTGTCGAGCCGGAAAACATCATGCTTGACGATTTCGGCGGCTAGGGTGCTCTTTCGTCACCTTCAGCCCGCTATTGTTGTTGCCCTGGCAACAGCCATAGCGGGCTGTTTCAATTCCACGGCACCGGTTTCCGAAATCGCCGGCTCCACGATGGGCAGTACCTACTCGGTCAAATGGGTTCCCGTGGAAGGCGCACCTGCGCCGGACGCGCTGCAGGCCAGCCTGGAGCAGGAACTGGATCAGTTCGATGCCGAGGTGTCCACCTGGCGCGATGATTCGGCACTGTCGCGTTTCAACGCTCTGCCAGCAGGCTCCTGCGAGCCGATGCCGCAGTCGGTGCTGGATATGGTCGGTCTGGCGCAGACACTCAATACTGCCAGTGAGGGCGGCTTCGATGTGACCGTCGGGCCTCTACTTAAAGTCTGGGGATTTCATCGCGCTGACGGCGTGCAGGTGGTACCGGAGCCGGCGGCGATCGACGACGTGCTGGGAAATATCGGCCAGCAGCATCTGCGCATCGAGGGTGAACGGTTGTGCAAGGAGCGTGACCTGCACGTGGACCTGAGCGGTCTCGCAGCCGGCTACATGGTTGATCGGGTGGCGGAACACCTCATTGCGCTGGGTATCAGAAATTACATGGTCGAGATTACCGGCGAGATCAAGGCTGCCGGCTCGAAGCCGGGTGACAGTCCGTGGCGAATAGCAATTGAAGAACCGCGCGACGACGAGCGCATGGCCAGCCTGATCGTGGAGCTGAACGGTTATGCTGTGTCGACGTCGGGCGACTATCGCAATTATTTCGAGTATGAGGGTCAGCGCTATTCGCATACCGTCGATCCTCACAGCGGCTGGCCAGTAATGCATGATCTGGCGGCGGTAACGGTAATGGATCCGTCGACGCTTATGGCCGACGGACTGTCTACCCTGTTGCTCGTACTTGGTCCCGAAAGGGGCTGGGAGTATGCGCAAGATAACAATGTCGCAGCGCTATTCGTGCTGCGCGAAGGGGCCGAATTCGTTTCCCGGCCCACACCCCTGTTCGAGGCTCTGACAAAGAGCGAGGAGTAGAATATGGTCTGGCTTCTGGCATTCCTGTTGATGGCATTGATTGTGGTTGGTATGTCCGTAGGTGTCATGATGGGCCGCAAACCGATTGCCGGCTCCTGTGGCGGTATTGGCGCGACCGGCCTGGACAAGTCCTGTGGTATCTGTGGCGGCGACGTCACGAAGTGCGAAGAGGCGAGCGAAACCGCCGGGATAGAGCCGCGCAAGAAGCAGTCGGGTAGCGATCTGGGATATGACGCTACCAAGGTCGACTAGTGATGGCGCGCCGCGGATGAGAGCATCTTCTCGAGCACAACAAGGAAATGAGTGAATGGCTGTATACAACTATGACGTGGTAGTGCTGGGTTCCGGCCCGGCTGGCGAAGGTGCGGCAATGAACGCGGCAAAGCACGGTCGCAAGGTGGCGGTGGTAGAGGAGCGTAATCTGGTTGGTGGCAACTGCACCCATCTGGGCACCATCCCCTCCAAGGCGCTGCGCTATTCGGTCAAGCAGATCATTCACTTCAATACCAATCCGATGTTTCGCACCATCGGCGAGCCCCGCTGGTTTTCCTTTCCGGATGTGCTGAAAAGCGCCGAAAAGGTAATGGCCAAGCAGGTCACCTCGCGGACCAGCTATTACGCACGCAACCGCGTGGACGTGTTTTTTGGCAAGGGCAGTTTTGCTGACGAAAACACCATCGAGCTGGTTAACGCCTCCGGTGTGGTAGAGAAGCTGATTGCAAAGGAAGTCATCATTGCCACCGGCTCGCGGCCTTATCGTCCGGCTGACGTCAACTTCAACCATCCGCGGATATACGACAGCGATACCATCCTCAAGCTCAACCATACTCCGCGTACATTGATCATCTATGGCGCTGGCGTTATTGGTTGTGAGTATGCGTCCATTTTCTGTGGACTGGGCGTGAAAGTGGACCTGATCAATAACCGGGACCGCCTGCTCAGTTTCCTCGATGACGAGATCTCCGATGCGTTGAGCTACCACCTTCGCAACAACAGTGTATTGATCCGGCACAACGAGGAATACGACAAGATTGAAGGGTTGGACAGCCGCGGTGTCGTGCTGCATCTCAAGTCGGGCAAGAAGCTGAAAGCGGATGCGCTGCTCTGGTGCAACGGCCGCACCGGC
This sequence comes from Halopseudomonas sp., assembly GCF_041579695.1. Lineage (GTDB taxonomy): Bacteria > Pseudomonadota > Gammaproteobacteria > Pseudomonadales > Pseudomonadaceae > Halopseudomonas. The sequence goes on from NZ_JBFGFI010000007.1 coordinate 32,946, forward strand.
AACACGGACGGTCTGGGCCTGGAGAATGTCGGCCTGAAGGCGAACAGCCGCGGGCAACTCAGTGTCGATGAAAATTACCGCACCGAGATCTCCAATATCTATGCCGTGGGCGATGTTATCGGCTGGCCGAGCCTGGCCAGCGCCGCATTCGATCAGGGGCGTTCGGCCGCCGGCAACATTGTCAGCAACGACGCATGGCGTTTTGTCGATGATGTGCCCACAGGTATCTACACGATTCCCGAGATCAGCTCGCTGGGCAAGACCGAGCGTGAACTGACCGATGCCCAGGTGCCGTACGAGATTGGCCAGGCCTTTTTCAAGAGCATGGCCCGCGCGCAGATCACCAGTGAACAGGTCGGCATGCTGAAGATCCTGTTTCACCGCGAAACGCTGGAGGTGCTCGGCATTCATTGTTTCGGCGACCAGGCATCGGAGATCGTGCACATCGGCCAGGCAGTCATGAATCAGGCGGGTGAAGCGAATACCATCAAGTACTTCGTCAACACCACCTTCAACTATCCGACCATGGCGGAAGCCTATCGGGTGGCGGCACTGGATGGTTTGAACCGGCTGTTCTAGGCTCTTGCGGTACAGCCGCTGAACGACCAGGCCCCGCGATGCGGGGCCTTTTGCTTACTGGCGCTGCTGCAGGGTATCGACTGCCAGGTGCGGCAGATCCGTGATCAAGCTGTCTACGCCCATGTCGGCCAGACGCAGCATCATCACGGGGTCATTTACCGTCCACACCGAGACATGCAGACCCATTGCCTGGGCCTTGCGAATGCGTGCTGGCTTGCACAGTTTCCAGTTCAATATCAGATAGCGACAGCCATAGCGCTCCGCGCTTTTCAGCGGGTTGATCAGGCCGTATTCCTCGACCAGTCCGGTGGGCAGGAAGTAGGTTTCATCGCGCGCCGTTTTCAGCAGCGTCCGGCTGCTGGATGTCAGCACTACCTTGTGCTGAAGCCCGAAGCGCTCGACCAATTCACTGACTGCCTCCAGCACGATACGCGACTGGGTCCTCGAGCCGCTCTTGACCTCGAGCTGATAGTGTTCGAACTCCGGGCAGGCCTGAAAAAGCTGTTCCAGGCTGGGAATGGGGCAGGCCTCGGACCAGGGCGGTGCGTTTCGTCGGGCATCGAGCTGCATCAACGCCGCCGCACTGTGCTGGCTCACCTTGCCGCCTAGCCCGGTGGTGCGCTTGAGTGTCGGGTCGTGAATCACCATGAGCTGCCGATCAGCGGACAGGTGAAGGTCCAGCTCTACACGCCTGACGCCGGCTGCCAGGGCCTGTCGGAAACTTGCCAGCGTATTCTCCGGTGCTTCACCGCGTGCGCCGCGGTGACCGTAAATCAGCGTCATGGCGCGGCTGTACCCTGCGGTTGGCGGTGACGGACGCTGTCGATGACCCGGTCATATTCGAAGTAGACACTGAACCCTGAATAGTCCCAACGGGTGATCGGCGGCTGTCCGACGGGTGCGTACCGCCTGACGGGCTCACCATGACGCTGGGCGACCGCGCCCTTGCGCAGCCCGCGCTGGGGCATCTCGGTGAAGTTATCCGAGGACTGGTGCCCGAGTTTGATAACCACAGTTTCGGCATGCACGGGCAAAACGGCGAGCGTCACGCCGAAAGCCAGCGTGGTAGCGAGTAGTGTCGAGGTGATGTGTTTCATGTCGGTGTCCTTTCCTTGAGGGTGGCCTGGGTCTTGGTGGCACGGATCTCCTGTGCCTGTTTCTGCAGTATGTGCCGTGCCAGCAGTTGGCGCTGGTTGTCGGCCAGGGCGTGGAAACTCACCGCTATGGTCCACAGCCCGGTTTCAGGATTCGTCTCGCAGCGGATTACCTGGGAGGGCAAAACCAGACCGAGGGGCGAGGGCAGCAAGACCATGCGCAGGGCCAGCCAGGATCCAATTTCCAATGGTTCTACATAGTCGAAGGAAATCCCACCCTCGCTCAGAGTCACCTCCTGCGGTTCGCCGATCTCGGCTACCAGCTGCAGAGCCAGGGCCTTGCTGACCAGATCCACGCGCTTGTTGATAATCTTCAGATAATGCGCGAGCGCCCGGTCCCGCTCGGCAATCTGACGCAGCAGATGCTGGGATTCGTAATCCAGGGTGTGCAGGTCGGTCAACAGACTGAATAGCGGAGATTGCTCTTCGAACGCGGCCTCTTCCGGGTCGGCGCTGCTGACCTTGCGCACATCGAGGGCGAGGCTGTCGCGGATTCGGAAAAAATCGCGCTTGTCGTCTGCTGTATCGTCGTCTCTGTCTGTCATGTGACCCGCCTGAGCCTTCGCGAAGCGCTGAACAAATGTGCGTTTTCAGTGTACCATGCCAACCCGAACTGCTATTCAAACGGGCACTGCCCAACAGGTCACCGGTACTCCATGTTCAGACCCTTGCCATTCTTTATCGGCCTGCGCTACACCCGCGCGAAACGCCGCAATCATTTCATCTCTTTCATATCACTGATCTCGATGCTGGGTCTGACCCTCGGCGTACTGGTGATGATCCTGGTGCTGTCGGTAATGAACGGTTTCGACCGGGAACTGCGCACCCGTATTCTCGGCATGGTGCCCCATGCCACGGTGAGCTCACAGCAGCCCATCGACAACTGGCCGGAGCTGGCCGACACCCTGCTTGAGCACCCCGACGTGCAGGCGGTAGCACCCTTTGTACAGCTGCAGGGGATGCTTACACATGATGGCAGTGTAGCTCCTGTTCTGGTCAACGGCATTCTTCCGGAAGAGGAACGCGAGGTATCCATCGTCGACCAGCACATGACCAGCGGTGCCCTGAGCGATCTGCAGGACGGCGAGTTCGGCATCATCGTCGGCGAACAGATCGCCAGTCGCTTCGGCGTTGGTATCGGTGACAAGCTGACGTTCGTGCTGCCCGAGGCATCGGTCACTCCGGCCGGTGTATTCCCCCGGCTCAAGCGGTTTCACGTGATGGGCACCTTCAAGGTGGGCGCCGAGCTGGACAGCTCGCTGGCGTTGATCCACGCCGGGGATGCAGCACGTCTTTCCCGCTGGCAACCCGGACAGGTCCAGGGTTTGCGGGTGAGGCTGGGTGATCTGTTTCAGGCACCCCGGGTTGCCTGGGAACTGGCCTCGCTGCTGCCGGGTGACTACTACGCCCAGGACTGGACTCGCACCCACGGCAACCTTTTTGCCGCAATCCGCATGGAAAAGACCATGATCGGCTTGCTGCTCCTGCTCATCGTTGCCGTGGCTGCATTCAATATCATTTCCACCCTGGTGATGGTGGTCACTGACAAGAAATCGGACATCGCTATTCTGCGCACGTTGGGCGCCTCTCCGGGCACCATCATGGGCATATTCATGGTGCAGGGCTCGGTTATCGGTGTGGTAGGTACCCTGGCCGGATGCGTGCTCGGGGTGCTGGCGGCACTCAACGTGTCGGCAATGGTGGCGGGACTGGAAAGCCTGTTCGGTGTCCAGTTCCTCAGTTCCGACGTGTATTTCATCAGCTATTTGCCATCCGAGCTGATCTGGAGCGATGTTGTACTGATCTGTACCGCGGCTCTGGGCATGAGCTTCCTGGCTACACTGTATCCGGCCTGGCGCGCCTCGCGCACCGAGCCGGCGGAGGCGTTGCGTTATGACTGAAGTAGTTCTGGAGTGCCGGCAACTGAGTATGGAATACGCGATCGGGCCGCAGCGGCTGCGCGTGCTCGATGGCATCAACATGCAACTGGTGGCGGGTGAGCGGGTAGCTATCGTGGGTAGCTCCGGGTCTGGCAAGACGACAATGCTGAACCTGCTTGGCGGGCTGGATACGCCGACCGAGGGGGAGGTCTGGCTGGCCGGAAAGCTGATGTCCTCCATGCGCGAATCCGAGCGCGGCAGGCTGCGCAACAGTGGGCTGGGATTTGTCTATCAGTTCCACCATCTGCTGGCCGAATTCAGCGCGCTGGAAAACGTCTGCATGCCGCTGCTGATCGGCAAAACACCCGTCCCGGAAGCGCGCCGGCGCGGGCAACAGATGCTCGAGCGTGTCGGGCTGGCCGAGCGCACCGGTCACAAGCCGGGCGAACTGTCAGGCGGCGAGCGCCAACGGGTGGCGATCGCCCGCGCGCTGATCAATCAGCCTGCCTGCGTCCTGCTGGATGAGCCCACCGGTAATCTGGATCAGCACACTGCGCGCAGTATCCAGCAACTGATGCTGGAGCTCAGCCAGAGCCTGAATACCGCGTTCATGGTGGTGACCCACGATCTGGCGCTGGCGTCGCAGATGGATCGCGTGCTGACGCTGACCGAGGGGCGGCTGGCAACGAGGGTGGAATAGCCGGGCAAGGCTGCGATTGAGCTCAGATCTGCCGACGGCGTCTCAGTTTGCGTCTTTGCCAGTTGCGGCCGACCCATATTCGCCAATACAACATGGTGGCGGCATAACCTGTCACGGCGAGAATAGCCCCAAGCAGAACTGAGCCGAGCAGCAACGGCTGCCAGATATGATGGATCTCGCTCATAAGCCAGGTCATCGACAGTTCCATTGGCATACTGCGCTCGGACGCCCCCAACAACATCGTGCCGACCTTGTATTCAGCGAAAAAGATCATCGGCATGGTGACCGGATTGGTCAGCCAGACCAGGCCTACGGATACCGGAAGGTTCGCGCGCGCCGGCATCGCGATACTGGCCGAGAGCAACATCTGCATGGGGATGGGCAACATCGAGACGAAGAGGCCGATAGCCATTGCCCGCGCAACGCTGTGGCGGTTGAGATGCCACAGGTTTGGATCGTGCAGCATGCTGCCCATAAAGCGAAGCGATTTGCTTTCCTTTATGCGTTCGGGACTGGGCATGTAGCGTTTCAGGAACCGACGCGGCATTTCGAATGATGGCCAGGGAAATGTCGCTCAATTATGCATGGAATGTCGGGCGCAGACTACTGCCCGACCGCAAAGGAAGGAGGTACAGTGGATGTATCGCACCGCCCCCGCCTGATCCTGTTTCTACCGGCATTTCTCCTCGGCCTGATCAGTCCCCTGATGCTCGAGCAGCTGCCGCCCCTGTGGCTGGTTGGCGGCCTTTTTCTGCTGGCGCTGTGGCTCTGGCCGTGGGGGCAGGGCGGCCGTTTTGTTGCAGTGGCGCTTTTTGGGCTGATCTGGGCCCTCGCGGGCCACTGGTTCACCTTGCATGAGCGGTTGCCGCACGAACTCGACCAGCAGACACTTTCGATCGAGGGACGGATTGCCGGCCTGCCTGAAGCCACTGCCACCGGCTGGCGCTTTCAGTTGAGCAATGCACGCGTCAGGGAGACCGGAGCGAGCCTGCCCTTCATGCGTGTTCACTGGTATGCCGGAGAGCCGGTGATGCAGGGTGAATTCTGGCAGTTTGAAGCGCGTTTGCGACGGCCCCGCGGTATGTCGAATCCTGGTACCTTCGATTACGAGGCCTGGCTTTACGCTCAGGGAATCGGTGCGCTGGCGAGTATTCGCAGCGGTAAGCGCCTGGATAGGCAGCAGGGTGGCGGGATTGATGGCATGCGCAGTCATGTACGCGATCGATTACTGCTTGCGCTGGGGAGCACGCCGGGAACGGAGCGGCTGCTGGCGCTGATTGTAGGTGATCGCAGTGTTCTGAGCCGGGAGGACTGGCTGGTGCTTCAGGCAACAGGTACCAGCCACCTGATGGTGATCTCGGGCCTGCATGTCGGCTTGCTCGCCGCTGCGGTGTTCGGTCTGATCACGCTGCTCGGACGCTTTGGGCTGCTGCGCCTGGCGTTCCCGCGCATATGGCTTGCGGCTCCGCTGGCCATTCTCGCGGCGGCTGTCTACGCGGCGCTTGCCGGCTTTGCCGTGCCCACGCAGCGCGCCTTGCTGATGGTGACTCTGGTTTTACTCGCACGATTGCTTTTCCGTCAGCCGGGCCCCTGGTTCTTCTGGTTGACTGCAATGTGCCTGGTGGTGATGTTCGATCCGGCTGCACCGCTGCTCGCCGGATTCTGGTTGTCTTTCATGGCCGTGGGCCTGCTGGTCTTCGGTATGGCCGGCAGGCTGCGCCAGAGCGGGCTCTGGTGGCGCTGGGGTAGGGCGCAATGGGTGATATTCATCGGTCTGTGGCCGTGGCTGTTGCTCTGGGGCATGCCGGGCAGTCTTATCGCGCCGGTGATCAATATCCTTGCGATACCCTGGGTAAGCCTGGTGGTGGTGCCCGCGGCGCTGCTGGGCACATTACTGGAGCTGACGATGGGCATTTCCTGGCTGCTATGGCTAGCTGCCGAGGCGCTGAATGCGCTCTTTGTTGCGCTGGAGTGGGCCGCCATGTGGCATATGCCCAGTTACCTGGCCTTTCCCGGCTGGATCAACTGGGGGCTGGGGATGGTGGGGATTCTCGGATTGTTGAGTCCGCTTGCCCGGATTGTATGGCTTCCGGCGTTGGCCTGCCTGCCTGTGCTACTGGCATCCCCGCAGCCGAGGCCGGCCGATGGCGAGCTCTGGGTTACTGTCCTGGACGTGGGGCAGGGTTTGTCGGTGCTGTTGCAGACGCGTCGGCATGCGCTTCTTTATGATGCCGGTGCGCGCCTGTCCAGTGGGTTCGATCTCGGCGAGGCGGTGGTGTATCCGGCGCTGGTTACCCTGGGTGTCGACCGCCTTGATGTGCTTTTGCTCAGTCATGCCGACAACGACCATGCAGGCGGTGCTGGGGCTATGGTCGAGCGTATGCCGGTCAGCCGGGTTATCGCCGGGCAGCAGGAAGACCAGGAGCCTGAACTGCAGGCGCAGGCGTGTCGGCCCGGTGAAAGCTGGAACTGGGAGGGCGTGAACTTTGAAATCATCTACAGCGCACCAGCGCCGGCGCCGGCGAATGAACGCTCCTGTGTGTTGCGGGTCAGCTCCGGCGAGAACGCTATATTGCTCACTGGCGATATCGGCATCCGCGGAGAGTACCAGATGCTTGGCCGCAACCTGTCGGCGGAGCTGTTGCTGGCGCCGCACCATGGCAGCCGGACGTCGTCATCCTATGCCTTCATTCGCGCGGTTGAACCGAGCTGGGTGGTATTCAGCTCCGGACACCACAACAGGTTCAACCACCCGCATCCAAATGTTGTGGCGCGCTACCGCGAATTGGCCGTCGAACCTGTTTATACTAGCCGCGCCGGGGCGCTTCGATTTGTCCTCGACGGGCGCGACAGCGTTCGCTGGGACTGGGGCTGGCGCGACAGCGCCAGACGCTTCTGGCATGAATAACAACAGCGCGCAGGAAGCAGTTGGCCCTGTGCTAGAGTATGCGGACATTTGGGGAGGAATCGCTTGTGTGGGAACTGATCAGTGCGGGCGGCTGGCTTATGCTGCCGATTATCTTGTCTTCGATTATAGCTGCCGCCATTGTGATAGAACGACTCTGGGCTCTGCGCAGTGCCCGTGTGGCACCGCCGGCGCTGCTGGGTCAGGTCTGGCAATGGGTGCGCGAAGGTAAGCTCGACGCCGAACGTCTGAGGACGCTGCGCGGTGACTCTCCGCTGGGCGAGATCATGGCCGCCGGTCTGACCAACTCAAGGCATGGTCGGGAGATCATGAAGGAAAGCATTCAGGAGGCCGCCGGCAAGGTTATCCATGAGCTCGAACGCTACCTCAATACCCTCGGGACAGTCGCTGCGATCACGCCTCTGCTGGGTTTGCTGGGCACCGTTATCGGGATGATCGACGTGTTCAGCGCGATCATGATTCAGGGCACCGGCAACACCGGTGTATTGGCTGGCGGTATTTCCAAGGCGCTGATTACCACTGCGGCGGGCCTCACCGTCGCCATTCCGGCGTTGTTCTTCCATCGCTTCTTTGTACGCCGCGTGGATGAGCTGGTGGTTGCCATGGAGCAGGAGGCCACCAAGCTGGTCGAGGTCCTGCAAGGCAACCGGGAAGTCGAGATGCCCGGTGCCGCGCCCGTGAGCAAGGAGCCGGTATCCCGCGTTGGCAGCACACGCAAGGGAGCCAGGACGTGAATTTCAGGCGCCAGAGACAGGAAGAGGCCAGTGTCAACCTCACGCCCCTGATCGATGTAGTGTTTCTGCTGCTGATCTTCTTCATGGTTTCAACGACCTTTACCCGCGAAACCCAGCTCAAGCTGGATTTGCCTGAAGCCGCGTCCGGAGAGCAGGTGGAAAACCGGGAGCAGCAACAGATCGAACTGACCATCTCGGCCAGCGGCGATATCGCGATCAACGACAGGGCGCTTGCGTCACCGGGTGTCGATATGCTGAAAACGGCGCTCGAGCGCGAGTCTGCCGGTGACCGTTCCTTGCCGCTGATTATCACGGCCGATGCGCAAACGCCGCATCAGTCGGTGATCATGGCGATGGACGCGGCGGGCCAGCTGGGCTTTACCCGGCTGCGCCTGACCACCACGCAGACGGAGGCGGGCGAGGAGCAGTGAAGGGATTTTCCTTCGAGCAGTTCATGCTCCGTGCCTGGTATGACCGGCAACCCTGGCTGGTCGTGCTGAGGCCGTTATCGGCGCTCTACAGCCGCGCGGTCGTCCGGCGTCGCCAGCAATACCGGGACAATCCCGAACGTGTCTGGCAGTCGCCGGTGCCGCTGATTGTGGTGGGCAACATCACCCTGGGCGGCACCGGCAAGACCCCGATGTGTATCTGGCTGCTTGACCATCTCCAGAGCCTCGGTCTGCGTCCCGGCCTGATCAGCCGCGGCTACGGTGCGGCGCCGCAGGCTACACCCTGGCTGCTGGACCCGGCGCACGACGAGGCGGCGGCGGTGGGGGACGAGCCTCTGCTGATCGCCAGGCGCTGTGGGGTACCGGTAGTTATCGATTCTGATCGCCCACGGGCGGCGCAGCATCTTCTGGCGCATGCACAGGTCGATGTCATCGTCAGCGATGATGGCCTGCAGCACTACCGGATGGGGCGTGATCTGGAAATCCTTATGGTGGACACTGCGCGGGGGCTGGGCAATCAACGCTGTCTGCCCGAGGGTCCGCTGCGTGAGCCGGCAGAGAGGGTGCAATCTGTCGACTTTGTGGTGCGCAACGGCGCGGCTGCCGACTCCGGATCGGATTATGCCATGGCGCTGGAGCCGGCTGCGCTGGTCAACCTGTGCAGTGGTGAGCGTATCGCGCCGCAGGAGTGGCGCGGCGACAGGCGAGTGACGGCCGTGGCCGGCATCGGCAACCCGGAGCGTTTTTTTATTACCCTGGAACGGCTATCCTTCGAGCCTGTGCGGCATGCGTTCAGCGACCACGCGCGCTATTCTGTCGACAGCTTCGCCGGTTTCGACCCGGACCAGCCATTGATCATGACCGAAAAAGACGCGATCAAGTGTTCGGCATTTGCCCGGCCAAACTGGTGGTATCTGAGTATCGAGGCATCCCTGAGCGATGCCTTTGCTGCGGCTCTGCAGCAACGGCTCGACGCCTTGCGCTAGCGCGGGGCCGAGTCTTCACGTACTGCTTTTCCCTTTCAGGAGTTTTTCGATGGACCCCAAGCTGCTTGATATTCTGGCCTGCCCGCTATGCAAGGGCCCGCTGGTACAGAACGCCGACAAGACCGAGCTGTGGTGCCGCGCCGATGGCCTGGCTTATCCGGTCCGTGATGGTATTCCGGTGATGCTGGAGAGCGAAGCCCGCGCCCTGGACGCCGACGAGCGGCTGGATACCTGATCATGTTCCATGTGATCATTCCGGCCCGCTATGCATCGACCCGTCTGCCCGGCAAGCCATTGCTCGATATCGCCGGCAAGCCGATGATCAGGCACGTATGGGAGCAGGCGCTGAAGAGCCAGGCTTTGAGCGTGACCGTCGCCACCGATGACCAACGTATTGCTGATGCCTGTGCTGCGTTTGGCGCGGACGTGGTCATGACCCGCACCGATCATCCCTCGGGAACCGACCGGTTGCAGGAGGTGGTTACCAGCATGGGGCTCGACCCCGGTGACTGCGTGGTGAATGTGCAGGGCGACGAGCCGATGATTCCGCCCAGCCTGATCGATCAGGTGGCTGCCAACCTGCTTTCGCATCCACAGGCCAGCATTGCCACGCTGGCCGAGCCGCTGACGGACATCGAGGCCATCTTTAATCCGAATGTGGTCAAGCTGGTGACCGATCACCAGGGGTTCGCACTGTATTTCAGTCGGGCGCCCATTCCCTGGTGCCGGGATTCCTTTGCCACGCAGCCCCGCGAAGTCCCGGAGGGCATGTCCTTTCGCCGTCATATCGGGCTGTATGCCTACAAGGTCGGCTTCCTGCATGACTACGTACGCTGGGCGCCAAGCCCGCTGGAGACTGCAGAGTCCCTCGAGCAGCTACGCGCGCTATGGTTTGGTTGCAGGATTCAGGTGGCCGATGCGTGCGAAGCGCCGGCTGCAGGCATCGACACCATTGATGACCTGGAGCGTGTGCGGGCCATGCTGGCTCAGCGTTGATGCTGGCCGTGCGTGAGCAGGCTGACCTGCGAACCTACAATTCGCTGGGCATCACCGAAAAGGCCGAGCGCCTGGCGGAAGTGGGCAGCGACAAGGAATTGCGCCTGGCGCTGGATATGGCCCGGCGTAACGGCTGGCCGGTCACTGTGCTCGGTGGCGGAAGCAATGTGGTGATTGCCGGCCCCTTGCGCGGTCTGGTTGTGGCCATGCGCAGCCGTGGCCGTAAGGTGTTGCAGCGCAGCGCGGGCAGCGTGCTGATAGAGGCCGAGGCCGGCGAGAGCTGGCATGATCTGGTTAACTGGACGCTGGATCTGGAACTCTTTGGCCTGGAGAACCTCTCGCTGATCCCGGGCACCCTGGGCGCCGCACCGGTACAGAATATCGGTGCCTACGGTGTCGAGTTGCAGGACGTCTTTCACAGTCTGGATGCGCTGGACCGCGATAGCGGTGAGATTCGCCAGTTTGACCGGAAGGCCTGTGACTTCGCCTATCGCGAGTCGGTGTTCAAGCGACTGCCGGGGCGTTACGTGATTCTTCGCGTGCGTTTGCAGTTGCGGCGTCAGGGCAGCATTCGCGTCGACTATGCACCGCTGGATCGCGCCTGGGAGGCGACCGGTCTGCAGCGGCCGGACCCGCGTGTGGTGGCCGCTCTGGTATGCCAGATCCGCCGCTCCAAGTTGCCTGATCCGGCGCAGCTGGGGAATGCCGGGAGCTTCTTCAAGAATCCATTGGTCACTGCACACCAGCTGGATGCGTTGAAGACGCTGTATCCCGGCATACCGCATTATTTGCAGCCCGACGGACGCTACAAGGTCGCTGCGGGCTGGCTGATCGAGCAGTCTGGCTGGAAGGGTGTGCGCGAAGGTAATGTGGGTGTGCATGCACTGCAGGCCCTGGTACTGGTGAATCATGGTGGCGCACGGGGTGACGACATACTCTCCCTGGCCGCGCGTATAAAAGAGGATGTCCAGCACCGCTTTGGCCTGCTGCTGGAAATGGAGCCGCAGCGGTTGGGGTAGGACGGATTCAGCAGTACGCGCACAAAAAAAAGGGGATGCATAAGCATCCCCTTTTTCGTTTGCCTGGCCTGATCAGGGCTTGGGCTTTTCTTCCTGCTGCTGACGCAGATCATGGGTTTCGGGATGGTCTTCATCGCCCGTCGCGTCCGCGGAAGCGGGCGACTCGACCGTATCAATCGGCAGATCAGCCTGTTCCGGGCTGGCAAGGCGCGCCTGTTCGGCTTGCTCTGGCTCAGTCGTTGCCGCGTCCTCGGCGGGAGCCGTCTGCTCGGCAGCCACAGACTTTTGCGCTACCGGGTCGACCACGGCTTCCGGTTGATCGGGCAGGGTTGAGACATCCTGAACCGGCGTTGCCGCTTCGGATTCCTCGCGTGCAGCCTGCTGTTCGGCCAGTTGCTTGGCTTCCTGCTGGCGGCGACGAATTTCCCGCGGGTCGTTGTAGGCACGGCCGCTGTCGGTCGGTGGCATTATCGGCTCGGCAGGCTTTACCGGCTCTGGCTGGGCTTCGACCTTGGCTGCGACGGTTTCTTCCAGTGCGGGTGTCGGTGGTACCACCGGTTCCGCGTGAATCACCACTTCCGGCTCCTGCTCGGCTGGGTCAGTTGCTGCAGCGCTGATTGTGACTGCCGGATCGCTGGTCTGCTGGGCGGCCGAATCAGTCGCTTCCGCGGTCGGTTCGGTCGGTGCAGAACGGGTCTCGGAAACGTCCGCGGCGCGTGCCTTGGTGGTTTCCTGCTCGGCTTCAACTTCAGTTTCCTCAGGCGCCTTGGGCTGCGACTCGGTGAATGCCTGGACGGCATCCTCAATGGATGTTTCCAGCTCGGTCGCGGCCTGCTTCAGGCCAGCCTCGACCGGCTCGGTTACATCGCTCAGGCTGCCGCGAGCTTCCTCTTGCTGCTCGTTGATCGGCTCCTCGGCCTTGGCAACCGAAGCTGCGGCTGTAGCCGCAACAGCTACCGCGGTATCAGCTACCGGCTGGTTCTGCTCGACGGCCGCCGGCTCGTTTTCTGTAGTCTGCTCACCTTCGGTGTTCGCGCTTGTCTCTTCCTGGTTTACCCGGGTGCGACGGTTGTTGCGACGGCGCTGACTATTGCGCGAACGACGCTTGGGACGCTCTCCCTCGGAGGCTTCATCGGTGGTATCGGTGGTGTCGAGCTCGGTCTGCTCGCCAGTCACGGTATGGTCTTCAACCGGCTTTTCTTCGGTGCGACGCGGACGACGCTCTGCGGGGGCTTCTGCGCGGCTCTGGTCCTGATCCGGCTTCTGCTCCTGGGCTGCCTGCTTGGCTTCAGTAGGCGTTTCCGGCGTGCCACGACGACGGCGACGAGTGGGGGTCTCCCCGGTTTTGCTTTCAGCTGCGACCGGAGTTTCACGCTTCTCTGCCTGAGCCGGCGCTTCAGCTCGTGCAGCGGGAGCCTTGCGCTCAGGACGTTCGCCACGCTCTGGCCGCTCACTACGCTCTGGCTTTTCGCCACGCTCGGTGCGCGGACGACGTCCGCGGCCTCCACGGCGCTCTTCGCCACGCTTGCTGTCACGGGCCGCGGGCTTGCTCGCAGTTTTTTCTGCTGGCTTGGCAGGCTCTTCGCGCGCCTGTTCTTCCTCGGAGGCGAAGAGGCTTACCAGTGATTTGATCAGGCCCTTGAACAGACCGGGCTGGGCGTCATGAATTGCCTTGGTGGCCGCTACTGGCGCGGGTGCTGCTGCCGGTGTCGGTGCCGGGCGCGAGGGAGCCAGGGTCTTCACCGCTGCTTCCTGACGTACGATCGCCTTGGTCTGGCTGACAGGGGTGGGTTCTTCGGCAACGATGTCGCTGCTCATGGTGTAGCTGGTCTCGCCATTGAGCACGGCTTCGTGGTCGTCACGTAGACGCTGGACGTCGAAGTGCGGCGTTTCCATGTGCTCGCTGGGGAGAATAAGCAGGCGTACCTTGGTGCGCTCCTCGGTCTTGGCCAGCGCTTCGCGCTTCTCGTTGAGCAGGAAGGTAGCCACGGCGATCGGCACGTGTGCACGCACCTCGGCGGTACGTTCCTTCAGTGCTTCTTCTTCGATCAGACGCAGTACCGACAGCGACAGGGACTCGACGTCGCGGATGGTGCCACGGCCATTACAGCGCGGGCAGACGATGCCGCTGGTCTCGCCCAGGGACGGACGCAGGCGCTGGCGGGACATCTCGAGCAGGCCGAAACGGGAGATACGACCGACCTGAACACGGGCACGGTCGGCTTCCAGGCTTTCCTTGACGCGTTCTTCAACGGCGCGCTGGTTCTTCGCCGGGGACATGTCGATGAAGTCGATCACGATCAGGCCGCCGATGTCGCGCAGGCGCAGCTGGCGGGCGATTTCTTCGGCCGCTTCCAGGTTGGTCTGCAGTGCGGTTTCCTCGATGTCGGCACCCTTGGTGGCGCGCGAGGAGTTGATGTCGATGGAGACCAACGCTTCGGTGTGGTCGATCACGATCGAGCCGCCGGACGGCAGTTTCACTTCACGTTCGAACGCGGTTTCAATCTGGCTTTCGATCTGGAAGCGGTTGAACAACGGTACGGTGTCTTCGTACAGCTTGACCTTGCTGGCGTACTGCGGCATGACCTGGCTGATGAAGTTCAGCGCTTCTTCCTTGACGGTTTCGCTGTCGATCAGCACTTCGCCGATGTCCTGGCGCAGGTAGTCACGGATGGCGCGGATGATGACGTTGCTTTCCTGATAGATCAGGAATGGGGAGGGACGCTCATCGGAGGCACCCTTGATCGCGCCCCAGAGTTGCAGCAGGTAGTCGAGGTCCCATTGCAGTTCTTCGGCGCTGCGGCCCAGGCCGGCGGTGCGCACGATCATGCCCATGTCGGCGGGTACGTTGAGGCTGTTGATGGCTTCGCGCAGGTCGTTGCGCTCTTCACCCTCGATGCGTCGGGAAATGCCACCGGCGCGGGGGTTGTTGGGCATCAGTACCAGATAGCGGCCGGCAAGACTGATAAAGGTGGTCAGGGCGGCGCCCTTGTTGCCGCGCTCTTCCTTGTCGACCTGGACGATGACTTCCTGGCCTTCGCGCAGGACTTCCTTGATGTTGACGCGGCCTTCAGGCTGCTTGGAGAAGTATTCGCGGGATATTTCCTTCAGCGGCAGGAAGCCGTGACGGTCGGAGCCGAAATCGACGAACGCAGCTTCAAGGCTGGGTTCGACGCGGGTGATCTTGCCTTTGTAGATGTTGGCTTTCTTCTGCTCACGGGCTCCGGATTCAATATCCAGATCGTACAGGCGCTGGCCATCTACCAGTGCTACGCGCAACTCTTCGGGTTGAGTTGCGTTGATCAGCATTCTTTTCATGAAGTACCGTTGTGTTTCCAGTGCTGCCCGGATCACACAATGACGGCACCTGCGACTCGTATGACAGGTGTCAGGGGTGTTTCTGCTTGGGCCAACCTTGCCCTTGTTCAGATTTCATGTCGCTGCCATGGGGCAGGGCAATACTGTCTGTTACGGCGAGTACAGATAAACCGTTTCTGGAAGTCTTTGAAAAAGCCTGCGTGACCATGCCACGACAGCGCCGGATGCCTACCCATGCACGTGTAGTGCATGCCTGGGATGGCGTTTCAGGTCGCCGGTGACCATGTCAGAGCGGGGGCCTGTTCAAAAACTGCCTTCGGGAGGAATCAGCCGGACTGGGAACGGGGACATATTGCTGGGCAACTGTCAGCGCTCGTCACATGATCCTGAAGCTGTGCATCTCCACCTGACACTTACCCATCTTGATCGGGTGCCGCTCATCGCTTTGTCGGGAGCGGGTTTATATTCTGGCTGCCACCTGGCAACCAGCGTGTCGATCAATGGGACTTGCCGGCCTACTGTTTGATAAACGCCTGGCAAAGTCCCATATGTCGTTGTTTCTGGGGGCTGCGCGATGATGATGCGCCTGCTGTTTCCCCGGCTGCCTGTTACGCAGCTTCAGCGAATATAACAGCATTTTTTAAGTGCTTCAATTGCAAGAAAAAATGTATCATGCGCGGATGACTGAAAGTACAACTCCCGCCGCTCCCCCTGTCCAGTTTGACCTGATTGCCGAAGACCTGGCAGGGCAACGTATCGACAATTATCTGATCACCCGCCTGAAGGGTGCACCGCGCACGCTGGTCTACCGAATCCTGCGCAAGGGTGAGGTGCGCGTAAATAAAGGAAGGGTCAAGCCGGATTATCGTCTGCAGGCTGGCGACAGTGTGCGTATCCCGCCGGTGCGCCTGCCCGAGCCCAACGAACCGGTCCTGGTCGGCCAGGGCATTCTGCAGGCGCTGGAGCAGAACATCCTCTATGAAGACAAGGGCCTGATCGTGATCAACAAGCCGGCGGGCCTGGCTGTGCACGGGGGTAGCGGTCTCAACTTCGGTGTTATCGAGGCAATGCGTCAGTTGCGGCCCGATGTTCCACAGATGGAGTTGGTGCACCGCCTCGACCGGGATACTTCGGGCTGCCTGATGATTGCCAAGAAGCGCAGCATGTTGCGTCACCTGCACGCCGCCCTGCGCGGCGACGGCGTGCGCAAGTGTTATCTGGCGCTGGTTCGCGGCCACTGGCCGGCGACGACGCGCAAGGTGCACGCGCCCTTGCAGAAAAACAATTTGCGTTCCGGCGAACGCATGGTCGAGGTAAACGCTGAAGGCAAGGAATCGTTGACCGAATTCAGTGTGGTGCAACGTTTTGGCGACTTCGCTACCCTGGTGGAGGCCCGTCCTATCACCGGCCGTACCCATCAGATCCGTGTACACGCCCGGCATGCTGGCCATGTGATTGCCGGCGATCCCAAGTATGGCAGTGACGAGTTCTCCCAGCAGATAAAAGAGCTGGGCGGCAAGCGGCTGTTTCTGCATGCAGCCTCGTTGCACGTTGAGCTGCCCGACGGCACGCAGCTGGATGTGAAGGCCGAGCCGGGCCGGATGTGGGACGATACCCTGCGCAGGCTTGCCAATGCCTGAGCTCAAGACCCTGATATTTGATTGGGACGGCACTCTCTGCGACTCCATCAGTCGAATTGTGGAGGCGATGACCAATGCCGCGCAACGGACCGGTCTTGCAGTGCCTTCCGATCAGGCTGTGCGCGACATTATCGGGCTGGGTCTGCCGGAGGCCATTGCTACGCTGTTTCCCGGCATGGACGAGCCCTGGTTGGCGGAAAAGTTGCGGCAGGAATACAGCGATTATTATGTGGCGCTCGAGCAGCAGCCGGCCAGTCTGTTTCCCGGGGTGATGGAGGCGCTGGAAAACTTTCGCGCCGCGGGCTTCAAGCTGGCAGTGGCAACCGGCAAAAGCCGCCGGGGTCTCGACCGGGTATTGGCGTCGCATGATCTGACCGGTTTTTTCGATATGACCCGCTGCGCGGATGAAACCCTGAGCAAACCGCATCCGCGGATGCTTGAGGAGATCCTCAATCGTCTGGAAACCCCCGCCAGTTGTGCGTTGATGCTGGGCGATAGCGAATTTGATATACGCATGGCGCACAGTGCCCGGGTGCGTGCGGTCGCAGCGAGCTACGGCGCCCAGTCCAGAGCGCATCTGTTGCAAAGCCGCCCGGAGCATTGTATTGATGCGTTCACTGAATTTCAGGGCTGGATCTTGCCCGCCTCACAGGCTGCACAGCAGAGGATAGATAATGTCACAGGATAGATGGACCGAAGGCCCCATGCTTGATCGCGAGCAGGCACAAAGCGGCGCTGACAATGGCAAGGCGTGGGCGATGATCGAGCGGACAATGCAGGCGTCGATTCAGGAGCAGCGTCGGGCGCGGCGCTGGGGCATATTCTTCAAGATCCTGGTATTCATTTACCTGTTGGGTGCGGTCGTGTTGTTTACGCCGCTGATGTCGGGCGAAGGGACCGCTTCGCTGAAACCGCATACGGCGGTCATCGAATTGCGTGGACCCATTGCCGACCAGCAAGAAGCCAGTGCCGACAACTTGATAACCAGTCTGCGCGAGGCTTTTGAGGATGGAAATACTCGGGGCGTGGTGCTGCGTATAAACAGCCCCGGAGGAAGCCCTGTTCAATCGGGCTATGTCTATGACGAGATAGTCCGGCTGCGCGGTCTCCATCCCGATACCAAGGTATACGCTGTGATTACCGATATCGGCGCTTCGGGTGCCTATTACATCGCTGCGGCCGCCGACGAGATCTACGCCGACAAGGCAAGTCTGGTGGGGTCTATCGGCGTGACCGCTGCGGGCTTCGGTTTTGTCGAAACCCTCAACAAGCTCGGCGTCAAACGCCGCGTATATGCCTCGGGCGAGCACAAGACCTTCCTTGATCCCTTCCAGCCGGAAAAGCCGGAAGAGACCGAGTTCTGGCAAGGGGTGCTGGGTACCGTGCATCAACAGTTCATTGATCAGGTCAAGGCTGGCCGGGGTGAGCGGCTCAAGGAGCATCCGGATATGTTCAGCGGCCTTATCTGGTCGGGTGAGCAGGCGCTGGACCTGGGGTTGATTGATGGCTTCGCCAGTACCTCAAAGGTTGCCAGGGATGTCGTCGGCGTCGAGGAGTTGGTTGATTTCACTCACCGCGAGTCGGCCTTCGAGCGTTTCGCCCGCCAGATCGGTGCGAGCATGGGGAATACTCTGGCCACTCACCTGGGTTTGAGCGCGCCGCTGCTGCGCTAGAGGTGGTCAGGGAAGGCTGAAGCCTTCCTGTGCAAGCATGTCGCACAGCCTGATCAGGGGTAACCCGATCAGGCTGTTGGGGTCATCGCCGCGCAATGCATGAAACAGCGTTATACCCAGGCCCTCCATCTTGAAGCTGCCGGCGCAATCGTAGGGCTGCTCCCGGCGCAGATAGCGTTCAATCTGCTCGTCGGTCAAGTCGCGAAATACTACATCGAAAGGCTCCACTGCGATCTGATGCTTGCCTGTGCGGGTGTTGAGCAGGCACAGGGCGGTGGAAAAACGCACTGTGCGGCCGTTGCAGCGTCTCAGCTGCGCAAAGGCCGCTGCGTGATTACCGGGCTTGCTGACGGGGGCGCCGTCAAGCAGCAGTACCTGGTCAGAACCGATTATCAGGTGGGCCGGCCAGGCGGAGGCGAGAGCGCGGGCCTTGGCGAGCGCCAGGCGCTCGGTCAGCCCTGCCGCGTCTTCGTCGGGTACGGGTGTTTCGTTGATGTCCGGGGCAGCCCATTCAAAGGGCAGGCCCAGGCGCTCCAGAAGATTGCGGCGGTAGGGTGAGCCCGAGGCGAGTACCAGTGGCAGCATGTTGCACTCCTTCGACGGTAAGGTTGTCGGCTATCCTAACCTTTGCAGCTGCCTGCTGTTTAATTGTGCAAATAGTTTTGACAGCAGGGTGCATGATGCCTAGAATTGCGCGCTTATGTCTGGACCCATACCCGCACACATAGAGCCGCGCAAGCTGGTTGACCGTGAAATCGTTCTCGAGGGAACGGTGGCTGCCGTCAAGATGCCCAGGTTGAGCGCGCTATTGGACGCCCCCGCAGGGGACGTTCAGGTCAAGCTCGCTTTCGCACGGGACGAGCAGGGTATTGCTACCCTGCACGGGCACTACCAGGCCGAGGTGGCGTTGATCTGTCAGCGTTGTCTCGAGCAGGTCGTGGTACCGCTCGACAGTCAGTGTGACGTGGGTTTTGTCGAAAGTGACGAGGCAGCCAAAAATCTGCCGAAGCACTACGAACCGGTTATTGTGGATGATGAACCCCTGGATCTGCATGCGCTGATCGAGGACGAACTGTTACTGGCTCTGCCACCAGTTCCAATGCATCCAATGGAAACATGCGAGCATCCGCCGGGCTATACCCCCGATCCGGTGGACGCTGAGGAGCCGGCTGAAAAGCCCAACCCCTTCAGTGTGCTGGCATCGTTAAAACGTGATACCTGAAAGCTTAGGAGCTTATCGTCATGGCAGTACAGCAGAACAAAAAGTCTCGTTCAGCACGCGGCATGCGTCGTTCACACGATGCGCTGTCTTCAGCGGCCCTGTCCGTGGACAGCACCACCGGCGAGACTCACCTCCGTCACCATGTGACCCCGGATGGCTTCTACCGCGGCCGTCAGGTTGTCAACAAGGATAGCGAAGAGTAAGTCTTGTCGACGTCAATCCGTCTTGCGATTGATGTGATGGGCGGGGACTTCGGTCCCCGTTGCATTATTCCTGCGGTAGCCCGCAGCCTGCAGCAGATCTCCGATCTGCAGGTGATTCTGGTCGGCGATGCCGAACAGGTTGAACCTCTCTGTAAAAAGCATCAGCTTCCATCCGGACGCTTTCGATGCGTTTCCACGACTCAAACCATACTTGCCGAAGATTCTCCGGCCAGCGTTCTGCGCGGCAAGCCGGATGCATCCATGCGCGTGGCCATCGAGCAGGTGCGGGACGGGCAGGCTGATGCCTGCCTGAGCGCTGGCAATACCGGTGCGCTGATGGTGCTGTCGCGTTCGATTCTGGGCACTCTGGATTCGATTGAGCGGCCGGCGATCATGGCTGCGTTGCCGGTTGCCGGGAAGGCCTGCTATCTGCTTGATCTGGGCGCCAACGTGGATTGCAGTGCGCTGCAGCTCTTTCAGTTTGCATTGATGGGGTCCGAGGCTGCGCGCGAGCTTTCGGGCATTGAGCGTCCGAGGGTAGGTCTGCTGAACATTGGCAGCGAGGTCAACAAGGGTAGTCAGCGGGTGCGCGAGGCCAGCGAATTGCTGCGCCAGAGCGATGCGCTGAACTATATCGGTCACGTGGAGGGCGACGGCCTGTTCCGTGGTGATGCGGATGTAGTGGTCTGTGACGGCTTCGTCGGCAATGTCGTGCTTAAGGCCAGCGAAGGTCTGGCCGGTTATATGCAGGCCGAATTGCGCAAAGCGCTGACGGCAAATCTGTTGCTGCGCTGCCTGTCGCCGCTGCTGGGAGCCGCGCTGCGGCCGATGATCCGGCGACACGACCCTGGCTGCTACAATGGAGCGAGTCTGCTTGGCCTCAAGGGCGTGGTAGTCAAGAGCCATGGTGGTGCCGACGAGAACGCGTTTGCTGCCGCTATCGACCGCGCCGCTCAGGCTGGCCGCAGCAATCTGCCGCAGCGGATCGCCCTCCGGCTTGAGGGCTCCGTTCCTGCAAGCCAATGACATTAACGCCCGGGCTTCTGTGACCCGCGCCGGTCTGTCGCCATCCAAACAGCAGTCGCCGCAAGGCGAACAGCGAACATGACAATAAACGAGGATTAAGGAATGTCTCAAACCCTTGCATTTGTTTTCCCCGGGCAGGGCTCCCAGGCAGTGGGCATGCTCTCCGGGCTGGCAGCAGAGCACAGCCTGATTACCGACACCTTCGCCGAAGCATCCGAAGCCCTGGGCTACGATCTCTGGGCTCTTTGCCAGCAGGGCCCCGAGGCTGACCTGAACCGCACCGATCGCACGCAGCCGGCCATTCTGGCCGCCTCCGTCGCGCTGTGGCGCTTGTGGTGCGCCAGTAATCCGGCTCGCCCGGCTTATGTGGCCGGCCACAGCCTGGGTGAGTATTCGGCGCTGGTGGCAGCCAATGTGATCAGTTTTGCCGACGCGCTGCGGCTGGTCGAGCGCCGCGGCCAGCTTATGCAGCAGGCTGTGCCTGAGGGGCAGGGCGGTATGGCTGCGATACTGGGTCTGGAAGACAGTCAGATAATCGATATCTGTGCCCAGGCAGCACAGGGCGAAGTTGTCAGTGCAGTCAATTTCAATGCGCCCGGTCAGGTGGTCATAGCGGGACAGGCCAGCGCGGTCGAGCGCGCCATCGAGCAATGCAAGGCAGCGGGCGCAAAGCGGGCAATCGCGTTACCGGTCAGCGTGCCTTCGCACTGCGCGCTGATGAAGCCCGCCGCCGAGCAGTTGAGCAAGGATCTTGATGTGCTGAGCTGGCAGCAGCCGCAAATCACGCTGGTGCAGAATGTATCGGCGCGGCCGGCCGCGGATCTCGACAGTCTTCGCCAGCAGTTGGTCGAGCAGCTCTACAATCCTGTGCGCTGGGTGGAGAGCATCGAGTGGATGGCCGCCCAGGGCGTGACCGATCTGGTTGAGTGCGGACCGGGGCGCGTGCTGTCCGGTTTGAACAAACGCTGCGTAAAAGGGGTCAATACCCACAATCTGGATTCGGTAGACGGTTTTGCCGCTGCCGGCAACGCACTAACGCAAGGAGCCTGAATATGAGTATCGAAGGGAAAGTGGCGCTGGTAACCGGCGCCAGCCGAGGTATCGGCCAGGCGATCGCCCATGCGCTGGCGGCTAAGGGCGCCATTGTCATCGGCACCGCAACCAGTGATTCCGGCGCCCAGGCGATTGCCGACAAGCTCGCTGCCGCGGGCTATCAGGGCACCGGCATGAAGCTCGATGTGCGTGATCCGCAGTCGGTAAGCGAGGTGCTCGAGCGCATCGGCAAGGAGTTTTCTGCGCCGGCGATCCTGGTCAATAATGCCGGTATCACCAGCGATAACCTGCTCATGCGCATGAAAGACGAGGAGTGGGAAGACGTTGTAGGCACCAACCTTGGATCTGTCTACCGGTTATCAAAAGCGGTACTGCGCGGTATGACCAAAGCCCGCTGGGGGCGTATCATCAACATCAGTTCGGTGGTTGCCGGCATGGGCAATGCCGGGCAATCGAACTATGCTGCGTCCAAGGCCGGGATGGAAGGTTTCACCCGTGCCCTGGCTCGGGAAGTGGGCTCGCGTTCAATTACCGTCAACGCGGTCGCACCGGGTTTTATCGATACCGATATGACCAAGGCCTTGAATGAGAGTCAGCGTTCGGCCATGCTCGACCAGATCCCGCTCGGACGCCTCGGGCAGGCCGAGGAAATCGCTGCCGTCGTCGAATTTCTGACCGGTGAGTCGGCTGGCTATATTACCGGTGCAGTTATTCCGGTGAACGGCGGCATGTTTATGAGCTAAGCTGTAACCCTTCTGGCACGGGCGTCTGCGCCCGGAGCGCCGGAGCAGTTTTTACGCGGTGAGGGCCTGGTGGCCCTGACCTCTTTGAGATAGAAACGATTGATGCTTGAAATGACGTAAATTGTTTCTATAAACTACGCGCAGTCCGGCTTTCCGGAACTGCAACCAGGAGTGAGAACAAGGTATGAGTACCATCGAAGAACGCGTCAAGAAAATCGTTGCCGAGCAGCTCGGCGTCAAAGAAGAAGAAGTGACCAACAGCGCTTCTTTTGTTGAAGACCTTGGCGCTGACTCGCTTGATACCGTTGAGCTGGTCATGGCTCTCGAGGAAGAATTCGAGACCGAGATCCCGGATGAAGATGCCGAGAAAATCACCACCGTTCAGGAAGCCATCGACTACGTGAATGCTCATCAGAAGTAATCACAAAGTCCGTTGACTGAACACAAAAAGGCCGCGGTTCTGATTCGGAACCGCGGCCTTTTTGCATCTGTTGCGCCAGGCGCTGCTGCATACTTCGGTCGCTGATATTGCCGAGGGCGCTCTTTATGCGGACAATACCTACCGATTGCCGCGAGATAATGTAATGTCTCGTCATCCCTGAGAGTTGAATAAGGAGCATCCTGTGTCGCGCAGACGCGTCGTGGTAACCGGCCTTGGCATGTTGACCCCTGTGGGCAACACGGTGGACAGCAGTTGGCAGGCAGCCCTGGCGGGCAAGAGCGGTATCGGGCCTATCGAGCATATGGACGTGAGTGCCTTTGGCACCCGTTTTGGTGGATCGATCCGGGATTTTGATATCGAGCCGTACATGGCGCCCAAGGAGGCACGCAAACTCGACCTGTTCATCCAGTACGGCATTGCCGCCTGCATACAGGCGCTCACCGACTCCGGTGTGGAGGTCACCGACGACAACCGTGACCGGATCGGTGTGTCCATGGGCTCCGGAATTGGTGGCCTGACCAATATCGAGAAGAATCACGAGCTGTTGCTGGCCAGTGGGCCGCGACGCATATCACCGTTTTTCGTGCCTGGCTCGATCATCAACATGGTCGCTGGCTATTTCTCCATACAGTATGGCCTGCAGGGTCCGAACTATGCCCTGACCACGGCCTGTACTACCGGCACCCACAGCATCGGCATGGCCGCGCGCAATATCGCCTATGGCGAAGCGGACGTGATGATAGCCGGTGGCTCCGAGATGGCTACCAGCGGCTTGGGTCTGGGTGGTTTCAGTGCAGCCCGCGCGCTGTCCACGCGCAACGAGGATCCGACGGCTGCCAGCCGGCCCTGGGACCGCGACCGCGATGGTTTCGTGCTGTCCGATGGCGCCGGTGCCCTGGTGCTCGAAGAGTATGAGCATGCGAAGGCGCGCGGCGCGAATATCTATGCGGAGCTGATCGGCTTCGGCATGAGTGGCGATGCCTACCACATGACTGCGCCGCCGGAAGACGGCCGCGGTGGTGCCAAGTGCATGACCAATGCGTTGCGCGATGCCGGTGTGGATCCGGCTCAGGTGGGCTATATCAATGCCCATGGTACCTCGACGTCCGCCGGAGATCTGGCAGAGACGCGCGCGGTGAAGACGGTATTCGGCGACCATGCCCAGGCATTGGCTATCAGCTCGACCAAGTCGATGACCGGCCATTTGCTTGGTGCGGCGGGTGCTGTTGAAGCCATCTTCAGCATTCTTGCATTACGCGACCAGGTGGCTCCGCCGACTATCAATCTGGACAATCCCGACGAGGGATGTGATCTGAATTACGTGGCCCACGAGGCGCAGGCGCGATCGCTTGAGGTTGTGGTATCCAACTCCTTCGGTTTCGGCGGCACCAACGGCAGCCTGGTATTCCGTCGTCCCTGATGGCGGATTCTCGTCTGGACAATTCAGCTGCATCGCAGTGTCTGGTCGACGGCAAGCCGGCCGACACGTTGTCGGTACTCGACCGCGGCCTGTCCTATGGCGACGGAGTGTTCGAGACGATGCGGGTCGCCAAGGGCCGGATCGCGTTGCTCGACTATCACCTTGTGCGCTTGCGCCGTGGCCTTGGCGTATTGCGGATGTCGGCTGACCTGGCCGACGTCGTGGCTGAGCTTGGCGCCGTCGCAGAGCAGTTGCAGAACGGTGTGATAAAACTGACCCTTACCCGGGGTCGTGGCCAGCGAGGGTATGCCATACCTTACCCGGCGCGAGCCACGCGGATATGTCAGAGCTTTGCGCCGGTTAGCTATCCCCCTGAAAACGCTCGCGAGGGCATCAGCTTATATCCGTGCGAGACACGTCTCGCAGTGCAACCACTGCTCGCTGGTATCAAGCATCTTAATCGCCTCGAGCAGGTACTGGCCCGCAGTGAATGGTCGGAACCCACCTATGCCGAAGGGCTGGTACGCGATACGCAGGGTAACGTGGTCGAATGCACCGTGAGTAACCTGTTTCTTCTGCACGAGGATCACTGGGTCACGCCCGATTTACAGTATTGTGGGGTACAGGGCGTAATGCGCGATTATCTGATTGACCAGATGCAATCATCGGGCCAGCGCGTCGAGGTCAGACGTGTTGGTGTGGCTACCTTGCGCGAAAGCACCGAGGTATTTTGCTGCAATAGCCTCTTTGGTGTCTGGCCGGTAACCGCTCTGGGCGATGCGAGCTGGTCAATCGGACCTCGAACACGCCAGGCGCAAGCCTTGGCAGAACAGGTAATAATGTGAAGTCAATTCTACGTTTTACTCTTTTAGTCTCTGTAATTGCGGTGATTTCTCTGCTGGGTGTTGGCATCTGGGGCTATTCGACAATGCAGGAAGCTCTGCGGCAGCCAATCAATGTGCAGCAGCCGACGCCGTTGGAAGTGGCTCCCGGCAGCACGCCTGGAAGGGTGCTCGGGCAGCTCGAGCGCGACGGAGTGATCGAGCGTGCCCAATGGCTGCGCCGCTACTGGCAGTTGCAGATGCCGGATTCGGTTCTGCAGGTAGGCGAGTATCAACTGGAACCTGGCATGCCCGCTTCCGAGCTGTTGCGGCGGCTTGATGCCGGTGAAGTGCTGCGGCGCAGCGTTACCCTGGTCGAGGGCTGGAACTTTCAGCAGGTACGTGAGCAACTGACCCGGGCAGAGCGGCTGCAGCAAACGCTTGACCCCGATGCGGACAACAGTGAGGTGATGGCGGCGCTGGGTCTGGAGGGCATTCATCCCGAGGGTCGCTTTTTTCCTGATACCTACCAGTACACCTTCGGCATGAGCGATCGCGACATCCTGCTCAGATCTTATCGGCGCATGGAAGAAGTGCTCGCTGAGGTCTGGGCGGAGCGTGCCGAGGACCTGCCTATCGACACGCCCTACGAGGCGCTGATCCTCGCTTCGATAGTTGAAAGGGAAACCGGTGTACCGGTTGAGCGAGGCGAGATTGCCGGCGTATTCACCCGCAGAATGCGCATCGGGATGCGACTGCAAACTGATCCCACGGTGATCTACGGCATGGGTGAGGCCTACGAAGGGAATATCCGTCGCAGCGATCTGAGCCAGCCCACACCCTACAATACCTACACGATCGACGGCCTGCCGCCCACGCCAATCGCAATGCCTGGCCGCGAGGCGCTGGAGGCTGCGGTCAACCCCAAGCTGGGGTCCAGCCTGTATTTTGTTGCCCGCGGCGATGGCAGTCATGTGTTCTCCGACTCGTTGCCCGAGCATAATCGGGCTGTGCAGCAGTACCAGATACGCCAGCGTGCTGAGAATTACCGTTCCAGCCCTGCTGGTACCGACGCCACAGGGGAGAGCGGAGAGTGAGTGGATTGTTCATCACATTCGAAGGACCGGAAGGTGCAGGCAAATCGACCAATTTGCAGTTTTTTGCCGCGGCGCTGCGTGAGTCCGGTTGCGATCCCCTGTTGACCCGCGAGCCCGGAGGTACCCCGATTGCCGAGCGGATTCGCGAGGTACTGCTCAGCCACTATGACGAGCCCATGTGCTCGGATGCCGAGCTGCTGCTGATGTTCGCAGCGCGGGCGCAGCATATAGATCGGCTGATTCGGCCCGCGCTAGAGCAGGGGCAGGTGGTGATAAGTGATCGCTTCACTGACGCGACCTATGCTTATCAGGGCGGCGGACGCGGCGTAGCTGTCGAGCGAATTGCTGTGCTCGAGGACTGGGTACAGGGCGATCTGCGGCCGGACCTGACGCTGGTTTTCGACGTGCCGGTGGAAATCGGCATGCAGCGGGCGCGGGCGCGCAGCGAACTCGATCGCTTTGAAGTGGAACAAACCGCTTTTTTCGAGGCGGTGCGGCGTACCTACCTCGACCGCGCTGCGGCAGATCCCGAGCGCTACCGGGTAATCGATGCCAGTGGCAGTCTCGAGCAGGTGGCGGCGGCAATGCATCCGGTGATTACCCAGGTGCTGGAGCATTGGCATGCCTGAGGTCGCCTTTCCCTGGCACGATACGGTCTGGACGCAGTTGACCGGACAGGATCAACATGCGCATGCCTACCTGTTCAGTGGCCTGCCGGGTGTCGGCAAGCGCCGTTTCGCCAATGCATTTGCCGCTTTCCTGCTGTGCACCACGCCCGCCCAGGGAATGGCCTGTGGACGTTGTCGCAGCTGCCTGCTGCGCGAGGCTGGCACCCATCCCGATCTGCTGTTGATCACGCCTGAGGAGGAGGGCAAGGCCATCCGGGTCGATGCGATCCGCCAACTGGTGGACTTCATGGGTCAGACTTCGCAGCAGGGCGGTAGCAAGGTGATTGTCCTGTACCCCGCCGAGGCGATGAATCAGAACGCGGCCAATGCGTTGCTCAAGTCCCTGGAAGAACCGACCGCCGACACCTACCTGTTGCTGGTGACCGACCAGCCCGGCCGTTTGCTGCCGACCATTCGCAGTCGGTGCCGTGGTCAGCGGCTACCGACTCCATCCCGCGATGCCGCACTGTCCTGGCTAGCCGACGCCGTGCCGGAACTGAACGGCGACGATCGACTTATCCTGCTGCAGATGGCCGGCGGAGCCCCGCTGCGCGCGCAGGCATTGCATGATCTGGATGCGGTAAAGCTGCGCCTGGGGGTGGTCGAGAACGTCAAGGCGCTGCTCAAGGACCAGCAGTCTGCCTCCCAGTTAGCGGACAGCTGGTCGAAGATTCCGCTCGAGCTGCTGATTGACTGGTTCTGCAGCTGGACACTGGACCTGCTGAAACTGCAGACAGGCGCGATCAGGCACGCCGAGAACAGCGACATGGACGTGGTACTTGGCTACATGGCCAAGCATGTCGGCGCTCAGCAGCTGATGGAATGGCAGGACTGGCTGCTGGCGCACAGATCGATGACGCTGGGAAAAGCGAATCTCAACCGGGGGTTGTTTCTCGAGTCCCTGTTGCTAGAGTGGAAACAGTTGCTGAAAAAGCGTTAATCTGCAGTCACTATTGATCAGGATGAACACACCATGAGTAATCCGACCGCCCCCGGTCCCCGCAACGGTATCCTGTCGCTCACCATCAAGGACAAATCGGTGCTGTACGCCGCCTACATGCCCTTTGTGAAGCACGGTGGGCTTTTCATTCCGACCAACAAGAGCTACCGCCTCAGCGATGAGGTATTCATGCTGCTCAATCTGATGGATGAGCCAGAGAAGATTCCGGTGGCCGGCAAGGTTATATGGATCACGCCGAAGGGCGCCCAGGGGAACCGGGCGGCAGGCATTGGTGTGCAGTTCAGCGATCAGGACAACACCGCCCGCAGCAAGATCGAGACCTATCTTG
Organism: Halopseudomonas sp.; assembly: GCF_041579695.1. GTDB lineage: Bacteria > Pseudomonadota > Gammaproteobacteria > Pseudomonadales > Pseudomonadaceae > Halopseudomonas. The sequence goes on from NZ_JBFGFI010000007.1 coordinate 60,984, forward strand.
CAGGCGCGCTCAAGTCCGACCGGCCCACTCACACGATGTAAGTTGTATTTCAATGCTGATTGACTCTCACTGCCATCTCGATCGTCTGGATCTCACCCCCTACGAAGGCTCGCTTGACGGCGCGTTGGACGCCGCGCGGGCCAGGGGTGTGGGCAAGTTTCTCTGCATCGGGGTAGATGCTGCCAATGCCCCGGTAGTGAAAGGGCTCGCAGAACGCTATGCCGACGTCTACTGCAGTGTGGGCGTGCATCCGCTGGATCTTGCCGACGCGCAGACCACCGAGCTTGAATGGCTGCTCAGGGAACTGAATCATCCGCGGGTCGTCGCCATCGGCGAGACTGGCCTGGACTATCACTATCAGCCGGAGATGGCCGAGCAGCAGAAAACTTCGTTCCAGTGCCACCTGAACGCCGCGCGTGAGACCGGCAAGCCAGTGATTATCCATACCCGGGCAGCGCGGCAGGATACCCTCAACCTGCTGCGCGAGGCCGACCTTGCAAACACCGGGGTGCTGCACTGCTTTACCGAGGACTGGGATATGGCGCGTCAGGCGCTTGATCTCGGTTACTACATCTCATTGTCGGGAATCGTCACTTTTCGCAACGCCGAGGCGCTGCGAGATGTGGCGCGGCGGGTGCCGGTCGACCGTTTGCTGGTGGAAACAGACTCCCCCTACCTGGCCCCCGTGCCCCATCGCGGCAAGCCCAACGAGCCCCAGTTTGTTTGTGATGTGGCGGCGTTTGTGGCTGATGTGCGAGGTGAGCCCCTTGATACCCTCTGGCAGAACACAACCGACAACTTTCATCGGCTGTTTCCGCTCGCCGCCTGATCTGCCCGACAGTGGCGCAAAAAAAACCCGAATACCGGGGGAAGTATTCGGGTCAAGACCATTAGGAGTATTGCAAGGTCGGGCCTGGCCCAACCAATCAGGCCGGCGCTTGGGGGAACGCTGCAGCCTGATATGCTCAGTATTGCGCAGATCTGCTAATTCGCCAGCCCTTGTCGCCCGTTTAATAAACTGATTTGGAATACGCCGGCTGTATTTTATCGTCAACTGTTGTTAGCCGCCGTGCGCGCAGGTTTGCGAACTGTAACTATACTGTCACGCTCATGACCTAGTTTTCGGGAACCACCGACGATAAAAGGAAGTACATCATGCGCTTGAAACAGATGCTCGTGCCCGCGGTAATCACCCTTGCAATTCCGTTTTCTGCCATCGCCGAGGAGTTGCGTCTCTTGACATGGGGCGGCTACGCGCCCGAGGAAGTCATCAGCCAGTTCGAGGAGCAGACCGGCATAGATGTACAGGTGACGCTTTCCAACAATGAAGACATGATCTCCAAGCTGCGTGCTACCGGCGGCTCGGGCTTCGATCTGGCGCAGCCTAGCCAGGACCGTATTACCAGTGCCCAGCAGGAATACCGGATCTACAAACCGATGGACACCAGCAAGGTGGACTCCTCGCTGTTCATTCCTTCGATGCTGGCCGCAACCAAGGCCAATACCGAACTGAACGGTGATGTGTATGCGGTGCCCCACGTATGGGGAACCACCGGACTGATCGTGCATGACAGCGTCAGGGATCAGGTCAGCGATTTTGCCGACCTGTGCAAGTCTGAGCTGGCAGGGCGCGTATCCTATCGCCTGCGTCGGCCATTGCTGATCGGTATGGCGTTTTCCATGGGAGAGGATCCGTTCGCGGCATACGATGATCCTGCCGCCTACGAGGCGATGATGACCCGTGTGCAGGAGAAGCTGATCGCCTGCAAACCGAATGTGAAAACCTACTGGACCGGTGGTGACGAGCTGATCAACCTGGTGGCTTCCGGAGAAGTTGTCGCGGCAACGGGTTGGGATGCAGGTGGCTGGAAACTGCAGGCCGAGAACCCGAAGATCAGCTTCGTGGTACCCACCAGCGGCGCGCTGGGCTGGATCGACACCTTTGCACTGCCGCGCCGCGGCGAGAACGACGAAGCTGCCTACAAGTGGATCAATTTTGTCATGCAGCCGGAAATTGCCGCGCTGATCACCGAGTCTGCGGGTAACTTCACGGCCTCGCGTGGCGCTGAAGCCTTTGTCAATGTGAAGCTGAAAGAGAGCTTCCAGAGTAGTTTTGATGAGCAGGCGCTGGAAAATATCAAATGGTATCCGCCTGTTCCTCCAGGCCTGGAAACTATTGAAGGTCGCATTCTCGACCGCGTAAGCGCAGCGAACTGAAGCTGGTACCTGTTGTTCCGTCCGGCGCAATGCCGGGCGGATCCGGATCTTCTGCAATGGAACTGCCATGCCATCCACACCCGATACTGTCCTCGATCTAGAATGCCAACAGCTGTACAAGGCTTTTACCGGCCAGGCCGCGGTTGATGATGTTTCGCTGAGCATCCCGGCGGGTTCTTTCTTTTCCATTCTCGGTCCTTCCGGCTGTGGCAAGACGACCCTGCTGCGCATGCTGGCCGGTTTTGTCGAACCTGACCGGGGAGATATCCGAATCAAAGGCAGCTCGATGCTGGGAGTGCCGCCCAACAAGCGGCCACTGAACATGGTATTCCAGCATCTGGCGCTGTTCCCGATGATGACTGTGGCGGACAACATTGCCTATGGTCTGAAGCGCCGCGGCGCATCCAGGTCAGACATTTCGCGCCGGGTGGCTGATGTGCTGGAGCGTGTCGGGCTGCCTGACGTCGGCCAGCGCAAGCCCGACCAGCTTTCCGGCGGGCAGAAGCAGCGTATCGCCATCGCCCGCTGTCTGGTACTGGAGCCGGCGGTGCTGCTGCTGGACGAACCCCTGGGAGCACTCGACCTGAAGCTGCGTGAGCAGATGAAGCTCGAACTCAAACAGTTGCAGCAGACCTTCGGCACCACCTTTGTCTACATCACCCACGACCAGTCCGAAGCCCTGGTGATGTCCGATCAGGTGGCGGTGATGAACAAGGGCCGATTCGAGCAGGTTGCCAGTCCGCAGACCCTTTACTACGAGCCAGCCACCCCTTTCGTGGCCGGTTTTGTGGGTGATTCCAACCGGCTTCAGGCTCGGGTAGATGGGCCGGGGCAGGTTACCCTGGCATCTGGCCAGACTATTCATGCAATAGCGGCAGGTGCATTGCCGATCAGCGTTGGCGATCTGGTGTCGCTGTTCGTCCGCCCGGAGGGCATCAGTCCGGTTTTGCCGGGCGAGCAATGCCGGATGGACAATTGCCTTGACGCACAGGTGACCACGCTGCTGTTCGATGGAGCCAACAGTCGTATCAGTGCCGCGGTGGATCAGGATACCGAGCTGACCGTCCGGCTGCCGCAGACGCCCGAGTTCGCGCGCCTGCGGCCGGGTGACCGCCTGCAGCTTGGCTGGATGAGCCATCAGGCCCAGTACTTCGCGGCAGTTAGTCGATGAGTACAGCCAGGGCGTCGGGTAGCGGTCTGCGGCTGGGCATCTTCCTGCTTATGCTGCCGTTGCTGCTCTGGCTGCTGTTGTTGATTCTGCTCCCGCATGTGGACATGGTGCTGGTTTCACTGCGCGAACGCATCGGCTTCGCCGAGCACCGCTTCAGCTGGATGCATTACGAGCTGTTCTTTACCGAATCGCTGTATTGGCGCACCTTTCTGCGTACCGCGGTGATATCCATTTTCACCACATTGCTGACGCTGGTGATTGCCTTTCCGGTGGCCTGGTATATCGCCAAGCTGGTACGCGGCCGCAAGCGCTCGCTGCTGTTTCTCGCCTGCCTGGTGCCGTTTTGGGTGAGCGAGCTGGTACGCACCTATGGGTGGATGATCCTGTTGCGCGAGAGCGGCGTAATCAGCGGCGCGTTGCAGTGGAGCGGCCTGGCTGCGGCGCCGGTGGAGATGCTCTACAACGATATCGCGATCATGGTCGGTCTGGTCTACGCCTCGATCCTGTTCATGCTGGTGCCGCTGGTGACGACGCTGGACAGTCTGGATGACAGTCTGGTCGAGGCTGCATACGATCTGGGCGGCAATCATCTGAGCGTAGTGCGTGAAATCGTCATACCCCACGCTATGCCGGGCATCGTATCCGGTTCTATCGTGGTCTTCATGCTGTCGGTGGGTAATTACCTGACGCCGGTGCTGCTCGGCGGAAAGGACAGCATGTGGTTCACCGAACAGATCTTTACCCAGTTCATTACACGCTTCAACTGGGAGCAGGGCGCCGCTTTCGGGGTGCTGCTGCTGGTGTTGTCGTCATTGATCGTGTGGCTGGGCCTAAAATTGAGTCGGCAGTCCTTTACGGAGACCATGCGATGATCGCTTCGCTGCCCCTGACCCGACGCTTTCGCTGGAGCTATGCGGCCTATGTGCTGGTGTTTTTTGTCTACCTGGCGGCGCCGCTGATCGTTGTCGGGGTGTTTGCGTTCAACGACAGCCGTTTTCCAGCCCTGCCCTGGCAGGGCTTTACCCTGGATTGGTTCATTGCCAACACCAGTGAGCGCACGGGTCTGTTCCATGACCGGGCTATCCTGCGCAGTGTCGGTGTCAGCGCTCTGGTAGCCAGTTGCGTGACTGTGCTGGCTGTCAGTCTGGCGACCCTGAATGCGTTTCTGTTCGAGCGCCACCATTTTCCCGGCAAGAATCTTCTGTTCATTCTGATGCTGCTGCCGTTGGTAATTCCGGGCGTGATTCTGGGTATCTCCATTCTGATTTTTGCCAGCCGCATCGCCAACTATTTCGATTTCAATCACGACATCTATCTGGACATGCTCAGGCCCGGTTTGCTGCTGATAGTGCTGGGTCAGTTCGCGTTCCTGAGCACCATTGCCACGCTGGTGATCTCGGCGCGGCTGCGGACATTCGACGTGCAGCTCGAGGAGGCGGCGCGCAATCTGGGCGCCTCGCCATTGACTGCCGTTTTCACGGTGACCTTGCCCTTCCTTGCGCCGGCGATTATTGGCGCGGGGTTGATCTGCTTCCTGATGTCCTTCGAAAATTTCAACACCACGCTGATGCTGGTCGGCTCCGATGCGCCGCTGACGATAACGCTGTTCAGTCGCCTGCGAGAAGGCGCCACGCCGGTGCTCAATGCGGTCTCGCTGCTGTTGATGCTCGGTTCGATGGTGCTTGCACTGATTGCAATTCGTGTTCAGAAAAGGTCCTGACAGTCAGCTTTCAAGCAAATATGGGAATCTGGTCATCAAGTTGGCATAATGCCGGTTTTGCCGGTAGGGAAGTGCACAATCGTCATGCAGAAAGAATCACGAAAGGTCCGCGAGTTCCGTCGCCGCGAGCAGGAAATACTGGATACCTCCCTGCGCCTGTTTCTCGAGCAGGGTGAGGACAGCGTGACGGTGGAAATGATTGCCGACGAGGTAGGCATCGGCAAGGGCACCATCTACAAGCATTTCAAATCCAAGGCCGAGATCTATCTTCGTCTGATGCTCGATTACGAGCGTGATCTGGCCAGCCTCCTGCATTCCGAGAGCATCGAACGTGATCGCGAAGCGCTGTCGCGGGATTATTTCGCCTTCCGCATGAGCGATCCGGAACGCTACCGTCTGTTCGACCGGCTTGAGGAGAAACTGGTCAAGTCCAATCAGTTGCCCGAGCTGGTCGAGGAACTGCACAAGATACGTGCCTCCAACTTCAATCACCTGACCGGGGTGATCCAGGAACGTATAGACGACGGCAAACTGGAAGATGTACCTGCCTATTTCCACTACTGCGCGGCCTGGGCTCTGGTCCATGGCGCCATGGCGATGTATCACTCACCGTTCTGGCAGGACGTGATCGAGGACAAGGAAGGCTACATGCAGTTTCTGATGGACATCGGTGTGCGCATGGGCAACAAGTCCAAGCGCCGCCGGGAAGAGGAAACGCCGAAGATCCCGGCGTGAAACAGAAACAACGAAAAAGGCCCCGATCATGGGGCCTTTTTTATTGGCAGAGTCGCTGAGGCGTTGGTTCCACGCCTCGTCTGCATGAGCAGAACGCCGACGGATGCCGCCGTTCTGCTCGGGACTACCGGACTAACCTTGGCGGGTTCTGCCAGTAGGCACACTCATGTGTGGCCCGGAAATCAGCAACCGGAACAACACTTTGTGTTGGGGTGTCCAGACGAATTATGGAACCGTCCGCTTTTAGCTGCGGCCAGTTGACAGCGTTTGCTGCTCCATTGGTCGCGTTGGGGCCGATGGCTGGGTTCTCACCATACTTGGCGAAGTTCGCCCAGTAACCTGTCATCTGGCTGGCCAGGTCCAGCTGCGCTGATGTTGCCCCACGGTTCTCCATGTTCGAGAAGCTGTTCAGTACATACTGAATCTCGAAGGAGTGCGAGGCACCAAGCGGGAAGGGAGCTTGCAGCCCGGCGGGGGCCGGCGCGGCGCGGTCGGTGAACCAGTAGCCATAAGTGTCTACCTGGTCATCCAGGATGCCCCACTGTCTATTGTTCGGACAGGTAAAGCGCCAGTCAGTGCCGATTGCCGAGTATGCGTTGATAAACTTCACCGGGCTGTCGGGTTGCTTTGCGCTGTAGTAATCCGCGATGGCGCCAGCATCCAGTGTGGGATCTTCTGCGAGCAATTGGCCTACCGCGGTGCGATAACTTGCCTCGGTCTGGAACAGTGCCTGGTTCTCGGAGAGTGCAAGCAGGGTGAAAAGAGAGCCTTCATCCCGGTTGCTACCCATCATCACAGGCACCTTATTGAAGTTGCCGCTGGCCAGGGTTGCATTGATCGATGCGGGCAAAACGGTCGTATTGGTCACCGGTATGAGGTTGCTGGGCTGGGCCGCGAGCAGCTCCTGAACACTCAGGCTACGCAGACAGGTAACCAGTGCCGTACCGGCGTCGTTCTTGCAAGGTGTTTTGGCTACCGTTGGGTCGCCGAACAGCGTCTGTCCGCCGGGGATCGTGATAGCTCCAAACGGGGTGTCATCCAGCGGAATTTGATCGCCGTTGTAGGAGCCGCTCTGGACGATTGCCTTGTGGAATAGCCCGGCAGCACCAGGGGAGACGACTTGGCTAAGCACGCTGTGGCCACCGGCAGACTCGCCGAAAATAGTGACGTTATCCGGATCACCGTCAAAAGCGTTGACGTTATTCTTCACCCACTGCAATGCCAGTTGTTGATCTTGCAGCCCGAAATTCGTACCGGGAAGGTCCGCGTGAGGCAGAAAGCCAAGAGCACCCAGTCGATAATTAAGAGTAACCACGACCACGCCTTCCTGTGCCAGGCGGGAGGGCTCGTAAGCGGGACCGCCGGAACCGTAGATGAAGGCTCCACCATGAATCCATACCATCACCGGGTAATCGCCGGGCTCGGTCGGACGATAGACGTTGAGGAACAGGCAATCTTCCTCGGTGCTGGCCTCGCCGAAGGCGCTTTGCTCCTGCGGGCAGGCGCTACCGAAGGCTGTGCTCAACTGCTGTGGCTCGTCCCAGCTGGATGCGGGCTGCGGTGCGGCAAAACGGAGCTCGTTTACCGGCGCTGCGCCGTAGCGGATGCCACGAAACGCCAGCACACCCGATCCAAGCTCTACTCCGCGCACCTCGCCCTGTTGAACGGTGGCTGAAAGCGTTGCCGGGCCTGTTGGGGCCGGGTCTGCCGCAGGAGGGCTGGAGGAACTGTCACCCCCAGAAAGGCAGCCGGTAAGGGTGATGGCAAAAAAGGCGGCGGCGAGGCCTGTCCGGCAGAAACCGGCACGGGGATGGCTGGATCGGTTCATTGTTTTATCCATTTGGTTTAGCTTTGATTCTTATCCGATATGTGTCTCGAGTGGAGATAAAACAATAAATGAATCATGTCTTTGGTGCGAAACGTATACGGGTGATCCGGCAAGTCTGGTTTTTTGCTGTATAGTGCTCTGTCGTCTTGTATTCCGGGTCCAAGACCCGCGCCGGAGAAGTCATGCCCGCACAATCGTTTCCTGTCAGTTACATAGAACCCGTCTTTCGTCCGCCCAGTGAAGCCCACTCGCTGATCCTGCCGGTCACCAATGGCTGCTCCTGGAACCAGTGCACCTTCTGCGA
>NZ_JBFGFI010000008.1:0-67494 GCF_041579695.1 Halopseudomonas sp.
CTGCGCGTGGACACCTATCGCTCCCAGGGCGCGGGTGGTCAGCACGTTAACACCACAGATTCGGCAGTGCGTATCACCCACGTGCCGACCAATACCGTGGTCAGCTGCCAGAGCCAGCGTTCCCAGCACGGCAACCGTGATACCGCGATGAAGATGCTGCGCGCCAAGCTCTACGAGCAGGAAATGATGAAACGCAATGCTGCCGCGCAGGCGCTGGAAGACAGCAAGTCCGATATAGGCTGGGGGCACCAGATCCGTTCCTATGTGCTCGACCAATCGCGCATCAAGGATTTGCGCACGCTCATCGAGAACAGCAACTGCAACGCGGTACTTGACGGGGATCTGGATGAATTCATTGAGGCCAGCCTGAAACAGGGGCTCTAAGTCCCTGCACCGCGCCCGATGCAAGAATATCGTCAGACCTACGCTATACAACTGTAACGCCCAGGAATACGCAAACATGACCGACCAGCCGCAAGACCCGCATGCCCATCACGAGGAAGAAAACAGCCTGATCGTGATGCGCAAGGAAAAACTCGCCCACGAGCGCTCCAAGGGCCGGGTATTTCCCAACGATTTCCGCCGTGACAGCTACTGTGCCGATTTGCAGAAAACCTATGCGGACAAGACCAAGCCGGAGCTGGAGGAAGCGGCGATCCCGGCCAAGGTGGCCGGTCGTATCATGCTCAATCGCGGCGCGTTCCTGGTATTGCAGGACGTCAGTGGCCGCGTTCAGCTCTACGTTGACCGCAAGGGCTTGCCAGCCGAAACACTGGAGGCAATCAAGCACTGGGATCTGGGCGATATCGTATCCGCCGAAGGCATTCTGCAGCGCTCGGGCAAGGGCGATCTGTATGTGCAGATGCAAAAGGCGACGCTGCTGACCAAATCATTGCGGCCACTGCCTGACAAGCACCACGGTCTGACTGACACCGAGCAGCGCTATCGTCAGCGTTATGTCGACCTGATCGTCAACGATGAGACGCGCAAGACGTTTCTGATCCGTTCACGTGTCGTCGCGCATATCCGCAAGTTTCTGGCCGACCGTGATTTCCTCGAAGTCGAAACGCCCATGTTGCAGACCATTCCCGGCGGCGCGGCCGCCAAGCCGTTCGAGACGCATCACAATGCGCTCGATCTGCCGATGTTCCTGCGTATTGCGCCGGAGTTGTATCTGAAGCGGCTGGTAGTGGGCGGTTTCGAGAAGGTGTTCGAGATCAACCGCAACTTCCGCAACGAGGGCGTTTCGACCCGGCACAATCCCGAGTTCACCATGCTCGAGTTCTACCAGGCCTATGCCGATTACGAAGACAACATGGACCTGACCGAGGAGCTCTTCCGCGAGCTGGCCATGGAAGTGCTGGGTACGACGGATGTGAGCTATCAGGGCAAGGTATTCCATTTCGGCGAACCCTTTGTACGTCTGTCGGTGTTTGATTCGATCCTCAAGTTCAACCCGGATATTGCCGCTGACGACCTGCGTGACCTGGAAAGAGCGCGTGCCATTGCGAAGAAATCGGGCGCGGACGTGAAGGGTTACGAAGGTCTGGGCAAGCTGCAGACGATGATTTTCGAGGAGCTGGTCGAGCATCGCCTCGAGCAGCCGACCTTCATTACCCGCTACCCGTTCGAGGTGTCGCCTCTGGCGCGCCGCAGTGATGACGATCCGAGCGTGACTGACCGTTTCGAGCTGTTCATCGGCGGCCGCGAGATCGCCAATGCCTATTCGGAGCTTAACGATGCCGAGGACCAGGCCGAGCGTTTCCTCGCTCAGGTGGCGGACATGGACGCGGGGGATGACGAAGCAATGCACTACGACGCTGACTTTGTGCGTGCGCTGGAGTATGGCATGCCGCCGACGGCGGGCGAGGGCATCGGTATTGATCGGCTGGTGATGTTGCTGACCGATGCGCCGTCTATTCGCGATGTGATCCTGTTTCCGCATATGCGGCCTGAGGCGTAGGTGATTTGCGCGCCGTGCAGGGAAACCTGATCTCAGGTAATTGTGTGTAGCGTGCCTGGGTGCGGCCGGTGGCGGACACGCTACGAGCACATCCATGTGGGCTCGTCGCTGGCCGTCCCTGGCCAGCGACGGTCCGCCACCGGCCGCACCCAGACACGCTTGTAGGATTGGGTGTTTGATCAGGTTTCCGGCGAGTGGGGAGACAGGGCGAAAATAAGATTGGTTCTGGATCTGGTTTTAGGTGCTCTCGGTAGCGCGCCGCTTTCTGCCGCGATGCCAGCGAACCCTCATGCTGGACCGTCGATGGCCAGGGATGGCCAGCGACGAGCCTACAGGGATGTACTTGCGGCGTGTCCAGCATGAGGGCTCGTTGGCGTCGCGTAACACCGCGCCCATAATCACCATGAGGTTCACGCTGATTATGATGCGAGGATTGAACGACACTACAAAAGCAGGAACACCATGACGGTAAAACAGAGCGAGCAGTACCAGTTGGTAATTCGCAGTCTGTCCGACCGCATTGTCGAGGCGCAAGCGCCGATCCGGATTCTGGATGCGATCAAGTGGGACGACAGTTTGCGCGAGGAATTCTTTCGCAAGCGCTGCAAGAGCATCCCTGATGTAGGCCCCGATTACTACGCCAAACGCCCGCTGGGCTTTGACCCGGCAGAGCGTCGCCAGGTATTGCAGGATATCGAGCGCGATATCACCCGCCAGCTTGGAACGTTTAACCCGGTCGGCCAGATCATGCGACGCATGTGCAAGGAATACCGCATGGTGATCCGCATGCTTGAAGCACGCGGAACCGCAGACATGGGGCTGATCTCCCAGGAACTCTACGGCTCGGCCTCCGACGCGTTTCATGCGGGTGACCCGACAATCACCGACCTGAGCATCATGCTCAGCGAGTCCCTGGCCAATATTGGCAAGACTGAACTGCTTAGCGAGCCCAAAACCATTGCCGCGCCCGAAGCTGTGGAGATCCTGCAAGCACGAATGAACGAAGCCTTTCCGGACGACCAGGCTGTGCGCGTATTCGAGTCTGACGGCATCGTCGCAGACGCGGCAGCGGGAGCGGACTATATCAAGATCCGCAGCGACGCCAAATTCAATCAGCGTGATCTGAAGATCCTCGCCGTGCACGAGGGTATGGTGCATGTGGCTACCAGTCTGAACGGACAGCATCAGCCGATCTGTACCTTTCTGGCCAAGGGACCACCGTCCTCGACCGTTACCCAGGAAGGTCTGGCCATACTGATGGAGGTGATTACTTTTGCCTCCTATCCCGCTCGATTGCGCAAGCTGACCGACCGCACGCGGGCGATCCAATTGGCCGAAAGCGGCGGCGACTTCATGGACGTGTTCCAGTTTTACCGAGAGCAGGAATACTCCCGGGAAAACAGTTATACCAATGCTAGCCGGGTATTCCGCGGATCAAGCAGTAACGGTCTGCCTTTCACCAAGGATCTTGCCTACCTGAAAGGCTTTATCCTGACCTATAACTATATTCAGCTGGCGGTGCGCAAGGGCAAGCTACAACAGATACCCCTGCTGTTCTGCGGCAAGACCACGTTGGAGGATATGCGCACACTGGGGCAACTGGTGGAGGAGGGCCTTGTGGTGCCGCCACGTTATCTGCCGGAACCTTTCGCCGACCTGAACGCGCTGAGCGCCTGGATGTGTTTTTCCGGCTTCCTGAACAATCTCAGCCTCGACAGGATCGAGGCTGACTACGCCAATATTCTTTAACAAAGGTTCGATGAATCCGTATGAGTGATAGCAAGGAACTGAGCAAGTTGCCGATGATCCTGACCGCGTTTGTTACCGTTTTCGCTACGGTTATGGTCCTGTATTTCTATGGCTATCTGAATTTTTCCCGGCAGGAGCAGGGGATGGTCGTCGCCGATTTCAGTCTGGTCACAGTCGGCTCGGCGGAGGCGGGGCAGATGCGTAGTCGCGCTGCCAGCCAGGTCGCTGAATGCGTCGATGGCATCCTGATACTGCATGACAGCCGGCACAACGGTCTGTCCGGTCTGCTGGTCGATGATCGTCAGCGTGTGGTGCGCTGCAATGCCCAATCGGTGCCAGCCGCGGAGTAAGTCGTGGTCAACAGCGAGATCAAGCTTGAAGCCAGCTGGAAGCAGGCGCTGAAAGCGGAGTTTGACAAAGACTATATGGGCGAGCTGCGCGAGTTTCTTCGCAGGGAAAAGGATGCCGGAAAAATCATTTACCCGCCCGAGCCGCTGATTTTTAATGCCCTGAACAGTACGCCACTGGATCGGGTCAAGGTCATTATCATCGGGCAGGATCCCTACCACGGCGCGCACCAGGCTAACGGGCTGGCGTTCTCGGTGCAGCCGGATGTCAAGCCACCGCCCTCACTGCAGAATATCTTCAAGGAGCTGCAGCGGGATCTGGATATATCCAGGCCTTCCCATGGTTGCCTCCGTCATTGGGCTGAGCAGGGTGTATTGCTGCTCAATGCAGTTCTGACGGTCGAGGAATGTGCGGCCGGCTCCCATGCCAAAAAAGGCTGGGAACGCTTCACTACAAAAGTAATCGAATTGGCATCCCGGCGTCACGAACACCTGGTCTTCATGCTCTGGGGCAGTTATGCCCGCAAAAAAGCTGAGCAACTGGATCTTTCCGGCCACTGCGTGCTGACTTCCGCACACCCCTCGCCGCTATCGGCTCATCGAGGTTTTATCGGCAACGGACATTTTTCGGCAGCCAACGAGTATCTTGAAAAACACGGGCGCAAGCCGATTGACTGGGGCCTGCCTGATAACGCAGTCTGAAGCATATATCGTCATCAGCCCCAGGAGGCTCCTATGGATCACGCATTGCAACCCTACACTGCCCTGGTCCCGCGCACCGACAAACTGGTCGTGCAGAAGGTCGGTCATACCGCGCTTGTTACCATCGACAACCCGCCTGCCAACACATGGGATACCGACACCCTGCACGGACTTGTCGAGCTGGTAGGGCACCTGGGCGCCGATTCCGAAATCTTCGCGCTGGTGATTACCGGACGCGGCGACCGCTTCTTTTCAGCCGGTGCTGATCTCAAGCTCTTTGCCGATGGCGACAAGGCGCGCGCGCGCGAGATGGCCAGTCTGTTCGGTAAGGCGTTTGAGGCGTTGCGCGACTTTTCCGGAGTTTCCATTGCCGCGCTGAATGGCTATGCGATGGGCGGCGGCCTTGAATGCGCGCTGGCCTGCGACATCCGCATTGCCGAGCGCCAGGTGCAGCTGGCTTTGCCGGAGGCCGGCGTGGGCCTGCTGCCCTGCGCAGGCGGTACCCAGGCATTGGCGTGGCTGGTGGGCGAGGGTTGGGCGAAGCGAATGATTCTTTGCGGCGAGCGCATCGACGGGGTCAAAGCCGAGCGAATTGGTCTGGTAGAGGAGGTGGTCGAGGAGGATCAGGCGCTGACCACGGCTCTGCGGCTTGCTGCCCAGGTTGGCAGACAGAGTCCGATGGCAGTAAAGGCATGCAAGGAACTGATCCAGGGCGCCCGGCGCCAGCCGCTCAACAGCCTGCTGTCTGAGGAACGCGAACGCTTCGTTGATCTGTTCGACTATGAAGATACGCTGGAAGGAGTCAACGCATTCTTCGAGAAACGCCCCCCGCAGTGGCGTAACCGTTAAGCGTCGGGGACTGCTGCCAGACCTTTAGCCCAGCAGCTGCATCGCGGCTTCCATTTCCGCCGACAGATCTTCGTCACCTTCATCGCCCTGGGTCAGACCCAGTTTGTTGAATGAGGCAATGTTGGTCCAATCCATCTGCGCCAGTGGATGCTCCTCGCTGAGGCTTTGCAGCATCGCAACCTGGACGATGTCGGCATAATCTATGACCGGCGTGTTGCGGTTGAAATCCAGGTGCTCGGTGGGTACGTGACGCAGCGGCGTCGGGAAGTCCCAGGCGGCAAGAATGCGGTCACCAAGAACGGGATGGATGCGCTCAATAACCAGGTTCAGGCTGATCGAGTCGGTCAGCAACTGGCTGTTTTCCTCGGCATAGCTGAGAATCGGCAGCACACCGATCTGGTGTACCAGACCCGCAAGCGTAGCCTGGTCCGGCTTGAGTCGGGTGTAGTGCCTGCACAGCACATGGCTGATGCCCGCGACCTCGATGCTTCGCGCCCAGACCTCGCGCATCTTGCGGTCGATTACATCGGAGGTGGCCTGGAACATCTGGGACATGGCCAGGCCTGTGGCCAGGTTCGCGGTGTAATTGATGCCCATGCGATTGACCGCCATGCCCAGATCGGTGATCTCCTGCCGAGTGCGCAGCAGCGGGCTGTTTACCACCTTTATCAGTCGAGCGCTAAGGGCTGCATCGTTGCTGATTTCGCGGACCAGGTCGGGAATACTGACATCCGGGTTCTCCGCGGCTTCGCGAATGCGCAGTGCTACCTCGGGCAGGGTTGGCAATACCAGTTGATCCTTTTCGATCGCCTGAATCAGTTCTTCCTGTACGCGCTGGGCCAGGTCAGTCATCGGTAATTCCTTGTCAATTTGCCGGGCCGGCTTCTGTGTCGGCCACTTCTTTCTCGTAGGGCAGGTCTGCGAGGGTCAATGCTGGCCCCTGGTCGTCAATTGCGCTCAATGATACCAATTGTGCCGCATCCTTTTGTACTACCGCCAGCATTTCCATCTGCTCATGGCCCAGTGCGGTCATCACCACTTCGCCGAGGGCCTGTCCGGTTTCACGGTTCACTACCGCGGTGCCCGGCGGCAACAACCGACGTTCATCGCTGGTCAGCCTGAACATGCGCTTTTTCAGCTTGCCGAGATACTTCATCCGGGCCACGATTTCCTGGCCTGTGTAGCAGCCTTTCTTGAAGCTGACGGCATCAAATACCTGAAGGTTGAGCATTTGCGGAATGAAGTGTTCGCGCGTTTCACCGAACACCTGGCCGATGCCGTTGCGTATCTGCAGCATCTGCCAGTAGTTGAGTGGTGCCGGTTGGGCTGTCTGCAAAAGCGCATCGATCGTAGCTTCAGCGCTCCCGGCGGGCAGCCAGAGCTCGAAAATATCGCTGTCAACCAGGCGAACAACCATGCCTGACTCGCTCTGGGACACGCTATTAGTCGCTTCGGGCGTGCCCAGCCCGGTTCTGGCCAGCGTCTCGGTCGCGCCGGGACCGCTCAGCCCAAGACGCACCCACTGGCCATTGGCGTCGCTGATTTCAGTCTTGAAGAAAGCGGCATACTTGGCGAGATCGGCGATCTGGGGTGCGACCAGCTCTTCTGCCATCGCCAGCAGATAGTCCGACTCGCCGTGGCGCAAAAGCCTGAAGCTCGACTGCATCCGGCCCTTGGGGTTGCAGCGGGCGCCAAGGATGCTCTCGGGCACGGACAGGCGTGCCACGTCGCAGGTCACCTGTCCCTGCAGAAACCTGGCGGAATCGGGGCCATTGACCGCGAGGATGCCCTCGTGACCGAGCCAGCTCAGGGCGACAGCGGCCGCATGCAGTGATGGGTCCACGGTGAAGCGTTCAGACAGCCGGATATAAAGTGGATTGTTGTGGGTCATAAGCTCTGATTGCCTGGTGAATTCAGCTGTTACATCATAGGGCTGCGTTGGCGGCTTGTCAGTGTCGCCTTGCGCTTATAATGATAGCGATGCATTGTGTCGCGTTTTCACCCCACTGCGGAGATTCAGATGTCGGCTGAGATAGAGAAGAAGCGGCTGTATTGGCACAGTCGGAGAGGTATGCTGGAGCTGGACGTGCTGCTGGTGCCGTTTCTCGAGGAAGCCTACAGTGATTTGGACGCGGAAGACAAACTGCGTTACCGCAAGCTGCTGGAAAGCGAAGACCAGGATATGTTCGGCTGGTTCATGCAGCGCAGCGAACCGGAAGACCCGGATCTTAAACGAATGGTAAGGATGATACTCGATCGTGTTCAGCCAGCCTGATTATCTGGTGTTGCGCCGGCAGCCCTCACGTTTTCTGGGCGTGCTGGTCATTGCTCTCAGCGTATTGGCCTGCGCGGCGCTGCTGCGCAGTGGCCTGCACCCGTTGTTGGCGACGGCAAGTATGCTCTTGGTCATCGGTTACGGCGCCTGGGTCTGGCCTCGCCAGGTGAGTCTGCGGCATGCACAGTCGATTACAGCGCTGCGATTTGACAGCCAGGGCTGGCACGTCATGCGCCGAGATGGTTCGGAAACAGCTGCGCGCTTGCTTGCCGATACCTTTGTCAGTGCCTTTCTCACCGTGGTGCGACTGCGTGAGCCGGGACGCTTGCTGGCTGTATCGGTGATTCTGCCGGCCGACGCAGCGGCGGAGGATGCCCTGCGTCGGCTCAGGTTGCGACTGCGTTTCAGTCGTCAGCGCTGGGCGGCTGCAGAATAGTATCCAGTGCCTCCGGCAACAGCCTGGGATAGTCCAGCGTGTAATGCAGCCCGCGGCTTTCCCGGCGCTGCATGGCCGAGGTGATGATCAGATCTGCGACCGTGGCCAGGTTGCGTAATTCCAGCAGGTCGCGACTGACCCTGTAATTGCTGTAGAACTCGTGAATCTCTGCCAGCAGCATGTCGACCCGGTGTTTGGCGCGTTGCAGACGCTTGGTAGTGCGCACTATTCCCACGTAGTCCCACATGAAACGCCGCAATTCGTCCCAGTTGTGCGAGATGATCACGTCCTCATCGGAGTCTGTGACCTTGCTTTCGTCCCAGTACGGCAGATTGTCCGGCATTCTGGTATGCGGCAGTTCATTGAGTATGTCCTGCGCTGCGGCGCGCCCGAATACGATGCATTCCAGTAGCGAGTTACTCGCCATTCGGTTGGCGCCGTGCAGTCCGGTGTAGCTGGTCTCGCCGATCGCATAGAGATTGTCGGTGTCGGTGCGCCCGCATGCGTCGACCACGACACCGCCGCAGGTATAGTGGGCCGCCGGGACAACCGGAATCGGTTCGCGGGTGATGTCGATGCCGAAGGCCAGGCAGCGTTCATGCACGGTCGGAAAGTGGCTGCGTATGAAGTCCGCCGGTTTGTGGCTGATGTCGAGAAAGACGCAATCCAGCCCGAGCCGCTTCATCTCATGGTCAATGGCACGGGCGACGATATCGCGCGGGGCGAGCTCGGCGCGCTGATCGAAGCGCGGCATGAATCGCGAGCCATCTGGCAATTTGAGTACCGCGCCTTCCCCGCGCAGGGCTTCAGTGACGAGAAAGCTCTTGGCCCTGGGGTGGTAGAGGCAGGTGGGATGGAACTGGTTGAATTCCATATTGGCCACCCTGCAGCCGGCACGCCAGGCCATCGCGATGCCGTCGCCGGAGGCACTGTCGGGGTTGCTGGTATACAGATACACCTTGCTCGCACCGCCGGTAGCGAGCACGGTAAAGCGCGCGCCATAGGTCTCTACGTGGCCGGTATTGCGATTGAGAATATATGCGCCCAGGCATTGTTTGCCAGGTAGTCCGAGTTTGCCGCTGGTAATAAGGTCAACAGCGACCCGGTTTTCCAGAAGCTCTATGTTGCTGTGCTCCTGGGCCTTGAGCAGCAGTGTATTGAATATGGCTGCTCCGGTCGCATCCGCTGCATGGATAATACGGCGGTGGCTGTGACCGCCTTCGCGGGTCAGATGGAAATCATCGCTTTCGGTGCCGTCCGCACGCCGCTCTCGGGTGAATGGCACGCCCTGATCGATTAGCCAGCCTATTGCCTCGCGGCTGCTGCCGACGATCTGGCGAACCGCCTCTTCCCGGCATAAGCCTCCGCCGGCATCCAGAGTGTCCTGAACATGGGCCTCGACGGTGTCGGTATCATCAAGCACAGCGGCTACGCCGCCCTGGGCCCAGAAGGTGGAACCTTCGGATAGCTGGCCCTTGCTGATCACGGCGACCCGCAGATTATCTGCCAGATGCAGCGCGAGGGTCAGACCCGCAGCGCCACTGCCGATGACCAGTACGTCATAATTCTTCGCTTGTGCCATGGTGTCCCTGTCTGGACCTGCTGGAATGATTCGGGATTTCCCGGGTCGATGTGGACAACTAGTATATAGAAGGCGCGTGCGACACAATACTGTCCTGCGCAGTCGGGTATGCCTCGTCATGTTGCCGGATAATGATAATAATTTTTCGGGCCGAGGGAACTTTCCCCGGTTGCCACTGTTCCTACTGTTGAGCCTGATGAGGGGAGAACTTTTGCTTACATTGCGGGTCTACTACAACAAGGCAGGGCGAACGCGCCTGCGCCGGGAGGAGCCGCCGCATGATTGAGCAAACCGATCAGGAGCTGGTCATTCGGGTTCAAGGCGGCGACAAACGGGCTTTCGATTTGCTGGTACTGAAATACCAGCACAAGATTCTGGCACTGGTAATGCGCTTTGTGCATGACAGTCATGAGGCTCAGGATGTATCGCAGGAAGCTTTCGTCAAGGCATACCGGGCCCTGGCCAATTTTCGCGGTGACAGCGCCTTTTACACCTGGCTGTACCGCATAGCGATAAACACGGCCAAGAATTATCTGGTTGCGCGCGGGCGCAGGCCGCCCGATTCAGATATCGCAGCCGATGAGGCCGAGTACTACGACGGGGACAGTGCCCTCAAGGACATTCACTCGCCGGAACGCGATTTGCTGCGTGATGAGGTCGAGCAGATGGTCAACAGGACGCTGCAGCAGCTACCCGACGATTTGCGTACCGCGTTGACGTTACGTGAATTTGAAGGTTTGAGTTACGAAGATATTGCCGAGGTAATGAGTTGCCCTGTCGGTACGGTACGTTCACGTATCTTCCGGGCGCGCGAGGCGATCGACAAAGCCCTTAAGCCCTTGCTGACAGATTGAGCCAGGACCAGGGGAAAAATGCAGCAAGCCCGATGGGCCAACAGCAGAGGTATAGCAATGAGCAGTGAATCCTTGAGGGAGTCTCTCTCCGCGCTGATGGACAACGAAGCGGACGAGCTTGAAGTGCGCCGTGTTCTGAAGGCCAGCGGGGACGACTCGTCCTTGCGTAGCGACTGGGCACGACTCCAGACCGCCCGTGCGCTTATGCACAAGGAGCCATGGCAGGGTAACGTTGATCTGTCGGCGGGTATTGCCGCGGCGATCGCCAATGACCCTGACCCGGCAGCCGCTGTGGCGAAGACCTCAAGCGTCTGGCAGGGTGTTGGCCGGCTTGCGGTAGCGGCTTCGGTGACTGTGGCGGTGCTGGTAGGCGTCAACATGTTCCAGGAAGATCAGAGTGCCGGTAATTCGGGCATGGTCGCCGAGCAGGCTCCGGCGCCGCCGGTAACGTTGCCCGGTGCGTCAGCAGCTCAGCCAGGTGCGGTGCTTGCGGGCTATCCGCAGACAGGTGCTGCGATGCAGGAATCGCAGCAGGCTCCTTCAGAGTGGCAGGAGCAGCGCATTGGCAAGTACTTGCGCGAGCATGCTGGACAGTCAAACGGGCAGGTTACTCCGCACTTGCTGCCCTCGGCACGAGCGGCAAGTCTGGAAGGACGCTAAGTGCCCTCATTGACGGCGGCCAGGCTATGGGCGAACAACTGGATGGCAGCAGGGGTTGCTTCGGCAGCCCTTCTGTTTGCTGCGCCGGTGGCTGGCGATGAGGCCAGGGAGCTGCTGGAAAAGATGGCCGTTGCCGCCCGGGAGCAGAGCTATCAGGGCGATTTTGTCTATGAACGCACTGGCAGCTTCAGTACCCACCGGGTCTGGCGACAGGTTGACGATCAGGTCGTCGAGCGCCTGCTGCGCACCGATGGCGCTCCGCAGGAATGGGTGCGGCGTGATGGCCGTCTGGAATGTAGCAGCGCACTGACCTCGGGTGTCGCGTGGCGTGACAGCGGCTTGCTCGCCGATGAGTCTTTCACGCTGCATCAATGGTATTCATTGCAGGTGCTTGGCACCAGTCGCGTCGCCAACCGGGCCGTTTCCGTGGTTGCGGTCAAGCCACGTGATCCCTTCCGTTACGCCTATGAACTCTATCTTGATGCTGATACCGGCCTGCTGCTGCAGTCGCTGCTGATCAACGAGAAAGAGGCCCTGCTGGAGAGGTTCCAGTTTACCAATCTCGAAGTTGGCCCCGTCACGCCGGAGCAGCTCAGCGCGGTGGGAGCCTGTCCTGCTATCGGCGAACAGGCCGCGTCCGACACGACCGCATCCGCTCCTGCCGCAGAACAGCGCTGGCTGCCGGCCTGGCTGCCGCCGGGTTTTGCACCGGTACGCCGCGAGACCCGCCGGTTGAATGGCGAGGAGATGCCGGTAGTGACTCAGGCATTTACCGATGGTCTCGCACGGTTTACCGTATTTATTGAACCCCTTGCCGAGGACAGGGTGGCAGATGACTTGCGCGCCCAGCTTGGTCCGACAGTTGCGGTAAGTCGCAGGCTGGTCATGCGAGATGGCGCCTACCTGGCGACGGTCGTGGGCGAGGTACCGCCCGCTACGGCGGAGCGCGTTGCGGCGTCGCTGGCGCCGGATTTTGATCCGGGCGCGGTGATCGATACCGCCCCATGAGGAGGTTCCGCTTGATATCGAACACATGCATGGCAGGTAGGGCAAGGTGATTGAAGAACGAGGCAAAGTGCTCAGCATCGAATCCGGTGCGGTATGGGTCGAGACCATCCGGCAAAGTACCTGTGGCAGTTGCCAGGCGCGGGCCGGCTGCGGCCAGGCTTTGCTGCAGCGACTGGGATCTGGCGCGCGTAGCGGCTTCATTCGAGTCCTGTCCGATCAACCGCTTGCCGTGGGTGACGAGGTCATCATAGGCTTGCCGGAAGACGCGGTACTCAAAGCATCGGCACTGATGTATGTCCTGCCCCTGTTGATGCTGTTCATGTTCGCCCTGATTGGTGACCTCGTCGGACTTGCCGAGCCCTGGCTGATCCTGGTGGCTGCGGTCGGCTTGGCCGCTGGCTTTGTCACGGCGGGCTGGTACACGCGTCGCGCGCGCAGCAACCCGGCGTACCATCCCCGGGTATTACGAAATTTGCCAACGGGATCGACTGAGATAGTGTCGGTCCAGGGCTCATACTAGAAAAAGAGGCGGAAAAATATGTTCTCGATAAAGCGCATGATGGCGGCAACTGCTGCCACGGCTCTGCTGGGGTGGCAGTCGCTGGGCATGGCTCAGGAACTGCCTGATTTTACCGATTTGGTTGAAGAGGTTTCACCGGCAGTGGTGAATATCAGCACCAGCCGGGCTGTCACCCGATCACCGGTTGCCGGCGGGCCCGGAATGCCTGACCTCGAAGGTATGCCACCGATTTTCCGGGAGTTTTTCGAGCACGGTTTTCCTCAGGGTCCCCAGGGTCAGCAGCAACCCCGCCAGCAACAGCCTTCGCCGCAGTCCTTGGGTTCAGGCTTCATTCTGTCCAAGGACGGCTACGTCCTGACCAATAATCACGTCATCGAGGGCGCCGACGAGATATTCGTCAGACTGTCCGACCGCCGGGAGATGGTTGCCAAGCTTGTGGGCGCCGACCCGCGTTCGGATCTTGCGCTTCTGAAAATCGAAGCGGATGAGGATCTGCCCTCCGTACGTATCGGCAAGTCCTCTGATATGAAGCCGGGTGAATGGGTACTGGCCATCGGCTCGCCCTTCGGCTTTGATTACTCGGTGACCGCCGGGATCGTCAGTGCCAAGGGTCGCAGCCTGCCGACCGAGAACTACGTGCCTTTTATCCAGACCGACGTGGCCATCAACCCGGGCAACTCAGGCGGGCCGCTGCTGAACCTAGATGGTGAAGTGATCGGTATCAACTCGCAGATATTTACCCGTTCGGGTGGCTTCATGGGGTTGTCGTTCGCGATCCCCGCCGACGTTGCAATGGACGTTGTGGCGCAACTGAAGAAGACCGGTGCGGTGCAGCGCGGGTGGCTGGGTGTAGTGGTCCAGGAAATCAACAAGGATCTGGCCGAATCCTTTGGCTTGCCCAAGCCGGCGGGCGCGCTGGTAGCGCAGATCATGCCGGGCGGTCCGGCTGACGAGGGCGGACTCCAGGTGGGCGATGTGATTCTTGAGTTCAACGGGCAGGAAATCAACATGTCCTCCGATCTTCCCCATGCTGTAGGCCGTGTGCGTCCCGGTGAGGAAGCCTCGGTAGTGGTGATGCGCGACAAGAAGCGGCGCAGGCTTGAACTCGAAGTGGGAGCATTGCCCGAGGATGACTCGGTAGCGGCCGCAGCTGAGCCCAGCGAACAGGCGCCGTCAAAGGCGAGCAATCGGTTGGGCGTGGTGGTGGCCGAACTGACCGAGAAGCAGCGTGAAGCCATGGATGTGCCCGCTGGGATTATAGTGCGAGAGGTGCGACAGGGCCCGGCGGCGATGGTCGGGCTGCGCGCTGGTGATGTGATCACCAGTCTGGATAACAAGCAAATCGAGTCGGCCGAGCAGTTTGAAAAGATAACCGAGGCGCTACCGACCAATCGCTCGGTTTCCATGCGCGTAGTCCGCCAGGGGCGCGCCAGTTATATCACCTTCCGGCTGGCCGACTAGGCCGGTCAAACGTCCCGGCAACCCGGGGCCTGTTCGGTGTTTCGACGGGTCCCGGTAGCCTGCGGCACGATAGCGTCCCTCTGCTTATTCGGGTACACTCGCGAGCTTATTTCGGGGTAGTTCCCCGTCTACTGCTTGGAGCTACTTGGCTCCCAGTCTTGCAATCATGTCTGGATGATCCCCGTTGTGAGTGACCTAAGTCTAATTCGTAATTTTTCGATTATTGCCCACATTGACCATGGTAAGTCGACTCTGGCTGATAGGTTCATCCAGATATGCGGTGGTCTGGCCGATCGGGAAATGGCGGCGCAGGTGCTCGACTCGATGGATCTCGAACGTGAGCGGGGCATCACCATCAAGGCCCACAGCGTTACGCTGTATTACACCTCCGAGAAAGACGGCAAGACCTACCAGCTGAATTTCATTGATACACCCGGCCACGTGGACTTCCACTACGAGGTCAGCCGTTCGCTGGCGGCGTGCGAAGGTGCGTTGCTGGTAGTTGACGCGGCCCAGGGCGTCGAGGCCCAGTCCGTCGCCAACTGCTATACCGCCATTGAGCAGGGTCTCGAGGTAATGCCGGTATTGAACAAGATCGATCTGCCCCAGGCCGAGCCCGAACGGGTCATGGCTGAAATCGAAAGCGTGATTGGCATCGATGCGACCGACGCGGTTACATGCAGCGCCAAGAGCGGGCAGGGTGTGGTGGATGTGCTTGAGCGCCTGATTCAGGTTATTCCGCCGCCAGTCGGTGAGCTGGACTCGCCTTTGCAGGCACTGATCATCGACTCGTGGTTCGACAACTATCTAGGCGTGGTATCGCTGGTACGGGTCAAGCACGGTCGCATCCGCAAGGGCGACAAGGTGCTGGTCAAGTCCACAGGCAAGATCCATCAGGTTGACAGCGTGGGTGTTTTCAATCCCAAACCGAGCGAAACTGCCGACCTCAAGGCCGGCGAGGTAGGCTTCATCATTGCCGGGATCAAGGATATTCACGGTGCGCCAGTGGGCGACACCCTGACCCTCTCCAGTACCCCCGATGTAGACATGCTGCCCGGGTTCAAGAAGGTCAAGCCACAGGTGTATGCCGGGCTGTTCCCGGTCAGCTCGGAAGATTTCGAGGATTTCCGCGAGGCTTTGTCCAAGCTGACGCTGAATGATGCTTCCCTGCATTTTGAGCCCGAGAGTTCGGAAGCGCTGGGTTTCGGTTTCCGCTGTGGCTTCCTCGGCATGTTGCACATGGAGATCATCCAGGAACGCCTGGAGCGTGAGTACGATCTGGATCTGATCACCACCGCGCCCACCGTGGTGTTCGAGGTGGTCAAGAAGGACGGCAGCATCGTCTATGTCGACAACCCCTCGCACCTGCCCGATCCGTCGATGATCGAGGAAATGCGCGAGCCGATCGTGCGGGCCAATATTCTGGTTCCGCAGGACCATCTGGGCAATGTAATCACCCTGTGTGTCGAAAAGCGCGGTGTGCAGCACGATATGCTGTTTCTGGGCACGCAGGTGCAGGTGACCTACGATCTGCCAATGAACGAGGTCGTGCTGGATTTCTTCGATCGCCTGAAGTCGGTGAGCCGCGGTTACGCCTCGCTCGATTATGCATTTGACCGGTTTCAGGCCGCCAGACTGGTGCGCCTGGATGTTTTGATCAACGCCGAGAAGGTTGATGCGCTGGCGCTGATCGTCCATCGCGATAATGCGGCCTATAAGGGCCGTCAGCTGGTAAGCAAGATGCAGGAGCTGATCCCTCGGCAGATGTTCGATGTGGCTATCCAGGCGGCCGTGGGCGGCCAGATAGTCGCGCGTTCGACCGTCAAGGCACTGCGCAAGAACGTGATTGCCAAATGCTACGGCGGCGATGCCAGCCGCAAGAAGAAGTTGCTGGAAAAGCAGAAGGCTGGCAAGAAGCGCATGAAGCAGGTAGGAAATGTGGAAATACCCCAGGAAGCCTTCCTTGCGGTATTGAAAGTTGACAGCTAGCAATAGCTAAACGGACTCGAATATGCATATCAATTTTCCGCTGCTTCTGGTGCTCGCGGTAGCCGTCACCGGGTTTCTTGCGCTGATCGATCTGGTCTGGCATGCGCCGAAGCGGCGCAGGGCTCGTGCTGCCTACGAGGCAAGGATTGATGTGGCCGATCCGGTGGTGGTCGAACGGATGGGCAAGGAGCCGCTGCTGGTAGAGTACGGCAAGTCGTTCTTTCCTGTCCTGCTGGTGGTACTGGTGCTGCGCTCCTTTCTGGTCGAGCCATTCCAGATCCCGTCCGGGTCGATGAAGCCAACCCTGGAAGTGGGCGATTTTATCCTGGTGAACAAGTTCGCCTACGGTATCCGCCTGCCGGTGCTCGACAGCAAGGTGCTAGCTGTCGGCGATCCAGAGCGCGGCGATGTCATGGTGTTTCGCTATCCCAATGATCCGCGCATCAACTACATCAAGCGGGTGGTCGGCTTGCCGGGTGATCGGGTGCGTTACGCGGACAAGGAGCTATTCGTCAATGGCGAAAAGGTGCCGACCAGTCTGGTCGAAGTGAAGCTCGATGATGAATTGCCGGCAGGTCACCCAATGCAGCATATCGCCGAGGTAAGGGTTCTCGAAGAGCAACTCGGCGATACCGAACACCTGATCAGGGTAGAGCGTCTTGCCCGCACACCTGCGCCTATGGAATGGCAGGTGCCGCCCGGACATTACTTCATGATGGGTGACAATCGGGATAACTCCAATGATAGCCGTTACTGGAGCGCACCGAGTATGCCGCGGGAGTTGTGGGGAATGGTCCCCGACAACTATATTGTAGGCAAGGCATTTGCCATCTGGATGCATTGGCCAGAGCCGAAGTTGCGTAACCTGCCAAGTTTTTCAAGGGTCGCCCTGATTCACTGAGGGGGCTGAAACAACAATATCTACAACGGACGTCACGAGGTTATTCATGCGCCACTCGCAGAAAGGCATGTCATTCTTTGGCTGGTTGGCCGTCATTGCGCTGATCGTATTCGGTCTTGTCATCGCCATGAAGCTTATCCCCATCTATCTGGATCATTTCGCCTTGCGCAACATGGTTACCAAGATCAACGAGGATCCCACGATCGAGATCAATTCGATTCGCGAGTTCAACAACTATATCGACAAGGGCATGCAGATCAACAGCATCCGCGATATCGATGCACGGGAAGCGATCAAGGTGACCGCCAGCGGTGCCGACGCCTACACCGTGCAGATCAACTACGAAGTGCGCACGCCGGCGCTTCAGAACGTGGACCTGCTGGTCCATTTCGATGAAACCCACATAGTCAGACCTATTAAGTGACCAACAAGCTAGACCGCCTTGAACGCAAGATTGGCTACAGTTTCAGTGATCCGGATCTGCTGAATCTGGCGTTGAGCCACCGTAGCCTGGGGGGCCGCAACAACGAGCGGCTGGAATTTCTCGGGGACTCGGTGCTCAACTTCGTTGCGGCTGAAGCATTGTTCCATCGCTTCCCGCAGGCACGCGAAGGCCAGCTGTCGCGGCTGCGCGCGCGGCTGGTCAAGGGCGTGACGCTGGCTGAGCTGGCCAAGGGCTTCGAGCTCGGTGACTATCTCAGGCTGGGTTCGGGAGAGTTGAAAAGTGGCGGTTTCCGCCGTGAATCCATTCTCGCCGATGCCACCGAGGCGATCATTGGCGCGATTTATCTTGAAAGTGGGCTGGAGGTGGCTCGCGAGCGCATCCTGCACTGGCTGCAGGATCACATTGCCAGCCTGACCCTGGTCGACAACAACAAGGATCCCAAGACCCGTTTGCAGGAATACCTGCAGTCGCGGCACTGCGATCTGCCCCGCTACGAAGTTACCGATAGCGGCGGCGAAGCACATTGTCGGACCTTCCGTGTCGAATGCCAGGTCGGTCCGTTATCCGAGGCTACTTTCGGTGAGGGTAACAGCCGGCGGTTGGCAGAACAGGTTGCAGCCCAGAAAGCCCTTATCGCTCTGGGCGTGGAGAAAGCAGATGAATGACCGTATTTCCCGTTGTGGCTACGTGGCCATTGTAGGCCGGCCCAACGTGGGCAAGTCCACGCTGCTCAATCACATACTTGGCCAGAAACTGGCCATTACCTCGCGCAAGCCGCAGACCACGCGGCACACACTGCTGGGTATCAAGACCGAAGACGAGGTGCAGGCCATCTACGTCGATACTCCCGGTCTGCACAAGGAAAACGAAAAGGCGCTGAATCGCTTCATGAACAAGAGTGCGAGCCAGGCCCTGCGGGATGTCGATGTGGTTCTGTTCGTGGTGGATCGGACCCGTTGGACGGATGAGGATCAGATGGTCCTGGAGAAGGTCCGTTATGTGACATGTCCGGTGCTGCTGGTGGTCAACAAGGTCGACCGGATGGAGGACAAGCAGGCGCTGCTTCCCCACCTGGAATGGCTCGCCACGCAGCTTCCCGATGCCGAGGTGGTGCCCGTTTCGGCGCTTCAGGGCCGCAACATCGAACAGCTCGAGAAACTGGTCGCCGAGCGTTTGCCGGAGAACGAGCATTTCTACCCGGAAGATCAGCTGACCGACCGCAGCTCGCGTTTCCTGGCAGCAGAACTGGTGCGCGAGAAAGTCATGCGCCAGCTCGGCGCGGAGATCCCCTATCAGGTTGCAGTGGAGATCGAGCAGTTCAAGCAGGAAGGCAAGGTCTTGCATATCCATGCGTTGATCCTGGTCGAGCGCGAGGGCCAGAAGAAGATCATCATCGGTGACGGTGGCGACCGCATGAAAAAGATTGGTCAGGAAGCGCGCCTGGATATGCAGAAGCTGTTTGGCAGCAAGATCATGCTCAATCTGTGGGTCAAGGTGCGGCGCGGCTGGTCTGACGATGAACGCGCGCTGACCTCGCTGGGCTATTACTTCGACAAGTAGCCGGTCCCCGGAGGTCGCTGTGCAATCATCCCTGACCCCGGCCTACGTCCTGCATAGTCGTCCCTATCGCGATACCAGCGCCCTGGTCGATCTGTTGACGCTGCACCACGGTATGCAACGGGTTGTCTGGCGCGGTGCCAGGAAGCCGCGCAGCGGCGCCGTTGCGCCTCAGGCGTTTGTTCCGCTGCTCGTTGCTACCGCTGGACGAGGCGAGCTGAAGAGCCTGGCCCAGGCAGAAGCGGCGGGTGCCTATCTGCCGCTGCAGGGGAATGCGCTGTTCAGCGGTTTGTACCTGAACGAGTTGCTGGTTCGCCTGCTGGCGCCCGGCGATCCACAGACCCTTATTTTCGCAGCGTACCAGTCGGCCCTGCAGCAACTGGCCGAAACTGCCGCTGTCGAACCGGTATTGCGCCGGTTCGAATGGCAACTGCTCGAGGTTATGGGCTATGGTTTCAGTCTGACAGAGGATGCCGCCGGCGCTCCGGTCGAGGCTGAAGCGATCTACGTCTGGCATGCCGAAGAGGGCCTGCTGCGCCTTGCCGATACGCGCCCCGGTGATGATCGGGCCGGCTACTCGGCGCCGGGTCTGCCCGGCGCCGGATTGCTGGCGATGGCGCGGGAGGACTGGGATGCCCCGCAGGCGCTCAGAACGGCAAAAAGTCTCATGCGACAGGCATTGGCGATACATTTGGGCGGCCGGCCACTCGTCAGTCGGCAGCTGTTTTCATCCCCCGGCAGCACCCCCAGAGGAGACAGATCTTGAGCCATCCACAACGTGTACTTCTAGGCGTTAATATCGATCATGTGGCCACTGTGCGCCAGGCGCGCGGTACCCGCTACCCCGATCCGGTGCAGGCCGCAATCGAGGCGGAACAGGCCGGCGCGGACGGCATCACCCTTCACCTGCGTGAAGATCTCCGGCATATCCAGGAGCGGGACGTGCGGATGCTGGCCGATATCCTGCAGACCCGGATGAACCTGGAAATGGCGGTGACCAACCAGATGCTGCGTTTCGCCGAAGAAATCCGACCTGCCAACGTCTGTCTGGTGCCAGAGCGACGTGAGGAGCTGACTACTGAAGGCGGGCTCGACGTAGCCGGGAACGGCGCGCGTATCCAGGAGGCGGTCGAGCGCATGACGGCCATCGGCAGTGAAGTATCCTTGTTCATCGATCCTGACCCGCAGCAGATCGAGGCCGCGAAACGCGCTGGCGCACCGGTTATCGAACTGCATACCGGGCATTATGCCGACACCGAGGGTAAACAGCAGCAGGTAGCGCTGGCGCGCCTTCGCGAGAGCTGTATCTATGCGCGCAAGCTGGGCCTGGTCGTTAATGCCGGGCATGGCCTGCATTACCACAACGTCGAGCCGATCGCGGCATTGCCCGGCATCAACGAGCTGAATATCGGCCACGCGATCATTGCCCGTGCGTTGTTCACCGGCCTGGCCACCGCGGTGAAGGAAATGCGTGCGTTGATTCTCGGCGCCTCGGGCGGCAGATGATTCGCGGCATAGGTACCGACATGGTTCTGGTCGGCCGGATCGAGGCGGTCCTCGGCCGCCAGGGCGATCGGTTCGCACGCCGCATCCTGACGGACGCCGAGTGGCAACGCTACGCTGTCCACGGCCAGCCGGCCCGCTTTCTGGCCAAGCGGTTTGCCGCCAAGGAGGCGATTCTCAAGGCGTTGGGCACAGGTCTGGGGCAGGGAATGTCGTGGCACTGTATCCAGATCGACCGTAATTCGCTGGGGGCGCCTACGGTGGTCCTCAGCGGTGCGGCGCTGGCGCGCCTGGAAGCCGGCGGCGGAGGGGCGATGCTGCTGAGCCTTAGCGATGAACGCGAGCAGGCTCTGGCCTTTGCGGTCTGGTCCGCGGGGCCGGCCGCCTACGCCGATTCGGTGGCGTAAACGGTCTGAAGGCGATCGATGGCTTCGATCAACTGGCTTATGGCAACCTGATTGGGCTGCCCGCGTTTCAGCAGATCTTCGGCGTTCTCGCAACAGGCGCGGAGCTGCGGTACACCACAGTAGCGGCAGGCGCCGTGCAATTTGTGTATGACCTCAAGCAAGGCTTCCTGAGCGTTCACGGTCATATGCTGCTCGATGCGGCTGCGCTCCTCGGGCAGACTTTCGACCAGCATGCGTAACATGTCCTCTTCCAGGTCCGCCTTGCCGGCGGCCAGACGCAGGCCTTCCTCGCGATCCAGCACGGGCAGCATCTCGCGGTCCTCCAGTCGTCGGGTGGGCAGTGCGTTATCGTCGCGGGCAGACGTTGGCATCTCCAGAGCGATGCCGGTCCAGCGTTGCACGCAGTGCGCCAGTTGCTCCGGACTGATTGGCTTGCTCATGTAGTCATTCATGCCGCACTGCAGCAACTTGCGGCGTTCCTCCGCGAGGGCGTGCGCGGTCAGTGCGATCACCGGTCGTGGCTTGCAGCCGGCGAGCTCCTCACGTAAGCGGAGTTCGGTGGTGGTCGCTCGCCCATCCATGCCAGGCATCTGTACGTCCATGAATACCATGTCCACTGCTGCCGTAGAGAGTATTTCCAATGCCTGCTCACCGCTCACCGCCGGGATTACCTGAGCACCCATTTGCGTCAGCAGGGTGGCGACAAGCTTCAGGTTGGCTTCATTGTCGTCGACGCAGAGAATGGTTATCGACGGGTTTGCAGAGGCCGGCCGCATGACCGTGCGGGCTGGCTCTGCCTTGAACAGCTGGTTGATTGCGCGCAGCATCTTGCGGGCACACAAGGGGCGCGACAGGACCTGGCACTCGCCGGCCGGCAGTTGGTCGAAGGCCGGGTAGTGCTCCGTGGTGTCGGTCAGTAGAATCGTCTTGCAGCCGCCGCTGGTCGAGCGGCGATGGAACAGCTCCAGCAGCACTTCGGGTTGATCCGGCGCGGCTGCGCTGCTGATCAGCATCAGGTCTATCGACTTGCCGGTGTGACGGCGTGAGCCGAGAGCCTCCTCCAGCAGCGCTGGATTGTCGTAGACGCTCACTTCCAGACCGAGGTCCTCCAGGCAGTGCGACAGCGCCTGGCGACTCAGTTGTAGTGGCTCAACCAATGCTGCGCGCAGTCCGGCCAGGGGCCTTTCTGGCAGATCGTCGCTGACCTGGCTGGATTTCTCCAGACGCACGGTGAACCAGAACTCGGAGCCTTGCTCCGGCTGGCTGTTGAGGCCGATATCGCCCTGCATCTGCTCGACCAGACGCTTGGCGATAGTCAGCCCCAGGCCAGTGCCGCCAGCTTGGCGGGAAATCGAGTTGTCGGCCTGGCTGAAGGCCTGAAACAGCAGCTTCTGCTGGCTAGGGCTAAGCCCCATGCCAGTGTCGGTGACGCTGATGCGCAGCACCGCGTGGGTGTCGTCTTCGTGTTCGAGCATCGTGCGGATGCTTACCGAGCCGCTATGGGTGAACTTGATCGCGTTGCTGATCAGGTTCGCCAGTATCTGCTTCAGCCGGAGGGCATCTCCGTTCAGACCCAGCGGGGTATCACGGTAGATCATGCTGACCAGTTCAAGGTGCTTGTGGTGCGCGGCGGGCGCGAGCATGGTCAGGGTGTCCTGAATCAGATCCCGCAGGTTGAACGGCAGGTTGTCGAGAATCAGCTTGCCCGCCTCTATCTTGGAAAAATCGAGGATCTCGTTGATGATGGCTAGCAGATTGTCCGCCGAGGTTCCGATCGTGCCGAGGTATTCCTGCTGACGATTGCTCAGTTCGGTGCTCTGCAGCAAATGACTGAAGCCGATAATGCCATTGAGCGGTGTACGCAATTCGTGACTCATGTTGGCGAGGAACTCGGACTTGATCCGACTGGCCTCGAGGGCTGTCTTGCGCGCCATATCGAGTTCGATATTCTGCACCTCGATGGTTTCCAGCGTCTGACGCAGATCCTCGGTGGCCTGATCGATATTCTGCTGCAACTCGCCCTGTGCACTCTGCAATGTTTCCGCCATCGCATTGATGCCGTTGGCCAGGTCGTCCAGCTCGCGGCTGCCCTGGGCAGCCAGGCGCACATCCAGCTGGCCACGGCTGATCCGGCTCACGGCGTGATTGGCCCGGGTGATCGGATCGCTTATGCGCCTCGCCAGGCTGCTGACGACCAGGCCGATAAACGTCAGCCCGACCAGTATCAGGACCAGGGTGTGCAACAGGATCTGGTACTTGCGCAGCTGGACGTTGCCATGGCTGAGCTCTACCTCCAGCCAGCCGAGCAGCGCGTCCGTCTCGAAGTCTGCGGCGGCCTGACGGTCAATCAGCTCGCCGGACGCCAGAACCGGCAACATGAAGCGGCTGCTGTCGTCGCTACGGCGGACCTGCAGGCCGGTGCCGGCGCCCAAGTTGTCAACGCCCAGCGTGCTTTCGGGATCATGCATTTGCGGACCGCTGTGCTCCAGCACATTTTGTTCGCTGTCGTACAGACTGATCGCCCGCACATCGGGGCGGTTGAGTGACGCTGCAAGGCGATTCCTGATTTGGCCCGGCTGGCCTTCAAGCAATGCGGCTGCCGCCGGATCCTGCAGATGCTCGACGTTCATGAAGCCGCGTTCGAGTAATTGCTGGTTCAGGTCGGCAATCGCCTGCCAGCTGAAGTAACTGCCCAATGCGAGAATCATTGCTCCGGCGGGTATCAGCGTCATCAGCAGGATGCGCGCCTTGAGGCCTATGTCATTCATTGTGTATCCCTCACTCCGTTGCCGGTATCATAGGCTGACTGAATGAAAAGCACAGCATCGGGCGTTTCACCCCGGCTCCTGGCAACGGAAGGTGCATGATGACTACTGAGTATCCGACTGTCGCCGACTTCGTCGGCAACACGCCGCTGGTCCGGCTCCAGCGTATTCCCGGCGAGACCAGCAATACCATACTGGCCAAGCTCGAGGGCAACAATCCCGCGGGCTCGGTCAAGGACCGTCCGGCGCTGTCGATGATCGAGCAGGCCGAGCTGCGGGGTGAAATCAGCCCCGGCGATACGCTGATCGAGGCCACCTCCGGCAACACCGGTATCGCCCTGGCGATGGTCGCGGCGATCAAGGGTTATCGCATGGTGCTGATCATGCCCGACAACATGAGCTCCGAGCGCAAGGCGGCGATGAGCGCGTACGGGGCTGAGCTGATCCTGGTCAGCCGCGAGGCGAGCATGGAGGGTGCGCGCGACCTGGCCATGCAGATGCAGAGTGAAGGCAAGGGGCGCGTGCTGGACCAGTTTGGCAATTTTGACAATGCCGAGGCGCACTATCGCAGCAC
Source organism: Halopseudomonas sp. (assembly GCF_041579695.1). Lineage (GTDB taxonomy): Bacteria > Pseudomonadota > Gammaproteobacteria > Pseudomonadales > Pseudomonadaceae > Halopseudomonas. The sequence continues at coordinate 24,548 of NZ_JBFGFI010000008.1, forward strand.
CGGGCCGGAGATCTGGCGCGACACCCACGGCACGATCACGCACTTTGTCAGTTCAATGGGCACTACCGGTACCATCATGGGAACCTCTCGCTATCTCAAGGAGCAGAATCCGGCCATCGAGATCGTCGGCCTGCAGCCTGTCGAAGGCGCGTCGATTCCCGGTATCCGGCGCTGGCCGCAGGCCTATATGCCGGGCATCTTCGAAGCGCAGCGGGTGGACCGGGTCATCGATATGGGGCAGCAGGAAGCCGAGGTGATGATGCGCCGGCTGGCCCGCGAAGAGGGCATCTTCTGTGGCGTCTCCTCCGGCGGCTCGGTAGCGGCCGCGCTGCAGATTTCCCGTGAGGTGGAGAACGCGGTGATCGTCGCAATCATCTGCGACCGGGGCGACCGTTATCTTTCCACCGGGGTGTACGACGCCAAATCATGAAAGCCTTTCGCGGCAAGTCGCGCAAGACCGCTGATGCGCCAGCGGCGATAGGTCAGCGCATCGAAGTCGAACTGCAACGTCACAGCCACGATGGCCGGGGTATAGGCCGTTGGCAGGGCCGCACGGTATTTGTCGATGGCGGTCTGGCCGGCGAACAGGTTACTGCCCGGGTGCTCAAGGCGCGCAGCAAGCTGATTGAGACACGCGTGGACAAGGTCCTGCAGGCCAGTGACGAGCGGGTGCAACCCGCCTGCCGGCACGCTGCCCTGTGTGGCGGCTGCAGTCTGCAGCATATGCCTCACGCTATGCAGCTGCAGGTCAAACAGCAGGCACTGGCGCAGCAATTGGAGCATTTTGCGGGGATCGAACCCGGGCAGTGGATGCCGCCTTTGCTCGGTCCCGCGTACGCCTATCGCCAACGCACGCGCCTGGCAGTGCGCTGGGATCGCAAGCACGCGCGGCTGGAAGTCGGCTACCGGGAACGTTTCAGCAGTGATCTGGTCGAGGTAACGCAGTGCCCGATTCTGGTGCCCGAGCTGGAGGCGCTGGTGCAGGCGCTGGGGCCGGTTCTGGGCGAACTTGATGGTCGCGCCGGTCTTGGCCATGTGGAGCTGATTGCGGCTCAGATGCCGGTCATGCTGGTGCGGCACATGCAGCCCTTGTCATCAGCCGACCTCGAGAGTCTGCGTGCATTGGCACAGCAACACGGGGCCGAATGCTGGTTGCAGCCCGGTGATGTCGATACCTTGCACTGTATTAGCGGTATCGGCACTGTGCCAGCCTACACACTGGCAGACCAGGCGCTGCAATTGGAATTTGCCCCGGGCGATTTCATTCAGGTGAATGCATCGGTCAACCAGCAGATGATCAACCAGGCATTGCAATGGCTGGCGCCACAGCCTGGCGAGCGTATTCTCGATCTGTTCTGCGGGGTAGGCAACTTCAGTTTACCGCTCGCCCGCGCAGGTGCGCTGGTCACCGGCATTGAAGGTGACGGGGAGATGGTGGCTCGTGCGCGCAGAAATGCGGAAAATAATAATCTGCACTCGCCGCACTTTCTGCAGGCAGATCTGTCCAACCACCTTGATGGTCACTGGCTCGCTGATGGCTGCGATGCTGCATTGCTGGATCCGCCGCGTGATGGTGCCGAGTTGCTGGTGCACAAGCTGGCGCAGCTGAGGGTGAGCAGGATCCTCTACGTTTCCTGCAACCCGGCTACTTTGGCGCGCGATGCCGGTATTCTCGCGGCGCAGGGCTATCGGCTCGAAAAGGTCGGCGTGATGGACATGTTTGCGCAAACAGCGCATGTCGAGGCGATGGCTCTGTTTGTACGCGGCACTTCGGCAGGATCGGCACGCAAAGCACAATAGAGTAAAAAAAGTGTCAAAGAATTCGCATGAATCGAGGGATCTGTCTTAATGGTACAGGTCAGGGCTCAATACCCCACCAACGGTGACGGCAGTGTCGATATTGCCGCCTGGATCGAGCGCATCAATCAGCGTGTGGCACTGTGCTCGCCGCAGAAGCTGCTGGAAGCCTGCGAATGGGCGTTGCAGCTGGAGCAGGAGGCCATCGCCGCAGAGAACATCTGGGCCGAGGGCGCCAACAGTTATACGACGGGCCTGGAGATGGCCGAAATCCTCGCCGAACTCAAGCTTGACCAGGACTCGCTGGTCGCTGCAGTCATCTATCGCGCCGTCCGTGAGCGCAAGACCGATCTGCCTTCGGTGGAACACCGGTTTGGCGCCGTAGTGGCGGGGCTGGTAGACGGTGTGCAGCGCATGGCGGCGATCAGCGTGTCGCAGAATCCGGCAAAGGTGGCGGCATTCAGCTCCCAGTCGCAGGTCGAGAATCTGCGCAAGATGCTGGTCACCATGGTTGATGATGTGCGTGTCGCCTTGATCAAGCTGGCAGAGCGTACCTGCGCTATCCGCGCGGTCAAGGATGCGCCCGAGGAGAAGCGCTATCGCGTCGCTCGCGAAGTTTTCGACATCTATGCTCCGCTGGCACACCGCCTGGGTATTGGCCATATCAAGTGGGAGCTCGAGGATCTCTCGTTTCGCTATATCGAGCCGCTGCAATACAAGCAGATCGCCGCGCTGCTCGATGAGCGGCGACTGGACCGTCAGGAATATATCGACGAGGTAATGGGTCAGCTGCGCGAACAGCTGGAAGAAGCCGGCATACAGGCGGAAATAACCGGTCGTGCGAAGCATATCTATTCGATCTGGCGCAAGATGCGTCGCAAGAACATCGATTTCAGCCAGGTCTACGACGTGCGCGCGGTGCGAGTACTGGTGCCGCTGGTGCGCGACTGCTACACCTCGCTGGGCATAGTGCATAGTCTGTGGCGGCATATTCCCAACGAGTTTGACGATTACATCGCCAATCCCAAGGAGAACGGTTACCGCTCGCTGCATACCGCCGTGGTCGGGCCCAGCGGCAAGGTGCTCGAAGTCCAGATCCGTACCCAGGGCATGCACGAGGAGGCCGAATTGGGCGTTTGCGCTCACTGGCGCTACAAGGGCACCGATGCCGGCAGCTCTTCTTCGAATGCCTACGAGGACAAGATCGCCTGGCTGCGCCAGGTGCTCGAGTGGCACGAGGAAATGGGCGATATCGGCGGCCTGGCGGAACAGCTGCGCGTGGACTTCGAGCCTGATCGCATCTATCTGTTCACGCCCGACGGACACGTGCTTGATGTACCCAAGGGCGCTACCCCACTGGATTTCGCCTATCGGGTACACACGGAAATCGGCCACAGTTGCCGCGGCGCCAAGGTCAACGGTCGGATCGTGCCGCTGAGCTACGTGTTGCAGACCGGCGAGCAGGTGGAGATCATCACCGGTAAGCAGAGCGGCCCCAGCCGCGACTGGCTCAATCCGAACCTGGGCTACGTCAATACCTCCAGGGCGCGGGCGAAGGTGCAGCACTGGTTCAAGCAGCAGGCACGGGAGCAGAACGTTCAGGCCGGCAAGCTGATGCTGGACCGCGAATTGACCCGCCTCGCGCTCAATGGTGCCGACTACGTCCAACTGATCGACAAGCTGGGCATCCGCAGCCAGGAGGATCTGTTTGCCGCAGTAGGCTCCGGTGATATTCGTCTGATGCACGTGGTCAATGTTGCCCAGCAACTGATCGAGCCCGACAGCCATAGCGAACAACTGGAGCTGATCCCGAAGCGCCCGAGCAAGCCCGGGCGCCGGGGCGATATTTTCATTCAGGGCGTCGGCAATCTGCTGACGCAGCTGGCCGGCTGCTGCCAGCCGGTCCCCGGCGATCCGATCACCGGCTACATCACGCTGGGCCGCGGCGTTACCGTGCATCGCGCTGACTGCGCAACCGCCATGCAGCTGCAGGACCGTGATTCCGACCGGCTGATAGAAGTCAGCTGGGGCAGTGAGCGGGTGCAGACCTACCCGGTTGAAATCTACATCAAGGCCTACGACCGCTCGGGGCTGCTGCGCGATGTCTCACAGATGCTCGCCAACGACAAGATCAATGTGCTCGAGGTAAGTACCCGCACTAACAAGGATGACAACTATGCCGCGATGCTGCTCACGGTAGAGGTCCCCAACATCAACATGCTGGGCCGTTTGCTCGCGCGTATCAGTCAGTTGCCGAACATCATCGAGGCGCGACGCAACCGCAAGGAAAGCCGCGCGTGAGTTATCAGATCGATGATCTGCTGTATCTGATGCAGCGGCTGCGCGACCCGGCTCACGGCTGCCCATGGGATTTGCAGCAGAGCTTTGCAACGATAGTCCCGCACACGCTGGAGGAGGCCTACGAGGTCGCCGACGCGATCGCTGGGGGTGACTATTCACAGCTGTCAGGTGAACTCGGAGACCTGCTGTTTCAGGTCGTGTACTACGCTCAGCTGGGCCAGGAGGAGGGCTACTTCGACTGGGATCACGTGGTCGATGGGATCACCCGCAAGCTGGTCAGGCGTCATCCGCATGTGTTTCCTGATGGCAATCTGCGGACCCCGCCGGGCACCCTGAAGATCGAGCCGGACCAGGTCAGCCAGCGCTGGGAAGAGATCAAGGCGCTGGAGCGTGCCGAGCAGGCCACAGCGCCGAAACAACTGTCCCTGCTCGACGATGTTCCGCGGGCTTTGCCGGCGCTCAGTCGCGCGCAGAAACTGCAGAAGCGGGCTTCGCGCGCCGGCTTCGATTGGGATCAGGCGGCGCCGGTACTCGAGAAGATTGCCGAAGAGCTGGATGAAGTGCGCGAGGCGCTGGCAAGCGACGACCACGAGGCAGTCGCCGGAGAAATGGGGGATCTGCTGTTTGCCGTGGTCAATCTGGCGCGACATCTGGACGTGGACGCCGAAGCGGCGCTGCGTCAGGGTAACGAAAAATTCGAACGGCGTTTTCGCTACATCGAACGCCGTCTGTCCGAGCAAGGCGATGAGGTGGCAGATGTTGCCCTGCAACGGCTGGACAGCTTGTGGGACGAGGCCAAGCGGCACGGGCTCTGACCAAGAACGTCAGCGCCCGGCTCGACAGGCGGGTTGCGTAGCTTTTATGCAGGTTCGTCTTGCTTGTCCTGCATTTGATGCAGGTGTTTCTTGCTCAGCTCGAGAAACCGCGGAGTCATTCCGGCATCGGCGTAAAGCGGATCGCCCATTTCATCCATAGCCACCACCTCATCACCTGGCTTGTAGGGCAGGCTGGCTTCCAGCTCCTCCAGCGCACAGGACAGCAAGTCGGTAATCAGTTCCTCGACATGACGACGGGGATACATCTCCTGCAGCGCCGCCAGGCGGGCAGCATCCTCCAGGGGAAGCTGAACCCGATAGGTGCTGTGCGTTACAGCTCCCTTGGCATTACGTTCCCATTCTTGGGCAAGTTCACGGATCTTCATGTTTTCTCCCAATTTATCTGCATGTGTTCGCTTGTGGCGATAACTTCAGCATAGTCCAACGATGCGGTCCTGCACGCCATCGATATTCACGAATCCGGCAAGAAAACAACGCGCTACTTGTCAGATCGGGCTCCGCGACAGCATGCTGTGGATATCGAGATGACAGGAGAGCAGAGCAATGGCAGAGATAGATGCGCGTCTGCGCGAGGATGTTCATGAACTGGGCGAACTGCTCGGGCAGACGATCAAGGCGCAGTTGGGCGAGTCGTTTTTGCAACGTATCGAGCGTATCCGTTTGGGCGCAAAGCAGGGCAGAAGCACAGACAAGGCGGCGCATGAAGCCCTGTTGGCAGCGCTTCAGGACCTGCCCGACAACCAGCTGCTACCGGTCTGCCGTGCGTTCAACCAGTTCCTCAATCTCGCCAATATTGCCGAGCAGTATCACCGCAACCGGCGTCAGCGGGCCGACGAACCGGTGCGTTTCGAACAGCGCTGCGTCAGTGATCTGCTGCAGCGACTGCACGAAAGCGGAATGGATGGTGCGGCTATCCGGCAGCATGTCGAAGCCCTGGATATCGAGCTGGTGCTGACCGCGCATCCAACCGAGGTGACGCGGCGCACGCTGATCCAGAAATACGACGCCATCGCCGTCGCTCTCGGCCGGCGTGATCACGATGATCTGACCACGGCCGAGCAGGCGAATGTGCGTGCCGATCTGGCGCGTCTTATCAGCGAGGCCTGGCATACCGACGAGATCCGCCGCAATCGACCGACGCCGGTGGATGAGGCGAAGTGGGGCTTTGCGGTGATCGAGCACTCCCTGTGGTCGGCCATTCCCACGTACCTGCGGCAACTGGACGAGGATGTGCGTGGTGCTACCGGGGCGCCCCTGGGCCCGCGCACAGCGCCGGTACGCATGGGATCCTGGATGGGCGGTGATCGCGATGGTAATCCCAATGTAACCGCACGGGTGACCCGCGAGGTCCTGCTGCTCGGTCGCTGGATGGCGGCTGACCTTTACCTGCGCGATGTCGAAAGTCTGGGCAATCAGTTATCCATGCAGGCAGCCAGCGAGCGCGTGCTGGATCAGACAGGGCCGGTCGATGAGCCCTATCGCGCGCTGCTCAAGCGCCTGCGCGAACGGCTGGAGGCTACACGCGACTGGGCCGAGACCGCTCTGGCTGAGGATCTGCCCGCCGATGAGCTGGTGCTCGGCAATCTCGACGAACTGCGTCAGCCGCTGGAGGATTGCCATGCGTCGCTGATCGAGCAGGGCATGGAACTGATCGCCAATGGGCCATTGCTCGACACCCTGCGCCGGGTCAACGCGTTCGGGCTCGGGCTGGTGCGGCTCGACATCCGGCAGGACGCCGGGCGGCATGCGGACGTGTTGGCCGAGCTGACCGAGTATCTGCAACTGGGTCGCTACAGCGACTGGGATGAGGAGCAGCGCTGCGAGTTTCTGATCCAGGAGCTGAAAAACCGCCGACCTCTGCTGCCCCCTGCCTGGAAGCCCTCACCCGACGTTGCCGAAGTACTGGATACCTGCCGTATCGTGGCTACCCAGCCGCAGGAATTGCTTGGTTCGTATGTCATCTCGATGGCTTCAAGTCCTTCGGATGTGCTGGCGGTCAAGTTGCTGCTCAAGGAAACCGGCGTCAACTGGCCGATGCGGGTTGTACCCTTGTTCGAGACCCTGGCGGATCTTGATAATGCTGCGCCGGCTATAGATCGTCTGCTGTCGCTGCAGGGCTATCGCGATATCGCCGGCGACGAGCAGGAGGTGATGATTGGTTATTCGGACTCGGCCAAGGACGCGGGCACGCTGGCCGCTGGCTGGGCGCAGTACCGCGCCCAGGAAGCGCTAGTTGCCGTCGCTGCCGGGCACAAGGTCCGGCTGCGGCTGTTCCACGGCCGCGGTGGGACAGTAGGGCGCGGCGGCGCTCCTGCGCATATGGCGATTCTGTCGCAGCCTCCCGGCTCGGTTAACGGACAGTTCCGGGTGACCGAACAGGGCGAAATGATCCGCTTCAAATTTGGCCTGCCGGCAATTGCAGTGCAGAGCCTGCAGCTTTACACCAGCGCTGTCCTCGAGGCCAGCCTGCTGCCGCCGCCGGCACCCGAGCCGGCCTGGCGCGAGATGATGCAGAGCCTGGCTGACCGCTCGGTGCTGGTTTACCGCGGGGTAGTGCGGGACGAGCCGCAGTTTGTCGAGTACTTTCGTCAGGCCACACCGGAGCAGGAGCTGGCACGTTTGCCGCTGGGTAGCCGACCTGCGAAGCGCAAGAGCCAGGGCGGCATCGAGAGTCTGCGGGCGATTCCCTGGATTTTCGCCTGGACGCAGACCCGGCTGATGCTGCCCGCCTGGCTGGGCGCAGGCCAGGCACTGATGGAAGCGATGGATGCCGGCGAGGAGAAGCGTCTGCGGCTGATGATGGACCGCTGGCCGTTCTTCCGGGCGCGTATCGAGATGCTCGAAATGGTGCTGTCCAAGGCCGATGGCGGCATCTCCCGCTTCTATGAAGAACGTCTTGCCAGTCCTGATCTGTGGCCCCTGGGCGCAAAGCTGCGTGCGGCACTGCAGCAGGCAACCGAAGCGGTGCTGAAACTGCGTGAGACAGAACAGCTGCTGGCGCACAATCCGGCCCTGCTGGAATCGGTGGCGGTGCGCAATCCCTACACCGATCCGTTGCACCTGCTGCAGGCCGAGCTGATGGGCCGCACCCGATCCCAGGGTGAGAACATCGATCCAGACCTGGAACGTGCTTTGCTCGTGACCGTTGCAGGCATTGCTGCGGGCATGCGCAATACCGGCTGAGGGGCCCGTCTGCCGCGGCACGCACTGATACCATGGTCCGGCTTGTGCGTGCCGGGCTGTAAGTGTATGTTGAACGCCCTTTTCGCAGGCCGTGCAGCTGCGATTATTTTGGTGCATTCGCAAAGATGCGGATGTCTGCCAGCTGGTGGCGGTCAGCCACCGGTGGCCCGGTTTCAGTCAGATTAGGAGAGTTTCAATATGCGAGTCATCCTGTTGGGAGCGCCTGGCGCGGGCAAGGGCACCCAGGCCCAGTTCATTTGCAAGCAATTCGACATACCCCAGATTTCCACCGGCGACATGCTGCGCGCCGCGGTCAAGGCCGGCACCGAGTTGGGCAAGCAGGTGAAGGAAGTCATGGACAGCGGGCGTCTGGTCTCCGATGACCTGATCATCGGCCTGATCCAGGAGCGTATTGCCCAGGAAGACTGCCGCAACGGCTTTTTGCTTGACGGCTTTCCCCGCACCATCCCGCAGGCCGAAGCGCTGGTGGAAGCGGGTGTGCAGATCGATCACGTGCTCGAGATCGCGGTTGATGACGATGAGATTGTCGAGCGCCTGTCCGGTCGTCGCGTGCACCCGGCCTCTGGCCGGATCTATCACCTCAAGCATCAGATGCCCAAGGTGGAAGGCAAGGACGACATCACCGGCGAGGATCTGGTCCAGCGCGAGGACGACGTCGAGGCCACCGTGCGCAACCGACTGAAGATCTATCATGAGCAGACCCAGCCGCTGGTTGCTTTCTATCAGAAATTGTCGGATATCCACGGTACGCCCAAGTGTACCCGCGTTGTGGGTGTCGGCAGCGTCGAGGCTATTACCCAGCAGGTGATGAACGCACTGAGCTGATACGTACGGGTCGCCCTCCCTGGGCGACCCGATAGTGAATTGGGGCTGCTTGCTGGTAGCCGCTGATTTCCTTTCCGATCGATATTTGAAACAGACCGCCATGACTACATTGCTCGCTCTGGATACCGCCACCGAGGCCTGCTCGGCTGCCCTGTTGCATCAAGGCCGGGTGATACATCGTTTCGAGGTGATCCCGCGGATGCATGCGGTCCGGCTGCTGCCGATGATTGAAGAACTGCTGGAGGAGGCTGGCCTCACGCTGCGCGACATCGATGCGCTGGTGTTTGGCCGCGGGCCCGGAGCCTTTACCGGCGTACGAATCGCCACCGGCATGGTTCAGGGCCTGGCGTTTGCCATCAACAAGCCGGTGATCGACATTTCCAACCTGGCGGCCCTGGCCCAGCGTGCCTTTCGCGAGCACCAGACCGAAAGCGTCTGCGCGGCGATTGATGCGCGCATGGACGAGGTGTACTGGGGTTGCTATCAGCTGCGCGACGGAGTGATGCAACTGCTTGGCAAAGAGTGCGTAAGCGCGCCGCAGAGCGTTACGCTGGCCAGCGGTATGGGCAACCCCGATGGCGCCGGAACCGGCTGGCAATACGCCGAGCGGCTGGCGGTTCAGGTCGCGCGTAGCTGGCCACAGATGCTGCCCGACGCCCGCGACCTGCTCAGTCTCGCGCTGCCGCGCTGGAAGGCTGGTGAGGTGCTGGACGCGGCAGATGCACAGCCAGTTTATCTGCGCGACAAGGTAGCCACACCGCGGTCCGTCGGCTGATTTTGCCTTTTTGCTGCCGGCAGGATAATCTTCGAAGTGTACCCCCTGGAGTTTTCCCATGCGTCTGGATGGTTATATCCCATTCACAGCGCTCCCCGAGCGCAGCTCTCGTCCTGTGGTCCCCCCGGCCAACAGCGAGCCTGCGCGCGCGGGTCAGACTGCCACGGCGGCGCCGGTCGAGCCGACCAGAGCACTCGCGCCCCGCGCCGTCAATGCATCGACCGCCAATGCCGAATACATACCCGCCCGGCGCGAAAGCCTGGAACCGGTGTACGGTCGCAGCAACCAGGCGTTGGCGAGCTACCAGACCACCGCGAGCCTGCCGGTCAATGACGAGGCCGATGGTATTTTCGGTATCGACCTGTTTGCCTGAATCGTTTCCCCCTTGTCCCGGTCTTTGCCTGTGACCCGATTGCAGATTGATTCCTCCGTGGCGGTAACCTGGCTGCAGCCAGGCTCGCAGGCGCGTGCGTTCGAGCTGGCCCAGGCCCTGGAATTGCCGCTGTCCGAGCCCGGTACGCAGAGCGCGCCGCTGTTACTGCAGGTAGGGGAGCAGGGGTTGAGCCTGCAGGCGACCGGAGTGGATGCGCCAGGGGCGGTGCGGGTCGATTTCGTGGAGGGTGCACTGGCCCACCGCCGCCAGTTCGGTGGTGGCACCGGGCAGATGGTCGCCAGGGCGGCCGGACTGCGCGGTTCAGTGCGTCCCAGTGTGCTCGACGCAACTGCCGGTCTGGGTCGTGATGCCTTTGTACTGGCCGCCCTGGGTTGCAGGGTAACGATGATCGAGCGTCAGCCGGTGATTGCTGCCCTTCTGGCCGATGGGCTCGAGCGTGCCCGGCAGGCTGGTGGCGAGGTGGCAGCGATTGCTGATCGCATGCAGCTGATACAGGCCGACGCAATCACCGCGATGGCCAATTGGGTTGCCGAGGTTCCACAGGTCATCCACCTGGATCCAATGTTTCCGCACCGGGACAAATCCGCGCTGGTGAAAAAGGAGATGCGGGTGTTCCGTCCGCTGGCAGGCGACGATCTGGACGCCCCGGCGTTGCTTGCAGCAGCACTGGCGCTGGCGAGCCACCGGGTCGCTGTCAAGCGCCCGCGCAAGGCGCCGGCGATCGTCGGTCCGGCACCCAGCGCGGAGCTCAGCGGTCAATCCAGTCGCTACGATATCTACGGCATACGTAAGCTGGAAAGCTAGGCTTTGCCTTCCGGTTCGGCAGCGGGGGTCGAAGCCCGGGCCACCTGTCTGATCGACAACCTTATCTCCGCGCTGAGCACCCGTCGGGCAGTATTTTCGGCAATATCCTCCATGCCCGGCAAATAGCTCAGACGCCCCTCTGCATCACGGCTGAGAACCTCCATTTCGTTCAGGCGCTGGATAAACTGGCGGAACAGGCTCTTGTCGAAAAACTCCGGGGCATTGAGCCCGTGCAGGATCGACAACCGCTGGGCCATCACCGAGCAGAGCGCTTCCAGCTGTTCGGCGGTGAGGCTGCCGTTGGGATTGCTGAACAGCAGCGCCGACGCCATGTAGAACCGCTCGAGGGTCTGCAGAATACTGCGAGCGAGCAGGGTCAGCAGCACGAACTCGCCGGAGCTGGTTTCAGGCCGCATTATCTGACCCGCATTGTCCTGCAGCAGCTCCTCGGCGATCAGGCCGTCGATCCAGGTATCGATCACGCCGGGCAGTTCCCGGGTTTTCCACTGCAGGAAAAGCTCGCCCTGCAGGTAGGGGTAGATCGCGGTCACCAGGCGGATGATCTGTTCGCGACTCATCCGTGCATTGTTCAGGAACAGGCAGGCGATCAGGGCGGGCAGTGCGACAAGGTGCAGCACGTTGTTGCGATAGTAGGTCATCAGCACTGCCTGGGGTTCGTCCAGATAGAGTATCTCGCCCAGTGCGTCCGATTGCCGCCCGATCATCCCCATGCTCTCGACATAGTCGATCAGCTGCTCGCCAGTCATGTCGGGCAGGGTAATGCTGTCGCTATAGGGCACCCGGCGCAGCAGCGCGCTGTAGCTGTTGAGCACCCTGATCAGCGTCGGCTCATCCAGTGCCAGGCGGCTGGCGGAAAGCATCGATAGCGCGACCAGGTTGACCGGATTGACATCGGCCGCGGCGTTGATTGCATTGGCCAGCGTGCGGGCCAGCTGGTCGGTGGCGGCGGGGAGCCACGCCGGCCGATACTCCGGCGCGTGGCTGTGCTGGCGCCAGTCCGGCTGCTGCTGGTCGAGGAACGCGTGCAGCGATACCGGGTCGCCGAAGTTGACTGCTACCTGGCCAAACCGCAGCTTCAGAGCTGAGAGTACCCGGAACAGATCGAAAAAGGACTCTTTCTTCTTTTCCTGGCCGCGCAGCTCGCCAAGGTAAGTGCGTCCTTCCAGTACCCGTTCATAGCCGATGTACACGGGTACGAAAACGATCGGCCGACGCGAGGAGCGCAGGAAGCTGCGCATGGTGATCGCCAGCAGGCCGGTCTTGGGGTTCAGCGCCCGCCCGGTGCGCGAACGGCCACCCTCGATGAAGTATTCGGTGGGAAAGCCGCGACTGAACAGCGTGTGCAGATATTCATTGAACACTGCGGTGTACAGCTGGTTGCCACGAAAGCTGCGGCGCATGAAGAAGGCGCCGCCACGGCGCAGGATGCCGCCGATCACTGGCATGTTCAGGTTGATCCCCGCGGCGATGTGCGGCGGGGTCAGGTTGCTCTGGAACAGCACGCAGGACAGCAGCAGATAGTCGATGTGACTGCGATGGCAGGGCACATAGATGATTTCGTTGCCCGGCGCGATGCGCTGTACCCGCTCGATATGGTTTATGCGGATGCCGTCGTAGAGCTTGTTCCAGAACCAGGAAAGCACCACCTCGAGAAAGCGGATGGTGCTGTAGGTGAAATCCGAGGCGATCTCGCCGGCATAGCGCACGGCGTCCTTTCTCGCCTTGGCCGGCTCCACGCCACGCTCCCGGGCGTCACGCTCAATTGCCTGGCGCACCTGCGGCGACTGCAGCAGGCCCTTGAGCAGCGTGCGGCGGTGGGAAAGGTCGGGGCCGATCACTGCGCCGCGCTGTTGGCGGAAATGCACCCTCAGCAGACGGTTCACACGGCGCAGATTACGTTCGCCACCCAGGTCCTCCTGCACCAGTTCGCGCAAGGACAGACTGCGACCAAAGTGCACGCGAATCTTGCGCCCGTGCAATATGATCGCCAGCAATTTGCGCAGCCTGCCAGCAACGGTCCAGTTGTAGGCAAACAGCAGTTTCAGCGGTGAGGATTCGACATCCGGTGACTGACCCCAGAACACGCTCACCGGCACCAGTTGCACCTCGTCGCAGCAGCCTTCCTGCACCGCTTCGAGCCCGCGCTGCAATCGCGGTGACTGCTTTCTGGGATCGGGTCTGCGCACCCAGGCCTTGGCGTCGCTGAGAAAAACATGCGACTCGCGCTCGTCCAGGCCGCCAAGCGGCGCACGGACCGGCCGTGGCAGACCTGCCTTGACGCATTCACGGTCCAGCACCATGAGGTCCGACAACGAGCGATATGGCAGCACGTAGATGATCGGCTGGTTTTGATCCAGATGCAGATTGAAAGCGCCATTGCCGATACTCTCGGAGCGGGCCCAGCTATAGAGCAGCCGGCGCAACAGACCGAAACGCAGGCGACCGAAAAAGGATGAATAGACAGCTGACATGGAACTTCCTGAATGGAGTGATATTCGCGGTCCCAGCGCACAGGGCGCAAGACACCGGCCGGCGAATTCTAGCGGTTTTACAGTCAGGTTACAGCCGCGGCGGCTGCAGCGGCGGGTAAAAGCGCTGCAGGCCTTGAATTAAGCCGGACGGGTTCATATAGTCGGTGCCTTGAGCGCTGATCCATTCCTTGCAGCTGGCTGCGCAGAGCGAGGACGCTGCCTCGGCGTACCGACCCCTCTGGTGTCTGATCGTCCTTGCCCGTCCAATGCCTGCCCGCTTCGACGTCAATCAATGTATCCTTGCGCACTGCATTGCCCGCCTGATTGCGGTGCATCTGTATTTTTGGGGAAAACGGAAGAGGCCATGATAAAGATAAGCAGCCTGACCAAACGCTTTGGCGAACACGTCGCCGTGGACAATTTGTCCTTTGATGTCAGCCCCGGCGAAGTGTTGGGGTTTCTCGGACCCAACGGGGCCGGAAAATCGACCACGATGAAAATGCTCACCGGGTTTCTTACGCCTGACGGCGGCTCGGCCTCTGTCGGTGGATTCGATATCCAGACCCAGACGTTGCAGGCCCAGCAACAGATGGGGTATCTGCCAGAAGGCGCTCCCTGCTATGGCGACATGCGCGTCAAGCGCTTTCTCGAGTTCATCGCCGAGGTTCGTGGTTTCAGTGGTGCGGAAAAGCACAAGCGCGTCGCATGGGCGGCAGAGCAGCTGGAGCTGAATGCTGTGATGGGGCAGAGCATCGAGACCCTGTCCAAGGGCTTTAAACGTCGCGTGGGGCTGGCACAGGCCATTTTGCATGACCCAAAGATCCTGATTCTCGACGAGCCTACCGATGGTCTGGATCCGAACCAGAAATATCAGGTACGCAAGCTGATCAAGCAGCTTGCCGAAGGCAGCAACAAGATAGTGGTGATATCCACTCATATTCTCGAGGAAGTCAGCGCCGTATGCACCCGTGCGGTGGTGATCGCCCACGGCCGTCTGCTGGCCGATGGCACGCCGGAGCAGCTCGAGGCCCGTTCGCGCTATCACCAGGCGGTGACGGTGGCGCTGGAACAGCCGGTAGACAGCCAGCCGCTGCTGGCCCTGGCCGGTGTTGATGCGGTTGAAGTGCGCCCGGACGGGCATCTGCTCACCGTGGTTGCCAAGCCCGGTGAAGTGATTTTCCCTGCTGTTGGCCAGTATGCGCAGGATCACGGCTGGCAAGTGCGCGAATTGTCTGTAGAGCGCGGTCGCCTGGATGAGGTCTTCCGCCGCCTGACTGCGGAGGACGCAGCATGAAAAACCTCGTTGTCATCTTCAAGCGCGAGCTGGGCAGCTATTTCGCTACCCCGCTGGCCTACATCTTCATCGTGATCTTCCTGGTACTCGCCGCGGTCTTCACCTTCTACCTGGGTGGGTTCTACGAGAGCGGTCAGGCAGATCTGAATGCGTTCTTCAACTTCCATCCTTGGTTGTATCTGTTCCTGGTGCCTGCCGTTGCCATGCGGCTATGGGCCGAGGAGCGCAAGTCCGGCACCATTGAGCTGCTGATGACCCTGCCGGTCTCGCGTACCGATATGGTGCTGGGCAAGTTCCTCGCGGCCTGGGTATTCATCGGCCTGGCGCTGCTGCTGACGTTCCCGATCATCATCACGGTCAATTACCTGGGCTCTCCAGATAACGGCGCGATCTTTACCGGCTATCTGGGCAGCTGGTTGCTGGCGGGCGGTTACCTGGCCATCGGCTCGTGCATGTCGGCACTGACCAAGAACCAGGTGATCGCATTCATCGTCAGTGTCGTCGCCTGCTTCATCTTCATCGTCAGCGGCTTCTCGCTTTGGCTCGACCTGTTTACCGGGTGGGCGCCACAGTGGCTGCTTGACGCCATTGCCTCACTCAGCTTCCTGATTCGTTTCGATGCCATCAGCAAGGGCGTTCTGGATCTGCGTGACCTGCTGTATTTCATCTCGCTGATGGCTGTGTGGTTGCTGGCTACTGCGATTGTCATCGACCTGAAAAAGGCCGATTGAGGCGAAGGAGACACAATAGTGAAACGTTTGATGTATTCAGGCACCGGCCTGCTGGTCCTGCTGCTGGCCTTCGTCGCCTTCAACATGGCCTCCAATACCCTGCTGCCAGGGGCGCGTATCGACCTGACCGAGCAGAAGCTCTACACCATCTCCGATGGCACGCGCGAGATTCTCAACGGGCTGGAAGAGCCGATTACGCTGTACTTTTTCTTCTCCGACAGTGCCAGCAAGGACATGGTGATCCTGCGCAACTACGCGCGCAGGGTCGAGGAACTGCTGCAGGAATATGAGCGGGTGGCGGGAGGCAAGATCGACCTGCAGATCATTGATCCGCAGCCCTTCTCCGAAGCCGAAGACCGCGCTGCCGAGTTCGGGCTGCAGGCCATTCCGTTGCCGCAGAGCGGGGAGCAGTTGTATTTCGGTCTGGCCGGTACCAATACGCTGGGTGAGCGCGAAGTCATCCCGTTCTTTGCGCTGGAGCAGGAAGGTCTGCTCGAGTACGAGCTCAGCCGACTGATCAACAGTCTGGCGCAACCGGATAAAGCCCGGGTCGGCATTATCAGCGGCTTGCCGCTGGGTGGCGGTATGAATCCGATGACTGGCCAACCGGCTGCTCCCTGGGTGGTGTTTGAACAGATACGCCAGTTGTTCGAGATCGATAATCTGGAGCACGACATCACTGAGGTGCCCGCCGATATCGATGTGCTGATGCTGGTGCATCCCAAGGCGCTGACCGAACAGGCGCTGCATGCGGTAGATCAGTTCGTACTGCGTGGTGGCAAGCTGTTGGCCTTCATCGACCCATTGGCCGAAGCGGACCAGAGTCAGGAAGCAATGATGGACGCAATGGCCGATGGCAAATCATCGGATCTGTCGCCGCTACTGGAAAACTGGGGCGTAGCCTTTGACGCCGAAAAGGTGGTGCTGGATGCGCGTCTGGGCATGTCGGTCGGTCGTGGTGAGGGGCAATTGCCCGCACGGCACATCGGCTGGCTGGAAATAGAACAGCCGCAGATCAATCAGGATGACACCGTGACGGCACCTCTGAGCCTGTTGACGGTGGCCACAGCGGGCGCGCTGCTACCGATCGAGGGCTCACAGACCCGGTTCACGCCGCTGTTCTCCAGCACGAGCAACAGTGCGTTGATCGCCAGTAGCGCCTTTACCGGCATGCAGGATCCGGAAGTGCTGCTCGATGGCTTCACGCCGGATTCGAATACCTATCACCTTGCCGGTCGCTTGCAGGGCCCGGCCGTAGCCGCCTACCCGGAAGGGGTCGGCAGTAGCGAGCCGGGTATCCAGTCGGCCGATAACATCAATGTGATAGTGATCGCCGATACTGACATGTTGACCGACCGCATGTGGGTGCAGGTACAGGATTTCTTCGGCGAGCGTGTGCCTCAGCCCTGGGCTGATAACGGCGGTCTGGCAATCAACGCCCTGGACAACCTGTCTGGCTCCGAAGCGCTGATCAGCGTGCGCTCGCGCGGAGATTTCAGCAGGCCGTTCACCGTCGTCGAGAACCTGCAACGCGTTGCCGAGCGGCGTTATCGTGCAAGTGAGCAGCGGCTGCAGCAGCAGCTGGCTGAGACCGAACAGCGCCTCGCCGAGTTGCAGCAGGGTCAGGACCCGTCACAGATGACCGAGATGAGCGTCGAACAGCAGCAGGCGGTGCAACGCTTCCTCGACGAAAAGCTGGCTATCCGCAAGCAGTTGCGTGACGTGCGCTTTCAGCTCAACGCCGATATAGAGGAACTGGGCACCTGGTTGAAGGTGATCAACATCGCGTTGGTACCCGCACTGTTGACGCTGGGGATATTGCTCTGGTGGCTCATCCGTCGTCTGCGTCGGCGTTCGGCATAAGGAGTCTGTGGTATGAAGATCAAACTCTTCGCCGTACTGGCAGTGATCTCGGTGCTGCTTATAGTAATCGCGCTGCAGCGTCAGGGCGATGACCGTGTTGAAGACCTGCAAAGCCGCGCACTGTTGTCCGAGCAACAGCTCGAGGCGATCGGGCAGGTCGAGCGCATCAGTTTGCGCCGGGGCCAGGACAGCGTTGAGCTGGTGCGGGAAGGCAATCGCTGGGGCGTGGTTGCGCGTGACCTGTTTCCTGCGCAGCCGGAACGCATCGCGGCTCTGCTGCATGCTGTGCGCGGCTCCCGGGTGATCGAGAAGCAAACCGATGATCCGCAATACCATGCGCGCCTGGGCCTGGATCCCGGACACCAGGAGCCTGCGCCACTGCAGCTGCGACTGGAGGATGGCAGTGAGGCAATCAACCTGTTGTTCGGCAATCCGGTGGGCAATGGTCAACTGGTGCGCTTTGCCGACGAGGACCAGGTCTGGCTGATCAACCGACCCTTCGGTATGACCCTCAATCCGCGTGAATGGCTTGATCTGAAAGTTGTGCGTATTCCGATGGAGCAGGCGGCGACGGCTCGCTGGGAACATCCCGACGGCGAGGTGCTGGAGCTGGAGAAGGCCACAGAGGGCGGCTACAATTTTCGGATTGCCGGTCTCGATGACGCCCGGCAGCAGGGCAACGAGCGCTGGATCAACAGCATGGTACTCGGATTGATCGGCCTCAACGCGCAGGACGTCGCGCTGCGTAGTGATCTGGAACTCGAAGAGCCAGCGCTGCGGATGCAAGTTACGACCTGGAAAGGAGCCGAACTCGAGGCCAGTCTGTACGATCTTTCGGGCCGCTACTGGTTGACCATTGACCACTTCGAGCAACCGCCTGAAGGCAATCTGGGTGTGAATGCGGATCCGCGCTGGGCGTTCCAGCTGGGAATAGCCCAGGTCGAGGACCTGCTCAAGCGTCGTTCGGACATCGTCCGTAGTGGCGACAACGAGTAGCTGCAGCCGTTCTGGCTGGTTTTGCGGTCAGGACATGCAGTTGATACAAAAAAGCCCGTCGCAGTGCACTGCGACGGGCTTTTTTGTTAGTTGACGGCTATTCGCCAAGCTGTTGATTGACCCACTGGGTGAACTGTCCGGCGGGCATCGCCCCGGCAACACGTGCGATCTCCTTGCCACTGCGCATGATCAACAAGGTTGGAATGCTGCGAATACCAAACCGGGCAGCTAACTGCTGCTGGTCCTCGGTATTGACCTTCGCCAGCCGTGCGCGTGGCTCCAGCGCGCCGGCAGCTTTTTCAAATACCGGGGCAAACTGCCGACAGGGGCCACACCAGGGCGCCCAGAAGTCCACCACCAGCGGCAAGTCCGAACTCGCGTGGGCGTTGAATGCGCTGGCGTCGAGAGGCAGCGGCTGGCCGGTGAACAGGCCTGACTTGCATACGCCGCACAGGGGCGACTCGGCAAGTTTTGCGCTGTCTATCCGGTTCTTGCGGTGGCAATGGGGACAGGCGACGATCATCGATTGAGTCATGTAGGGCTCCTCTGCAGGTCTCTATTACGACTATGGGGTGTTGGCAGGCGTATTCAACGGTTGTCGCTATTCTCCAGGTCCTGCCAGTGGTTACGGATTTCCACAAAGGTCAACGAGGCCGACCAGGTCAACAGCATGAAGCCGACCAGGGATTCGGTGCCGAACAGAAAACGGATATGGCCGATGGGGAAGATGTCCCCATAACCCACCGTGGTATAGCTGGCGGCTGAAAGATAGATGAAATCCAGAAACTGGATCTCGGGAATGCCGCCCAGGGTTCCGGTGTAGTGAAACAACTCTAGCATTAGCCAGCCGCCGGCACCGAATAACCAGATCTGCGCCACGTGGGAGCAGAACAGGCCGCTGGTGAGGGTCATTATCCGCGAACGCCGTGACAGGGTCTTGCGATTCTGCAGAAGCAGTCTGAGGTAAAAGGATGCCTCGTAGTGCACAAGCATAGCCAGCATCGCCAGGATGAGCGTGCCGCAGATCACAGCCAGGTGATCCTGGGTCATAACGCTAGACCTTGATTTTCCAGGTGAACTCGACTTCGCCGCTGGGGTTCAGCTTGATCCAGCGGTCGGTGTCGGGGTCGTCCTCTTCCTCGGACCAGCCTCCCACCGAGCAGCGAACCTCTTCTCCCAGGCCCTGGTAAATTGCGCGGGCGCAGTCCAGGTCCGTTTCCCACGGCGTGTGAGCACTGTCGAACCAGACGCTGGCCCATTTGCCGGCGGCCTTGCGCACGATCATCAGCGGGATGCGATGCTCGCCGAGGGTCAACGTGCCACGACGGACCAGCTCTTGCCAGGGCTTGAGTTCGAGGTTGCCGATCTCCTGCTGCAGCCAGTGGGTCAGAGCATCCAGGTGCTCTTCGCGCAGATAGATCTCGATATCGGGTTGGCGCACTAATAGTTTCCTCAGGAGCGTTGCAGCAGGACCAGTCGCATGGCCACTTCCAGACCGGTGAGGCCTGTTTCGACTACTGCCCTTTGACGCTCCGGGCTGCTGCGAAAACCGTGCGGGGTCATGCCGATCAGATTGGCCAGATCGGCCGATGTCAGATCCAGAGCATAGCGCAGGGTCTGGTCATTTACGATTTCCAGCCCCTCGGGCAATGCCTTTATCAATTCGGGCGTTGGGTGAACGCTGTCGTAGAGCTTCTCGCGCAGACTCAGCAGATGGTCGGCGTGGGGGCCAACCAGGAGCATCTGCCCGCCGGGCTTCAAGCTGCGCAGACATTCTTCCCAGGACCAGGGGCTGAACACGCACAGGGCGGCGTCCAGGCTGGCGTCGGGTACCGGAAGGCGGGCAGTGGAGCCCACCAGCCATTGGATGTCCCTGCTGCGGCGGCAAGCCTTGATAATGGCATCCTTGCTTATGTCCAGGCCGGCAATAGAGCTGTCAGGCATCGCCTGCTTTACGCGCGCGGTGTAATAGCCTTCGCCGCAGCCCATGTCCAGCAACGTGGCCGGCTCTGTAGCGCCGAGCAATTGGCAGATGCGCTCAGCGACCGGCTGATAGTGTCCGCCATCCAGAAATGCCTGGCGGCTCGTCAGCATTGCCGCGGTATCACCGGGTTGCCGGCTATTCTTGTGCTGCACCAGGAGCAGGTTGAGATACCCCTGGCGAGCCTGGTCGTAACTGTGGTTATTCGCGCAGACCCAGCGGTTGGCGCCGGGCTGTAGCGGTTGCTGGCAAAGGGGGCAGATGAGCTCGAGCATCAGGTCAACAGCCGCTCCATGGTCGCCTGGTAGATGTCGGTCAGGGTGTCCAGATCGCTGGCGCTGACATGCTCGTTTAGCTGATGAATAGTGGCGTTGATTGGGCCGAGTTCGACCACCTGGGTACCCATGGTGGCAATGAAGCGGCCGTCGGATGTGCCGCCGGAGGTAGAAGGTTGAGTTTCGCGGCCGGTTGTCTGGCGTATCGCCGCGCTGACGCCGTCGAGCAGTGCGCCTGGCTCGGTCAGAAAGGGCAGGCCGGAGAGCGTCCAGTCCAGCTCGTAGTCCAGCCCGTGCTGGTCGAGCAGGTTGCGCACCCGTAGCTGCAGCCCTTCGGCGGTGGACTCGGTGGAAAAGCGGAAATTGATCAGCGCCACCAGCTCGCCGGGCACCACGTTGGTCGCACCTGTGCCAGCATTGATGTTGGAAATCTGGAAGCTGGTCGGCGGGAAGAAGGCATTGCCCGTGTCCCAGCTTTCTGCAGCCAGGGCCGCCAAGGCCGGTGCCGCGAGGTGGATCGGGTTGCGCGCCAGGTGCGGATAGGCCACGTGGCCCTGCTTGCCCTTGATGGTCAGCCGGGCGTTGAGTGAGCCGCGGCGGCCATTCTTCACCACGTCACCGACCAGTTCGGTACTGGAGGGCTCGCCGACGATGCACCAGTCGACCTTTTCGCCGCGTTCCACCAGCGTTTCCACCACCTTGACGGTACCCTCGGTGGCGGGGCCTTCCTCGTCACTGGTGATCAGGAAGGCGATCGAGCCCTTGTGATCTGGCGCGGATGCGACAAAGCGCTCTACTGCCACCAGCATTGCCGCCAGGCTGCCTTTCATGTCGGCGGCGCCACGGCCGTGCAGCATACCGTCTCGTATGGTCGGCTCGAATGGCGGATTGTCCCAGCGCTCCAGCGGGCCGGTGGGAACCACGTCGGTGTGCCCAGCAAAACACAATACTGGTCCTTCGTTGCCGCGACGGGCCCAGAGGTTGTCGACTTCGCCAAAGCGCAGGGACTCAAGCTGGAAGCCGCAGGCCGCCAGGCGATCGCCGATCAGCTTCTGGCAACCGGCATCATCCGGCGTGGTCGAGTCGCGGGCAATCAGCTCGCAGGCGAGGGCAAGGGTCGGGGAAAGCTCGGTCATGGTGATTTCGCAGTGGCTGAATTACCGCGATGATAGCAGACTCACGCGGGAAACCTTATCCGGGCGGTCTGCCAGTCGGCCAGACCGCTGCGGCGTGTCTTTCAGGCTTTGTGCGGCTGCGGCCAGCGCGCCTTGCGCCAGGCACGGCGCTGCTTCTTGTCGAGGAAGGTCCAGGCCAGCAGGCGACTATGTTTTTCGCCCTGGGCCATATCCAGGCTGCGCACGTCGGTTGCGCCCAGTTCGCGCAACTGCTTCTCCAAGGATGGAATATTGGCCGCCCTGGAAACCAGGCTGCTGAACCAGAATACCTGGTGCGCAATTCCAGCGCTTTCAGCAATCATCCGGCTGAGAAATCCGCCCTCGCCACCATTGCAGATCAGTTCGTTACTCTGGCCACCGAAATTCAGCCCAGGACTCTCATCCAGCGCCTTGCCCTTGTTGAGCTTCTGCCATTTTTGCCGGTTGGCGTCCCTGGCAGCCCCGGCGCTGGGGTGAAAGGGCGGATTGCACAGGGTGAAATCGAACTGCTCTTCAGGCTCAACGATCCCCTGAAAAACCCTGTCGGGATCCGGCTGATGCCGCAGGCTGATGTGGGGCTGTACCCTGGGGTTGGCTTCCAGTATCCGTGAGGCGTTGGCCAGTGCGTGCTGGTCGATGTCGCTGCCGACAAAGCGCCACTGGTATTCGTGCTGGCCAAGCAGCGGATACACCAGGTTGGCCCCGGTGCCGATATCCAGGCCAACCAGTTTCGGCCCAGTGGGTATCTGGCCGTCATGGCTGTCACCGAGCAGATCGGCCAGGGTATGCAGGTAATCTGCACGGCCCGGTATCGGCGGACACAGGTAACCGTCAGGTATGTCCCAGTCGCGTATGCCGTAGTGTACGGTCAGAAGCGCACGATTGAGTTCGCGTACGGCTACCGGGCTGCTGAAGTCCAGGGTGCGCTCGCCGGTCTTCCCAGCGATGATCAGCGGCTTGAGTGCCGGATTGGCGGCGGCCAGGGCGCCAAGATTGTAATGCCCCTGGTGCTTGTTGCGGGAATGGAAGGGCATCAGGCTTTGACTCCAACGTAAATGGTATTGGTCGCTTCACCGTTCTGGAACGGATTGAAGAAGGGCACGACATGGGCGGCGTTATGGTTGAAAACGGTTTCCATCACCTGCATGAACTCCGCATCCGGCGGATCCTGGGACCAGAGCGCAAATACCCCGCCGGCTTTCAGCTGCCGGCTCATCAGGGTCAGATTCTCAACGGTGTAGAAACTGGCATTGGACCGGTGCAGCAGGGCGCGGGGCGAATGATCGATGTCCAGCAATATTGCATCGAATAGCCGCCCGGGTTGCTGCGGATCGAATCCGCTGCCCTCGTCGACGGCGAGATCGAAGAAGCTGCCGTGTACATAGTGGCTGCGCGGGTCGGCATTGAGCTCCTTGCCCAGGGGCACCTTCTCCTGCTGGTGCCAGCGAATTACCGTGTCCAGATAATCGACGATCAACAACTCGCGGACACGTTCATCCCTCAGCGCTGCCACCGCGGTATAGCCCAGCCCGAGACCGCCGACCACCACATCCAGGCTTTCCCCTGCGACGGCTGCCAGGCCCAGGTCGGCCAGGGCTATTTCGGCTTCATAGAACATGCTCGACATCAGGAATTCCTCGCCGAGTTTGACCTCGTAGATGTCCCTGTCACCAAGCGCGGGTATGCGGCGTCTTCGCAGGGATATCTCGCCTATGGCCGAGGGCTGGATATCGATTTCTTCAAACAACAGGCCCATGGGAGCTCCAGGCAGGTAATTGCGGCCTGCATGTTAACACCAGTGAGTGATACCGGTCTGTGCGCTGGGGCGACTCAGCTGGGCTATAATTGGTCGTTGTTTTGACCGAGGTGCCCATGGCCAGAGATATTGCAGTAGAAGACCCGACTACCGACGACCCGCGCTTTGCCGGGATCGCTCGCCTGTATGGGCGCGACGCCTTCGAGCAGCTGCGGGGCAGCCACATCGCCGTGGTCGGCATCGGTGGCGTGGGCTCCTGGGCTGCCGAAGCGCTGGGCCGCACGGGCATAGGCCGTATCACCCTGATTGATCTGGATGAGGTGTGTCAGACCAATACCAATCGCCAGCTGCCGGCGATGACCGGCCAGATCGGCAGGCCAAAGGTGGAGGTAATGGCCGAGCGGCTGCGCGCGATCAATCCCGATTGCGAGGTGCGCGCGGTGGTCGATTTCGTTACCGACCGCACCCTGCCGGATTACATTACCGAAGACCTCGATGGCGTTGCCGATTGCATCGACAGTGTGAAATCCAAGGTGGAACTGATCGCCTGGTGCCGGCGCCGGCGCATTCCGATTGTGACCGCCGGCGGCGCTGCGGGGCAGGTAGATCCGACGATGGTCACGGTGGCTGATCTGTCGAAAACCACCAACGACCCACTGGCCGCCAAGGCCCGTTCCCAGTTGCGCCGCAACCACAACTTCCCGAAAGCGGGCAGCAAACGCAGTTTTGGCGTCCCCTGCGTGTATTCCACCGAACAGCTGCGTTATCCGGCGCCGGATGGCACCTTTTGCCGCGAGAAGACCTTTGCCGGAGAAACCGTCAAGCTCGACTGTGAAGGCGGCCTGGGCGCCGTATCGATGGTTACCGGCACCTTCGGGCTGGTCGTCGCGGCGAGATTGGTTGACCGGATATTGAGTCGTAAAAAGTAAGCTTGAAGCGGGAGGCTCGAAGGCCGAAGCGTAAAGCAAAAAATCAAAAGCAAAAAAAGCCCGCCCGAATAATCGGAGCGGGCTTTTTTACATCGAGTGCAGCACGCAAGCCTGGCTTGCGGCTCCCAGCTTAGTTATGCGCGTGCAACATCTCGTTCAACTGGATCGAACTCTTGTTGGTCTTGCACTCGATTGAGCCAGTCTGCGAGTTGCGGCGGAACAGCAGGTCGGGTTGGCTGGCCAGTTCGCGGGCCTTGACGATCTCCACCAGGTTGTCCGCATCGTCCAGCAGGGCGACCTTGATGCCGGCGGTGATATACAGGCCGGCTTCGATAGTGCAGCGATCGCCCAGGGGAATACCGATACCGGCGTTGGCCCCGATCAGACAGCCTTCACCGATCGAGATGACGATGTTGCCGCCACCCGACAGGGTACCCATGGTGGAACAGCCGCCGCCCAGGTCTGAGCCCTTGCCGACGAAGACGCCGGCAGAAATGCGGCCTTCGACCATGCTAGTGCCTGCGGTACCGGCATTGAAGTTGATGAAACCTTCATGCATTACGGTGGTGCCTTCGCCGACATAGGCGCCCAGGCGCACTCGGGCGGTGTTGGCAATACGCACGCCTGCGGGCACGACGTAGTCGGTCATGGACGGGAATTTGTCGATGCTCAAAACACTGAGCATCTCGCCGGCCATACGCGCGGCGAGCTGGCGCTGGGGCAGTTCGTTGATATCGATCGCACCCTGGTTGGTCCAGGCTACGTTCGGCAGCAGCGGGAAGATACCGGCCAGCACCACTCCGTGAGGCTTGACCAGCCGGTGGGAAAGCAAATGCAGCTTGAGATAGGCCTCGGGCGTTGAAACTGGAGCTGCATCGGTTTCCAGGATGGTAGCCACCAGGGGGCGGTTGCTGCCTTCGAGCTGGGTCACCATGGCGCCAGCGTCAGCCAATCCAGCCTTGTCGAGGGCGGCACCGAGGCTGCGGCACTGCGCCGGGGTCAGCGCGATGGCCTGATTGCCGCCACTGTAGCCGAGCTGCTCAGCAACCACCTTGACCATTGCAGGCTCGGGATTGAGCAGGGGCTGGGGGTAATACACCTCCAACCAGTCGCCCGCGGTATTCTGGGTGCCAATGCCGAAAGCCAGGCTGAAACATTCGCTCATTCGTTATTCCTTGGATTCTGTTAGTGCGTGGATCATTCGAATGCGGCGGCATAGAGGTCCGGCTTGAACCCCACCAGGCGCCGTGAGCCGATATCCAGTACCGGTCTTTTGATCATCGACGGGTTGGCCTGCATCAGTGCAATGGCCCGGTCCGTGCTGATGTCGCTTTTTTCCGCTTCGCTGAGTTTGCGAAAGGTCGTGCCCTGTCGGTTGAGGATGATTTCCCAGCCGTGCTCGCTGCACCAGGCGCTCAGCGTGTCCGCGCCGATGCCTTCCATCTTGTAATCATGGAAGCGATATTCGACGCCCTGTGTATCCAGCCAGGTGCGTGCCTTTTTCATCGTGTCGCAGGCCTTGATACCGTACAGCGTGATCATCTGCTCTGGCCCTCGATAAACTGGCGAATACGTTGCGCCGCCTCTATACAGTCTGCCAAAGGGGCGACCAGCGCCATGCGGATTCGCCCGGCGCCGGGATTATACCCGTCAATTTCCCGGGAAAGGAAACTGCCGGGTACCACTGCCACATTCTGCTCGGCCAGCAGTCGCCGGGTAAACTCTCGATCGTCACCGGGTGTGCGCGGCCACAGATAGAAGCCGGCATCCGGTCGCTCGACATCCAGAACCCCAGAGAGGATGTCCAGTACGGCATCGAACTTGGCCTGATATTGCCGGCGGTTCTCGGCCACATGATCCTCATCCTGCCAGGCAGCGAGACTGGCCATCTGGCTCTGGATAGGCATCGCGCAGCCATGGTAGGTACGGTAGGTAAGATACGGCGCAAGCAGGCTGGCATCGCCGGCGACGAAACCCGAGCGCAGGCCGGGCAGGTTAGAGCGCTTGGACAGGCTGTGAAATACCACGCAGCGCGCATAGTCATCGCGGCCCATCGCAGCGCAGGCCTGCAACAGGCCGACAGGGGCAGCAGCGCCGGGCGTGTAGATCTCGCTATAGCACTCATCGGATGCGATGACAAAATCATGCCGATCGGCCAGTTCGATCAGTTGCTGCAGCGTGGCCAGCGGCATCACTGCGCCAGTGGGGTTGCCCGGCGTGCAGATGAAAAGTACCTGGCAACGCTGCCAGACGGCTTCGGGTACCTGATCGAAATCGGGTATGAAACCGTTGCTCTGGTCGCAGGACAGGTAGTGCGGCTCCACGCCTGCGAGAAAGGCCGCGCCCTCGTAGATCTGGTAGAACGGATTGGGACTGACTACAAGCCCCTCGGCATCGCGTCTGACCATTGCCTGGGTGAACGAGAAAAGTGCCTCGCGTGTGCCGTTGACCGGGATCACCTGGGCGGCCGGATCAACTTGCGTGAGCTGAAAGCGGCACTTGAGCCAGTCGGCAATGCCTTGGCGCAAGCTGGCAATGCCCAGGGTCGTCGGGTACACCGCGGCCTTGTCGAGATTGTCTGCCAGTGTGCGCAGCACGAAGGGCGGTGAGGGGTGCTTGGGCTCGCCGATCGACAGTGCGATCGGCCGCAATTGTGGATTGGGCGTTACATCGGCAATCAGCGCGCGCAATTTCTCGAACGGATAGGGTTGCAGGCGTTCCAGATCGGTATTCATGCGGTGTTTTCCTCAGATCACGATCTGGTTTGGCAAGGTTGGCTCGGCCTGATCGCTGTTGTTGCCGAGCGTCTCGACAATGGTGTTTTGCAGCCTGCGGCACAGCTCGGGGTCGGAGAGCGCCTGATTATTGGCATCGGTCAGCACGAACACGTCATCTACCCGTTCGCCCAGCGTGACGATCTTGGCATTCTGCACGTTGATGTCGAAATCCAGCAGGATGCGGCCCATGCGCGCCAGCAGGCCGGGGCGATCCGGTGCGCTGAGTTCGAGAATCGTGTGCTGGCGCTCCGGCGCATTGAAGATGGTCACCTCCGGCGCGAA
Source organism: Halopseudomonas sp. (assembly GCF_041579695.1). GTDB lineage: Bacteria > Pseudomonadota > Gammaproteobacteria > Pseudomonadales > Pseudomonadaceae > Halopseudomonas. The sequence goes on from NZ_JBFGFI010000008.1 coordinate 52,014, forward strand.
CGAGAAGTGCTTGAGTTGCCGAGGCACCAGGCGCTGGATGATCGAGGGGTAGGCGTCGGGATCGGCCAGCGCGTCCATCAGGTCGCGTTTGATCTGGCGAATGCGCTCCGGGCTGTCACCGATCGAGCTGCCGTCGGCGTCGAGAACAATGTAGGTATCCAGACTGAAGCGGTTGGTGGAGGTAATGATGCGCGCATCCTGAATACTCAGGTTGAGCTGGTCCATCGCCGCTACGGTCACGGCAAACAGGTCATGCTGTTCTGGCGTGTAGATGAATATCTGCGTGGCGCCCTCGAACTCGCGCTGGGCGGTTTCCTTGATCAGTACCAGCGGGCCGTTACGGTCAGGGTGCTGCACGATCGCCTCAGTATGCCAGGCGACGTCGCTGGCCGTGTGCCGCAGGAAATAGTCTTCGCCCAACTGTTCCCACAGTTCCTCGGCGTCCTCTTCCTCGACGCCGCTGCGTACCAGGATATCCAGCGCTGCATGCTGGGTCTGGCGCACATGCTCCTCTCGATCCGGTGGGTTTTCCAGGCCACGGCGCAAGGCGCGTTTGGTCTCGGTGTACAGCTGGCGCAGTAGCGAGGCACGCCAGGAGTTCCAGAGTGTCGGATTGGTTGCATTGATGTCGGCAATGGTCAGCACGTAGAGGTAGTCCAGCCGTACCTGATTGCCGATGTGCACGGCAAAATCGTGGATCACCTGCGGGTCGGAAATATCCTTGCGCTGCGCGGTGGTCGACATGATCAGATGGTTCTCGACCAGCCAGCTGATCAGATGGGTATCCCAGGCGGGAAGGTGGTGACGCTGGCAGAACGCAATCGCGTCCACGGCACCGAGTTCCGAGTGATCGCCGCCACGGCCCTTGGCGATGTCGTGATACAGCCCGGCCATGTAAAGCAGGTCGGGTTTGGGCAGGCGGCAGAAGATGCGCCAGGCCAGTGGGTATTTTTCCTGATACTCGGGCTGATTCAGCTTGCGCAGGTGCTTGATCAGGTTGAGTGTGTGGGCGTCGACGGTATAGATGTGAAACAGGTCGTGCTGCATCTGGCCGACGATCTTGCCGAACTCCGGCAGATAACGTCCGAGGATGCCGTAGCGATTCATCCGGCGCAGGTTGCGGTGAATGCCCTCCTTGCAGCGGAATAGCTCGACGAAAAGGCTGGTGTTGCGGATATCGGCGCGGAAATTGTCGTCTATCAGGCGCCGGTGATCGCGCAAGAGACGAATGCTGTCAGCCCGTACGCCGCGGATTTCCGGGTTCTGCGCCATCAGAACAAAAATTTCCAGCAGCGCGAACGGTGTGCGCTTGAAGACCTCGGGGTGGGTCACCTCGATATAGTGATTGCGTACCTGGAAGCGTGAATTCAGCGGCTCGATCTGGGTGGTTTCGGCGTCGCGCAGCAGAATTTCCTCGAAATGCTGCATCAGCAGGTCATTGAGCTCGGACAGCGACATGACGATCCGATAATACTTCTGCATGAAACGTTCGACGGCGAGCTTGCTGTCGTTGTCTTCGTAGCCGAGCAGTTTGGCCAGCGTGCGCTGGTAATCAAACAGCAGGCGGTCCTCGGCACGTCCGGCCAGGTTGTGCAGGGCAAAGCGCACCTGCCACAGGAAGGCCCTGCCGGCGGTGAGGATGCCGTACTCGGGCTCATTGAGAAAACCCCGGTCGACCAGCTCACGCAGATCATTGGTGCCGAAATGCCGCAGCGCCACCCAGCCGATGGTCTGGATGTCGCGCAGACCACCCGGCGAGCTCTTGACGTTGGGCTCGAGGTTGTACTCGGTATCGTTGAACTTGGCGTGACGTTTTTGCTGCTCGGCGCGCTTGGCGCGGAAGAATTCGGCGTCCGTCCACATATGTTGGGCGCTGAGTGCTTCGATCATCGCCTGGCGCAGGCTTTCGTCGCCTGACAGGGTGCGCGACTCCATCAGATTGGTGATCACGGTGATATCGTTGCGCGCTTCGTCCTGGCATTCGCTGATCGAGCGTACGCTCTGACCGACCTCCAGTCCGATGTCCCAGAGCAGCATCAGGAACTGTTCGATCGATTCGCGGTAGGCATCGGTGTTGCTTTCACGCAGCAGGATCAGCAGGTCGATATCGGAGTGCGGGTGCAATTCGCCGCGGCCGTAACCGCCGACCGCGAGCAGCGCAATGCCCGGCGTTTCCGTGGTGGCCTGGATCGACCAGGCCTTGCGCAAGATATGGTCGGTGAACCAGGCGCGCTCGTGAATCAGCTGGTGGATGTCGCGGCCACTTTCGAAGCGCGCGCGCAGCACGGTATCCGCGTTGCGAATGACCTTCTTGAAGGCAGCGACCGGGCTGCTCTTCAATGCCAGTTCGGCCTGGAACTGGCCAGGATCGAACAATTCGTTATCCACAGGGCTACCCCGCAAGTCGGTTACTGGAAGCTTTCTTCCTGGCGACGTGTCAATACTTCATAGCCATCGGCCGTGACCAGGATGGTGTGTTCCCACTGGGCGGACAGCTTGCGATCCTTGGTGATCGCGGTCCAGCCATCGCCCAGTAGGCGAGTTTCGTGGCGGCCCTGATTGATCATCGGCTCGATGGTAAAGGTCATGCCTTCTTTCAGCTCCATGCCGGTACCGGGGCGGCCGTAATGCAGAACCTGCGGGTCCTCATGGAAAACCTTGCCGATGCCGTGGCCGCAGTATTCGCGCACCACGCTGAAGTGATTGGCGTGGGCATGCTCTTGAATTACATGGCCGATGTCGCCGAGGCGAGCGCCGGGACGGACCACTTCGATACCCTTGTACATGCACTCCTGGGTAACCCGGGCCAGGCGCTGGACCCATTCCGGCGTCTCGCCAACAAGGAACATCTTGCTGGTGTCACCGTGGTAGCCATTCTTGATCACGGTGACGTCGATGTTCAGCGCATCACCACTCTTGAGCTGCTTCTCGTTCGGGATGCCATGACACACCACATGATTGATCGAGGTACAGATCGACTTCGGGAATGGGATGCGACCGGGAGCGCCACCGTAGTTCAAGGGCGCGGGTATGGCCTTTTGCACATTGACAATATAGTCGTGGCAGATCCGGTCCAGTTCTTCAGTGGTAACGCCGGGCCGGACGTGTTCGCCGATCATTTCCAGCACCTCGGCCGCCAGGCGACCGGCAACGCGCATGCCAGCTATGTCTTCCGGGGTCTTGATGGTAACGGTCATTGCGGGTATCTCTCGTTTTGGACGCTGTCGGTTGTCACGCCGGCTGGCGAAGGAATCAATCGCGCAGTTTAACAGACATGCCGCGCGCTGTTGAGGGTCGGCCAGCATGACCGCCGGGCATCTGCGCCTTTATTCGTTACCTTATGTATGGTATAAAGCGCCGCGCCTGAACAAAGATCGTCAGGCCTAAACCGAAACCACACACGTATCGACACGTTGTCCTGGGTGCCCCAAGGGGTTGGACAATGGGATGCGTGGAGGCTCAACCCGATATACATTGGAGCTGTCATGACTCAAGTATCTATGCGCGATATGCTGAAGGCCGGTGCGCACTTCGGCCACCAGACCCGTTACTGGAACCCGAAAATGGGCAAGTACATTTTCGGCGCTCGTAACAAGATTCACATCATCAACCTCGAAAAGACCATGCCGATGTTCCAGGATGCCTTGACCTTCGTCGAGAAGCTGGCATCTGGCAAGAACAAGGTTCTTTTCGTCGGCACCAAGCGCGCTGCCAGCAAGATCATCGCTGAAGAAGCGGCCCGTGCCGGCATGCCTTACGTCGACCATCGCTGGTTGGGCGGCATGCTGACCAACTACAAGACCATCCGTGCATCGATCAAGCGTCTGCGCGACCTGGAAATCCAGGCAGAGGACGGTACCTTTACCAAGCTGACCAAGAAAGAAGCGCTGATGCGCACCCGCGATCTGGAAAAGCTTGATCGCAGTCTCGGTGGTATCAAGGATATGGGTGGCCTGCCCGACGCGATGTTCGTCATCGATGTCGAGCACGAGCGCATCGCCATCACCGAAGCCAATAAGCTGGGCATTCCGGTTATCGGCATTGTCGACACCAACAGCAGCCCGGACGGCGTCGATTACGTCATTCCCGGCAACGATGACGCTATCCGCGCCATCAAGCTGTATGCGGCGGCCATGGCTGACGCGGTACTGAGCGGCAAGAACAACGGTGGCGCCGGTGACGAGTTCGTCGAAGAGGCTGGTCCGGCTGCCGAGGCTTCCCAGGGCTGAGGCTTTTTCAGTCATTGGAGCCGTTACGAAAAGGGGGCCATGCCCCCTTTTTGCAATGTAGTGAACGCAACATGATACGGCTGCCGATCCGTCAACGGGCAGCCTAAAATCAAGCAAGCTAGAGGAACAACTCATGTCACAGATTTCTGCAGCTATGGTCAAGGAACTGCGCGAGCGCACTGGCCAGGGCATGATGGATTGCAAGAAAGCCCTGGAAGCCGCCGGTGGCGATATCGAGAAGGCGATCGACGACATGCGCTCTGCGGGCGCGATCAAGGCGGCCAAGAAGGCTGGCAACATCGCTGCTGAAGGCGCTATTGCTGCCAAGGTAGCGGACGATGGCAAGAGCGGCGTGATCATCGAAGTCAATTCCCAGACCGACTTCTTGGCCCTGCAGGACGATTTCAAGAACTTCGTCAACGAAAGCCTGGAAAAAGCTGTTGCTGCCGGTTATACCGACGCCGCGCCGCTGATCGCCGAGCAGGAAACTTCCCGTGAGGCGCTGATCGCCAAGTGTGGCGAGAACGTCAATATCCGTCGTCTGACCCGTGTTGAAGGCGATGTGGTCGGTGCTTACCTGCACGGTCACCGCATCGGCGTACTGGTCACTCTCAAGGGTGGCAACGCTGAACTGGCCAAGGATATTGCCATGCACGTGGCTGCCAGCAACCCGCAGTTCCTTGACCCGACCCAAGTGTCTGCAGACGCCGTAGCCAAGGAAAAGGAAATCTTCCTGGCACTGAACGCCGAGAAGATCGCCGGCAAGCCGGAGAATATTGTCGAGAATATGGTCAAGGGCCGTATCAACAAGTTCCTTTCCGAGGCCAGCCTGATCGAGCAGCCCTTCATCAAGGATCCGGACGTCAAGGTCGGTGAGCTGGCGAAGAAAGCCGGTGCAGAAATTATCGATTTCGTGCGCTACGAAGTTGGTGAGGGCATCGAGCGTGGCGAAGTCGACTTCGCATCCGAAGTGGCTGCGCAGGTGGCGGCGACCAAGCAGTGAGCATGCGACCGGAACGGCGCATCACAGGCCACCCGCGAGGTGGCCTGTAGTACAGTTTCAGATAGAGGCTTCCCGCGCAGGCGTGAAGCCTCTTTTTTAGGAAACTCTGAACAAGTAGCAGCCGGCATGGTCAGCAATTGTCGGTATGGTGTCTGCCGCCCGGCTGTAACTTGTTGAGCGTTTCGCCATTCCCAGCAGGAGAGTCAAGATGGCCCAGGTACCCGGCAGTCGCCAGCCCAAGTACAAACGAATCCTACTCAAGCTAAGCGGTGAAGCCCTGATGGGTACCGAAGGGTTTGGCATAGACCCCAAGGTACTGGATCGCATGTCGCTGGAGGTCGGTCAACTGATCGGTATCGGCGTGCAGGTCGGGCTGGTCATCGGTGGCGGTAACCTGTTCCGTGGCGCTGCGCTGCACGCTGCGGGCATGGACCGGGTCACCGGTGACCATATGGGTATGCTGGCGACCGTGATGAACGCCCTCGCCATGCGCGACTCGCTGGAGCGCTCGAATATCCAGACCCGCGTAATGTCGGCCATTACCATGGAAGGCGTCACCGAGCACTACGATCGACGCAAGGCGATGCGCTATCTTGCCGGTGGGGACGTGGTAATATTCTCCGCTGGTACAGGCAATCCGTTCTTCACCACGGATACTGCGGCCTGCTTGCGTGGTATCGAGATGGATGCCGACCTGGTGCTCAAGGCAACCAAGGTCGATGGTGTGTACAACGCCGATCCGATGAAAGATCCCAACGCCGAGCGCTTTGACAGTCTGACCTACGACCAGGTTCTGGACCTCAAGCTCGAAGTAATGGATCTGACCGCGATCTGCCTGATTCGCGATCACAAGATGCCCCTGCGGGTATTTAACATGAACAAACCCGGTGCGCTGCTCAATGCAGTGGTAGGCAGCGCCGAAGGCACATTGATCGAGGATTGATGATGATCAACGAAATCAAGAAGGATGCGCAGGAGCGCATGAAGAAATCAGTCGAGTCGCTGGGCCATGCATTCGCCAAGATCCGCACTGGCCGGGCTCATCCGAGCATTCTCGACAGCGTCATCGTGTCCTACTACGGCAGCGATACGCCGCTGCGTCAGGTCGCCAATGTCAACGTCGAGGATTCACGCACGCTGGCGCTGACGGTGTTCGACAGAAGCATGATCCAGGCTGTGGAAAAGGCCATCATGACTTCCGACCTGGGCCTGAATCCGGCTACCGCTGGCACCACCATCCGTATTCCCATGCCGGCGCTCACCGAGGAGACCCGCAAGGGCTTTACCAAGACGGCACGCTCCGAAGCCGAGAATGCCCGTGTTGCGGTCCGCAACATTCGTCGCGACGCGCTGAGTTCACTCAAGGATCTGCAGAAGGAAAAAGAGATCAGTGAGGATGAAGAACGCCGCGCTGCGGACGAAATTCAGAAGCTGACTGACAAATACATCGCCGAGATCGACAAGGCGCTGGAAGCCAAGGAAGCGGATCTGATGGCTATTTGATGGCCGGATTCCACATGCTTATCAATGAATGACAAGACTGCAGCCGTGCGTGTAGCGGTACCCCGTCATGTTGCGATCATCATGGATGGCAACAACCGCTGGGCGCGCAAACGTCTGATGCCCGGCGTCGCCGGTCACAAGGCCGGAGTGGATGCGGTCAAGGCAGCGATCGAAGTCTGTGCCGAGGAAGGCGTCGAGGTGCTCACGCTGTTTGCCTTCTCCAGTGAGAACTGGCGGCGTCCCGAGGACGAGGTCGGCGCATTGATGGAGCTTTTTCTCGGTGCACTGCGCCGGGAAGTGCGGCGTCTGCGTGACAATGACATCCGCCTGCGCATCATCGGTGACCGTTCACGTTTCGCGCCGGAGCTGCGCAAGGCAATGGCCGATGCCGAAGCCCTCACGGCAGAATGCCGGCGGCTAACGCTGGTCGTGGCGGCCAACTACGGCGGTCAGTGGGACATTGCCCAGGCGGCTCGCCATCTGGCGCTGAAGGCTGCGCAGGGCGCTGTCGATCCGGATGGCATATCCGAGGCAGACCTTCAGGCCTGTCTGAGTACAGCTGACTGGCCGCTCCCGGACTTGTGCATCCGCACCGGAGGGGAGCGTAGAATCAGCAATTTTCTTCTCTGGCAGCTGGCTTATGCCGAGCTCTACTTCTCGGACCTTTACTGGCCCGACTTCAAGCATGACGCGCTGCGCGAGGCGCTGACCGATTTCGCACGCCGACAACGCCGTTTCGGTAAAACCAGCGAGCAGATACTAGGAGCGCAGTCCTGATGCTAAAACAGCGAATCATCACAGCCGTTATTCTCGCCCCGCTGGCTATCGCCGGGTTTGTGTTGCTGGAGGGCGCTGGCTTTGCGCTTTTCGTCGGTGCAATTGTGGTCCTGGGTGCATGGGAGTGGGCGCGCCTGGCGGGGGAGGAAGGTCAGAAAGGTCGCATCGTATACGCGTTGGTGGTGGCGTTGTTCATGCTGGGTCTGTACCGCGATGCCTGGGCGGCTCAGTACCTGTTGCTGCCCGCGCTGGCCTGGTGGTTGGTGGCGCTGGTACTGATCAGCCGTTATCCGAAAGGCCGTGGGCTGTGGGCCGGGTCGATGATCAGCCAGCTGTTCGGCCTGTTGATCCTGTTGCCTGCCTGGTACGGGCTGATATGGCTGCGCGCGCTGGAAAACGGCTTGTGGCTCATTCTTGGCGTGTTGGTATTGATCTGGGCGGCGGATGTCGGCGCCTTTGTAGCCGGCAAGACCTGGGGGCGGCGCAAGCTGCTGCCGCGTGTCAGTCCGGGCAAGACAGTCGAGGGTTTGCTCGGTGGACTGATTTTTACCCAGGTCCTGACCTTTGCTGTCCTGCTGTATCTTGGCTGGGGTCTGACATCCTTACTGCTGGGACAGGTGACCGCCGCCCTGGTAGTGCTTTTCTCGATCGTCGGCGACCTGACCGAAAGCCTGTTCAAGCGCGAGCAGGGTCTCAAGGACAGCAGCAATCTGTTGCCCGGCCATGGTGGTGTACTTGATCGGATCGACAGTCTGACCGCAGCCATACCGGTCTTCGCACTTTGCTGGATGCTGATCGGAGAGCGCCTGGCGTGAGTGTCTCGCTGGTAACGGTGCTCGGGGCAACCGGTTCGATAGGGGTAAGCACGCTGGATGTGATAAGCCGTCACCCCGAGCGCTACAGCGTGTACGCGCTTACCGGTCACAGTCGCATGGAGGCACTGCAGGCCCAGTGTCTGGCCCATCGCCCGCGCTATGCCGTGGTCGCCAACAGCGACCAGGCCCAGGCCTTGCAGGCGCGGCTGCGCGATGCCCGGTGCGAAACAGAGGTGCTGGTCGGTTGTGATGCGCTCGAGCAGGTGGCTTCTGCCGCGGAGGTCGATGTGGTGATGGCGGCGATTGTTGGCGGCGCCGGTCTGCGTCCGACCCTGGCGGCGGTGCGCGCCGGTAAGCGCGTGCTGCTGGCGAACAAGGAAGCGCTGGTCATGTCCGGCGCGCTTTTCATGCAGGCGGTAAAGGACAGTGGCGCGGTACTGCTGCCGATAGACAGTGAGCACAATGCCATCTTTCAGTGCCTGCCTTCGGACTTCGCACGCGGGATGTCGAATGTCGGTGTTCGACGCATTCTGCTTACCGCATCCGGCGGACCTTTTCGCGATATGTGCGGCGCCGATCTTGTGTCGGTGACACCCGAACAGGCCTGCGCCCATCCCAACTGGTCGATGGGTCAGAAAATATCGGTCGACTCCGCGAGCATGATGAACAAGGGTCTGGAGCTGATCGAAGCCTCCTGGCTTTTCGATGTACGGCCATCGCAGATCGAGATCGTGATCCATCCTCAGAGCGTGGTGCACTCACTGGTCGATTACGTCGACGGTTCGGTCATCGCGCAATTGGGTAATCCGGATATGCGCACCCCCATCGCCTATGCGCTGGCCTGGCCGGAGCGCATTGACTCCGGTGTCAGCCCGCTGGATCTGCTCAGCGTGGCGCGGCTGGATTTCCGCCCGCCCGATCCGCAGATGTTTCCATGTCTGCGCTTGGCACGTCAGGCTGCCGAGGCTGGTGGTACTGCCTGCGCCGTTCTGAATGCGGCCAATGAGGTTGCAGTCGAGGCTTTCCTTGCCCGGCGCATTGGTTTTACCGATATCCCTGTTATCATCGAGCATACGCTTGAGTGCATGGCTCCCGAATCCGTCCAGGATCTGGAACACATCCTGCTGACTGACCGCCATGCGCGCGAACACGCGCAGAACTGGCTGAACAGTCATTTCTGAGCAACCATTTTTGCCACAGCCGCGCTGATCGACCGATCCATGCGCGCTATCCACTTTCCCTGAGCGAGGCACTGGATGGATCTATTATTCACCCTGTTGGCGACCGTCGTAGCCCTGGGTCTGCTGGTGACGATTCATGAATATGGCCATTTCTGGGTAGCCAGACGCTGTGGCGTCAAGGTGTTGCGATTCTCTGTCGGCTTTGGACCTGCGCTCTACAGTTGGTATGACAAGCGCGGAACCGAGTACGCCATTGCCGCGATACCTCTGGGCGGCTACGTGAAGATGCTCGACGAACGCGAGGGCCCAGTTGACCCGGCAGAGCTCGACCAGGCATTCAATCGCAAGGATGTAAAACAGCGTATAGCGGTGGTCGCGGCAGGTCCGGTTGCCAACTTTTTGCTGGCAATCGTTGCCTTCTGGCTGATTGCTGTATTCGGTATCACCACCCTGGCACCTGTGCTTGGTCCGGTAGAGTCGGGCAGTGTGGCCGAGCGGGCGGGTCTGGTTCAGGGTCTCGAGGTGGTCGAAGTCGACGGCACTCCCACCCGCAGTTGGCAGGATGTGAATCTGCAATTGATCCGCCGGCTGGGCGAAACCGGCCAGATGCAGATAAAAGCTGTCGAATCGGCCGGAGCCATGCCGCAAAACTATACTCTGGTGCTCTCGGACTGGCTGCGCGGCACCGACCAGCCCGATCCCATAAGTGCGCTGGGCTTGAGCAGCTGGCAGCCGGACGTGCCGCCGCGGGTGGGTGAGGTCAGCGCCGGAGGGGCTGCTGAGGCTGCCGGATTGCAGGCGGATGATCTGATAGTGAGTATTGACGGTGAGCCGGTCGATAACTGGCTTACTCAGGTAGTTCCGGCGATCCAGGCCAATGCCGATCGCCCGTTGGATATCGGAATCGAGCGTGATGGCCGGCCCATGACCCTGAATCTGGTGCCTCAGGGGCGCGAACAGAACGGTCAGGTCTCCGGATTCGCCGGGCTGGGTGTGGCAGCCTTTGAATGGCCGGAGGGAATGATTCGCGAGATCGACTACAATCCGCTGGTCGCTATCCCGGTGGCTGTGGGCAAGACCTGGGACATGACGGTCTTGACCCTGGAGTCATTGAAGAAGATGCTCACCGGGCTGGTCTCGGCAAAAAACTTGAGTGGCCCGATAACCATTGCTAAAGTGGCGGGCGCTTCGGCCAAGTCGGGACCTGAAAGTTTTCTCAACTTCATTGCCTACTTGAGCATCAGCCTTGGCGTGCTGAATCTGCTGCCCATCCCGGTTCTGGATGGTGGTCACCTGGTTTATTACGCGGCTGAGTGGATTAGAGGCAAGCCGTTGTCTGAACGACTTCAGGCCTGGGGGTTACAGATTGGGGTGGCATTGATAGCGTGTGTGATGCTGTTTGCCATTTTCAACGATATCAGCCGCCTGGGTAGCTAGCCCGGAACGAAGGAACACGAGCTGCCGCACGCGGTGGATAGAATTTAACCAGTCAGCCAGAACGGATTTCATGAAACGTTACCTATTGCCTGCGCTATTGCTGCTGCTCCTCGCGCCAGTTGCCCTTGCCGACGCCTTCCGGATCTCCGACATCCGCCTTAATGGTCTGCAACGCGTCTCGGCCGGCAGCGTTTTCGCTGCCCTCCCGTTGAATATCGGCGATCAAGTCGATGATCAGACCCTGGTAGAGGCGAGCCGCTCGCTGTTCCGTACCGGATTCTTCCAGGACATCCAGTTGGGCCGTGAAGATAACGTGCTGGTTATTACCGTCGTCGAGCGTCCGTCGATCGCTGCAATCGAGCTCGAGGGCAACAAGGCGATTGAAAGCGAGGCTCTGCTGGACGGTTTGCGTATGGCGGGTCTTTCCGAGGGGGAGATTTTCCAGCAGGCGACCCTGGAAGGTGTGCGCAACGAGCTGCTGCGCCAGTATGTGGCGCAGGGTCGATATTCGGCCGACATCGAGACCGAAGTGATCGCCGAGCCGCGTAATCGCGTGTCAATCAAGATCCAGGTTGATGAGGGGGCTGTGGCCTCGATCAAGAACATCAACGTAGTGGGTAATACCGTCTTCGACACCGACGACCTGGTTGATCTGTTCGAATTGAAGAGCTCGGGCTGGCTTTCGTTCCTGCGCAGCGACGACAAGTATTCCCGCGAAAAGCTGTCAGGTGATCTTGAGCGCTTGCGGTCCTGGTACCTGGACCGTGGCTATATCAACATGAATATAGCCTCCACCCAGGTAACGATCACGCCTGACAAGAAAAACGTCTACGTCACCGTCAATATCGACGAAGGCGATCTGTACACCGTCAGCGACGTCAACCTGTCCGGCGATTTGATCGTCGCCGAAGAAGAGGTTCGTGGTCTGCTGCTGGTCGAGCCCGGGCAGGTGTTCTCCCGGCAGGTAATGACAGCCACTTCCGAACTGATCACTCGTCGGCTGGGTAATGAAGGCTATACCTTCGCCAACGTCAACGGCATTCCAGAGATCAACAAAGAGGACCAGAGTGTCGGTGTGACCTTCTTCGTCGATCCTGGCAAGCGCGCCTACGTGAACCGGATCAACTTCCGCGGTAACACCAAGACCGAGGATGAAGTGCTACGCCGTGAAATGCGGCAGATGGAAGGCGGTTGGGCTTCCACCTACCTGATCGATCAATCCAAGGTTCGCCTTGAGCGTCTGGGCTTCTTCAAGGAAGTCGACGTTGAAACCGTACCGGTACCCGGCGCGGACGATCTGATCGATGTCAACTACACGGTAGAGGAGCAGCCTTCCGGCTCGATTACCGCCAGCCTCGGTTTTGCCCAGGGCACCGGGCTTATCCTCGGCGGCTCGATCAGCCAGAACAACTTCTTCGGTACCGGCAACCGGGTGAGCCTTAGCGCCAACCGCTCCGAATATCAGACGGCCCTGTCCTTTGGCTTTCTCGATCCCTACTTCACCGTCGACGGCGTAAGTATGGGTTACAACGCCTTTTATCGTGCGACGGATTACGACAAGCTGAACGTTGATGTGTCAAGTTACTCGGTCGACTCCTACGGCGGTGGTTTCAATATCGGTTATCCGATCAGTGATACCTCGCGCTTGTCCTTCGGTCTGAGCGCCCAGCAGGACGATATCCAGACCGGTACCTTTACTGTTCAGGAAATCAATGAGTTCCTCGACCAGGAAGGGGACAGCTTCACCAACTTCAAGTTCAATGCCGGCTGGTCACAGTCGACACTCAACCGCGGTGTCTTCCCCGATCGCGGTGGTTCGCAGAGTGTGAATTTCGAAACCACCATCCCGGGTAGCGATCTGCAGTTCTACAAGATAGATTACCGCGCCCAGCATTATTTCCCGATGACCGAAGACCTGACGCTGCGTCTGCATGCCAATCTCGGTTTTGCCCGTCGTTTCGGGTCGACCCAGAGCGTGCCGTTCTACGAGCATTACTATGCTGGCGGCATCGGCTCGGTGCGCGGCTTCCGCGAGAGTTCGCTGGGGCCGCGCAGCACACCAGCGACGGCAGATCCGGACAAGGACGAGTTACCCTTCGGTGGCAACATCAAGATGGTTGGCGGTGGTGAGCTGATCTTCCCGGTGCCCTTCATCAAGGATCAGCGATCCCTGCGGACCGTACTGTTCCTGGATGCGGGTAACGTGTATGACACCTACTGCACCAGAGAAGTCTTGAACAACGGTGAAGACAACCCCGGTTGCGGTGAAGTGGATCTTGGCAATCTTCGTTACAGCGCCGGTCTCGGGCTGTCCTGGCTGACAGCCCTCGGACCGCTTGGTTTCAGCCTCGCGGTGCCGCTGAACAGTCAGTCGGAAGACGACACACAGGTATTCCAGTTTACCCTGGGTCAGACATTCTGATCCGGGACCACCTATACAGTTAACAGGAGCTTCAGAGTGCGCAAGTTTATTCAGGTTGCATTGGTTTCCGCACTGGCGATGGCCAGTTTCACAGTTTCAGCCGAGATGAAAATCGCCGTTCTGGACTATCAGATGGCGCTGCTGGAGTCCGACGCGGCCAAGGCCTATTCGGTCGACGCCGAGAAAAAATTCGGTACGCAGCTTCAGCGTTTGCGTAATCTGGAAGCGGAAGCCAAGCGTCTCCAGGAACGTATGCAACGCGATGGCGAGCAGCTGGGCCAGACCGAGCTGGAAAAGCTCGACCTGGAATTCCGTCAGAAAGCGCGTGACTTTCAAGCCGAGTCCAAGCAGTTGAATGAGGCCAAGGCCCGGGCTGATCGCGAGATGCTCGAGACTCTCAAGCCCCGTCTCGACAAGGCAGTCGAGACTGTATTGCAGGGCGGCGGCTATGACCTGGTAATCGATCGCAGCGCGGTAGTTGACGTCAAGGCTGAATACGACATCACGCGTCAGGTTATCGAGCGCCTGAACTCAACGCGTTGAGCGACCTGGTGAGTTCGTCATTCCAGTTATCACTGTCTGCGATTGCCGCCATGGTCGATGCCCGCCTGGTTGGCAATCCCGACCAGGTTATTGGCGGCCTGGCAACCCTGCAGGATGCCGGTCCTGGTCAGTTGAGTTTTCTTTCCAGCAGCCAGTATCGAAAGTATCTGCGCTCGACCCGCGCCGGAGCGGTGCTGCTTACCGAAAGCGACGCAGCAGAGTATGGCGGTAACGCGCTGATCGTCGCCAATCCTTACGCAGCATATGCACGGTTGTCCCATCGGTTCGATCCCAAGCCGCTGGCTGTTGCCGGAGTCCACCCCACAGCGGTGGTAGCTGCCGATGCGCAGATAGATCCCTCGGCCAGTATCGGCCCGGGAGCGGTGATCGAGTCTGGCGCCCGGGTCGGTGTCGAAACTGTGGTGGGTGCACAGTGCTTCGTTGGTGCGCGCTCGACCATTGGTTCCGGTGGCTGGCTGGCGCCGCGCGTCAGCGTGTACCACGATGTGCACATCGGTGATCGGGTGGTGATTCAGTCCGGTGCCGTTCTCGGATCTGAAGGTTTCGGCTTCGCCAACGATGGTGGGCACTGGGAGAAAATCGCCCAGATCGGCGGTGTGAGCGTTGGCAATGATGTCGAGATTGGCGCAAATACCACGATTGATCGCGGCGCTCTGGCCGATACCTGTATTGGTGATGGGGTCAAGCTGGATAATCAGATTCATATTGCCCACAACGTGCATATAGGTGACCACACTGCCATAGCGGCCTGCGTGGGTATCTCTGGCAGCACGCACATTGGGCGTCACTGCACCATTGCCGGCGGCGTGGGCATGGTCGGGCATATCGAGATCTGTGATAACGTTTTTGTCACCGGCATGACCATGGTTACACGATCCATAACCGAACCCGGTGCCTACTCTTCCGGTACGGCGATGCAGCCGGCCGTTGAATGGCGCAAGAGCGCTGCCCGTTTCCGCCAGCTCGATTCACTGGCCAAAAAGGTTCAGCAGCTGGAAAAGGAGCTGTTGGCGGTGACTCGGGACTCTCACGACTCATCAGAGTCCTGAGCCGCGCCGTCAGGGCGCCTACTACTTTTTACTGCAAGGCCTGCGAATACATGGATATCAAGGAAATAAAGGAATACCTGCCCCACCGTTACCCGTTTTTGCTGGTGGACAGGGTCGTGGAACTGAATCTTGAATCCCGGAGTATCCGTGCCTACAAGAACGTGTCAGTCAACGAGCCATTCTTCAACGGTCATTTTCCCGAGCATCCGATTATGCCGGGCGTACTGATTATCGAGGCGATGGCGCAGGCTGCCGGGCTGCTCGGCTTCAAGATGATGAACGTCAAGCCGGCCGACGGTACGCTCTACTACTTTGTCGGCTCCGACAAGTTGCGCTTTCGGCAGCCGGTAGTGCCCGGAGATCAGTTGCAGCTCGAAGCCCAGCACTTGAGCAACAAGCGCGGCATCTGGAAGTTCGCCTGCCGTGCAACCGTCGACGGGAAAGAAGCCTGCTCGGCGGAAATCATCTGTGCGGAACACAAGATATGAGTCGGATCCACCC
>NZ_JBFGFI010000009.1:0-62702 GCF_041579695.1 Halopseudomonas sp.
GACCGAGAAGCCGCAACAGCGTCAATTGGGTATGGTCAGCACGACCTTCAAGGGCGTTTCGCTCGAGGTGGGTGTGGAGCCGTATCTGCTTTTTCTGCTCCAGCGGGCGGTCAATGCGTTGCAGGGACTTACTGATGCAGAAGTCGGGCGGGTCGACGATTACCTGCAGTGTTTCGGTCTGGCGGGGGCTCTACCGCGGGGGCTCAAGTACAGTGTGGATCGTCGCAACAATATCGAGGTCTGGGCTATTGTCTGAGCCGCGCTGCGCCGCGCCGCGTTACTGGCTGGTGCTGCGGCAGTCGTACCAGCCGCGGTAGCCGACCCGTAGGCCTTCATTCAGTGAGAACACCACATCCGCAGCACGCTCAGGCTCCGCCTCGGTGTCACCTCCCTCGTCAGCGGGAGCCATGGTCAGTTCGATCCTGGCGCCGTAGGCGAGCAGTACTGCTGGCTGGGACAGCCTTGCGGGTTCGAATGCTTCCTGCATCTCGAGCAGAACAAGCTTGCCGCGCATCATTCTCTCCCCTCGAGATCGTTGATCAGGTATTGCATCTATGCGATTTCGCGCTGCTGCGCTTCAATTATTTCTTCGGCGAGCTTGTGTACCCGCGGGTCTGAAATCTGCGCTCTTTCGCTGGTCATGATGGCGATGGAGTGGTGCGGAATCATGGCCTTCATGTAGTCGACATCGTCTACCGTGCTCTGGCTGCGTACCAGCCACAGGGTGGCTGCGAACACCAGGATGCTGCCGCAATAGATTGCGATGTCGATTTTCTTGTTTGTGTACATATTCAGCATGTAACTGAGCATGATGATGGCCATTAGGTTTCGCTTTTATTTGACGGAGTTTCTTTCATTCCAGAGTATTTTTACCGGTCTGGACAACCGCTGTGGATGCCGGCGGGGGGGACGTTGGCGAAGCACTGATAGATGCGGTGCATGTCGGCTGCCAGATCCTCGCCGGGATGCAGGATCAGGGAATAGGTCAGTTCCTTGCGCTGATAGTCAGCGGTGGCCAGCACAATCGGTACTCCGGCAGCACGGGCAATATGATGGAATCCGGTTTTCCAGCGGTCAGCATTGCTGCGGGTGCCTTCTGGCGTGACCACGACAATGACTCGCTGGTGGTCGACGAATTGCCGCGCGGCTTGCCGCACCACTCCGCAAGCTTTGCTGCGATCTACCGGTATGCCGCCTCGCTGGTTTTTCAGCCGTGCGAAGCTGTCAGTCAGCTCTCATCAAACCAGTTGCCCAGATGTATCTTCGATTTGCCTTTGCCGGGGGCGATTTTAGGCTTCTTCGGCTTTTTCGGTTTCTTGACGATATGCCCGCCGAGCGTAGTAACAGGTACGCGATGTGTGGGCACAAAGTCGGGTTCTTCCTGGCGTGGCAGGGTCTGACCCATTAGCGCTTCGATGGCGGCGAGTTGGGCTACTTCATCGGCGCTGACCAGCGAAATTGCCTCGCCGCTTGCACCCGCTCGTCCGGTGCGACCGATGCGGTGAACATAGTCCTCTGCCGCTACTGGCAGATCGAGATTGACCACATGGGGCAGGGCGTCGATGTCCAGGCCGCGAGCCGCAACATCGGTGGCTACCAGCACCTGCACCTCGGCCGCCTTGAAACGGGCGAGCGCTCGCAAGCGCGCTGGCTGCGGTCTTTCACCGTGGATCGCATCGGCGGTGATGCCTTTCTTCTGCAATGCCTCGACCAGTTGGTCCACGGCATTGCGTGTCCTGGCGAACACCAGGACCTGTCCCCAGCCACGCTGTGCAAGCAGATGCAGGAACAGTTCTGTCTTGCGCTTCTTGTCCACCGGCAAAGCATACTGCTTGACAGTGACCGCTGCCGCGTTGCGCGGGCTGATGTCGATCATTAGTGGATCACGTAACAGCTCCTTGCCCAGCGTGCGAATCGCCTCTGAAAATGTTGCAGAAAAAAGCAACGTCTGGCGCTTGCGCGGTAGTGCGCTGAATATCTGATCCAGTTCCTCGGCGAAACCCAGGTCCAGCATGCGGTCGGCCTCATCCAACACCAGCATCTGCAATTGACCGAAGGTCACTGCGTTCTGCCGGTAGAGGTCCAGCAGTCGTCCAGGCGTCGCTACTAGTACATCTACGCCTTTGCGCAGCGCCATCATCTGCGGATTGATCGAGACTCCGCCATAGACAGCATAGCTGCGCAGCGGTACATCCTGTCCGTACATAATGAAGCTCTGCAGAACCTGCTCGGCAAGCTCGCGAGTGGGTACAAGTACCAGCGCGCGGGTGCGATTGTCGGAGACGCGCGGCCCTTCCTGTAACAGCTTGTGCAAAAGGGGCAAGGCAAAGCCGGCAGTCTTGCCGGTACCGGTCTGAGCCGCTGCCATTAGATCACGGCCTTTGAGAATGATCGGAATGGCCTCATCCTGAATTGGGGTGGGCGTAAGGTAGTTCAGGCGTTCGAGCGTGCGCAGGAGTGGATCGAGCAAGCCGAGGGAGGTGAAGGACATGGGGCTAACCAACAGAAAGTTAGGCTCCAGTTTACCTGTGCCTGTTTGCGGAAAGCCAATACAGGGCGTCGAGTTCTCGCCTTGCGCGCGGGCAAGCAGGGGCGTCATGGCGAGGCCAGCGCTGCCAAGGGACATTGTTGAAAGAAAGGTGCGTCATCGGGTTTCATTGGGACGTCCTCAGGGCCTCATGAGTTCAGCATGAATTGCATTCGGGCACCGGTACAGCGCTAACAGCTGGCTTTCAACTGATGCTGTTTTATGTTCTGCTCTTCATACCGTGACATCGATTATCGTTGTCGGTATGCCCCCTAATGGGCGAAAGCCAATGAAATGGAAAGCACAACATGTCCAAGCACCATTATCTTTTTACCTGGCGACTTACGTTTGTTCTTCTGCTCGGCAGCCTGCTCGCCGGATGTGGTATCAATAACATTCCCACCTACGACGAGCAGGTAAAGTCGGCCTGGTCGCAGGTGGAAAATCAGTACCAACGCCGCGCGGACCTGGTTCCGAATCTGGTAGAAACGGTCAAGGGCTTTGCCCGCCAGGAGCGCGAGACGCTGACTGCTGTAGTCGAGGCGCGGGCCAAGGCAACGTCGATCCAGATCAGTGCCGAAGATCTGAATGATCCGGCCAAGATGCAGCAGTTCGAACAGGCTCAGGCGCAGCTGACCGGAGCTCTGAGTCGCCTGATGGCAGTCTCGGAGCGCTATCCGGATCTCAAGTCGAATCAGAATTTCCTGACGCTGCAATCGCAGCTCGAAGGTACGGAAAACCGGATTGCAGTTGCACGGCGCGACTACATTGCTGCAGTTCAGCAATACAACACTGAGATACGTACCTTTCCCGGCCGTATCTGGCATAGCCTGATGTACAGCGATATGCCGCTGCGCGAAAACTTCGAAGCCACCACCGTGGACGCCGAGCAGGCACCGGCTGTGCAGTTCGAATGAATATGCGCAGATTACTCGTAGCCTGGCATTTGGTGGCTCTACTTCTGCTCAGCGGTTTAGCTGCTGCCCAGGTGCCGTCGGTGGGCGATGCGGAGCTGCCTGAGCTGACGGGGCGTGTGGTCGATCAGGCGGAAATGGTAGATCCGGCGACAGAGACTCGCCTGACTCAGATGCTCGCCGCCCATGAGCAGGCGACCGGGGAACAGGTTGTGGTGGTTACCCTGCCAGATCTTCAGGGCCGCAGCATCGAGGAGTTTGGCGTTGCACTCGGCCGTGCCTGGGGTATAGGGCAGGCGGATGAAGACACCGGCGCGCTACTAATAGTGGCACGCGATGACCGTAAGATTCGTATAGAAGTAGGCTACGGACTGGAAGGACGCCTGACTGATGCGCAGTCCTCGGCAATCATCAACAGCATCATCACACCGGCTTTTCGAGCAGGTAACTTCGAGCAGGGTATCGCCGAAGGCGCCGCAGCGATGGTTCAGGTTCTCGGTGGTGACCCGCTGCTCGCTGCCAGCGGTCGACCGGTTGCCGAAGAGGGCGATAAGCCTCCCGGTGGCCTGTTCATCATTTTGCTGTTTGTAGTGCTTTCACTTATACGCGGCGCGTTCGGTGGACGTGGTGGTCGCGGCGGCAGAGGTTTCGGCAGCGCGATTCTGGCTGGAGCACTACTCGGCGGCATGGGTCGTGGCGGCGGTGGTGGAGGCGGTTTCGGTGGTGGCGGTGGCGGCTTCGGTGGCGGTGGTGCCTCGGGCGGCTGGTAAACTCAATCATGGATTCCAAATGACTCTTCTTACGCAAAGTGAACAACAGCAGGTAGCCGATGCGATCGATCGCATCGAACTCGACACCGATGCCGAAGTGGTGACGGTACTGGCCGCCCGCGCTGATGACTACCAGTACATTCCCTTGCTCTGGGCCGGGGTAATTGCGTTGCTGATTCCCGGGCTGGTGGTGCTGCTGACAGACTGGCTGGGCGCGGCAGAACTATTGCTGGCCCAGTGGATAACTTTTGTTGTGCTGGCCCTGGTATTTCGCCTGCCGCCAGTCACTACCCGGCTTATTCCCCGCTCGGTGCGGCACTGGCGGGCAAGCAACCTGGCCCGGCGACAGTTTATCGAACTCAACCTGCACCATACGAGTGACGCCACGGGCATGCTGATCTTCGTATCCGAAGCCGAGCGGTATGTTGAAATTCTGGTAGATCGTGGTATTTCCAGTCGTATCGATGATGCGGTCTGGGAATCGATCGTCGAAACTTTTACTCAGAAGGTCCGCGAAGGGCAGGTACTGGCGGGTTTTCTCGGTTGTATCGAATCCTGCGGTGAGCAATTGAGTCAGCACGTGCCGGGCACACATGAGCGTAACGAGCTGTCCAACCGCCTGGTGGTGCTACCCTGAACAGTCGCACTATCGGGCTCATCCTGATTGGCGACGAGTTGCTCAATGGTCGCAAGCAGGACGCGCACCTGCCAGCAATGATCCCGCGCTTCGCCCAGCGCGGTCTGGATATCGGTTGGGTTCAGATGATTGGCGATGACGCCACACTGATTACCCGGACGATTGAGGGTTCGCTGGCTCGCGGGGATATTGTCTTCTGTTTCGGCGGCATAGGTGCCACACCAGACGATCTTACTCGTCAATGCGCTGCAGCAGCGCTGGGTGTCGAGATTGCCTTGCACCCCGAGGCGGAAATGGAGATCCGCGCCCAGCTGGGCGAGCGCCTGAATGCCAAACACCTGCGTATGGGCGAGTTTCCGAAGGGATGCCGGATCATTCCCAACCCGGTTAATCGTATCCCCGGCTTTTCGATGTGTGATCACCACTTCGTGCCGGGTTTTCCGCGTATGGCCTGGCCTATGGTCGAATGGGTGCTGGACCACGATTATGCGCGGTTGCAGGCGCCCGGACAGTATGTCAGTCAGACCCTGGTTCTCACCGATACATCAGAAGGCCCGCTGATTCCGCTGATGGAACAGCTGCTTGCCGAATTTCCCCGACTACGTCTGGCCTGCCTGCCCAATGCCGATGGGCGTCATGAGGTGGAGCTGAGCCTTAAGGGCACGCCGGAAGATGTTGTGGCAGGTATGGACCGGTTGCGCGAGTTATTGATCCTGCACAAAAAGTAGATGCTAAGCTGCGGGTACATGTATTTTTAACCGAGGAATCAAAGATGGGTGAATCAAAGCGTCGTCAGGCAACGGGTGAGCCGAGTCCGCAACGTCGCAAGCGTGCCGGCCGCAATGGTCTTGTCTGGGGAGTCGTCGTTTTGGTTGTGGCTGGTGCTCTGGCACTGGCGTTCTACCTGGCCACCCCGGGTACCGGACCAACCGCTGCCTTGCCAACGGTACCGGATGATGCCCCGCCGTTTCCGGCCGAGGTCGATCGTTTCGGTGTGCAACTGGGTGAAGATGATGCCCCGGTTGTGGTCCGCGAGTTTGCCGATTATCAGTGCCCAGCCTGTGCCAGGTTTGCAGTCTCAATGGATCAGCTGAAAAGCGAATACATAGATACTGGCAAGGTACGCTTGGTGTTCTTCGAGATGCCACTGGCGCAGCACAGCAACGCCATGCCTGCGGCGATAGCTGCGCGCTGTGCAGGCAATCAGGATGCGTACTGGGGCATGCACGATGCGCTGTTTGCCAATCAGGCCAGTTGGAGCGCTACCAGCGATCCTTCAGACCTGTTCATCGCATATGCCGAGGATCTGGGGCTGCATGAGGGGCGTTTCGAGCGGTGCCTGACCGGCGAGCAGCCGCGCGCCAAAGTCGAGGACAGTCTTGCGGTAGCCAGGCAGCTGCGGGTGTCGAGTACGCCGACGGTTATCGTTGATAACGTTCCACTGGCACGCTCCAGCTGGGAGCAGTTATCTGGCGTCATCGAGCGGCAACTCGAGCGCGAGTAATAGTCCGGATCGGGACGAGGCGACCAGGAAATGCCGCCTTGTTCCGGTAACCGAGGAATCTTTGTATGTCCGACAAGCCCGTCAAGCCGCGTTCTGATACCCGTTCGATCGACGCCTTCATAGACCAGGTGCGGTCTTTGCCGGTTGCGACCGACAGTCAGGGCCGACTGATTTTCGCGTTGGATGCCACCGCCAGTCGCGAGGCTACCTGGGATCAGGCAAGTGATCTGCAGAGTGAGCTTTTCCTGGCGGCTCAGGATCTGGGCGGTCTGTCGATTCAACTGTGCTACTACCGCGGCTTTCGCGAATTCAAGTCCACCCGCTTCGTTGACCAGCCCCGGCAACTGCTCAAACTGATGAATGGTGTCCAATGTCTTGGCGGAATCACCCAGATAGGCCGCGTGCTGCAACACGCAGTGCAGGAGACACGTTCCAGGCCGGTCAAAGCGGTCGTATTCATTGGTGACTGCTGTGAGGAGTCTGTCGATGAGATTTGCCATGCCGCCGGTGAGTTGGGCATGTTGCGCACGCCAGTATTCATGTTCCAGGAGGGCGGTGATCCTCATACAGGCGCGGTATTCAGGCAGGTCAGCACCTTGTCAGGTGGTGCCTATGCGCCCTTTGATCGCAGCAGCCCTCAGATGCTCAAGGAATTGCTAGGTGCAGTGGCTGTCTATGCCTCCGGTGGTCGTAGAGCGCTCAAGGATTACACCAATCGAAGCTCTTCCGAGGTCAAACGACTTACCAGTCAGATCCGATGAAAGTGTTTCGGTCGTTGATGGTTGATGGTTGATCGCCGGGAGGCACTGTGCCGGCGGTTGTCGGCTTTCCGGAACATTTTGGGCTGGTCGGGTGTCCCTAGTTTTAGATTCATTTTTATTAGGAGTGCTCGCATGAGCAAGAAAGAAGCTTATCAGCAGAAAGTCGAAGCCCAGCTCGATGAACTGAACGCCGAAATCGACAAGTTGAAAGCCAAGGCGAAGAAAAGCAGCGCCGATGCGAAGATCGAGTACCAGGATCAGATTGACGACATGCAAGCTAAGCAGAAAGCAGTCAGGAAAAAGTTCGATGAAGTGAAATCCGCTAGCGAAGGGGCCTGGGAAGATGTGAAGAGCGGCCTGGATAGTGCCTATAATAACCTTGAAGATGCAGTCAAAAGGGCCTCCTCACGCTTTGGTTGAGCTTGCTGGTTAATCAGCATCGCAACTGCTATCGCACTAAATGACGACCGGCCAATGAGCTGGTCGTTTTGTTTTGGGCATTTGTCAGCAAATCTGACAAGGGTGTTTGATAATAGTGGGAAACAGCTATCCTGCCAGCCGGTCCTGATGAATACGTTTTGGCAGTGCATTGAAGCAGTCCGAGAAGACTGCCGTGGACTGCCCCTCCAGAGGAATAAAAATGGCGGCACTGCTGGTTATTGGGTTTCTGGTCTTCGGTATCGGTTGGATCTGGATACGCAGCCTGCCGGCACCTCAGCGCAAGAATTCGATTATCAAGTTGCTCGTCGTGGGCACCGTAGCGGTTGTCGCCATACTTGCGTTGACCGGTCGCTTCTATCTTGTCATGGCACTACTCGCCGGCCTGTTTCCGTTGCTTCGCCGGATATTACCGGGCCTGTTATTGGGGAAAATCTTCCGCGGCTACGGCATACCGGGAATGGGCTCAAGAGGCAGCAGTGCCAGTTCCGGCAATCAGTCAAAAGTCACCAGCGAAATACTGGCAATGACGCTGGATCATGACAGCGGGAATATGACCGGCCAGGTTCTCAAGGGGTCGTTCTCCGGCAGGGCTCTGGAGGAGCTGGGTGAGCAGGAGTTTATCGAGCTGTTGCAATATTGCCGGGAGAATGACGACGATTCAGCACGCTTACTCGAGAGTTATCTGGATCGGCGCTTCGGAGACTCCTGGCGTGAAGACGATTCAGCGGCAGGTCAGGGAGATGATCGGAGTCAGCGAGGTAGCTCAGCACGTGCCGGGGCGCTTACCGAAGCGGAGGCCCTGGAAATTCTTGGTCTGCAGCCGGGAGCCAGCCATGAGGAGATAGTCCAGGCCCATCGGCAGATGATGCAGAAAATGCATCCCGACCGGGGAGGGAGCACCTATCTTGCCTCGCTGATCAATGAGGCGAAGGATGTTCTTATCGGTTAGCCGGAGCGGCTGGAACTGTCTTCGGGGCCGCGTTGTGGCTGATACTCCTTGCAGAAGGTGGCCCCCACCGAAAGGCAATGCTCGACCCAGCCGGATCCGGGGTTGATATCGAAGGACTCCTCCGGCCCGCTCAAGATCGCCTGTGTGGCTGCTTCGCGAGTGTCGAACCGTATTGGCAGGTGATAGCCGGCTTGTGCCACCTGTTCGGGCAACAGCAACTGGGTTCCGGGGCCGTCCGCTATGCTCCAGCCACCGTCGCGCAATCTGACCGCATAAAGCGCACGCTCCACCGGTACAGCTTCGCTGTAGTCGTTAACTATATGCAAAACGATCTCCTGTCCGGGCTCCCTCTGATGAGGGAGCCGCGATGGTTCAGTCCTCGACCTGGAAGGTCAGGCCGGCGTTTTTTTGCAGCCGATCGATCAGCAGCGAGCCCAGCGCCGAGGCGGGTGTCCAGATGCCACCAGAAGCAGCATCGGGATTCTTGACCAGGCACACAGCACTCTCGGAAATCATTTTCGAGGTGGACCCATAGCCGGGATCCTTGTCTCCTTTGACGCTGACCTTGAGGCTATCGCCCTTGTCATTCGAGCCGGCGAAGAGCACATCGTAATAGCCGTTTTCACGCTCTTCCTTTGAAGGTCCCTCACCCGGCTTGCGTGGGTCATTGGCCATGGATTTGTCCGCCGCAACGGCATTCGCAGTGGCTTCGCCTTTCTCGCCGGGGCCGGTGAGCATCATTTCGTCATAGACGAAATCCTTGCCGTACTCATGGCCGAGCAGGAAGTTCGAGCGATGGATGTTCTTGGTATTGATTGTGGCCATGACAAACGGAGCGGACCAGCTGTTGAGATCTTCATCGTAGCTCGGCTTGTTACCTTCGGGCTGCTTCGCACCGGTGAAGCCTGGCGTCAGAGCGAAGGGATCGCCAAGCACTTTCATCATTTCGGGTTTCTTCGAGGCAGCCGCCATGGTGGCCTTGAAACTGGCAAGGGTGCCGCCGGAGAAAGTGCCTTTCATCGCCCTTACGCGGCCCTTGATGCGGGTCATGGGGGCACCGAACTTTTCCTTGGCCTTCACCTGCAGAAAATAGGCGCCCAGATCGAACGGCACCGAGTCGAAGCCGCAGGAAAATACGATGCGTGCACCGCTGGACTTGGCGTCTGCATGGTGCTTGGCGATCATTTCGTGCATCCAGGCAGGTTCGCCACACAGGTCCACGTAATCGGTGCCGGCTTTGGCGCAGGCTGCGACCACATCCGAGCCGTACAGCTGGTAGGGCCCTACGGTGGTCAGGAGAACCCTGGTGTTCTCGACCATGGTCTTGATGGAGTTGAGATCATTGGCATCGGCGACAATCGTCGGCACGTCGGCGGGGATACCCATCTCGTCGCGCACGCTGTCTATCTTGTCCTGACTACGGCCAGCCATTGCCCATTTGACTTCGCCATTGACGCCGTATTGCTTGTTCAGGTATTCGCAGACCAAACGGCCGGTATAGCCAGTGGCGCCGTAAACGATGATATCTAGTTCTCTGTCCTTGGACATGATTTGATCCTCTGTTGCAAAAGGGTGTACGACTGAATCCTAGCTCAGGTCCGGTATCGAGCAAGGAAAAACAGATAGCGGGTATGTGGCCTCGCTGAATCGACAATAGGCCCAACCGCAAGACTGCTGAAGCACTATCGTTCAGCGCCATCGTCAATTATTGATAACAGGAATCGGCGGCCGGAGAATCAGGGGGTAGTCCAGGCAAATCCGAAGAGCAGGGGGCTGCTCTCCGGCTGGCAATAAAGACATTTCAGAGTTGTTGTTCCTGGGTGAGAAAATCCTCTTCCAGGAGCGCGTCACGCTTCTCGCGGGCCGCTTCGTTATCTTCCGGAGCCTCGACCATCTTGGGTGAGGTGCCACGTACATCCAGTTTGCCCATCATATGTTCCAGTGCGTGCCGCGCCTTTTCCGCGGCGCCATTGACTGCCAGTTCAAGGGACTCGTCGTGGTTGGTCACCGATATCGGCTGATGACCTCTTGGCCGCATTTCAATCTGGCACCGCTTGTCGCGCGCGCCGGACTTGTGAGCGTTTTCATCGCTTACGTGCACCTCAACACGGGTCAGGAAGTCGTCGAAACGCTCCAGCTCGTTTGTCACGGCCGCGGTCACCCATTCCTGAAACGAGACGCTGGCGGTTTCAATCTGATTACTGTTAATCAGTACTTGCATCATAGTGTGATTCCATTTTTCCGCTGTGAAGTTTCTTGGCTGCTATCTTCACCGTAGAGCAGCCAGCGTAGATTGGCAACTGCTCTGCGACGTCACCTTGACGCGCGTCATCCCAAGCGCATTTTTCGCCTGGTCAATTTCTATCTCGCGGTATAGCCGCCGTCTATAACCAGCTCACTGCCCGTCATGAAGCGCGATTCGTCAGATGCCAGATAAAGAATGCCATAGGCAATGTCGTCTGGCTCTCCCACATGCCCCAATGGGTGACGGCTGTCGAGCGCCTTGCGGAATGCCTCAACCCCCTCGGAAGACTCTTTGCCGAGCTGCTCCACCAGCGGAGTCCAGATGAAGCCGGGATGCACTGAATTTACCCGTATCCTGTCCTCGGCATAGAACAACGCATCATTCTTGGTCATCAGTGTTACAGCGCCCTTGGAGGCATGGTATGGCGGCAGATCTGCGGCACCGATCATGCCGTAAATAGACGACAGGTTGATAATGCTGCCGCCACCCGCCTGGCGCATGACAGGAATCACGTGCTTTGTACAATAGAACACGCCATTCACGTTCACATCGATGACCTTGACCCACTCATCCCGAGTAACCTCGTGCGTTGGCTTGTTCACTCCGGAAATACCCGCGTTGTTGATCAGAACGTTGATGGTTCCAAACTGTTCGACGATATCGTTGAATACCGAACGCACCCGGTTTTCGTCGCTGGTGTCGAGGGACCAGTAACGCGCGGTTCCACCGGCCTGCGTTATTGTCTCGACCACCTCGTTGCCAGCGTCGTCGTTAATGTCGGTGACCGCTATTATCGCTCCCTCGCGGGCAAGAAGCAGTGCCGCAGCCTTGCCGATGCCCAGTGCAGCTCCGGTTATAACGACTACTTTATTCCGTGCTCTATCCACATTGACCTCCCAAGCCGGTTGCGCGCATCGCCGGAATGACGACGCGCTCAGACTTTTGACGGCAGCTCTGAAGAAAAGACTCCTTTTCTTTACGGTGCGCAGATGGACAGACCTGCGGCCAACAATTACAACCAGCTTTGTTCAGCCAGACCTCAGGCAAACGCGCCTGCTACAAGAGCCGGTAGTACGACGCCGGCGGGGCCCTTGATGCTGGTTTCTCGGGGATGCTGAGGGGTTGTCGCCTGCGGATTGACGTGCATGACATGGGCGCCGTGTTGCAGCGCAACCTCGGGAATCAGCGCGGCAGGCTGCACGACTCCGGAGGTGCCAACAGACAGAAGCAGATTGCAATCACCCGCTGCATCAAAAGCGTCCTGGAATGCTTGCTCCGGGAGGGACTCACCAAACCAGACGACGCCGGGCCGCACCGGGTTGTTGCATGTCTCGCAGCTGGGCGGCTCGATCCTGCTACCTTCCTCTGCACTCTCTTGCGCCTGGATGTTGAAGGGATGCAGCGCGGCGCAAACCGAGCAACGCGGTGACTGCAAATTGCCATGCAGGTGGATCACATCGGTGCTACCGGCACGCTCATGCAGGTCATCCACGTTCTGGGTTACCAGAGTCAAACGCGGGACCCGGGACGCGAGTTCTGCTATGGCCATGTGGGCAGCATTGGGTTGCGTTCGCCGCAACTGCAAGCGACGCCATTCGTACCAGCCCCACACCAGAGCGGGGTCACGCTCGAAAGCATCGGGCGTCGCGAGATCCATTGGATCATGTAACGCCCACAAGCCGGTCAAAGCATCACGAAAAGTCGGTATGCCGCTTTCGGCAGACACCCCTGCACCGCTAAATACGACAACATGGCTCGCCTGTCTGAGCAGGGGTAAACAGAACGCAATGTCCTCTTCTTTCATCTGATTTGGATCCCGAAACTTTATGCACCTTTGCTTTCAGCTTAGTCACTGTAGCGAAAGCTTTAAAGTTTCAGCACATGCTCATGGGAAGCATCCGACAGGGCCAGGGTTGAGCCGGCAGGCAGGACGACTACCCTGAAAATGTCACTTGCAATACCGATGGTCGGCAAAAGGAGCCTGATGGACAACTTCTTGCAGCGGTGGAATGAGGCTGCCATGAGCAGCCTGGGTTTTTTCTGGATGGCGTTGTGGGCCTTCATGCTGGGGTACGTGATAAGCAGCCTTATCCAGGTGCTGGTAACGCGCAAGCGTATGCAACAGGCGATGGGTGAAACCGGCCCGAAAAGCATGTTGCTCGGGACTTTCTTCGGGTTCATCTCCAGCTCCTGCAGCTTCGCCGCCCTGGCGACGACCCGCGCCCTTTTTCAGAAAGGGGCGGGGCTGGCGCCGTCCATGGCCTTCATGTTGGCATCGACCAATCTGGTGATCGAGCTGGGTATTGTCATAGCGATTTTTCTCAGCTGGCAGTTCGTCGTCGCCGAATATGTTGGTGGCCTGATCCTGATTCTTTTCGCCTGGGCTTTCATTGTCATCTCCCGCCCTGACAAACTGATCAAAAATGCGCGTCAAAGGCTTGCCGACAAGCACGAAGAGAATGGCGACGGCGAGGTTGGTGACTGGCGCTCCAAGATCAGGAGTCGTGAAGGTTGGCAGGAAATAGGTATGACCTATGTCATGGAATGGCAGATGGTCTGGAAGGATGTGCTGATCGGCTTCACGGTCGCGGGCATCATCGCCGCCTTTGTCCCGGAAAGTTTTTTTCACAGTCTGTTCATTGGCGCAGGAGAGGAGGGCGACCCCGGATTCTTCGCGCTGCTGGCGCAGACGCTGGTGGGGCCAGTGGCCGCGTTCTTCACCTTCATCGGCTCGATGGGCAATATCCCACTGGCGGCAGTGTTGTTCAGTAATGGCGTCAGTTTTGCGGGCGTGATGGCGTTCATCTTCTCCGACCTGGTGGTTTTGCCGGTACTGCGAATCAATGCGGCCTATTATGGCTGGAAAATGTCGCTGTACATTCTTGCGCTGCTTCTCAGCGGCCTGGTGTTTGCGGCCCTCGCGATGCACTACGGCCTGGCCATGATGGATCTGCTACCAGACAACGAAACAGTGAGAACCGTCGCCGAGCGCGATCATTTCGAACTCAATTATGGGTTTGTGCTCAACCTGATCTTTCTGGCGGTTTCCGCTGTAATGGCATGGTTCTGGTGGCAGATGCGTCAGAAGCACAAGGAGCATGATCATGGTGGTGGTGGCGCGAGCACGGTTCAGAAGGTGCTTGGCGTGCTCTCGGTTATCGCGGTCGCCTGGCTCGCCGGTGGCTTGCTGGCAGGGTTGGCATGATTTCGAGTTTGGCACTCCCACTAAAAAGGGCCCGAAGCGGGGCCCTTTTTAGTATTGCCTGATTATTATTCCCCAAGCTCGCTTACTTCAGGCTCATCAGGGTAAGTTTTTTTGTATGCGCTGCTGTGTACTGCAGCGTCTTCACCGGTCTCCGACGCATCCACCTCGGCATCGTCCTGCGGATTCATCCGGTCATCACCGGTTGCGTCATCCGCCTCACCGCGGTTGTGCTTCACTGCTTTTGGATCAGCACCTACGCTGACACCGGTTCCGGCGCGGGGGCTCTCTTCATGGATAGTGGTGTCCGGAGTAGTATCTTCTGCGATGGCTGGCGCAGCAATGCCAAGAGAAGCGAGAGCCGCAGCGGCGGTAAGCATTTTGATGTTGACCATAACAAGGATCTCCTTTTTGGGGTTACGCAGCCGAAAGAGAAATACCTCGGCTGCTTGGCCTGCAGCTCATACGACAGGTACTACCATCTGGAGTTCCCACTTTATTCCTTAGTAGCTCATTGGGCATTGTCGTACCGCGTGACCACAGCATTTGCCATTAACTTGCGCGAGCCGATGACGCCAGTATTCATGCTGCCATATACGCTGGCCACATCGCCTTCCTCTACCTGCTGATAGCCGACTTCATCCATCGGGTTGTAATCCATCGGGTTGGTATCGATTGTAATGCTGCGGTTGCCGGTATTAAGCGTGAACTTGCGGCCATCGACGGATGAAACTGTACCGGTATATGAAATAGCACCGACAACGATCGGGACCGTTGGCGTCAGATCGAAGGCGACAAACTCTTCCTCATCGACGGAGCTGGCGTAGAAGTAGGTGCCCAGGCTTTCCACGTAGACGCTGCTCGCCTCAATGGTAGTATCGGTGAACAGGTTCTGATCGACCCTTCCGTAAACGGTGACATTGTCACCATCAAGCAGGGGCGCGGCGTCAGCGTCACGATCCCAATCGTCCATCTCGACGACAATGGAGCCGTCGCCGTAATTCAGGACGAAGGTGTTGAGCCCCGGGTTTTCTATCTCGCCACTGAGGCTGATCCAGGAGCCATCAGGTTCAATGCGAGGCGTCTGGGCCGCAGCGGTTGCAGAAACCAGCGATGCGGCGATGAAACTGATCGCCAGGGTCGTGCATTTCAGGTTTGGGGTTCTCATGGAGCCTCCCGTAATGGAAATGAGGGTTGTACAAGTCCATGGTCGCCAACACGCGACGGCGATGCGCTGGGGCACCGCATCCTGATAGGGTTGACATAGGCGCTCAGGAAGGGTTCCGGTGATCTGGTCGGTGGAAGGCAGGCTGATAATGCCCGGATACGCAGGCTATGCTAGTGGCCCAGGCCCGGCGTTGTGGTCGCCGAAGGGTTCGCGTGAAGCGGCTTCGGTTCCTATTGGCCAGTCACTTTGCTTGCCCATGGCATTGCATGGAAGCTGCGAACCGAAAGTGAATGACTTGGGTCTTTCTGCGGCCGAAAGATTTCTTGCGCACCAGGCATGTAGCCGTGCTTCAAATGACTCACGATCATGCTGCTTTGTATCTGGGACGATAAAGGCCTTCAGACGCACACCTTCGTCGGGGGCCATAAGCCGGACAGCCGCAGCCGCTACATCTGGAAGGTTCTGCAGGCGTTCGGCAATGTTGGCCGGAAAGACGTTGATGCCGCCGACCTGGACAGCTTCGTCGCGGCGGCCGGCGGGGCGAAGATGGAACTGGTCTGCCCAGTCCAGATTGTCGCTCAGCTGGTATTCCTCTCCGTTATCACTGTCAGCAAGGGCGTGCGGGCTCTGACAGCGTATCCAGCGGGGCAAAAGGCGGAAGGCCGCCTGCGGATCATCGCGGAAACCTATGCCCGCTGTCTCACTCGAGCCGTAGACCTCGACCATCCGGTCCAGTCCCTGGTCTCGCAGCTCCCGAATGATCGACGGGTCACAGGGACCGGTTGAGGTGATGCCTGTCACTCCAGGTGGAAACTGTGCGCCCTGTCTGCTCAGTTGCTGCCAGATGAAGGGAAAGCCGATGATCAGATCGCCAGCTTCCAGCTTACCTCGCTGAACAACCGAGAGCGCTTTGGCGCCGCGAATCACCGGCAGGTTGAGGTGCGCGGGCAGCAGAACGCTGAAGATGAAGCCATAGATATGGTGGCACGGGCTGAGTGCAATGATACGGGCCGCTGGCTGTTTCGCATCCGGACCTAAATGGCTGGCAAAGAAACCGGTTTCGCCAGCAAGGCTGTCCCATCGCTGCAGACATTGCTTGGGCGTTCCCGTGCTGCCTGAGGTAGCAAAGGTAATATTGCGGGACCCTCGTTCGCGCGCCGCTTCGACAAGCTCTGACCATTCGCCAAGCGTCTTGAAGCGCAACAGATAATCTTCCAGTCCGCTGTCATAGATATTGAAGAAGGTGGCAACGCACGTTGCCAAGCTGACCAACTCCAGCGAATCTGCACCAATAGCCATCTGGCCGGGCTGAAGTAGGCTGGTGTCCTGCACCTCGCCCACCAGAGTTGATGCACTCCACCGCTCGCTACCAATCTGGTGCGAAGACTGGTGGCGTAGCGCTTTGAGTTCATCAGTCACTAACGAGACAATGACAACCAGC
Organism: Halopseudomonas sp.; assembly: GCF_041579695.1. GTDB lineage: Bacteria > Pseudomonadota > Gammaproteobacteria > Pseudomonadales > Pseudomonadaceae > Halopseudomonas. Next base: position 16,560 of record NZ_JBFGFI010000009.1, read on the forward strand.
AGGCTGGTTCTATCCAGTTCTAATGGGTTCAAGCTGGCCTCGGCAGGCTGTCTGAAGGGATGGAAGGAATCAGAGACGCTTCACGAACACCCAGTAGGAATCGCCAGTCAACGCCTTCTTCATATGCACCTTAACCTTGGTGGGCTTCATCTGATAGTCAAACACGTATTCGAACATGGTGTTCAGGTCGCCTGATTTTACACCGCTGGCAAAGCGGCCTTGAAACTCGGGTCGGTTGGTACATGGAGCTACCTCACGGAAGAAGTTCTTGCCTATTACTTCGCTGGGTTTGCGACCAGTGATATCGCCTTCGGCAGCGTTGTACTGAATGATCTTGCCGGTTGCATCGAGCTGGATGGCGCCGAAAGCAACTTTATCCAGCTGTCCGGCTGACATTTTTGCAAGTGAGTTCTCGATATCATTGGATCCAAAACTGACAATTTCCATGGTAGCTCCTTTGTGCAGGCCTATGTTCAGGTGATGGCGATTTGCCAACCTGTACAAACATTATTAGATGTATAGTTCTTGGTCAAGTGTTGACGTCAATTTTGTGGTGGCATGATTGAATGCCTAAACCTCTACTGTCGCTCGAGCTGACGATCAACGGTTCGCGCTATGCTATGCGGCAGGTTGTACCTCGGGCTCGGGCCTGGCCCGGCATCGGATATTCCCAGGAGAAACAAATGAACATTGAAACCTGGCTGGCCTTTCTGGTGGCTTGCTGGATCATCAGCCTGTCGCCCGGCGCTGGAGCCATTGCGTCGCTTTCCAGTGGCCTTAGCTACGGTTTCGGTCGCGGCTACTGGACCGCCATCGGGCTCCAGCTGGGTCTGCTGCTGCAGATAGCGGTGGTGGCAGCAGGAGTAGGGGCGCTACTGGCAACCTCGGAAATGGCTTTCCGCTTGATCAAGTGGTTTGGCGTGGGTTACCTGCTGTTTCTGGCGGTGCGGCAATGGCGCTCGCGTCCTGTCGATATGACCTCAGAAGCCGATGTGCGCCCGCTGGGCAAACCTCTGGCCCTGGTATTTCGCGGCTTTTTGATCAATGCCAGTAACCCGAAGGCCGTGGTGTTCATGCTGGCTGTGCTGCCGCAGTTTCTGGATCCCGCTGCGCCGATGGCCCAACAGTATCTGGTGATGGCGGCGACCATGACAGGCGTTGATCTCATCGTCATGGCCGGCTACACAGGGCTCGCCGCGCGGGTTTTGCGGTTGTTGCGCTCTCCACGTCAGCAACGCTTGCTCAATCGCATTTTCGCCGGCCTGTTTGGTGGAGCGGCGGCGCTGCTTGCAACAGTGCGCCGCGCCGCAGGCTAGTGGCCGGAGGAAATAGCACCTGGGAGAATCAGTGGCCGGGATTCCCGGCCTCGCCTCGGGTTTGCTGGGGAACACCCTTGCTCGAGTGGGTATCGCTGCCGGTCACCTGGCTCATGCTGCTGTTCTGCGGCGCTGGAGAATGCCCGGCCGCCTGCTCCCGTGACGCGGCCGCTCGTGTCGAGTTCAGCATTGCATTTAGACATGTATTTACGTTGGACAGTGCTCGAGGGGGAACGAAAAAGGCTTTGCTGGATGAGACGTCTTGGTGTTTTCGCCGCGCTTACAGCTGAAGCTGCAGAGCAGATGCGCAAGACAACCAAAGAAGCAGAATATTTGGGCGAGGAGGGAGGCGCGCTAATGCATCTGAACAAGGTGGCAGACCCTGGGAGCGGTATCCGACGGGTGATGCCGGGCCGCTACCAGGTATCAGGAAGCGTTTACATCTGAGATTGCAGGAAATTCTCCAGCCCGACCTGATTGATCAGGTTCAGTTGAGTTTCGAGCCAGTCGACATGCTCTTCCTGGGACTCAAGAATGCTCTCGAGCACTTCGCGGCTGCCGTAATCGCCGGCCGTTTCGCAATAGGCAATTGCAGCACGCAAATCCGGCAGTGTTTTCATTTCCAGCTTGAGGTCCGACTGGAGAATCTCGGGCACATCCTCGCCGATCAGCAGCTTGCCCAGATCCTGCAGATTTGGCAGGCCTTCGAGAAACAGAATCCGTTTAACCAACTTGTCAGCGTGCTTCATTACGTCTATCGATTCGTGATATTCCCGATCGCCCATCTTGTCCAGACCCCAGTCCTGCAACATACGGGCATGCAGAAAGTACTGATTGATGGCGACCAGTTCGTAGCCAAGAATGGTGTTGAGATGCTGGATAACCTTTTTGTCGCCTTTCATGACTCTGCCCTCGGGTGCGTTCAGGCCAAGAGTTTGGATTGCAGGCATGGGACTGTCAAATGTGCGTCGGCGAGCAGGTTGCAACAGACAGGTATAATCAGGCGGCGGATCTGGCGCCCGGCAGGAAAATCAGCAATCAGGCGGCGACAAATAGGGCCGTATGCATAGGACCAGAGGCGCCCGCGAGGGTCGATTCACTGAGCAGGGACTTGCAGTCCCGGCCGCACTTGCCGCACTGGTTGGCCACGTCCAGGGTTTGGCGCAGATCGCGCATACTGCACGCGCCTTCGTTGATCGCATTCCGGATCTGCTTGTCGGTGACACCCTTGCAAAGACATACATACATGGCATTGATCTCATAGAAAATCACTATGCTTTGCATGCTAATGCTAACGAGAATGATTGTCAAAAAAGTATCACGTACTTTTTTTGCCGTGGCGTTCCTGCCACTGCAGCACCATGACTGTGAGGGCCGGCAGCATGGTCAGAGTGACCAGTGTGGCACCGATAATGCCTGCCATCACAATCACCCCAACGCCGCGGTAGAGCTCGCTCCCGGCTCCAGGCAGGAATACCAGCGGAGCCAGGCCGCAGATCGTGGTGATGCTGGAAATGGCGATCGGGCGCAAGCGTGATTCCACGGCTTCCTGCACAGCTTCGATTGGACTCATGCCCTCATCCCGCACATTGCGCGTGGAGCGGTCGACAATCAGGATCGGATTGTTGACGACGGTACCCATCAGGATCAGGAAGCCGAGCATCGAGATCATGTCGAAAGGCTGGCTGAGCGTACCCAGCCCAAGAGCCTGCATCGCCTCACCGATAAGATTGAGCAGGGCGAGGCCGGCAATTCCCCCGGCGAACCCCAGCGGGATCGTCAGCATGATCAGCAGCGGGTAACCCCAGTGGCTGAATATCGCCACCATCAACAGGTAGACGATGACCAGCGCCACAAGGTAGTTGTCTGTCAGCGAATCGCGGGTCGCGTCCAGCTGGTCTGCTGCACCGGAGATGGTAAGAGTGACATTCGTCGGTACCTGCGCGGTTTCCTGCAGATAACCCACGACGTCTTCGCGCACTTTCGCAACACCGGTTTCCAGTGCCACCGAACGAGGCGGAATGATGTTGAGGGTAATGGTTCGCCGGCCATCCTTGCGCCTGACGGTGCTGGTATCAACGGTTTCTTCCAGCGTCATCAGCTCGGACAACAACAGGGTCTCACCCGCAGGTGTATGCACTGCAATATTGTCGAGGGTTTCCAGCGTGGCATTGGGACCCTGCTGGTTGTATAGGTACATGTCGATCTTGTCGTCATCGAGAAAGAACTCGTTGACGAATGCGCCGTCGGTCAGCGCAGCGACGGCAAAGCCGATATCTGCGGTGGTCATTCCGACTTCTGCCGCGCGATCGAAGTTGGGTTTTATCTGCAGAAGCGGCTGCGCCAGGGATAGACTGGAGGGCTGGGATTGTACGCGCGGATCATCGAAAACCTGTTCGGCGCGGCTATAGGCTGCCTGCGCGACCTCGTAGAGTGATGCCAGGTCGGGCCCGGAAATATCCAGATTGACGCTGCGGGTGCCGCCATCGTTACTGCTTATGATCGAACCTCGGGCAGCGAACGCGCGCATGCCGGGATAGGTTTCATATTTACGTTCCAGCGCGTCCATCAGATCGCGTATCTGCCCGGGATCCTTTGATTGGGTGATGATGCGAATACTCTGCGGCGATACGCTCATGTTTATGTAGGCCATCGCCGGCACTTCAGTTTCGCCGCGCGCGAACATTTCCGGGTCGTCATCGACGAAGGGCAGAAAGTAGGCCTGCAGCTCGTCGGCATAGCCCTGCATGGTTTCCAGGTTGTAGCCCGGTGGCGCATTCATCGAGGCGAAGGTTTTGGGTTCTTCCCCTTCCGGCAGGTATTCGGCTGGGGGCGTCAGCAGCAATACGACTGCCAGGCTGGTCGCCAGCGTGCCGATGATAATGCCGAAGCGCCGAACACGGGTCTGGATCAACCAGCCGAGGCTGTTGACGATACCCTTGCGCAGACGCTCGCGGCGGCCTTCGTCGAGGGTGGCAGAATTGAGTTCAAGGCGCGCGCTGAGGGTCGGAATCACCGTGACCGCGACCAGCATCGAGACAAAGATCGAGGCCGCAATGGCGATGGCCACATCCGAGTAGAGCTGGCCGGCCTCTTCGGTGATAAACACCACCGGCAGGAATACCATGATCGTGGTGAGCGAGGAGGCGAGCACCGCCGGCCAGACTTTCTGTACCCCCGAAATGGCGGCCCGCAGCCGGTCAAGCCCGCGGCGGCGTTCCAGCTCGATGCTCTCGAGCACCACGATACTGTTGTCCAGTGTCATGCCGATGGCAAAGGCAACCCCGGCCAGCGAAATCACGTTTACCGTGCGCCCGAACAGCATCAAACCGAGAAATGCAGCAATGGTACAGATCGGAATGCCCATTACGCCAAGCAGCGTAGCGCGGAACGAGCGCAGGAATAGATACATGATCAGCGTTGACAGCAGCGCGCCGAGGATCAGGTTTTTCCAGACATTGAAGATAGAGGCTTCCACATAGACTACATCGTCGGCAGAGAGCTCCAGGCGCATTCCGGCAGGGTTGAGCAGCTCGTCATTGATGCGCTCGACTTCCTCCAGCATGTCCTGTTTGATCTGGATGACGTTGGAGCCGCTCTGGCGGCGAACCGACAGACTGATGACCGGATCACCGTTGACGAAGGAACGGTCTCGGATACGAAAATGATCCAGGCTGATTTCGGCTAACTCGCCCAGGCGCACGACGCTGTCTCCTTCGCGCTTGACTACCATCGCGCGCATTTCGTCCAGGTCCTCGAAGCGGCCGACGGTACGCAGCAGGTAGAGGCGCTTGCCACTGCTTACTTCGCCCGCCGAGACGTCGAGGTTGCGCTCGGCGATCGCCGAGCGGATCTCACCCAGCGTGATATCGTGTGCCGAGAGCCGTTCTGGGTCGAGGCGGATCTGTATCTGTCTCTGGGCGCCCCCGCGAACTTCGATCTGGGCGACGTCCGGGACGCTGGACATGCGGGTGCGGACATTGTCTTCGATGTAGTCGCGTATCATGTCCATATCAAGGTTGCGCGGGTTGCCCGGCAGCGGCGCCACATAGAAATACATGAAGGCATTGGCTGAAAATGAAGTAGCCGTTACGCGCGGCTCGTCGACATTTTCGGGGTAGGAGGGCACCTGGGTCAGTGCATTATTGACCCGTATCAGGGTCTCGGTGATGTCGACTGCGAACGGAAAATCCAGCTCGATTTCTGCCGAACCGGTATTTGCGCTCGAGGTGATCTCCTCCAGATAGGGAATATTGCGCAAGAACTCTTCCTGCTCGATAAGAATTTCCTTTTCGATATCCTGCGGAGTGGCGCCGGGCCAGCTGGTCTGCACCGTGATGGTCCGCGTCTCCAGGTCCGGGATCATCTGCACCGGGATGCGCAGGGCGGCGATCACTCCAAGCACGCAGATGATAAGCACGCTGACAGTAACAAGGATGCCGTGGCGGACGATCTGCTCGAACATGCGCCTAGCTCTCCGAATCGATTATGTGCACCTGCTGGTCTTCACGTAGTGCCTCGTTACCGCGGACAACGACTTCCTCGCCGGCCTCCAGACCGGAAACGATTTCCACCTTGCCGGCGAAACTGAGGCCTGGTTCCACCTGTTGCTCGGTGACCCTGGCCTGGTTTTCGTTTTCGCCGCGCTCGACGATCCATACCGTGACCCGGCCGTCGGGATAGCGCAGCAGCGCGTCGCGGTTGACCGCAACACCTTTCTCTCCGCGGGCCAGTCTGAGGGTGGCATCCACGGACATGCCGGCAATCAGCATGGGCGGGCGGTCTTCTTCATCCAATGCGACACGAAGAAGAAAGGTGCGAGCCCGTTCCCTGCTTTGCGGCACCTTGTGCACGACCTGACCGGTAAAGTTTTTCCCGGGGTAGGCATCAAAGCGCAATGTCAGGCGGCTGTCGTCTTCGATCATCGGATAGAACCGTTGGGGCACCTGGAAGTCCGCACGCAGCGCCTGCGACGATATGATTTCAAGCAGGCCGGTTCCGGGATTGACCCACTCGCCGATCTCGACCAGCTTGCGGCTCAGTGTGCCGGAGAAGGGGACGGTGACATGGTGGCGGCGCAACTCGGCTTCGCGCTGCTGCACTTCGGCCCGGGCAACGGCAAGCTCGGCGCGGTCAACCTCGACCTGGGACTGCCTCGAACGCACCTCGCTGGCTGCGATGTTGTTGCTCGCCCCCAGGGTTTGTGCCTCGGCAAGACGCCGCTCGCTATCCTCGAGCCGCTCACGGGCGCTGGTTGCGCTTGCCCGGGCACGCTGCAGGGCAATCCCGGCCAGTTCGTCATTGAGCCTGAGCAAGGTGTCGCCTGCATCCAGCCGGTCGCCGATATCCACATCCAGCTCGCTCACCAGTCCAGACACCTCGGCGGACAATGTCGCCACACGGGCTGCGGACAAGCTGCCGGTAAGCGGAACTTCATTGACCAGTTCGGTGTTGCTCGCCTGTTCGACTTCGACCCGTACGGCGCTTTCGCCCTGCTTCGCATGGGCGGCTGAAATCGAGCCGATCATTGATACTGAAAGAAGAGTAACGATGCAAACCCAGGCCCCGGGCCTCGCGTTTACTGATGATGTCATGGGGGAAAGCCCGTTGCAGACGAGGTTTTTCAGGATACACAAGCACTCATGACGCGCAACTGCGCGGGTCCTGGCAGACACGTTGTGTAGTACCTTTATTCAACCCGGTTTGCTGTTGCAGCTTTCTCAAGGCTGCGCAACCGAAGGTTTTTGCTACTCTCATAGCAATAGGTCGTGCATTTGTCCGACCCACAGATACCCACAGGAGAAAGATATGGATACACAGCACAAGAACATGCAGACGCTGTTCGAACAGTTGGGGCTGGACGGCGGTGAAGCCAGCATCGAAGCTTTTATCGCGGATCACTATCCCCTACCCGACGACGTGAAGCTTTCCGAGGCCCCTTTCTGGAGTCCGGGGCAGCCCGCTTTTCTCAAGGAAGAAATAGTCGAGGACGCCGAATGGGCACCAGTGGTCGACGAGCTCAACGTTCGCCTGCATGCCAATATTCCTACTTAGCAATAGCATCCCGAGGCCCGGCGGGTATCTGTTCCGCCGGCATGTCGCATTCCTGAAGAAACGAATGCACACGATTTTTAAAAAGCGCGAAGCAGGGCCGGTGGCATAATCAGTGTACGCACTCAAGAGCAGCGGACCCACCGCCCAAGGACCTTGCCAATGACTATCGCCGAACAATTCCATGCCTCCGGAACTGCCCTTTTGCAGCGAACCCCCGATCTCGACGGTGGCGATCCGGAAAGCAAACGTGCGGAGATTGCAGCCTATCTTGTTGCGGTTTCCGATCGTTACGAGTCACTGTTCCAGACCTTGGCCAGCGACCAGGCTTTCTACGAGAAGGCCATACCCCTGCGCCACCCACTGATCTTCTACTACGGCCATACCGCCACGTTCTTCGTCAACAAGCTAGTGCTTGCCAAGCTGTTGCCGGAGCGCATCGACCCGCGGCTGGAATCGATCTTCGCTGTCGGGGTGGACGAGATGAGCTGGGATGATCTGGACGAAACCCATTACGACTGGCCCAGCGTGGCGGAGGTAAAAGCCTACCGCGACAAGGTGCGGGCTGCCGTGTTGCAGTTGATTGATACCTTGTCTTTGCAGCTGCCGATTACCTGGAGCAGCGACTGGTGGCCGATAATCATGGGTATCGAGCACGAACTCATTCATCTGGAGACCTCCACGGTACTGATACGCCAGCACCGCCTGGATTATCTGCAGCCCCGGCCCGACTGGGCGCCATCGACCGGGCATGGCGCGGCTCCTCACAACGAATTGGTGACGGTGTCGGAGGGCACGGTGCAACTGGGCAAGCGCAAAGAAGCGATGCAATACGGTTGGGATAATGAGTACGGCTCACGGACAGTTGCAGTTGAGGAGTTCAAGGCGAGTCGTTATCTGGTCTCCAACGGCGAATTTCTCGAATTTGTCGAAGCCGGCGGCTATCGTGCTGACGCGCTCTGGGATGAGGAGGGCCTGCAATGGCGACAGTTCGCCCAAGCGACCCATCCGACCTTCTGGATACCCGGCTCCGGCTGGCGCCTGCGACTGATGACCGAAGAGGTCGAGATGCGGTGGGACTGGCCGGCGGAAGTCAATTATCACGAGGCCAAGGCGTTCTGTAACTGGAAGGCCGAACACAGTGGCGAGCCGATTCGCCTGCCCACCGAGGATGAGTGGTATCGCCTGTACGATGTCGCTGGCGTGGGCGAAATTCAGGCCCATGCTCCTGCTGCGGCTAACCTGCAGCTCGACCATGGCGCATCCCCCTGTCCGGTCAACCGCTTCGCTCACGGCGAATTCTTCGATGTGGTCGGTAACGTATGGCAGTGGACCGAGACACCCATGTATCCGTTTGACGGTTTCGAGGTGCATCCGCTGTATGACGATTTCACCACGCCGACCTTCGATAACCAGCACAATCTGATCAAGGGCGGATCCTGGGTTTCCTGCGGCAACGAAACACGGCGCAGTGCCCGTTATGCCTTCCGTCGACACTTCTTCCAACACGCGGGGTTCCGTTACGTGTCCAGTCATGCCGAAGCGAAAGAGCCAAATGCCTACTACGAAAGCGATCGACAGATGTCCGAGTACGCCGAATTCCATTACGGCGATACCTGGTTCCACGTGGCGAATTTTCCCGCCGCCATGGCACGGTTGTGCATTGAGGCCATGGGTGACAAGCCGGCGCGCACGGCACTTGATCTGGGCTGCGCGTCCGGCCGGGGAACCTTCGAACTGGCACGGCACTTCGGGCATGTGACCGGCGTCGATTTTTCCGCCCGGTTCGTCGGTCAGGGCGTGGAAATGGCCGAGCAGGGTGTTCTGCGCTATACCCTTACCGAGGAAGGTGATCTGGTCTCCTATCGTACAGCTACGCTGCAGCAGCATGGCCTCGACGTTACGACTGACCGGGTTGCCTTCTTCCAGGGCGATGCCTGTAACCTCAAGCCGAAGTTCACCGGCTACGATCTGATCATGGCGGTAAACCTGATCGATCGTCTGTACAATCCGGGACAGTTTCTTGAGCAGGTTCACCAGCGTCTGAACGTCGGCGGCTTGTTGGTTGTAGCCTCGCCCTATACCTGGCTGGAGGAGCATACCCCGAAGGAGCTGTGGATCGGTGGCTACAAGAAAGACGGCGAAAGCTATACGACACTGGACGGCTTGCGCGACATACTCGGCGAGCATTTTGTTCAGATCGGGGAGCCGCGCAAACTGCCGTTCGTGATTCGCGAAACGCAGCACAAATTCCAGCACAGCCTGTCCGAGGTTACTGTCTGGGAACGCACCCGCTGAGTTGCCTGACCGCTGCTTGGCGGCGGTAAAAGGCAACGCGGGGGAGAATGAAGGTGACAACCGATTTTGATCAGGAGATCGAAAGGCGCAATACTCAGTCGGTGAAATTCGATGCTTTGCAGGCCGTCTTCGGCAGCGAAGACGTGCTGCCGATGTGGGTGGCCGATACCGATTTCGCTGCGCCGCAGGCGGTGACCGAGGCGCTGATAGACCGGGCTCGGCATCCGCTTTACGGTTATTCGCTGTTCCCTGAGAGTCTCTTTCAGGCGGTGATCGATTGGTTTGCCCAAAGGCATAGCTGGCAGATCGAGCGCGAATGGATTGTACTCGCCCCGGGAGTCGTGCCCTCTTTGCATGCGGTCGCCATGGCTTTCGCCGAAGAAGGCGAGGGCATAATTGTGCAGCCGCCGGTTTACCCGCCATTCTTTTCCGCCGCCTCCAAGACCGGCCGCCGGCTGGTCGCCAATCCGCTTGTGCGCCGCGATGGCGAATACCAAATGGACCTGGAGCATCTGGATCGCTGCGCCTCTGATGCCCGCATTCTAGCCCTGTGTTCGCCGCATAATCCGGTAGGACGGGTATGGCGCGCCGAGGAACTTGAAGCGGTGCTGGCCATTGCCCGGCGTCACAGCCTGGTGATCCTGTCTGACGACATCCATTGTGACCTGACCTTTGCCGGTCACCCCCATACCATGCTGGCCAATCTGGCCAGCGAGGAAGATCAGATCATCACTGCGGTGGCACCCAGCAAGACGTTCAATATTGCCGGCATGGGACTTTCTGCGCTGGTCGTGCCGAATCCGGTTCATCGTCGAGCGCTGAAACAGGTATTCGACGCTGTGCATATGGAGCCAACCAATCCGTTCAGTATTACTGCCTTCGAGGCAGCCTATCGCCAGGGTGAGCAATGGCTGGATGAATTACTCATCTATCTGTGGGGTAACGTCCAGCTGGTCGACCGTTATCTCCGCGAGCATATACCGCAAATACGGATGGATCGTCCCGAGGGTACCTATCTGCTGTGGCTCGATTGCACTCGCCTGGGCATGAGTGATGCGGAGCTGAAGGCATTCTTTATTCGTGAAGCCCGCGTCGGCATGAACCCGGGCGCGAGCTTCGGCGAGCAGGGCAATGGCTATATGCGGCTGAATATAGGCACCCGGCGAGCGGTGGTGCAGGAGGCACTGGAGCGGATTGCGCGGGCGGTAAAGCGACTGAAAAGCGCCCGTTAGACGTTTTCAGTCCTGTTAGGAATCCGCTCCGGCGAACTGCAGTTGCGCCAGCCGCGCATACAATGGGTTGCTGCGGACCAGTTCGGTATGTGTGCCCAATGCGGCGAGTTTGCCGCCGTCGATCACTGCAATGCGATCGGCGTGCTGAACCGTGGCCAGTCGATGGGCTATCACCAGGGTGGTGCGTCCTTGCATCAGCTTTGGCAGGGCCTGTTGAATGAGGTGCTCGCTCTGGGCATCCAGCGCGCTCGTGGCCTCGTCGAGCAGTAATATCGGCGCGTCGGTGAGCAGGGCGCGGGCAATCGCCAGGCGCTGTTTCTGTCCGCCGGACAAGCCCAGCCCGGCGTCGCCCAGCAAGGTTTCGTAGCCCTGCGGCATCTGCTGAATGAACTCGTCGGCGTAGGCCGCCTGGGAGGCGGCGATTACTTCGCCCATGTCCGCTTGCGGCCGGCCATAACGGATGTTGTCGGCAACGCTACCGTGGAACAACGCCGGATTCTGCGACACCAGTGCGAAACAGCTCCGCAAGTCGAACGGGTCAAGCTGCCTAATATCGCAGCCCTCGAGGATGATGCGCCCGCTGGAAGGATCGAAAAAACGCAGCAAAAGATCCAGCAGGGTGGACTTGCCGGCACCGGATGGCCCTACCAGTGCCAGTGTTTCCCCCGGATTGACCTGCAGACTGAATCCCTCGACTGCATTCACCTCCGGTCGACCCGGATAGGCGAAACTCAGATTCTCGAAGGCCAGGTTACCCGCGATGCTGGTCGGTAACTGGCACCGTTCGCTGGGCGGCGGTGCGGTGATCTCCTGCTCGGTGCGCAGCAGCTCGGCAATCCGTGCGCCCGCGCCTGCAGCGCGCTGGAGCTCGCCAATCACTTCGCTGAGCGCACCCGCCGAGACCCCTACGATCAGGCTGTAGAAAACGAATGCGGCCAGCTCGCCACCGGAGATGCGCCCGGCAATCACGTCCATGCCGCCGACCCACAGCATCACGCCGATGGCGCCGAGCACCAGCAGGATGACGACAAAGGTCAGCCAGGCGCGCTGCCGAATGCGGTGGCGGGCGACCTGGAAGGCGTCTTCGACAATGCCCGAGAAGCGTGCCTTGTCCTGCGGCTGATGGTTGTAGGCCTGGACTGTCTTGATCTGGCCGAGTATTTCGCCGACGTAGGTGCCGACATCGGCTACCCGGTCCTGGCTGAGCCGCGACAGCTTGCGCACGCGGCGGCCAAAAAACAGGATCGGAGCAATGACCAGCGGAATCGCCAGCATGACGATACTGGTGAGCTTGGGGTTGGTTATGAACAGCAGAATCACACCGCCCAGCAGCATCAGCGCGTTACGCAGCGCGATGGAAACCGTGGAACCGATGACCGACTGCAGCACCGTGGTATCAGCGGTCAGGCGTGACTGGATTTCCAGGCCACGGTTGCTTTCATAGAAGCCGGGGTGCAGATCGATCAGATGATCGAACACCTGGCTGCGGATGTCTGCGACGACGCGCTCGCCAATCCATGAGACCAGGTAGAAGCGCGCGAAGGTGCCTATGGCCAGCGCCAGGATCATTACTGCGAATAGCGCCACGGACTGGTTGAGCAATTCCGGCGAGCCGGTGGCGAAGCCCTGATCAACCAGCATACGCAGGCCCTGACCCAGCGACAGGGTGATCGCCGCGGTAAAGGTCAACGCGACCATTGCTCCTGCGACTTGCCAGCGATAGGGCGCGATAAACCATCTCGCCAGCGAGAGGGCCTTGCGGGTTGGGGCATTGGTCGTTTTCATGATATGTCCAGTCGAGCTGGTGAATTGGCTATGGTACCCTTGCCGGCGTTTTTTTCCTGAATAATCAGCCTCTGGAAACCTTTCTGATGAGCTCAAGCAATATCTGGACCCACAAAGGCACCTTTCTGCTGGCAGCGGTCGGCTCTGCCGTCGGCCTGGGCAACCTCTGGCGCTTTCCGTATCTGGCCGGCGAGAACGGCGGCGGTGCCTTCATTCTGGTCTATGCGGTCACCATTGCGATGGTCGGTATCCCGATTCTGATCGCCGAAACGCTGCTCGGCCGTTCCAGCCGCATGAGCCCGATCTTGGGCATAAAGCATCTGACCGAAACCCATGGCACCAGCAACGGTTGGCGGGCAATTGGCTGGATGGGTGCGGCGGCGGCATTTATCATCCTGAGTTTCTATTCGGTTATCGCTGGCTGGGCGATTCACTACACTCTGCAGATGTTCTCGGGGTCACTGGCGGGGGCTGATGCGGCTGAAATCGGTGCTTCATTCGATACGCTGCTGGCCTCGCCCAATCTGTTGATCATCTACCACACGATCTTCATTGCTGCGTCGGGTCTGATTGTCGGTATGGGGGTTCACAAGGGTATAGAGGGAAGCTTGCGCTTCATGATGCCGGCACTATTCCTGATCCTTTTGGTGGTGTTGGGCTATGCAGTGATGGTTGGCGACGCCGGTGCGGCCATGAGCTTTCTGTTTACCTTCAACCTGGCTGATCTGAGTCTGGAAGGCTGGCTGCAAGCGATGGGGCAATCGTTCTTTACCCTGAGTCTGGGGATGGGCGCGATCATGGCTTATGGCGCCTACATGTCCGGCGAGGCCTCGCTGACTCGCACAGCTATCTTCATTGCGCTGGTTGATACGTTGATTGCGTTGATGGCCGGTGTTGCGATCTTCGCGCTGGTGTTCGGCAGCGGGCTGGAAGCAGGGCAGGGTCCGGGGCTTATGTTCGTCACCCTGCCGATCGCTTTCGCGGAACTGCCCGGTGGCTCGCTCCTGGGTGGCGTGTTCTTCGTACTGGTGATAGGTGCTGCGTTGACCTCGGCAATATCGCTGGTCGAGCCGGTTGCCGCCTGGCTGGTTGAGCGCTTTGGCTTCAGCCGCCCGCTGGCCGTGTTGCTGATGGTAGGCAGCTGCTGGCTGCTGGGCCTGATCACGGTATTCAGCTTCAACATCTGGTCCGAGGGTACGCTTTCCCACGATCTGTTCGGTCGCTCGCCCTTCGATGTGCTGGAATTCATTACTAACATTCTGATGCCGTTGGGCGGCCTGTTGATTGCGTTGTTTGCCGGCTGGGCGCTGACCCGCGAGCAGGTGATGGAGCAGATGGCGACTAATGCCACCTGGTTCGCCGTATGGCAGTTTCTGGTCCGCTTCGTGGCACCTACTGCGGTGGCATTCGTATTCCTGCGTACCATTCCGCAGATCGAAGGCAATGTGGTACCGGCGGTGATCGCGTTACTGATGATTGGCACCTTTACTGCCGGTCGGACCTTCTTGGTCAAGCGCTAAGCCAGGTTCCGGGCAGGCGCAATGCCTGTCCGGATTCATCAGTCCGCGGTCTCTAAGACCTTTGCTGCAACACTCTGTTGCCGGCAGTTCCAGCCGATTTCTGTCATCATGATGGGCCAGACGGATCTACTCCGTATGTCGCTAATCGGAACATGTCATGCCTTTCAATATACTGCTGATCCTCGGCGGGCTCAGCGCCTTCGGTCCCCTGGCGATTGACCTTTACCTGCCAGCGTTTCCGGCAATGGCCGACTCATTCGGTACAGATATCGAACATATCCAGCTGAGTATGTCGGTGTACTTTCTCGGGCTGGCTTCGGGCCAGATCTTTTATGGGCCGTTGGCGGACCGCTTCGGTCGCCGCAAACCGCTGCTGTTCGGGATCGGACTGTTTGCCCTGGCTTCGCTGGCTTGCGCGCTGGCGCCCACATTGGAATGGCTGCTGGCGGCACGTTTTGCCCAGGCGCTGGGAGGCTGTGCCGGTATGGTGGTGACGCGTGCGGTAGTGCGTGACCTGTGCAAGCCGATCGACGCCGCCAAGGCGTTTTCGCAGTTGATGCTGGTGATGGGTGTGGCACCCATACTCGCGCCGCTAGGGGGTGGCTTACTGCTCAAACTGGGCGGATGGCCGCTGATCTTCCTGTTTCTCACGGTTTTTTCGTCGCTGTTCGCATTCGCGGTGTTCTTTGGGCTGCGTGAGACGCTGTCCAACCTTCAGCCGCCAGCACCCTTATCCAGCGCTTTCGGTCGTTACCTGCGGTTGTTGCGTGAGCCTGTGTTCATGTTCCACGCGCTGACCGGCGGTATTGCGATATCCGGCATGTTTGCCTACATCGCCGGTTCACCCTTCGTTATCATTGAATTGTATGGCGTGCCGGCCGAGCATTTTGGCTGGTTCTTTGGTGCGATTGCTGCAGGTTTCATTCTCTTCGCCCAGTTCAACAGCCGCATGCTGCGCAGGCGTCCGCCGGTGAAGTTGCTGCAGCGTACGACGCTGATCTATCTGATTTGCACCCTGTGGTTGCTGGGCACCGCGCTGTGGCAGCCCGAGTCCCTGTGGCCGCTGCTGCTGCCGTTGTTTGGCAGCGTGGCGGTGGTTGCGCTGGTGTTGCCCAACTCGTCTGCCTGCGCGATGGCCGGCCACGGGCACCAGGCCGGCGTGGCCTCGGCGCTGATGGGCACAATGCAGTTCGTCATTGCCGGGATAACCTCGGCGCTGGTGGGTCTGCTGCATGACGGTACGGCGGTGCCAATGGCAGGCATCATGGCCGGTTGTGGCTTCCTCGTGGTGCTGATGGCACGCCAGGCGCGCCGTGCCGGCGGGCTGGAGTTCTAGCGCAACATGCGCAATGCGCCCACCTCGCGGGTCAGGCCGGCGCGATCGAAATATTCCAGTACCGCGACACTGTGGTTGCGGCCGATGCCGCTACAGTCACGAAAATCTGCGGTACTGAACTGCCCGTCCGGTTTAGTGGCGGCCAGAGATCGGGCGTATTCCAGCAACTGATCTGCAGCCTCCGGCAACAGGTAGCGGTTGCGCGCGACGAATACCAGCAGCCCCGCGCTGCAGAGCCGATCCAGCCATTTCAGCAGCTCCTGCTTGTCTATCTGCAGCTGGGCGGTCAGTTCGCCGATCACTGGGGGGCGCGGGCTACAGGCGGCGAAATGCGCTTTTACCCGATCCAGAAAGGCCACTGTTTGCGCGTCGGGTTTCGCTTCGTGGGCTGGCAGGTGCAGGCATGCGCCGGTCTGTTGCAACAAGCCCGCATCCAGACAGCCGCGCACCGCTACTGCGAGCATCCGGCTGTCAGGCGTCAGGCCCAGCTGGCGGGTCAGTTGTGGTCGGCTCGGGCCCCTCCTGTCAGGGTGCGACTGGTGGTGCTGTCCAACCGCGGCGACAGCGCTCTGGCTCAGGAGCTCCAGACTTGAGCGGCGACAGAGCCAATGTCCGACCTGGCATGTGTCCTCCGGGAGCTGTGGAAGCCTATCCATGCGCCGGGCAAGCATGAAACGTTGCAGGTCGACGCCGTCGGGCAGTGCATCGAGCAACTGATCCAGGGCTCGAACGGGTTCGCCGTGATCCATTGCACGGAGCACCGCCAGGCGTTCGGGTTTCTGTCGACCGCGGCTGGGTGCGAAGGGGTCCACCACCCGTCCACTGCCCAGCAGGCGCCGCGCTGCAGGATCGCGAATAATGAAGCGGTCGCTCTGGAAGCAGCACAGCGGCTGTTCCAGAATCCATTGCCCATAGCTTTCACCCGCCGCCGCCATCAACCCCTTAAGCGGCACCAGCCGGGCATTCACCACGGCGCCGCCGATGTGCAGCTGTACCGGGCCACGTGGATTGTCACCGGTCAGTTGCAGACTTGCATCGAAGCGGTTGGTGAGGGACCGGGTGTCGCTGGCAAGTAGCTGGCTGCCGCGCCCGATGGAGGCTCCGGCCAGGTCACCGCTGAGGTTGATCGCACAGCGCTGACCGGCCAGGGCTTGCTGGGCTGCCTGTCGGTGAATCTGGATGCCGCGGATGCGCAGGCTGGTACCGGTATCCGAGAGCTGGAGCGAGTCGCCGGTGGTGATCCGGCCGGATAGCAACGTGCCGGTCACAATCGAGCCAAGCCCCGGCTGACTGAAGTGTCGATCGATGGTCATGCGCGCAGGTCCGCTGGCATCCGGCTGTTCGGCCTGGCAAGCCCATTGCTGCAGTTGGGCACGCAAGACATCGATGCCGGTACCGGCAAGGCTATCGACCGCGAAGCACTTCGGCGGCGGGCAGCCCGCCTGCTGCACCCGGGCGATGAGATCCAGCTCCAGCGCCTGCAGCTGTTCGATCGATGCCAGCGAACTTTTGCTGATCACTACCACCATCTGCTGAACGCCTAGCAGACCGGCCAGTGCCAGATGTTCCAGGGTTTGCGGCATCACGCCGTCGTCGGCGGCGACCACCAGCATCAGCGCATCGACGCAGGCAACACCGGCAAGCAGGGTGCGCATGAATTTTTCATGGCCGGGCACGTCGACAAAGTCGATGTTGTGGCCGCTTTCGCCGGCCAGGAACGCGTAGCCCAGCTCAATGCTCATACCCCGGCGCCGCTCTTCTGCGGTGCGGTCGGTGTGCTGGCCGGTCAGGGCTTTTATCAGCGCAGTCTTGCCATGATCGACATGGCCGGCAGTGGCGATAATCATGCCGCAAAGCAGCCTTTCAGTTGATCGGCAAAGTTCTGTTCCTCGTCCAGACAACGCAGGTCGAGCAGCAATCGCCCATCATGGATGCGCCCGATTACCGGCACCGGCATATCCAGCAAGGCGCGCTGTATCGCCAGCAAACGGCGATTGGCAGAGCGTGCCGGCCCTGTCGGTGAGAGCGCGATGGCCTGGCTGGGGAGTCTTTCGATGGGCAGGGAACCACTGCCGATCTGGCCCATCACTTCGACGCTCTGAACCTGAGCTGCATCCCCGACCCAGCGCTGTAACGCCGGCGACAGGCGCTGTGCCTGGGCGGCGATGTTCGCCTGCGGGCGACTCAGCCAGCGCAGCGCCGGCAGGCGCTGGCTCAGGGTTTCCGGACTGGCGTAAAGACCCAGTACCGCTTCCAGCGCCGCCAGGGTGAGCTTGTCGCAGCGTAGCGCCCGCTTCAGCGGATTTTTTTTCACCTTCTCGATTAGCTCACGCTTGCCGACGATAATGCCGGCCTGGGGTCCGCCGAGCAACTTGTCCCCGCTGAAGGTCACCAGGTCTGCACCGTTTCGCAGGCTGTCCATCGGTGTCGGCTCATAGGGCAGGCCCCACTGGCGCATGTCGATCAGGCTACCGCTGCCCAGGTCCACTGCGTAGGGCAGGCCGTGGGCATGGGCGCTGGCGGCGAGCTCCGACTCCGCGACGCTCGCAGTGAAGCCCTGTATCACGTAATTGCTGGTATGGATGGTCATCAGCATGCCGGTGCGCTTGCTGATGGCTTCATCGTAGTCGCGCCGGTGCGTGCGGTTGGTGGTGCCGACCTCGTGCAGTTTTGCCTGGGCGCGACGCATGATGTCGGGCACGCGAAAGGCGCCGCCAATTTCCACCAGCTCGCCGCGCGAGACCAGCACTTCCTTGCCTTTGGCCAGGGTATTCAGGGTCAGCAATACCGCGGCGGCATTGTTGTTGACCACTGTTGCCGCTTCGGCGCCGGTCAGGCGACATAGCCAGGTTTCGACATGGCTGTCGCGGTCACCACGCTTGCCGATGGCCAGGTCAAACTCCAGGTTGCTGGCCCCGCGCGCCACGTCACACATCGCCCGTATCGCCTCCTCGGGCAGCGGAGCGCGGCCGAGATTGGTATGCAGTACCGTGCCGGTGAGGTTGAAGACCTTGCGCAGGGACGGAGCCAGAAGTGCGTGTAGCTGTTGTTCGACGCTGACTACGAACAGGTCGGGCTCGCACGCCTGTTGTGCATGGCGGAGCGCATCCAGCTGCTGGTTGGCTCGACTCTTGACCAGGGTAAGACCAAATTGCTCCACGAGGCTGCTGATGGCAGGCCAGCCCAGGATCTGATCCATGGAGGGGAGGGTGCGTCGGGGGTCAATCGGAGTGTCTGGCACGGTAGGGTGGGCCTCGTGATCAAAAGCGGGAAATTCGACTGGCCGCACCCCTAGGGGTGCCAGCCAGCTGAGTCTCCGGACGGGCAGGGCCCGTCTCGATCACGCGCCTTGCAAAGTCAGTGCTTGCAGAATGTCGTCTAATGCGTCGTCCGCCAGCGCTCTGAGCTCATCATCGGTCCGGTCCTGAATCGGGTGCTGGACGAAAACCATCTTCGGTTCCATACCCAAAGCTCGGGACTGCATTTTTGCAGCGTCGATGAACTCGGTCGAGGCGATGCCCACACCGGGGATCTGTCTGCCTTCAAGGTCGCCTATATCATGCATACAGCACGAGGTACAGGAGCCTCAGTCGGCCAGCCCTTCAACGACCAGATCACATTCACTGGCGATCTGCTGTTTCAGATCCGTGGGTGCGATGCGGGCAAAGGTGGGCTTGCGATAGCGTTTTACTTCGATGCCGCGCTCACTGAGCAGCTCGTCCAGACGATCCAGCAATACGTTGCCGCGTGCTTTGGATATGTCCAGCAAGCCGACAGTCAGCCCGTCGAGACTGGCAGGCCGGGTCGTGAGACTTCGGCTGGCCGCGGAACGCTCGGCGGTCGGGTCGAGCAGTACGGTTGGCGATGTCATGCCAATACCTCCTTGCTAACCGGGATGGAGCCAGTGGGGCCAGAGGCGGCCCAGCCAGCGATGACGGCGGAAAACAGACCGGCCGGGCCACCGGCCCGAACAATCAGCAATCCACCGGGGCGAAACTTGGGTAGATCGGCACCGGCAAAGTTTACCGGCATGCCTTCGGTTATGTCCTGGGCGCCCATTACCAGGTCCTTGCCTGGCAGGGTCAACAACTTGCCCAGTTCCTCATGCAGGCGGGCCTTGGTCCAGCCTGCATCGGTAAAGACGCGGCAGTGCTCTGGTGAGACGACTAGCATCGCATCGCCGTGCATTACCAGTTTGTGGTGATCGACTGAACGCAGTGACAGCGCAAAGCTGCGGGCCAGCGATTCGGGTGTGCGAGATTTCTGGTCGACGATCGCCTGTACGCCTTCTGCGGCGAACAGCGTCACCACTGACTGATCTGCTTTGAAGCCACGCTCGACCGCGAGGGAGTCCCACTCGCTGTCTTCGGCTTCGGCGAAGCAGAAGGTGTATTTGCCGGGGGTGCCCATGGTGGCCCTGTCGATCTCCCCGGGCCGTCCACCACCGACGTTGCGCACCACCAGCTGCAATGCTCGGCCGATGCTGGCGTTGGCGCGGTTGCCCTGGCCCAGGCAATTCACGCCGGAATTCATCCCGACACGCTTGGCCGCCGGACCGTTTACCAGCACCAGTGGGCCGGCAAACATCGTGGTGCAGAGCAGACCGTGCATGCCGAACTCGTCGATCAGTGCGGCCTCGACGGCAGCCAGCACTACTGGCATGTATTCGGGTTTACAGCCGGCCATAACGGCGTTGATCGCGACCTTTTCCACAGTGCAGGGCACCAGGTCAGGCGGCATCAGACCCAGTACTTCATCGGGTTTGCGCGAGGTGCCCTGGAGCATGCGGTATACCCGCTCCGGGGTAGGTGGCACGACCGGTAGGCCGTCGCTCCAACCGCGTTCGTAACAGGCTTCTATGGGGTCTTCGTTGTCGCCGATCTCGACCTCGCGCGACTCAAACTTTACCGTGCCAAAACGGATTGCCAGGCGGTCAGCGACGCCCGGGTCCTGGGTTTTCGAGCCGCAACCGGGGCGCGAAGCAGGCAACTCGACACCGAGACCCGAGAGCCCACTGAGCTTTTCCCAGTCCTCGCGGAACCAGCCGTAGGTGCGGTCGACCTCGGCCCCGTCTTCGCGGTGAATCAGCGTGGGGACTATCTCGCAGTCCAGTTGCCAGGAAAGCTCCAGGCTGTCATCGGCTATTTGCCGACCCTTGCCCACTTCGAAATCGGCAGTGTCCTGCACGATGACGGTCAGGGGCTTCGAGCCGCTGGCCAACTGGGCGAGCACAGGCTCGATCAATGCGCAGGTAGGGCAGGCGCGCTTGAGAATGACAATGAGTCCATCAGGTAGTATTTGCATACATGAGTTTTAGCAGCTTGTGGCCGGCAGGCAAGCACTATCATCGGGTTTGATGGTGTAGGTCCTCTGTCGCAAATCGAGACGCATGGGCTGAGTCGTGTTTATTAAACTGCGATATCTGTTTGCCGCGAAGAATGTGCGCCGGTTTTGCTGGCCAGTAGCGCAGACAAGCGCACGTCTGCACCCAGTACGTAGCGTAACCTGCCATCACGATCAAAGACCGGAGCAGACAGGGTGAAGCAGAAAGCATCGGTTGCCGCAGACCTGTATACCGGGCTGATATGCGGTTCCAGCTTTTCCTTGGCCGCTCTGAACCATGGTCGACTTGACCAGTTTTTTCCCCGTACAGTTTCCCTGGGTGGCGTCAGATCCGCAGCGAGAATATTTTCGCTGACCTGAACGCCGTCCGCGCCTACCAGGTAGAGCAGCTCCAGGCGGTGGTCCTGGCCGATACAGCGTTGCATTGCCTGCTCCGCTTCGCGAATACCGCCGCCCATGGCAGGTTCGGCAGCCAGAGTCATGACCCGCTGCCGAATTTGCTGGTGTATGTCCAGTTGGAACCCACCAAGGCCCTCAAGCAGCCTGTCACTTTCGCTGCGCACCGCGTCGCTGTGTTCTCGCACCGTGGTGGCTCCGTCCTTGAGTCCGGCTGCCACATCGGCGACGTTCTGCACATCCTGGCTGACGGAGCGCACCGCGGCGCCAATCTGCTCGGTGCCGCTTGCCATGCCCGCCACACGCTGGTCCAGGGACTCCATAGCCGTACTCGCCTTTACCAGGCCTCGGTCCACGCGCTGGATGCCGTCGCGCCCGTCGGCAATGGCCTGGTGCATGCTGTGGCCGGCATCATGGAGGCGCTGCATGCTGGAGCGGAAACCGTCGATGATCTGGCTGACCTGATCAGTGGCCTCGGTCGTATTGCCAGCCAAACGTCGGACCTCGTCGGCAACCACCGCAAATCCCCGGCCAAGCTCGCCCGCGCGTGCTGCTTCAATTGCTGCATTGAGTGCCAGGAGGTTGGTTTGCTGGGAGATGGTGGCGATCATGCTAATGACCTGGTTGACCTCTTCGATCTGTTTGCCCAGCTTCTGTATTTCCGTTGCCAGCTGCTGCTCGGTGTTCTGGATAGTATCTACCTGGTCGAGAACCAGCCTGCTGTCGCTTTCACAGCCCTTGAGCTGGCTGGTGACATCCCTTGCCAGATCCGCCACGGCGGTGGCACCCGGCACAAGCTCCGCTTCCAGGCTGGCGCTTATCTCTTCGACTGCGCTGGCGATCAGTTCGGACGACTGCGCTAATTGTTCACCATGGCGCTCGGTTTCTAGGGCGATGCTGGCCAACTGCGGAGCATGGCCGGCGATTCCGACGGCTGCCTGCAGGCTCAAGGTGATACGTTGCTGTAGCTTTACGGTTAACTGGCCGATTTTTCCGATCAGTCCTGGCTGGCTGGGTATGTCAACGCTCAGGTCGAGGTTCTGAAACAGGCGGTCCAGCTGCCGGACGTCGTCCTTGCCGGTGCGATTCAGTTTGAAAATGCTCATGGCTGCTCCTTGCATGTGGTATCACATTGCTATCAGGCAGTTGCTAGCAAGTAAAATGCCAATTGGCCATAGTCGTATTATGGGCGCTGTAGCATGGGATATTGCAGACCAGAGTGACGACCACTGCTACATCTTCGGGCGGGTCGCGCTGTAATAGGGCGCGGAGCGAGACGGGGAAAGCGCGGTGAGGAGTCAGAACGACTTCGGGCGGCCGAAGCCGCCCGAAGGTCTGTTGCCGGACACAGTCAGTGACTGATCAGGCGCCGGTCCAGCGCTTGAGCACCAGGGTGGCGTTGGTGCCACCGAAACCGAAGCTGTTGGACATCATCAGGTTGGCTGCCTGGTCGGCTTTTTCCCGCAGAATGGGCAGGCTGCCGACATTTTCATCCAGTTCTTCGATGTTGGCCGAAGCGGTGAGGAAGTTATCACGCATCATCAACAGGCAGTAGATCGCTTCCTGTACGCCGGCGGCACCGAGCGAGTGGCCGGTCAGGCTCTTGGTGGAGCTGATTTTCGGTGGCTTGTCACCGAACACTTCGCGGATCGCCTTCAGTTCCGCGACGTCACCCACCGGAGTGGAAGTGCCGTGAGTGTTCAGATAGTCGATCTCGCCATCCACGGTCGCCAGGGCCTGCTGCATGCAGCGCACCGCGCCTTCACCGCTGGGTGCAACCATGTCGTACCCGTCGGAAGTGGCACCGTAACCGACGATTTCGGCATAGATCTTCGCGCCGCGGGCCAGCGCGTGCTCGAGCTCCTCGACCACGACCATGCCACCACCACCGGCAATAACGAAGCCGTCGCGCTTGGAGTCATAAGCACGTGATGCTTTATCGGGGGTGTCGTTGTATTGGGTAGACAGGGCGCCCATGGCATCGAACAACATGGACTGGGACCAATGTTCCTCTTCACCGCCGCCAGCAAATACGACATCCTGCTTGCCCAGTTGTATCTGTTCCATCGCACTACCGATGCAGTGCGCGCTGGTGGCGCACGCCGAGGAGATCGAGTAGTTGATGCCCTTGATCTTGAACGGCGTTGCCAGACAGGCCGAAACGGTGCTACCCATAGTGCGCGGTACGCGATACGGTCCGATCTTCTTCACGCCTTTCTCGCGCATGATATCGATCGCTTCCATCTGGTTCAGCGTTGATGCGCCGCCGCTGCCAGCGATCAGGCCGGTGCGCGGATCGCTGATCTGCTCTTCGGTCAGGCCCGCATCGGCAATTGCCTGCTGCATGGACACGTAGGCAAAGCCCGCGGCGTCACCCATGAAACGCTTGACCTTGCGGTCGATCACGGCGTCCAGGTCGATATCGACGGTGCCGGATACATGACTGCGCAGGCCCATTTCTGCATAGGAGGGATTATGGCGGATGCCGGATTTGCCTGTCTTCAGGCTCTCGGCAACGCTTTCCAGGTCCTGGCCGAGGCATGAAACGATGCCCATACCAGTAATAACGACGCGACGCATGGTGAGATTCCTCAGAAGCTATCGGTAGAAGTGAACAGACCCACACGCAGACCTTCTGCGGTATAGATCTCGCGACCATCAACGGCCATGCTGCCATCGGCTATGCCGAGCGTCAGCGAGCGGTTGATGGTCCGCTTGATATGAATGGTGTAGGTCACCTTTTTGGCGGTAGGCAGCACCTGGCCGAAGAATTTGACTTCCCCCGAGCCCAGCGCCCGACCCTTGCCGGCAAAGCCCAGCCAGCCCAGGTGAAAACCCACCAACTGCCACATTGCGTCCAGCCCGAGACAACCCGGCATGACCGGATCGCCCTCGAAGTGGCAGGCGAAAAACCAGAGATCAGGATGGATATCCAGCTCGGCGACAATTTCGCCCTTGCCATAGCGACCACCGGTTTCGCTGATATGCGTGATGCGATCCATCATCAGCATGTTGGGGGCGGGCAATTGTGCGTTTCCGGGCCCGAACAGTTCGCCACGGCTGCATTGAAGCAACTCTTCCCGGTTATACGCATTCTGTTTTGACATATTGGCTCCTGCTCATCCCCGTTCGGCGGGGCGATATGGTTTCTGCATGACGAACTCGGTAGTTCCTCGTCAGCGTAAGCTAGACTGCCCGCCCGACTGGAAAGTCACAAAAAGGCACTACGCCGGCAGTTCAGCCGTTGAGGATACCTGCGATGACCGCGGAGAACAAAGTTTCTGTCTCGCCTGTCCCAGTGTGACTGACCTGGATCAACTCGCTGGAGCTGTGCCAGGTCGGGTCCGATCGTTGCAATTATTTACTCCAGCTCGCCGAACTGCGCCTGAAACTGGTCACGTAGTTCGCGCTTGAGCACTTTGCCGATGGCACTGCGTGGCAAGTCGTCGGTCAGGATAAGGCGGTTGAGTCGCTGGGTCTTGCCCACGCGCTGGTTGAACCAGTCGCGAATAGCCTCGGCATCGGTCGATGCGCCGGGCTTGAGCACGGCATAACCTACAGGCGTCTCGCCCCAGCTGCGCGACTGCACGCCTATCACGGTGACATCCTGCAGGTCGGGATGCTTGCGCAATTCCAGTTCCAGGTCGCTGGGGTAGATGTTGAACCCGCCGGTGATGATCATGTCCTTGCGGCGATCCATCAGGGTGAGAAAACCGTCATCATCAAAGCGACCGACATCGCCGGTGCGGATAAAGCGCTTGCCTTCGGCGTCGTACCATTCGGCTTCGGCGGTCTTCTCGGGCTTGTTCAGATAACCGGTCATCATCGCCGGGGAATGCCCGACTACTTCGCCAACCGAGCCGGGCGGCAATTCGCGGCCTTCCTCGTCTATCACCCGGATGTCGTGGTTCTCCAGAGGCTTGCCGACGGTGTGCAGCTTGTCTGGAAACTGGTGCGCTGCGAGCATGCAGGAGCCGCCGCCTTCGGTCATGCCATAGAACTCGATCAGGCCGCCTGGCCAGCGGGCGAGGATGTCGGCCTTGAGTTCCGCATGAAACGGGGCGCTGGTGCTGAACTTCATCTTGAAGCTCGACAGGTCGTAGCTATCGAAGTCGTCCCTGGCCATCAGGCGCTGATACTGCACCGGTACCAGCATGGTATGGGTCACCTGATGCTGCTCGGCAAGCTTCAGATAGGCCGCGCCATCGAACTTGGCCATCAGCACCACGGTGCCACCCAGGCCCAGTGTGGGGAGGAAGGAGACGAGTGTCGTGTTTGAGTACAGGGGGGTGGAAATGAGAGTGACGCAATCGGGACCGTAACCGAATACCAGGCCGCGCTGGATGTGCGACCAGCGCATGCCGTGGGACTGCACGATACCCTTGGGATCGCCGGTGGTACCCGATGAATAGATGATGTTGAACGGCATGTCCGGTGCGATATTCACGGGTTGCGGCGTGCCGTCATCCAGCCAGGCGCTGAAACCCTGGTCGACGCGGCTGTCGTCCATGCTAAGCAGGCGTACCTGTTCGGCGGCATTGATCGTGGCCAGTGCCTGATCAACCGATTGATCAACGAATACCAGTCTGGCTGCCGAGTCGCGAATCATCGTCATCAGGCTTTCGGCAGTAGAGGAGGGGGCAAGCGGCGCGACCACGACACCGGCTCGCAGGGCCCCAAGATACAGCAGGGCGTAGGGGATGGAATTGCTGCCGCAGATGGCGATACTGTCGCCGGCAACCAGGCCGTCGCGTTGCAGCGCCGCAGCCACGCGATCTGCCTGCTGGTCGAGTTCGTGGAAATTAAGTTGCCGCTCACCCTGGACAAGGGCCGGATGGTCACCGCATTCCAGCGCATGGCGCGCGATGAGTTCAGGCAGCAGGCAGAAGGGAGTTTCAAGGGTAACAGGCGTAATTGCTTTAGCGCTCATTGACGGTCGGCCCTGTGTCGGAGACAGAT
This sequence comes from Halopseudomonas sp., assembly GCF_041579695.1. Classification (GTDB taxonomy): domain Bacteria; phylum Pseudomonadota; class Gammaproteobacteria; order Pseudomonadales; family Pseudomonadaceae; genus Halopseudomonas. Next base: position 42,796 of record NZ_JBFGFI010000009.1, read on the forward strand.
ATGGATGTATGCAGGTTTGGTTATAGCTCTAGCCGCCTAGTATCGCTTCTCCGTAAACACTTTGACAGGGACGAAATGTCAGGCAATCAGGTACATCAATGATTCTCCAGATCGACGCTCAACCAGGTATCAAGGCTGCGTTGCAGGGCCAGGCGAGATACAGGTTTGCTGAGAAAGTCCTGCATGCCTGCGTCGATACAGAGCTGGCGGTCCCTCTCGAAGGCACTGGCGGTAAGTGCCACGCAGGGCACCGGGCTGACTCCGCGGGACTGACAATCTGCCAGGTAACGGCGAAAAACGCTCGGCCCGTCGATATCCGGCAGATTGAGATCCATCAGGATGACGGAAAACTCACGATCCCTGTCGGTCAGGATGTCCAGCGCTTGCTGGCCATTGTCCACGGTGACTACGCTGTGCTCCAGCGTACGCAACATTCCCTCGATAACCATCTGGTTCACCGGGTTATCCTCGACCAGCAACACAGGCCGGGGGCTGTGCATGATTTCCTGTGATGGGTGGTCGCTCGGCTGATTGCCGTCATTTTCCGCGGCAAGAGTCAGTGGAATGGCCAGGGTGAAACACGAGCCTTCGCCCTCGACACTCGTTGCCTGGAGCTCTCCGCCCATTTTTTCGGCAAAGGTTCGCGCTATGGACAGTCCGAGCCCCGTGCCACCGAAACGTCGGGATGTGCTGCTGTCCGCCTGGCGAAAGGCGTCGAACATGCTTTCCAGCGTATCTTGCGCGATACCTATGCCGGTATCACGGACTTCGCACTTCAGCAGCAGGCTCTCCGGCGAGACGCGATGCCAACTACTATTTACTTCTATGCTGCCCTGTTCGGTAAATTTCAGCGCATTGCCGATCAGGTTGACCAGGACCTGACGGATGCGGGTCGGATCACCGATAACCCTTGGATACGCCGGCTCTCCACTGCAATGCACGGTTAGACGCAGCCCTTGCTGGGCGGCGGTGTGTTCGAAAATGGCGGCCGAGTGGTCGATGAGATCCGCCAGGGCGAAGGGAATCTGTTCCAGCTCCAGCGCGTCATGCTCTATGCGCGAGAAGTCGAGAATGTCATTGATCACACGCAGCAAGTGGTCGGTGGACTCGCCAGCGATCTGCACGTATTCGGCTTGTTCGTCGCTGAGCCTGGTTGTTTCCAGCAACTGGAGCATGCCCAGCACGCCGTTCATGGGAGTGCGGAGCTCATGGCTCATCATCGCCAGGAAATCGGATTTCGCATTATTGGCAGTTTCTGCTTCTTCGCGTGCTGCAGCCATCTGGGCCATGGTCTGCTGTTGCTCGTTGGCTGAACTTTCCAGGGTGCTGGCCAGAGAATTGATGTTGTGCATCAACTGACCGATCTCGTTTCGCTCCTGCTCTTCAAGCCGAACCTGGAGGTTACCTTCCTTCAGGCGCCGTACCGTCGAGGTCATGCGGGCGAGCGGCTCGGACAGGGACTTGGCCAGACGCAGGGCAAGAATCAGCGCCCCGACCATCACCAGTGCGGCCAGAATCAGTGCGCGCAGGAGGATTTCCTGCTGCCTGCTGCTGAAGGCTCTTTCGCTCAAGCCGACCCGGACCTGGCCGAGATAGCGGAAGCTGTCGCTGGCATTTGGTGTGTTATCGATCAGAAACAGATCGTTCGCTAGAGGTATCTGTTGACGTCGGATAGCTGCAGAAAAATAGCGTACGGGCTGGTCTTCGGGACCCTCGAGGTTGGCCGGCAGGGCGATGAGTCTGTTGCCGTTGTCGTCGAACACTTCGACGCTCAGTACATGGGGCGTATCCAGCACGCCGCTTATCAGACTTTCCAGCGTGCTTACATTGCCGCTGATAACCCCGTACTCGGCGGTCGGGGCCAGTTGCTCGGCGATCAGTTCGCCGGTTTCCACCAACTGCCGATCGACGTCGTCCAGCCGTTCTGCAAGAAAATAGGCAAACACCACCAGCGCCAGCAGCAATGCGGGAAAAAGCGCAATGCCGATCAGACGATTGTGAATGCTGCCGCTCTGCCAGAGGTTCATTCAATGCCCTCCATGCGGGCAAGTTCGGCGGCCAGCTCGGCATCGTCCGGTGGGGCAAAGCCCATCGAGCGTGCGACCTGCTGGTTGCTCAGTACGGAAAAGAATCGGGGATAGCTGGTTACCAACGTCATACCCCGGCTATCTAGGAGATAATTCACGCTGAGTGCCATTTCTGCCGGCGAGCTGAAAGTGGTGCTCAGGCTTCCCGCAGCGATAAATGGCGCGCTGGGACCTATCAATACTCGGTTGCGCGTGTAGCTGGTGAGTAGAATCGTTTTCAGATTGTCAGCGTTGTAGATGCGTGGATCATCGGTGCCGATAAGCACATCGCTGCGATCAAGCAAGCTGACCAGCGTGCGGGCAAGATCGGTAATGTCGCCTAGTTCGGCGGTATTGAGCTTGATTTCAGCTGCTTCGGCCGCACTCTGCCAATGGGTCAACTGGTCGGATAGGGCAGGACTGTATAGTAGGCTAGCTGTGCGCAGGCGCGGCATGAGCAGCCTGGCCAGACGCAACTGGCGCACCGGCTTGGGATCGGATAGAAGAAAGCGAATGTGAGATGGTATGGCAGCAGCATCCAGCTCTGCGCTTCCCAGGCCGCTGCGGCTCACATAGGTCGCCAGCGTTGGGGTCTTGTCTGTGCTTCGCAACCGCCATTCCAGGCTGGCAACCCCCATGGTGATGATCAACTGGGGTTTAACCTCAGGCGCCGCTGGATCTTCGAGGCTGTGCACTACCACTTCATCATCGGTTCGCGCCCTCTCAAGCGCAAAGACAAATTCCTCGGTAAGAGCTGACTGCGCGGGCACGACTACCAACAGTGTGTCTGCATGGCATTGCAGCGCGAAAAACCCCAGCCATAACAGCGTAATATGGCGAAGGACTTTCACTGTTGCCGCTCCGGCTCAGGCAGGTGCGTTCTGTTCACGGGCGACATTCCTTGTCTTTGGCTATCATTTGTCAGTGATGCAGTTATGCATGGAGGTCCTAGAAGCTTAGCTCCGCAGTGACGTAATAGTGGTCACGATTTTCGTACAGGTTTTCCGGCCATGTCAGAGCTTCATCATCGAGTCTGTATTGCCATGTCAGGGCCAGCTCAAAGCTATTACGTACGCCCGTACTAAAGCGTTTGGCCAGCCGGCCGTCGAGTCTTTCGAAGCGGCGCTCGTTCAACATGTCTGCGCCGTAATATATGAGACTGCTGTGAAAACCCATAGACCATTCGCGTAGCCATGCTGCCGAGCCACTATTGCGCGGAGTCAGACGCTGATCGAGGCGGTTGGTCGCGACAAAATCGATGTAGGCATAGGTTACACGGAGTCTGTCGCGCTGGGTCGCCTGCCAGTCGATCTGTGTCTCCGCGCCGGTAAAGCGGCTGAAGCTGTCATTGTTGGGTACGAAGTTAACAATCTGCAGCGGCTGGCTGATCATGTTGCTGATCTCGTCATAGAACGCCTTGATGTCGATCGATAACGCGATCTGTTGGAAGTAGCCGTTATAGCCCAGTTCGTGCGAACGCATCTGCTCCTGTTCGAGATCGCCGGGGCCGCTTGCCAGGGCGTAATACTTGTTGCTTCCCGAGACCGGGCCGCTGAGGTTATTGGCGGTATAGGTCCATTGCGCGTTGTTCTCGTACATGTCCGGGGACCGCACTGCTTCGGAATAAACTGCGCGCAGGCTGTGAGTCGGGCGCAGGAAGTAATGCACCGCCAGGCGCGGCGAGAAAGAGAAACCGCTTAGCTGGTCGTCCTCGGCCATCGCACCCGCGTGCAAGAGCCAGCGCTCATGCGGCCGATATTCGAAGTTGGCGAATAGCTGGCCGATCTGATTGTCTACCCGGCCGTCGAAAAAAGTGTCTGAGCGGGCTTCGTCGTAGCGCAAGCTACCGCCGAATACCGTGCGCAGCGAGTCGGCGAGTTGCATGGTGTTCTGCAGTTCCACCTCGTAGCGGGTCTCGCGCAGGTTCTCATTCAGATCCCAGCAGGCCGGTTGGCCGTCGCGCGCGGCGTTATGTTCAGCGACCAGCGCATCTACCAGGGGGACTTTGTCGGCGGGCAGATTATCGTACTGGACCAGATAATTTCGGTAAAAAGCGGGGTCGCCCCAGACACCGCCGCGGTTGCGCAGAATGTAGTTGAGGCGTCGCGGATACACATTGCCCAGCTCCGCCAGTTCACGTAAAAGAGGTGAAAACACAATGGGTGAATCACATGCCCGCCATTCGCTCAGGCGCTCCATGTGCTGGGCGTATGCCTTGATTTCAAGACGATGGGTTGCAGAGAGATCGTTCTTCCAATGCATTTGCGCGAAATAGTCTCGGGCCTTTACGTCGGAATTGGCAGCGTGTTGATCAATAGTGCGGTCAAGCTCGAAAGATAGATCAGATGGTCTCGCCATGATCGTGTAATCATTGTCCAACTGACTGCTGCCTTCCTTTGCGCCGAGTTGCCAGTGCAGGCTCTGGGTCGGACTCAGCGTTGTTTCTCCGAGCAGATTGAAGGCATTCAACCGCCGGCTGTCGCGATAATCATCACCATCATCATCTAAATCGAAGCCTTCATCTTCCTTGCCGAACAAGCTCAGCCGAGCAACGCTATTGCCATGGTTGAAGCCTTGGCTGGCATACAGGTCATTCACGCCACGGTTGCCCTGGGTGATCTTTACCTGAGTACCCTGGCGCAACTCCGGCGGAGTTGAAACGATGTTGATCACACCCATAAGGGCGTTGGCGCCGTACGCGGCGGTATTGGGGCCGCGAAATACCTCAATGCGCTCAATATCCTCGATTGCCAGCGGGATGTCAGTCCAGTCCACGGTGGCCAGCCCCGGGCGGTAAACTGATCGGCCATCCACCAGCACCTGCATGCGCCTGGCTTCGCTGGTGTTGGTGCCGTGATAGTTCACGTTGGGCAAATGACCAACTGTGTAGCCGACCATCATCCCCGGCACCAGGCGCAGGATCTCGGGAATGTCGCGAGCACCGCTGGCGCGGATCAGCTCGCGGTCGATCACTGTCATGCTGCCGGGGACTTCGGCAGGGGATTGTTTCAGTCGCGTTGCGCTCAGAACGGAAGGCAGCTCCACCGGCTGCAATATGATGTCATCCATGGCGATTGCTGGCAGGCTTATAGCCATGCCCAGTAAGGGTAGAAAGCGTTTTGGTGAACAAGATGCCATTATTGTGCAACCACGGTAGTAATTTGCGCCCATATTAACCGCCATGAACTCTTTTGCCAGTGAACTTCGTCAGATTTTGTGGTCCAAGCGCGCCCGGTTTGCGATGTGAATTATACTGGCTGGAAATCTCGGCTGAAGGATCTGGCATGACTGACAAGAAAATTTCCGTTTGCGTTCTGGGTGGCGGCAGCTTCGGAACCACCCTGGCAGGCCTGATGGCCGCCCAGGACGTACCGGTAACGCTGTGGCTGCGGGACGAAAAAGTCGCCGCGGAAATCGCGGCGCAGCACGAAAACAAGCGCTATATGCCTGGCTTCAGGCTGGATCCGCGGCTGCGGATAAGCACTGACGTACACGCTGCTGTGGCTGCTGCCGATATGGTGTTCCTGGCTATCCCCAGCAGTGCCTTTCGTTCCCTGCTGAGCGCGATTGGTTCTGAACTTGCGGGCAAGGATGTGATCAGTACTACCAAGGGTATCGAGCAACCGGGTTTCCTGATGATGAGCGAGATAGCTGAACAGGAGGCCCCGGGTGCGCGCGTGGCGGTATTGTCAGGACCCAACCTGGCCAAGGAGATCGCTGCAGGGGAACTGACGGCGACCGTGGTGGCCAGTGAAGATCAAGCGTTGTGTGGGAGGGTTCAGCAGGTGCTGGGCAGCCAGCGCTTGCGGGTATACGCCAGTCAGGACAAGTACGGCGTCGAACTGGGCGGCGCGCTGAAAAACGTCTACGCGATAATTTCCGGCATGGCTGCAGCGTTGGGCATGGGCGAGAATACCAAAAGCATGCTGATTACCCGGTCACTGGCCGAGATGAGCCGTTTCGCTGTGCACATGGGAGCCAGCCCGTTGACGTTTCTCGGGCTCGCCGGTGTGGGCGATTTGATCGTTACCTGCATGTCGCCGCTTTCGCGAAACTATCAGGTGGGTTATGCGCTGGGGCAGGGCAAGACGCTCGAGGAGAGCGTGGCACAACTCGGCCAGGTTGCCGAAGGTGTGAACACTCTTAAGGTGCTGAAGCAGAAGTCTGATGAAGAGAAGGTGTACATGCCGCTGGTAGCAGGTCTGCATGCGATCCTCTTCGAGCAGCAGCCGCTGGATGCAGTGATCGGACGTCTGATGAGTGCTGAACAGAAGGATGACGTGGAGTTTTCTGCGTTCATGGCCTGCACACCGCTGGAAAAGGAATAATCGATGGACGCATTCAAACGCACGGTTTTATCCCCCGATTTCTGGTTGAGGGTGGTCTATACACTGCTCCTGGCGCTGGCTTGGCAGATCACCGAGCTCCTGTTGATCGCGGTCACGCTGCTGCAGCTGGCCTTCAAGCTGTTTACCGGTGAAGCCAAATCCCGTTTGACCGGGTTCGGCAACAGCCTGTCGCAGTATGCCTGGCAGATCGGGCGTTTCGTCACCTTTGCCAGCGAACAGAAACCCTGGCCATTCATGGAGTGGCCCGATGCCCGCGCCGAGTGGCAGCCCGTGGCTCCAGTGCAGGCCGACCCCGACAGCAATAGCTCCGAGGGCAAATGAAGATCTGGATCCTGCGCCATGGTCAGGCCGAATCGATGGCTGCCAGCGATCCGGAGCGGGCGCTGACAGAGTATGGTCGTCGTGAAGCAAGTGTCGTCGCCAAACTGCTCGACGGGGAGCCGCTGGACAATATCCTTGCGAGTCCCTATCTGCGTGCACAGCAGACCGCAGAGCTGGTGTCGAGCACTGTGGCTTATCCGCGGGGTATTTCCACCGCTGCCTGGTTGACGCCCGATGATGATCCGCATCAGGTGCTTGGTTTCCTTGCCGAGCGCAACGAACGCAGCCTGTTGCTGGTAAGCCATCAACCGCTGGTCGGCCGGTTGATCAGTTTGCTTATCGAGGGCCACGAAGGTGGCCACTATCCGATGCCCACTGCAGGACTGGCCTGCGTAGAAGTTGATTTTCCGGCTGCAGGCATCGGCCACTTGCAGCTGTTGACCAGCCCGGGCGAACTTTCCTCCTGACAGCGCTGTCTCGAGACTGGCGTCTATGCCATCTTCCTCCAAGGCCGATCGTCTTGGCAGGACCGGAACAGCATGGGATAGTGATCCCCCGGACAGGTGATGATCTGGTAGCCACAGGCATATTCATAACAAAAACAAGACATACCGAGGTGTTGGAATGGAAGAGCAGGCCAAATCGACCGATGCGACCGCGTTGGCAGCTTTCTACCGACGAGAGCAGTTGCACCCGGAAAAGACTTACCTGGTTCAGCCACTGGCTGATGGCCAGGTGCAGGAGTTTACCTGGCGCGAGGTCGGTGAGCAGGCACGCCGTGTGGCAAGCTATCTGCACAGCCTGAACTTGCCAGCACAAAGCCATATCGCCCTGATTTCCAAGAACTGCGCGCAATGGATCATGGCTGATCTGGCGATCTGGATGGCGGGTCATGTCTCGGTGCCCCTATACCCCAACCTGACCGCTGATTCAGTCCGGCAGATACTCGAACATTCCGAAGCCCGAGCCGTCTTCATCGGCAAGCTCGATGAGTGGGACAGCATGCGCCCGGGAGTGCCGCCGGAGCTGCCACGTGTCGCACTGCCGCTGGCGCCGGAAGATCCGGATCTGCTTTCCTGGCAAAGTGTGCTTGAGAGCAATGAGCCCATGCAGGGCACCCCTTTGCCGGAGCCCGAGCAACTGGCAACCATCATCTATACCTCCGGAACAACCGGCATGCCCAAAGGTGTCATGCTCAGCTTCCAGAATATGTACTTTTCGGCCAACAACTGTCTGCGCCTGTTCAATATCACCGATGAAGACCGTCTGTTGTCGTATCTGCCACTGTGCCATGTGGCCGAGCGCCAGTTTGTCGAGATCGCATCCTTGCTGGCAGGCGAGACAATCTATTTTGCCGACACGCTGGAAACCTTCCAGCGAGACATGCAGCGTGCGCGACCCACGGTGTTTTTCGGCGTGCCGCGGATCTGGGTCAAGTTCCATCTGGGTGTAATCAGCAAGATAAATCCCCGCATGCTCGACATCCTGCTCAAGGTGCCTTTTGTCGGTTCTGTCATGAGCCGCAAGGTATTAAACGGCCTGGGACTGGACCAGATTCGCTATGCGGTGTGTGGGGCGGCGCCAGTGGCAGACAGCACCATGGCCTGGTACCAGAGTCTGGGGCTGAACATAGCTGAAGTCTACGGGATGACCGAGAACTGTGGGTACTCGCATCTAGGCCGCCCCAAGCGGTACAAGAAGGGCTGGATCGGTTTACCCAACCCCGGCGTGGAGTGTCGGCTGTCGGATGAGGGTGAGCTGCTGGTACGCAGCAACGGAACGATGCAGGGTTATTACAAGGAGCCCGAGAAAACCGCCGAAACGATAACGTCGGAAGGCTTTCTGCGCACCGGAGACATCGGCGAAATCGATAACGAAGGCTTTCTGCGATTGACGGGCAGGATCAAGGACATTTTCAAGACCTCCAAGGGAAAGTATGTGGCGCCGGCTCCGATTGAAAATCTCTTGTCCTCGCATGGTCAGGTAGAGCAGGTGTGCGTAGTCGGCAATAATCTGCCCCAGCCGCTGGCTCTGGTTCAGCTATCCGAGGCAGGCAGTCGCGAGGCGCAGGAAAATCGCCAACAGGTTACCCAGGGCCTCGCGCATTTGCTTGAAGAGGTCAATGCTGGTCTGGCAAAGCATGAGCAGTTGAGTTGTCTGGTCGTGGTCAAGGATGCCTGGGCCGTCGAGAACGGGTTCATGACGCCGACCCTGAAGATCAAGCGCAACGTGGTGGAAGCCACGTATCAGGACCAGTTCGAAAGCTGGTCGGTGAGTGGCAAACATGTGGTCTGGCAGGGCGAGGATTGATCCCCCGGCCAAGCAGTCACGGGGGGCGTCACTGGCGCGTCCTATTCGGATAGCAGGAGGAGAGTGCGGTGGCGATCTGGAAACAGAAGGTGGATTTCGATCAGTTACACGGCGGACAGAACATCAACACTTTGCTGGATATCCGTTTCGAGGATTACGGCGACGACTGGATCAGTGCGAGCATCCCGGTGGACCACCGCACCCATCAACCCTACGGAATACTGCATGGCGGGGCGTCGGTAGTGCTGGCCGAAACGCTCGGAAGCACGGCGTCCTATCTGTGTATAGATAAAGACAAATTCTATTGCGTGGGCCTCGAAGTCAATGCCAACCACCTGCGGGCGGTGCGCAGTGGCAGGGTGACCGCAACAGCGCGCCCGGTTCATCTAGGCCGGACCACCCATGTGTGGGACATCCGCCTACACAACGACGCCGGCGAACCGACCTGCATTTCCCGGCTCACGATCGCTGTTGTGCCGGTAAAGAGTGCCGACTGAGAGCAGCGCCGGGGCCTCACGACTTACACAGGTTCCTGATTATGTTCGGCTATTCATGGCGGTCACCGTTGCTTGCTCCCGTGTGGCAGGCGACATAGATTGGCGCTCTTCAAATTCGGTTCGCTCAGTCTCGTCCCTGCCAGTTCTGATGCGTCACCGGTTCGCCGAACAGGATAGTCTCTTATGCAAGCAAGCAGTCACGAAGTGCGTTTTTCTCTGCCATCACTGGAGGTGGCGGCCAAGGTCTGGGGTGATTCTGACGGTTTGCCGGTCATCGGTTTGCATGGCTGGCTAGACAACGCTGCTACCTTTGACCGGTTGGCACCCCACCTGCCCGGCATCCATCTGGTCGCACTGGATCTGCCCGGTCATGGACTTTCCGGCCATATGCCCGCAGCCGGCTATAGTCTGTGGCAGCAGGCAGCCACCGTGCTGCAGGTGGCAGAGAGCCTGGGCTGGAAGCGTTTCGCCCTGCTTGGCCACTCCATGGGGGCGATTATCAGCGGCATCCTTGCCGGTAGCCTGCCGGACCGCATCATGGGCGCCTGCCTGGTCGATGGTCTGCTGCCTTTTACCTCCGAAGCCGAAGAGGCGCCCAAGCAGATGGCACGCTTCTTTGATGCCAGTCTGGCGCTGGCCGACAAACGCAAGCCAGTCTACGACAGCGTGGCAAAAGCAGTTCAAGCGCGTGCAAGGGGCGGCAATACGGCGCTCAGCCATGACGCGGCCGCGCTGCTGGTGGAGCGTGGTCTGATGCCCGAGCACGGCGGCTGGACATGGCGAACCGATCCACAATTGATGCTACCCTCGCCGATGCGACTGACCAGCGAGCACGCCGCTGCCTTTATCGAAGCCATAAAGTCGCCTGTTTGCTTGATATTGGCTAATCAAGGAGTTATGCACCAGCATCCTCAGGTCGTTGAGCGTATCGAACGGTTTGCGCACATTACGCGCCACGATATGGATGGCGGTCATCACCTGCACCTTGAGGAGCAGGCCGAGGCGGTAGCAACGATATTTGACAGTTTTTTTGCCGATCTGGCGTGATTGTCGATGCCACTCAAGTGGTGTCACGGTACGCTGGAGCGAATAACAGCCTCAGGAGTATCGATGTCATTCACAGCTTTTTCCCGGCATGCCCCACTTGGTCTGGGATTTTTGCTTCTCGCTCAGGTCGCCATGGCAGAAGAGTCCGTTCCGGAGGGCCTGGTAATCGAGCCATTTCCCGGTGCTGAGGTAACACAGTCGGAGGTGCGACTCGATACCGATCATGGTGTGGTGATTGGCCTGGTGCGCAAGGTCAACAACCGGCTGCGCGCGGAGCGGGAGGTTCGAGCCATCGGGGAATTGATCAGGGTGACATTCGAAATACCCCGTGCTCACTCGAGTGTAGAAGCGTTCGACCACGCCAAGGAACAGCTGCTGGCGCGGCCGCACAGCATGTTGTACTACTGCGAGGGCAGGGAATGCGGAGCGAGCAGTTTATGGGCCAACGAGGTGCTTGATAATTCCAGGCTTTACGGGCCGGAGGAGAATCAGGCCTATCTTGCGCTGAGTCTCGACGAAGATCCGCAGAAGCTGATCAGTCTCTATGCCATTACCCGGGGTAACCGTCGTGTCTATCTACACGTTGATCAGTTCACGCCCGATGAGGCGATAAGCGAGCCGTTGTACCCTACACCGGCAACCCTTCTGAAGCTTCTGCATGCTAACGGACGTCTGGCATTGCCCGCCCTGGAGCCGGGGAGCGGCTCAGATAACCCCAGAGCCGAGGAGCCAGAGGTGTGGTTGAATCTGGTCAACCGCATGTTGCGTTCGGACACGCGGGTAAGGGTTGCCATTAGCGGTGAAAAGGCCCCTGCGGTGATGCAGCGATTGATCGATCTGGATATCCGGGCCTCGCGCCTGGAAATTGGCGAGCCCTATCCGGAAACCGGTGTGGTTCTTGAGAAACTCTGATGTCCTGTCAGCGTTGTCGTTTGGCCGGCTCGATAAGCAGATGATCCGGCAGGGCCTTTATCGCCAGCCAATCAAACAGCTGACTGCGGTAACGGCCCTCGTTATATAGCTCTGCCTGATCGGTGTAATGAGAATCCAGGGGGTTACCTGATTGCCCCAGAGGGCTGATGCCCAGCGTACCATTGAGGTCTGCCAGATCAATCAATCGTCGTGTGGAGGGGCCCGCCTTGATCTGATAGGTCGGCCCGCCGCTGTCGAACGACATACTGTTGAGACTTTCTCGTCCGCCGTCCACAGCGGTGGTCTGACTATCGAGAAATCCGGCAAAGGGTAGTCGGTCGCTCAGCGCATGCTTGTGCTGCAGCAGGGCCAATCGGCCCCAGTTCCACTTCTCCGGTTCTATACCCAGGTCCGCGGAGAGGCTCTCGATGGCGCGTATCCAGGCCTGTTCGATCGCTGCTTGCCGCCCGTCCATGATCGGTTGCTGTCGGTTGTCCCACCAGGGTGAGGCGGGTTTCCAGTACAGGCTGAACAGGCTTTTTTCTGCCATGAGGGTATTGCGGAATACCGCGAAATTGTCCTGTAGTTCATCCGCAAAGAGCGCCTCGAGCAGGTGGTCTTGCCAGCGCTGAAATAGCGCAGCGCCAACCTGATCACGGTTAAAACTGCCGTCCCACTCGGCAAGAATCGTAGCAGCCCGCGCGGCCGGCGCACGCAGATCGGCACTCAGCAAGCTGTCCTGGAGCAGGGGCAGTGCATCCTTCAACATCGCCAGGGCCTGGGGGCGCCGCGTATCCAGCTGCATCGCCTTGAACTGAGAGAGATCAAAGGTGTTGTCGTTGTCGAGCAGTTCCCCGAGCCGTTCCGACCGTTCCGTGGGGGCGTAATAACCGGGTAAGCGGCGCCTCGGGTTGCTCTCGGCATAGGGGTGGTTGGCGCTGTAGACGTGGCCTCGCCGGGGATTGATTGTACGCGGGTTTGACGCAAACGGCTGGTAACCGCGAAACGCATCATCGCTGGTGCTGCCGTTGAGCAAGCTGAAGCCATTGTTGCTCTTCGGCCAGCGTTTGATCAGACCGATTGCCCACATCGCGATGTTATCGTCAGTGTCGGCATAGATCAGGTTGAGACCCGGTGAGCTATGTAGCGAGGCGGCCTGTTCGAATTCTTCCATACTGGTTGCGCGGGACAGACCGTAAAACGTCTTGGCCGAATCGTTTGCGGGATCGAGGAATGTCCAGAACAGGCTCACAGGAGGACGGTCGCTCTCGAGACCACTGGCCGACTGGGCTGGCAGATCATTGATGATCGGGCCGTGATGAGAGCTGCGCAAACGGATGAGACGGTCCTCGTGGCCGCGTATCTTGATCACTTCCTCATGAATCCTCATATCCTGCCAGCCCTTGTCTGCCTCCCAGATCTGACCGGCATCCTTGGGGTTTGTGCGCTCGCGATAGAAGTCGATTTCATCATTCATCAGCATCGTCAAACCCCAGGCGTGGTGTCGTGTCTGGCCAAGCAGCGGGAAAGGAATGCCGCCGAGAAAATGACCATACACTTCATGTTCAGGGGTGCGAATATGCGCCTCGAACCAGACCGCCGGGGCCGAAAAACCGATATGCGGGTCATTCGCCAGCATGGGTGCTCCGCTGTCGCTGCGACTGCTGTTGACCGCCCAGGCGTTGCTGCCGAGAAACTGGCCGGCGGGCAACTGATGCTCCACGCTGGCAATCTGACGCAGCAACTCTGCAGCCCAGACAGTATTTTTGGTCCCGCTAACAGGCTCGGCCGGAGCGCTGCGCGGAGGCATGCTGTCCGGCCAGCCGGGAACCAGATCCTGGACATGTCGCTGCCCCAGTTTGCCGCGTACCTGGTCGAGCAAGGCGTCGGTCTTGAAGGCTTCGGCAAAGGAGTAGGCCATGTAACCCATCACATGGGCGATGTCTTCGGTGGAGAAGTAATCCGGGCGAGTCAGCAGCATGCTGTACTCCAGCGGCTGGCCGCCATGATCGATGTACTGATTTATGCCGTCCTGGTAGGCATGGATCAGTTGTACATGGGGCTCATCGGCCTGGGTTTCCAGATAGGCGGCGTAGCCCCGGGCGAAACGGTTGATCCCCAGCGAACGGAAGAACCGGTCGGTATCCAGGGACTCGATCCCGAAGATTTCCGAAAGCCTTCCTGCGCCGATACGGCGTAACATATCCATCTGGAACAGCCGTTCCTGGGCATGGATGTAGCCCAAAGCACGATAAGCGTCCGCATCGTTTTGCGCGTCGATGTGCGGCACGCCCCACGCATCGTAGAATACTGAGACCGGTTCGTGCAGCCCCGGCAGGTCCAGTTGCCCGTTGCGTTTGGGCTCTGCGCTATGCAGCGCCCAGCCCACGAGTGTGCCGACAGCCGCCAGGAGCAGCAGTAGAAACAGGGTGATTTTGAGGTAACGCAATACACTGGGATATAGCACGGAGGGCCTTATGCGCCGGAAGACATCCGGGCATCATGCTCAGACCGGCTTTCGCCGTCAATCGGCATCGGAATACAACAGGAGACCCCATGACGCAAAGAGTAGCGCTGGTACTGGGCAGTGGTGGAGCGCGGGGTTATGCCCACATTGGTGTTATCGAAGAAATCGAACGCCGCGGATACGTGATCGATTGTATCGCCGGGTGCTCGATGGGCGCGGTGGTGGGTGGGATGTACGCAGCTGGCAAGCTGGGTGAATATCGCGAATGGGTGTCCGGGCTGGATTATCTCGATGTACTGCGGCTGCTCGACATTGGCTTTGGCAACATGGGCGCAATTCGCGGTGAGCGGGTATTTGGCCGCATTCGCGAGATCGTCGGAGAACAGCGCATCGAGGATCTGGCTATCGACTTCACCGCGGTGGCAACCGATCTGACCAACCAGCAGGAAGTCTGGTTTCAGCAGGGCTGCCTGCACCAGGCAATGCGCGCTTCCGCGGCTATTCCCAGCCTGTTTTCCCCGGTTCGCCAAGGCGGGCGCGTGCTGGTTGACGGTGGACTGCTCAACCCTCTGCCGATCGTGCCGGTGGTGTCTTCGCATTGCGATCTGATCATTGCGGTTAACCTCAACAGCACCCGCAATAACGGCTATACGCTGCCGGTTATCGAGCGACCGGCACCCATGCGCCAGCAGTGGGATCTTTGGATGGAGACTCTGAGTATGCGCAACTGGCGGATGCGTCGCGACGCGCTGAGCGACAAGGGCATGATCGAGGACCTCGATTTTGCCGAACAGCTAGAGCATGAAGTGGTGGTTGACGAGCCGGAGCAGGGTGGGCCAGAGCCGGCACAGGACAAGGCCCAGCCAGCGACACTCACACCGGTAGCCCCGGCGGGCCCTGCCAGCCTGCTGGACCTGATCAACCTCTCGTTCGAGACAATGCAGGCATCGCTGACCCAGTACAAGATCGCGGGTTATCCGCCCGATGTGGTGATTGACGTACCCAAGCGCCTTTGCCGCTTTTTCGAGTTCCAGCGCGCCCCGGAGCTTATCGAGCTCGGGCGAATGGTCGCCAGCGACACGCTTGATCGGTTCGAGAGTGGCAAACCCTGAGCGCTGTCGACGTGCTAAAATTCGCCGCTTGTGCCCAATGCTGGAGAGCAGGATGAACGAGACAGTGCGCTTGACCGAGTACAGTCACGGTGCCGGATGCGGCTGCAAGATTTCGCCAAAGGTGCTGGATGAGATTCTTGCGGTTGGCGATGCTGGCCCGGACTTCCCGCAGTTGTGGGTGGGCAATGACAGTCGCGACGACGCTGCGGTGTTCGGACTCGACAGTGAGCAGGGCATTGTCAGTACGACCGACTTCTTCATGCCGATCGTCGATGACGCGTTCGACTTCGGCCGCATCGCTGCTACTAACGCCATCAGCGACATCTACGCGATGGGTGGTTCGCCGCTGATGGCAATAGCTATTCTCGGCTGGCCGGTCAATGTCCTGCCGGCGCATGTCGCGGGTCAGGTCATTGCCGGAGCGCGGTCGGTATGCACCGAGGCGGGTATGCCCCTGGCAGGTGGCCATTCAATAGATGCGCCGGAGCCGATCTTCGGGCTCGCCGTTACCGGACAGGTGCTGCGCAGCCGTCTCAAGCGTAACGATCAGGCTCGTCCTGGAGCGCGCCTGTATCTGACCAAGCCGCTGGGTATCGGTATTCTGACCACTGCCGAAAAGCAGAAGAAACTGCGTGCCGAGGATGCCGGTGTAGCCCGCGACCTGATGTGTCAGCTCAACAGCGTGGGCGCACTCTTCGCAGCGCTGCCAGGGGTGCAGGCGATGACTGACGTAACCGGCTTCGGTCTGCTTGGCCATCTGGCCGAAATGGCCGAAGGCTCGGGCGTCAAGGCGCGGATCGAAGAAAGCCGCGTCCCGCGGTTGTCGAGCGTCGCATATTATCTGGAGCAGGGTTGTGTGCCGGGCGGTTCGGGCCGCAACTTCGACAGCTACGGTCACAAACTGGCACCCATGCCTGAGGCCTGGCGAAATCTGCTGTGTGATCCGCAGACCAGCGGCGGCTTGCTGGTAGCGGTAGATCCAGCTGGCGAGGACGATTTTCTCGCTGTGGCGCGTGAGGCCGGTTTTCACCTGGAGCCAGTTGGCGAGTGCGTGGAAGCTGACGGCGGTGCCTGGGTCGAGGTCATCTGATGCGTGAGAATACGGATGATTTCCGCCGGATATTTTTGCAGTCCGCGCCGATGATGGATGTACGCGCCCCGGTCGAGTTCGACAAGGGCGCCTTTCCCGGTGTGGTCAATCTGCCGCTGATGACAGACAGCGAACGCCAGCAGGTAGGTACCTGTTACAAGCATTCGGGTCAGGAGGCGGCGATCGCGCTCGGGCACAAGCTGGTCCATGGTTCGGTCAAAGAGCAGAGGGTCGCGGCCTGGGCTGAATTTGTCGCAGCCAACCCGGAAGGTTATCTGTATTGTTTTCGCGGCGGGTTGCGTTCGCAGCTGGTGCAGCAGTGGCTGGCCGAAGCGGGGATTGGCTATCCGCGGGTGATCGGTGGCTACAAAGCGATGCGTCGCTTCCTGATCGACAGCCTGGAACAGACCGTACAGAGCCTGCCGCTGAATATCGTTGCGGGTCTGACCGGTACCGGAAAGACCGAGGTGATCAACGCGGTAGCCGGTAGTCTGGACCTGGAAGGTCATGCCCACCATCGTGGCTCCAGTTTCGGTCGACATGCGACACCCCAACCTAACCAGATTGATTTCGAGAACGCCCTTGCAATCCAGGCCCTGCGGGTAACCGACAGGGGCGCGCGAGAGCTGGTGCTGGAGGATGAGGGTCGCATGGTGGGTAGCTGCACAGTACCACTGGAGCTTTTCCGCCTGATGCAGGAAGCTCCGCTGATCTGGCTGGAGGACAGTTTTGATAATCGGGTGACCCGCATCCTGGGTGACTACGTGGTGGATATGCACGGCGAGTTTGCAGCGCTGTACCCCGAGGATCCGGAGCAGGCATTCGATCTGTTCGCCGAGCACCTCTCGGGCGGGTTGCTGCGTATTCGCAAGCGCCTGGGCGGCGAAAAGCAGCAGGCACTGCAGGCAATAATGGAAAACGCGCTGACAGAGCAACGACGCTCGGGCAGCGTCGACCCCCACCGGGAATGGATCGCTGGCCTGCTGACCGATTACTACGATCCGATGTACGCCTATCAACGCAGCGGCAAGGATGAGCGGGTTGTTTTCAGCGGTGATCAGACGGCAGTTGTAGAGTATCTGACAGAGCGCAGTGCCCGCTGAGCCTGGTGTCATTCATAGGCAGACAGTATGAAGTGTGAACATCAGGGCTGATCGGGTCTGTTTATGACGTTTGTGCTGATATTATCCCGACTGGTCGGTTAAAACTGTCAGGAGTTGACACACATGAGCATGACATTCAGCGGCAAGGTTGCATTGGTTACCGGCGGTTCTGCGGGCATTGGCCAGGCAACTGCCGAGGCTTTCGCCCGTCAGGGCGCCCGCGTGGTGGTTTCGGATATCGATGAGCAGGGTGGCCAGGCCGTGGTTGAAGGGATCAAGGCGGCAGGTGGCGAAGCAGTGTTTGTTCGCTGCAACGTGGTCAGTGCCGATGAGGTCAAGGCGTTGATGGATTCTGTCATCAGTCATTACGGCCGGCTGGACTGCGCATTCAATAATGCGGGTATCGAAATCGAACAGGACAAGCTCGCCGATGGCAGCGAAGACGTGTTCGATAACATCATGAACGTCAACGTCAAGGGCGTCTGGCAGTGCATGAAGTACGAGATTCCGCTGATGCTGGCCAACGGTGGCGGCTCGATCGTCAATACCGCCTCGATTGCCGCTCTGGGTGCTGCGCCAAAGATGAGCATTTACAGCGCCAGCAAGCATGCGGTTCTGGGTCTGACCCGTTCGGCGGCGGTCGAATATGGCAAGAAGGGCGTGCGGATCAACGCAGTGTGCCCCGCCGTAATCGATACCGAGATGTTCCGCCGTGCTGCGGCAATCGATCCGCGCAAGGCGGAGTTCGCCGCCGCGATGCATCCGGTGGGGCGCATCGGCAAGGCCGACGAAATTGCCGCGGCGGTCCTCTACCTGTGCTCCGAGGGCGCCGGTTTTACCACGGGCATCGCTTTGCCGGTGGACGGCGGCGCTACCTGTATCTGAACGCTTAAGCTTGGAGGCCTATTCGTCGCGCCCTTCGAGCATTGTGCGTTTGAGCAATACATAGACCGACCCGGTACCGCCGTGGCGCGGAATGCAGGAGGTAAAGCCGAGCACCTTGGTGTGTTGCCGCAGCCAGGTGTTCACATGGCTCTTGAGGATCGGATTACGGCCATCCTTGCGTTGCGCCTTGCCGTGCGTCACGCGCACGCAACGGATCTCCATCCGGTTCGCTTCCGCGAGGAATTCCCAGAGCAGCTCTCTAGCTTTGTCTACGGTCATCCCGTGCAAATCGATTGAGCCTTCGAAGGGGATCTGCCCACTCTTGAGCTTGCGCAACTGGCTTTCCTGCACGCCATTGGCAGCCCAGGCGAGCTCTTCCTCGGGCAAGACATCGATTACGAACTGGTCCGATAGACCGTCCACCTTCAGGCGGTTGTCTGGCTGCACTGCCAGTTGCCGGGCGGCCTTGATGCGCGCCTTGTCAGCACGCGGTCTACCGGTATCGGCCTGGTCTACCTTGATCGGTCGGGCACCCTTTATCGCCTGGCGAAACAGGTCGAGGTCGTCCGGATCTGTCGGATGGTTGCTCATCAGGGATCGATCTCATCGCAAAAAAGCAAGTGTATCAGTAGTTTCCGGCTGCTTGGAGGGTAGAATGTCAGCCTGACAGGCAACCGGAGACCCCAGTCATGCAAGAGCTTATCGCGTTAACGACCATCAGGGACTGTATCCGCTGGGGTGTCAGCCGTTTCCACCAGGAGGGACTATTCTTCGGTCATGGATCGGATAATGCCTGGGACGAATCGCGGTTACTGGTATTGCATGCGCTCTATCTGCCATGGGAAACGCAGGAAAGCTACCTGGATTGCCACGTGGCCGACAGCGAGCGAAACATCGTCGTGGCGCTGCTCAACCGGCGTATAGAGCAGCGCATCCCAGCGTCCTATCTGACCGGCCACGCGCGTTTTGCCGGTTATGATTTTCTGATCGACGAGCGCGTACTGGTTCCACGCTCACCGATTGCGGAGTTGATTACCAACCGTTTCGAACCCTGGCTGGAGCGCGATCCGCTGCGCATTCTGGATCTGTGTACCGGTAGTGGCTGCATCGGTATTGCCTGTGCCCATACCTTTGAGCAGGCGGAAGTGGTATTGGTCGACCTGTCGGCTGATGCGCTGGCCGTCGCCGAAAGCAATATCGAAGCCCACGGGCTGCAGGACCGCGTCGAGGCACGCTGGTCCGATGGCTTCGAAGGCGTGCCGGGGGAGCGATTCGACCTGATCGTCAGTAATCCCCCTTATGTCGATGCTCAAGACATGGCCGATCTGCCGGATGAGTACCTGCACGAGCCCGAAATGGGCTTGAGCGCCGGCAACGATGGTCTTGATCTGGTGAGGCGCATGCTGGCCGAGGCTGCCGATCACCTGACGGAGGACGGCGTGCTGGTGGTTGAGGTAGGCAACAGCATGGTGCATGTAGCAGCGCAGTGGCCCGAGGTGGATTTCGAATGGGTGGCCCTTGCCCATGGCGGGCATGGCGTTTTTGTGCTCAGCGCAGCTAAATGCCGACACTATCAGACGTTGTTTGTTGCCAGCCTGGGCTGAGTAGTTTAGCTGAGTACCACCCACAGCAGCATCAGGGCCTGGAACACGGCAAACACGATCAGGCAACCGATCGCAAAACGCTGACCGGTGTCATTGCTCTGATAATGATCGACCCTCCGCTGGAGCTGGGCCATCTGGGCAGCC
>NZ_JBFGFI010000010.1:0-61149 GCF_041579695.1 Halopseudomonas sp.
GACATGCTCAGCGCCAGCTGAGCGCAATGGAGCTTGATGTGACAAGCAAAGACAAAGACAACGGCACGCAGTCAGCCACAGTCATCACTCCGCTGCATCTGCTGCAGACGCTTACCCGCACGCTGAACGAACATCTGGCTGATGCCTGCCGCGAAGCCGAGAAGGATGCACGCAAGGCGATGGAAAAGCTCACCCGTCAGCACACCAAGCTGCAGGAGAAGCTCGCCGAAGCGGAAGAAAAACTGGCCCACCGGAAGGAATCGGATGCTGATCGCAAGGCAATCGAAAAGAGCGAGCAGAAAATTGCCTCGTTGCTCCAGGGACTGAATGAGCTGCAGGAAGCTCGCACCTCGGCAGAAGCCTACACCCGACAGCTCCAGAGTGATGTGCGACAGACCTTGCGCATTGCCAAGGGGCTCGAGCGCATCGAAAGCCAGGCCGATCTGGCTATAGAAAAACGGAACAACCCCAAACCGCCGCGCCAGACGGCCAACCGGTCGCGCAAGCCACGCGGACGCAAGCCAGCGGTGGCCAGCTCCGACGAGCAGAAAGCCAAGCCGGGCACCGAGGCAAGCAGTAACGCTTGAGAGAAGCAGGCTTCAGCCTACTTCGGCGGCCCGCTCGGCCAACTCCTCTAACTGGGCTCGCAGCCTAGCGTTAACCACCACACCCTGTCCCACGCAGCAGCTGATCAAATGCTGCAGGCAGTCGGGAGGTGCGTCGGCGTCCGGTATCAGACGCAGGCACTCGCCTTCAAGGCGCTGCAGTTGCAGCCACTCGGCAGCCTGCTCGCACTCCTTGAAACGGGCATACAATGCCACGTCCCCGCCCAGGCCCCGCACCGCCATTCGCGCTGCGCGCAGCGGACCGATAACCTTCTGGTGCCAAGGCGCCTGCCAGGCGCAGATCGTACGCCAGTCGGCCACGGTCGCCGCCCTGCCGCCACAACCCAGCCAGCAGGCTGCAAGCAACAGCAGCACGTCCAGATCCTGCTCATTTTGCAGACGCAAAAGCAGCGACTCGACGCCCGGATAGGGGTAAAGCTGCGATACATAATCTGTAAGCGACGTTTTTCTGGTCAGCATGTTCCAAGCTTACTCCCTGGCGAAGGATCATCACAGCGGGTCGGGGCGCTGATATACTCCCGCCATGATCAGAATAGAATCCCTTACGCTTCAGCGCGGCCCTTTGCGCCTGCTGGAAAATGCCAACCTGACTTTACACCCCGGGCAGAAGGTCGGCCTTCTGGGTACCAATGGGTCGGGAAAATCCAGCCTGTTCGCGCTGTTGCGTGGCGAGCTGACTACCGACGCTGGCACCTGCTCGCTACCGGAAGAATGGCGCATAGCGCACATGCAGCAGGAAATCGAGAACCTTGAGCGCCGCGCCGTAGCTTACGTTCTCGATGGCGACACCCGCCTGCGTGATATCGAAGCCCGCCTGAGCGCTGCACAGGAACGCGAGGATGCCCATGCGCTCGGCACCCTGTACGCCGAGCTCGAGGCCCATGACGGCTTCAGCGCAGACAGTCGCGCCCGCACGCTGCTGGCGGGCCTGGGGTTTTCCACTGAACAGTGTGACGCCCTGGTAGGCGACTTTTCCGGTGGCTGGCGGATGCGGCTTAACCTGGCGCAGGCATTGATGTGTCCGTCGGACCTGCTGTTGCTCGACGAGCCAACCAACCACCTGGATCTGGATGCCATCCTCTGGCTGGAGGACTGGCTGCGGGCCTACCAGGGTACGCTGATCCTGATATCCCACGACCGCGACTTCCTCGATGCGGTGGTAGAGCATATCGTGCATGTCGAGGGACGCCAGCTGACGCTCTACCGTGGTGGCTATACGCAATTCGAGCGCACCCGTGCCGAGCGCCTGGCCCAGCAGCAGGCCGCGTTCGAGAAACAGCAGGCCGAGCGCGAACACATGCAGAAGTACATCGCCCGCTTCCGCGCACAGGCGACCAAGGCCAAGCAGGCGCAAAGCCGGATCAAGGCTCTGGAGCGCATGGAAACGCTGACCGCCGCGCATATCGATTCGCCATTCTCCTTCAGCTTCCGCGAAGCGGATCATCAGTCCAGTCCGCTGGTCGATCTGCACAAGGGCGTGCTCGGCTATGGCGAGCGGCAGATTCTCGAGCAGGTCAAACTGCAGCTGGTACCCGGTGCGCGCATCGGTGTTCTAGGCCCCAACGGCGCCGGCAAGTCCACGCTGATCAAGACCCTGGCAGGCACGCTTGCGCTGATGGACGGTGAACTGAAAACCGGCGAGCATCTGGCGATCGGTTACTTTGCCCAGCACCAGCTCGACAGCCTCGACGCCAAGGCGAGCCCGCTGTTGCACCTGGCCCGCATCGCGCCCCAGGAGCGCGAACAGAGCCTGCGCAACTTCCTCGGCGGGTTCGACTTCCATGGCGCGCGGGCCGAAGAACCGGTGCTGAACTTCTCCGGTGGCGAAAAGGCCCGCCTGGCGCTGGCGTTGATCGCCTGGCAGAAACCCAATCTGCTGCTGCTGGACGAGCCGACCAACCACCTGGATATGGAAATGCGCCATGCGCTGACCCTGGCACTGCAGCGCTTCGAAGGGGCCATGCTTTTGGTGTCCCACGACCGTGCGCTGATCCGCGATACCACAGACGAGCTCTGGCTGGTTGCCGACGGACGCCTGCGAACCTATAACGACGATCTCGATACCTATACCAAATGGCTCGCCCGTTTCCGCCAGCAGCAACAGGACGAAGTAAAGGCAGCCAACGGCGACAGCAACGCAGCTGACGATCGCCCGGATGCCAAGACCCAGCGCCGCGAGGCCGCCGAGCGCCGCCAGCGCCTGGCCCCGATGAAAAAGGCGATCGAGAAACTGGAAAAGGAGCTGGCCAAAGCCCAGAGCGAGTTGGCGGCAATCGAGAGTGAGCTGGCGGACACGACCCTCTATGGCGCAGAGCAGAAGGATCAGTTGAAACAGGTGCTGGCCCGTCAGGCAAGCTGCACCCAGAAAGTCGAGGAACTGGAAGAGCGCTGGCTGGAAGGCCATGAAGAGCTTGAAGCGCTGGAACAGGCTGAAGCCGGCTGAAAACTGTCCAGACTGTTATATTTCCGTGTTACCAGGGGATAGCCTGGCCATCCCAGGCATAGAAGTTGCCGCTGTCTGCAGGCGAACGCTCGTCTATTACTGCCAGCAGACGGTCGGCCACGAAGCGGGCGGTAAACAGCTTGCCCTCCGGGACGTTGGTCTGGAAAGGCGCGGACAACCCGGTATCCGTGGTGCCGGGATGCAACAGCACACAGATGCTCTCACGGTTGAGTCTGCGCCATTCGATGGCGAAGGTGCGCATCAACATGTTCTGCGCGGCCTTGCTGGCCCGGTAGGCATACCAGCCGCCCAGGTGATTGTCGCCGATCGAACCGACCCGCGCAGACAGGGAAGCGAATACACAGTGACGATGGCCCCGCAATAGCGGCAACAGCGCCTGGGCAAGCAGAATCGGCACACCCGCGTTGACCGCGAAGCTGTGCTGCAGGGCCGCCATATTCAGCTGCCTCAGGCTTTTTTCCGGCTGTTGGCCGCCGGGCTCGTGCAGAAATCCGACCGTATTGATAACCAGGTCGAGCTGATCACAGCGCTCCGATACGGTCTGCGCCAGTGAGTCGCGCGCTGAGTCTGCGGTCAGATCGGACTCGATCAGCTGCACGCGCGGATCGGCGGACAGGGTGCGGTCGTCCCAGCTACGCGCAACGGCAAAAAGACAATCGAAGTCATCACGCTGCAACAGACTATCGACCAGGGCGCGGCCAATACCCCGGCTGGCCCCGGCAATCAGTACACCCCGGAGCCTTTCGTGCCGCACATTGGAATCCATACTGCATACCTCGCAAGTTTGCGCCACACTATCCAGATTGCTGACGGAGCCTCATATGACCCTGTGGATTGATGCCGATGCCTGCCCCAGACCGGTCCGCGACATTGTCGTGCGCGCCGCCCGGCGGCGTCAGATAGAACTTGTGCTGGTGGCCAACAGTGCGCAGACCCTACCGCCGGGGCCCGGCGTTCGCCAGGTCACGGTCGCCAGCGGCGCAGACGTAGCCGACCAGTACATAATCGACCATGCGGTACCCGGCGATCTGGTCATCACCGCAGATATTCCGCTGGCCGCCGGCCTGGTCGAGCGCCATGTCACCGCGATCAATCCACGTGGCGAGATCTACAACAAATCCAACGTCGGCGAACGTCTCGCCACGCGCAACCTGATGGACGAGCTGCGCGGTGCCGGGCTCGCCGGGCGCAGCGGCCCGCCGCCCTATAGTGACCGCGACAAGCAGGCATTTGCCAATTCACTCGACCGCCTGCTGGCCCTGCTCTAGACGCGGTTATTCTTTCCCACCACCGCGCTGGTAACAAACCGCATCGCGCGATTCTCCAGGGTCCCGCGCAGACTATCCAGTTCCTGTGACAGTCCGTCCAGGGCGATAGCCTCGCTGGCATTGTTCCGGGCAACCTCGCTAACGCCTCGCAGATGCTGCGAGACGTCATCACCCACGGTGGACTGCTCCATCGTCGCGGTGGCAATCATGTCATTCAGGCGCAGAATCTGACCGAACTCTTCGACCATGCTGGCGAGCGTCGCTGCACTGGTATCGGCAGAGGCCAGACAGCGTTGCACGGATATCTGGCTACGCTCCATCGCCGATGTCGCCGCTTCTGATGACTGCTGCAACCGACTGATGAGATCCTGTATTTCGGCGGTAGACTTGGCGGTACGCTGTGACAGGTTGCGCACTTCGTCAGCGACCACCGCAAACCCGCGCCCGTGCTCTCCGGCGCGGGCCGCTTCAATCGCGGCATTCAGGGCCAGCAGATTGGTCTGCTCGGCGACACCACGGATCATATCGACCACCTGGTGAATTTCGTTGGCCACCTCGGCCGTGCCATTGACCGCACTGCCGGTAACCCCAAGATCGCCATTCAGGGAGTTGATTTCCAGGCGGATCTGCTGCATCGCCTGATTGCCCTGCTGCGCATGCTCGTTCATGTTGCGGGCGGCGCCCGCCGCATCGTCTGCGCTACGCGCCACGTCAGTGGTCGCCGAATTCAGCTCCTGCATGGCCTGGCTCATATACTCGGCCTCACTGGCCTGGCGATCGGCACCCTCACGCACCCGACCGGACTTTTCGGCTACCGAACCGCTCAACCCTCCCAGCGTGTTCAGAATGCCCTGCACCCCGGATATCAGCTCATCAAGCTGCGCTACAAAACTATTGAAGTTGCGCAGTACCGGAGTATAGGCATCGGCGCGGCGCGTCAGGTCTAGTGCCTCGGGATCCCTGAGTATCGCGGTGGTCATTGACGCCAGCATCTCGCCGTCGCGCGCGTCCCGGTAGCTCTCCTGGGCCAGATAGACCAGCACCGCTGTTTCCGCGACCACATAGCCTGCATGCACGAATACCAGCCCCCAGGACGCTTCCGCAGCCAGCCATACGCCCATAGCCCGCGACTGCAGGTAGAAGAAAAGCAAATGGTGGACCGCGATCACCACGGCAGCGACCACGATAGGCAACCAGTCGCGGTAGAAGATCAGCACTGCCAGCAACACGAATATCGAAAAGTGCATTTCGACCGTGCCCTGGCTCTGGTTGATGTGCAGTATCGACATCACCATCAGGGCTGCGCCCATAGCGCAGCGGAACAGCCGTGTGCCGCCAATCAAGGCGTGCAGCCCGTGCATCACTGCCAGCGTGCCACCACCGACCAGTAACGCCTGAAACCAGGTGCCGTACCATGTCGCCAGCCCCAACGCGTATAGCTGACATACCCAAAGCACCACGAGCATGACGCGGTCGGCCTTGTAATAATGCGCTGCAAGGGAACTGGCCTGCGTGGTATTCATAACAAATGCCTCATTCAAGGTCACACAGGCACGCTACTGTGTCCTGGGTGACGATGCTGACCGGACGACCGGCCAGCAGTGTTTTGATTACCGGCTCGATAAAGCTGCTGTCCCTGTTGCAGTGAGCCCCGTCGCTGTATGGACCGACGTATGCGAGATTGCCCTGCGCATCCCAGATCGCTACCGAGGGCGCTCCGGGCCAATTCTTCCATTCTGTTGGTATCGGCCAATAGGGGAGTTTCTTAAGCACCCCGGGCAGACCTTCCACATCTGAAGGTCCCGCGCGCGCAAACAGCACCCCCTGCTGCGTGAAGCGTTCGGTCATGTTATCCAGATAAGCTTCGTGCCCGCCGTTGCACGGACAGCCTGGCTGCCAGACATGCAACACCTGAACCTTGCCGGGAGTAAACGGCGGCGCTACGTTCTGCGCGCTGAAGTAGGCAGGTCGCTCAAAAGCTTTCACATAGCGTCCTTCAAACCACCAGAACGCCCAGGCCAACCCGGCCAACCAGGTAATCAGCAACAGACCGACTACGAGTTTTTTCACGGTCGAATGACCCTCATTCATCTCACTCAATGCATGGAACTCCACATTTGGGCCTCACAAACCGCACGCAATTATTATACATGAGGAGTATATTGTACAGGTATTGCAAAAGACAGCTGCTGCATTGTGCTAACTCCTCCACAGCTTGCGGTATCGGCTGACGATGCCACTATCCTGCCACTGTTGGCGGGAGTATCCTTCTAGCGCTGATGTCAACGCATGCAAGGGATCCGGCTGCTCCTCGCCGGACAAGGAAGAATACCCGCTATGCTCGGTCAACTGGATCTCTCTTCACTGGGTGTAGCCCTCTCGCTGGTTACCCTGAGTATGACACTGCTACTGGCCGTAGCTGCCTGGCATGCCGGCAGCGGCAATGGTCTGCGTCACTGGGCGGTGGGCAGTTTTGCGCTGACGCTAGGCCTGTTGCTCAACGTCAACCAGGAATATATTCATCCGAGCCTGTCGATCGTGCTCGCGAACGGCCTGATGACCCTGGGTATCGGTGTCACCTGGCTGGGTATCCGCGCATTCAAGGGCAAGAGTCAGCCGCAGGCCTGGCCGATCATGGCGGCGCTGGTAATGATGAGCTCGCTTTGGCTTTTCCGCTTCCAGGTCGACAGCTTTACCGCCCGACTGGGCATCGCCTCCGTCATCCTCGCGGGCATGAGCCTGCTCTGTGCCCGCGAATTGTTCGTGGCCCAAGAGCAGCCACTGCGCACCGCCTACTGGTTGACCGGCAGCATTGCGCTGCTCTGCGGCCTGGGCCTGATAGCCCGCACCATCTTAAGCCTGACCGATCTGGCGCCCGCCGCGGCAATCATCGACAACCCGCTGCAAAGCGCCACCTTGCTCGGGGCGATGGTCGCCCAGATATGGCTGGCCAGCGGCTTCATCCTGATGACCCACTACCGCACCACCATGGCACTGCATCGGCTGTCGGAGCGAGACTCGCTGACTGGTACGCTCAATCGCCGCAGCCTCCACGCCCGGGCTACCGATGTTCTGCTCAAGGCCGGGGAACTGCAGCTGCCGGTGACCCTGATCATGATGGACGCCGACCACTTCAAGCGGATCAATGATGAATTCGGCCACCAGACCGGCGATGCTGTGCTCTGTCATATGGTCAGCCGGATTCGCCAGCATCTGCGCACCAACGATCTGCTCGGCCGCTTTGGCGGCGAGGAGTTCGTGCTCATTTTGCCCGCCCTGGATACCCAAAGCGCCAGCCAGGTAGCCGAGCGGATCCGGGTCGGCCTGTGTAGCCAGCCATGGCATTGCGCAGACACCCCGGTGAACCTGAGCATCAGTCTGGGCGTAGCCTGCTCGGATCAACATGGCTACAACTTCGACACCCTCCTCGGCGCCGCAGACGGGGCGCTCTACCAGGCGAAAGCGCTGGGTCGCAACCGTGTGGAGCTAGCCAGCGATCCCGGCCTCGATGCCGACGAGCAAATGGCATTACGCTTGCTGTCGCAATTCCGTCATAATCTGAAGGTATAACGTCCCTTACAGACAGGTTATCGTGCAGACTCCTGTTGCCCATCACAGCGCCTGCACCCGAACCTGAGGAGTCCCAGTGAGTTTCAATCCTGCCAGCCGACAGTTTCCCAATTCCCGTTTGCGCCGCCTGCGTCGCGATGACTTCTCCCGCCGCCTGGTGCGCGAAACCCAGCTCAGCGTCGATGATCTGATCTATCCGGTTTTCGTTCTCGAGGGCACCGGCCAGCGCGAAGCCGTCGCTTCGATGCCGGGCGTCGAGCGCCTGTCCATCGACCTGTTGCTGGACGAGGCTGCCGAACTGGTTGAGCTGGGCATACCCGCCATCGCGCTGTTTCCGGTCACCCCGGTGGAGCGCAAGTCGCTGGATGCCGCCGAGGCATACAATCCCGAGGGGCTGGCGCAACGCGCCACCCGCGCATTGAAAGCCCGCTTCCCCGACCTGGGGGTCATCACCGATGTGGCCCTGGACCCCTTCACCACCCATGGCCAGGACGGCATCATCGATGATCATGGCTACGTGCAGAACGATGTAACGGTCGAAACTCTGGTCAAACAGACGCTGTCCCATGCACAAGCAGGCGCCGACATTGTTGCGCCTTCGGACATGATGGATGGCCGCGTCGGAGCCATGCGCCAGGCCCTGGAAGCGGCCGGATATGTGAACACGCGCATTCTTGCCTATTCGGCCAAGTATGCCAGCGCCTACTACGGTCCATTTCGGGATGCGGTTGGCTCGGCTGGCAACCTCGGCAAGGGCAACAAGGCGACCTACCAAATGGACCCGGCCAATAGCGACGAGGCCCTGCACGAAGTTGCCCAGGACCTGTCCGAAGGAGCCGACATGGTCATGGTCAAGCCGGGCATGCCCTACCTGGATATCGTTTACCGGGTAAAAAGTACCTTCGGCGTACCGACTTTCGTCTACCAGGTGAGCGGCGAGTACGCGATGCATTGTGCCGCCATCCAGAACGGCTGGCTAAGCGAGGCGGTGATTCTTGAATCGCTTACCGCCATCAAGCGCGCGGGCGCCGATGCGATTCTGACCTATTTCGCCAAGGCTGCCGCCAGGCAGTTGCAGCAAAAAAACTGACTATCAGAGGTACCCATGCAGGAGTTGAAGAGCGTGCGTGAAGAAACCACCGAGCTAGCGGAGGATTCCGCGACGGCGTCCAGCCAGAATCGCGCCGACGCATCCACGCACCGGCTCCCTGCGCCCGCCCAGCCGACCTCCGAGCCCTCTGCGCCCTCTGCGCCGCTGGCCGACATCAACGCGCCAGAGTTATACATCCATCGCGAGCTGTCCCAGCTGCAATTCAACATCAGGGTTCTGGAGCAGGCTCTGGACGAGTCCTACCCGCTGCTCGAGCGGCTCAAGTTTCTGCTGATCTTTTCCAGCAATATCGACGAGTTCTTCGAGATCCGCGTAGCCGGACTGAAGAAGCAGATCACCTTCGCCCGCGAGCAGACTGGCCCCGACGGACTGCAACCGCAGCAGGTACTGGCCAAGATCAGCGAGATCGCCCATCAGCAGATCAGCCGCCAATACGCCCTGCTCAACGATATGCTGCTGCCGCAGCTGGCGGAAAAAGGCATCCGCTTTGTTCGCCGCCACCAGTGGACGCACAAGCAGACCCTGTGGATCCGCCGCTTCTTCCGTCAGGAAGTCGCGCCCATCATCAGCCCGATCGGGCTGGATCCGACCCATCCGTTCCCGCTGCTGGTGAACAAGAGTCTGAACTTCATCGTGCAGCTCGAGGGCATCGACGCCTTCGGACGCGACTCGGGCCTGGCGATCATTCCGGCGCCGCGCTCGCTGCCCCGACTGATCCGCATGCCCGACGAGCTCTGCAACGGCGGCGACAATTTCATTTTTCTGTCCTCGATGATCCACGCCCATGCCGACGATCTGTTTCCGGGCATGAAGGTGATGGGCTGCTACCAGTTCCGCCTCACCCGCAACGCCGATCTGATCGTCGATCCCGACGAGGTCGATGACCTGGCCCGTGCCCTGCGTGGCGAGTTGCTCTCGCGTCGATATGGCGACGCAGTGCGCCTGGAAGTGGCGGACAACTGCCCGAAACCCCTGACCGATTTCCTGCTCAGGCAGTTCGGCCTGAGCGAGTCGGAGCTGTACGAGGTCAACGGCCCGGTCAACCTGACCCGACTGTTCTCGATCACCGCCCTGGACAACCATCCGAACCTGCAATTTCCGCCATTCAGCCCAGGCATTCCGAAACTGCTGTCAAACAATGACACCCTGTTCCAGGCAATCGGCAAGCAGGACATCCTGCTGCAGCATCCCTATGAGTCCTTCAGCCCGGTGGTCGATCTGCTGCGTCAGGCCGCGCAGGATCCCAATGTGCTGGCGATCAAGCAGACGCTGTACCGCACCGGCGCCAACTCGGAAATTGTCAACGCGCTGGTCGACGCCGCCCGGAATGGCAAGGAAGTCACAGTGGTGATTGAGCTGCGGGCGCGGTTCGACGAGGAATCCAACCTGCAGCTGGCAAGCCGTCTGCAGCAGGCCGGCGCAGTGGTGATCTACGGCGTTGTCGGGTTCAAGACCCACGCCAAGATGATGCTGATTTTGCGCCGGGAAGATAAGGTGCTGCGACGCTACGTACACATGGGCACTGGCAACTACCATGCCGGCAATGCCCGTCTGTATACCGATTACAGCATTCTGACCTCGGATCTGGCGCTCACCGAAGACGTGCACAAGCTGTTCAACCAGTTGATCGGGATGGGCAAGACCCTGCGCATGAAAAAACTGCTGCAGGCACCCTTCACGCTGAAGAAGCGACTGCTCGAGCTGATCAACCGCGAGACCATGAACGCCCTGGCCGGCAGACCAGCGCATATCATCGCCAAGGCCAATGCACTGACCGATGCGAAAATCATCAAGGCTCTATACAAGGCATCCCAGTGCGGCGTAAAGGTCGACCTGATCGTACGCGGCATGTGCTGTTTGCGGCCGGGCGTCCCCGGCGTCTCGCACAACATCACGGTACGCTCGATCATCGGCCGCTTTCTGGAACACAGCCGGGTCTATTACTTTCTCAATGACGGCCAGGAACAGGTGTGGATGTCCAGTGCCGACATGATGGAGCGTAACCTGGACAAGCGGGTGGAGACCTGCTTTCCGCTGGAGGGCAAGAAGCTAATCACACGGGTCAAGCAGGAGCTGCTGGTATTCATGACCGACAATACCCAGAGCTGGATCCTGCAGACCGATGGCACCTACGTGCGCAGCTCACCGACCGGCCATCAGCTTGCCCGCAGCGCCCAGAGCAGTCTGCTGGAAAAGCTCGCCAGTTCGCCTCAGCGCACGGTCAACGTGTAACCGGCCTTGGCCCAGATATCAGCTTCCTGGGCAAAGTCGGCATGGGTCAGCGGATTGGCATCCAGCCAGCCTTCCGGGAATTGCAGCTGCAGATGATCTGAACCTGCCTCAACGGCGAGCTCCGGCATCGTCTGGTTGCCACGAATGTGGTGATAGAGAATTGCCAGACGCAGCACCATGCACAGCCGTAGCAGATGGGTGGCATCCTCGCCGAACTCTGCCAGTCGCTCTGCGCTGGGCAAGTTGCGCCGGTGGCCACGCACAAGCTGCGCCAGGGCCTGTTGTTCCTGCCTGGAAAATCCCGCCAGGTCAGCATGCTCGATCAGATAGGCGCCGTGCTTGTGATACTGATTGTGCGCAATATCCAGGCCCACCTCGTGGGTCCGTGCGGCCCAGCACAGCATGTCGGCGTGCCGGGACTCTGTCAGCCCCCAGGTTCCGGCCACCTTGCCCAGCAGACTCAGCGCCTTTTGCTCGACACGTGCCGCCTGCTCGGCGTCCACATGGCAGCGCTCCATTAGTGCGCTCAGAGTCCTCTCGCGGACGTCTTCATGCTGGTGCCTGCCGAGCAGATCGTAAAGCACCCCTTCGCGCAGAGCGCCATCGGAATGCGCCATCGTTTGCACACCCAGTGCATCGAAAGTCGCTTCGAGAATGGCCAGGCCAGCAGGCAGGGTCGCACGACGGTCAGCCTTGAGTCCGGGAATGTCGATCTTGTCGACATGGCCAGCCTTGACCACCCTGCGCTTGACCCAGTTAAGACCCTCCAGCGTGAGCTTGGCATCCTTCTGCCCGGCCCCCTGCATGCACAGGCCAAGGGTGCGAATGGTGCCCGATGCACCTACTGCTTCCTGCCAGCCGAGACGGCCTATCGCCTGCTCGATATTCATCAGCTCAAGGCGCGCCGTGGTGTAGGCCTGCGCGTAACGGCTGGCATTGACCTTGCCATCGGCAAAATACGCCCGGGTATAGGAAACGCAGCCCATCTGCAGGCTCTCGCGCAACAGCGACTCGAAGCGCTCACCGACGATGAATTCGGTACTGCCACCACCGATATCGACTACCAGCCGCTTGCCCTGGTCATCCGCCTGGGTGTGAGCCACGCCCAGATAAATCAGCCTCGCTTCCTCTCGGCCGGAGATCACATCGACCTTGTGGCCGATAATCTGCCGGACCTGACGCATGAACTGCCCGCGGTTGCGTGCCTCGCGCAACGCATTGGTGCCCACTATGCGCACAGCGCCGTCGGGCAGACCATTGGTCAGCTGGGCAAAACGTCGCAGGCAGTCCAGGCCACGCTGCATCGATTCCTCGCTGAGCTCGCCCTGATCGTTGAGGCCAGCGGCCAGCTGTACCTTTTCCCCCAGCCGTTCGAGAATCCGGATCTCGCCGTGATCCACCCTGGCCAGCACCATATGAAAACTGTTGGAGCCAAGGTCAATCGCGGCCACCAGCGGGAAATCGGACCGTTCTCTGTGCACCATGCGCCTGCCTCTGGGGATGTGTTCTGCGGATTCTAACACTGCATAGAAGCCTTGTGCCCGCGCCCGGCTGTTCACAACTGCTTACCAGCTGCCTTCCGCTGTTTGCCGAGGTGGTGCTATAGTAATGGCTGATTTGTCTTTGAACCCTGGAGAAACAGATGAGCGATTTGATCGTGCATGTCACAGACAGCAGCTTCGACAGTGAAGTGCTGAAGGCTGACGGCCCCGTGCTGGTCGATTATTGGGCAGAATGGTGCGGTCCGTGCAAAATGATTGCCCCGGTTCTGGACGAGATTGCCAAGGAGTACCAGGGCAAACTGAAGATTGCCAAACTGAACATTGATGAAAACGCCGATACACCGCCCAAGTACGGCGTGCGTGGTATCCCCACGCTGATGCTGTTCAAGGACGGCAATATCGAGGCGACCAAGGTTGGTGCTTTGTCGAAGTCACAGCTCTCTGCATTCCTCGACAGCAACATCTGAGAAACCGGCTCCCGGCTGCTATTATCTGGCCGGGGGCGTTTCCAGCGTCCGTACTTTCTACATCCAGACTATGGACGTCACCAGCCAGCAGTGCTAGATTTGCTTCTCAATTCCTTGTCGCACCCTGCGATTGTGGCTTTCCAAATCAGCCAAACCCATCGCCCCATGCTTTCATGGCGGCTTCTTACTAACCCGTCCTGCCGAAAGACTATATCCTACCGAACCTATGAACCTGACCGAACTCAAACAAAAACCTATTACCGAACTGCTGGAAATCGCCGAACAGATGGGCCTGGAAAACATGGGCCGATCGCGCAAGCAAGATGTGATTTTCGCAACCCTGAAAAAACATGCCAAAGGCGGTGAAGACATTCACGGCGACGG
Organism: Halopseudomonas sp.; assembly: GCF_041579695.1. GTDB lineage: Bacteria > Pseudomonadota > Gammaproteobacteria > Pseudomonadales > Pseudomonadaceae > Halopseudomonas. Next base: position 13,625 of record NZ_JBFGFI010000010.1, read on the forward strand.
CGTGCTGGAAATCCTTCAGGACGGCTTTGGGTTTCTCCGCTCCGCAGATTCCTCCTACCTGGCCGGTCCGGATGACATCTATGTGTCTCCCAGCCAGATCCGCCGCTTCAATCTGCGCACAGGCGATACCATCGCCGGCAAGATACGGCCCCCGAAGGATGGTGAACGTTATTTCGCTCTGCTGAAAGTTGACTCGATCAACTTCGACAAGCCGGAAAATACCAAGAGCAAGATTCTGTTCGAGAACCTGACACCCCTGTTCCCGACCCAGCGTCTGCCGATGGAAGCGGGCAATGGCTCGACAGAAGACCTGATGGCGCGGATCATTGATCTCTGCGCACCGATCGGCAAGGGCCAGCGCGGCCTGCTGGTCGCTCCGCCGAAGGCGGGCAAGACGCTGATGCTGCAGAATATTGCGGCGAATATTGCGCGCAACAACCCCGAATGCCACCTGATCGTACTGCTGATCGACGAGCGCCCGGAAGAAGTGACCGAGATGCAACGCACCGTGCGCGGTGAAGTGGTTGCCTCGACCTTTGACGAGCCGCCAAGCCGTCACGTCCAGGTCGCCGAGATGGTTATCGAGAAGGCCAAGCGCCTGGTCGAGCACAAGCAGGACGTGATCATTCTGCTCGACTCGATCACCCGTCTGGCCCGCGCCTACAACACGGTGATACCCAGCTCCGGCAAGGTGCTGACCGGTGGTGTTGACGCCCATGCCCTGGAAAAGCCCAAGCGCTTCTTCGGTGCTGCGCGCAACATTGAGGAAGGTGGCAGCCTGACCATCATCGCCACCGCGCTGGTCGATACTGGCTCGAAGATGGATGAGGTTATCTACGAGGAATTCAAGGGCACCGGCAACATGGAGATCCACCTGGATCGCAAGATTGCCGAGAAGCGTGTATTCCCCGCGATCAACATCAACCGCTCCGGCACCCGTCGTGAGGAGTTGCTGACCAGCGAGGACGAGCTGCAACGCATGTGGATCCTGCGCAAGATCCTGCACTCCATGGACGAGATCGGCGCAGTCGAGTTTCTGCTGGATCGTTTGAAAGACACGAAGACCAACAACGAGTTCTTCCAGTCGATGAAACGCAGCAAGAATTAAGCTCAAAGCGGCAAGCCTCAAGCTGCAAGCAGATCTACGCTGCTTGCAGCTTGTTGCATTTTACGCCACCCCGCAGATTGCTTTACCGGCATAATGCCCATCACACACACCCTGACGGCAGGCTTGCACTGACAACTTGCCGCTTGCCGCTTGAGGCCTGTAGCTGAGATGCAATACTCCGATCTACGCGATTTCATCAAAGGCCTGGAGCAGCGCGGCGAACTCAAGCGCATCCAGACGCCGGTATCACCGGTGCTGGAAATGACCGAGATCTGTGACCGCACGCTGCGCAAGGGCGGTCCTGCACTGCTGTTCGAAAACCCCGTGGGCTACAGCATGCCGGTGCTCGGCAACCTGTTTGGTACCCCACAGCGCGTTGCGATGGGTATGGGCGCGACCGAGGTCAGCGAGCTGCGCGAAATTGGCAAGCTGCTGGCATTTCTCAAGGAGCCCGATCCGCCTAAGGGCCTGAAAGACGCCTGGTCCAAGTTGCCCATTTTCCGGAAAGTCATCTCCATGGCGCCCAAGGTTGTGCGCGATGCGCCCTGTCAGGCCGTGGTAATGGAGGGCGAGGACGTGGATCTGGGATCGATACCGGTCCAGACCTGCTGGCCTGGCGATGCCGGCCCGCTGATTACCTGGGGTCTGGTGGTGACCCGCGGCCCGAACAAGGAGCGGCAAAATCTGGGCATCTACCGCCAGCAGGTGATCGGTCGCAACAAGCTGATCATGCGCTGGCTGAGCCACCGTGGCGGTGCGCTGGATTTTCGTGACTGGTGCGAGAAACATCCCGGCGAACCCTTCCCTATCGCTGTGGCACTGGGTGCTGATCCGGCCACCATTCTGGGTGCGGTAACACCGGTGCCAGACAGCCTGTCCGAATATGCCTTCGCGGGACTGCTGCGCGGCCAACGCACCGAACTGGTCAAATGTCGTGGTTCCAACCTGCAGGTGCCCGCCAGTGCCGAGATCGTCCTGGAGGGGGTCATTCATCCCGGCGAAATGGCCGATGAGGGCCCCTTTGGCGACCATACCGGCTACTACAACGAGGTAGACCGCTTTCCGGTGTTTACCGTCGAGCGCATAACCCAGCGGGAAAAGCCGATCTACCACAGTACCTATACCGGCCGGCCGCCGGATGAGCCGGCGATTCTGGGTGTCGCGCTGAATGAAGTCTTCGTGCCCATACTGCAGAAGCAATTCCCGGAGATCACCGATTTCTATCTCCCGCCGGAAGGCTGTTCCTATCGGATGGCCGTGGTATCGATGAAGAAACAGTATCCGGGCCACGCCAAACGCGTGATGCTCGGCGTCTGGAGCTTCCTGCGTCAGTTCATGTACACCAAGTTCGTGATCGTGACCGACGACGACATCGACATCCGCGACTGGAACGACGTGATCTGGGCGATTACCACACGTATGGACCCCAAGCGCGATACGGTAATGATCGACAACACGCCGATAGACTACCTTGACTTTGCGTCACCGGTGTCCGGGCTGGGTAGCAAGATGGGTCTCGATGCCACCAACAAGTGGCCAGGCGAAACAAGCCGCGAATGGGGTGTAGCCATCGCCCAGGACCCGGCGGTAAAACAGCGCATCGACGACATCTGGTCCGAGCTCGGTATCGATTGATGTCGCCAACCATAATCAGGCCAGAGAACAGACTATGAAGGTAACGCTGCAACCGGCGGGACACGTACTTGATCTGCTGCCGGACGAACGCATCCTCGATGCAGCGCGCCGGCTCGGGTTCGATGCGCCGCAGAGCTGCCGCAACGGTAACTGCTACATTTGCAGCGCGGAACTGCTGCAGGGCAGGGTGCTGCAGAATGACAAACTGCTGAGTAGCGGTGAAATTCTCACCTGCATGGCAAGCCCGCAGGAAGACTGCGAAATATTCTGGGAGCATGTTCTGGCACCTGACGAGCTGCCCCAGCACAGCGTCGCATGCCAGGTAACTGCCTGCGAGCCAATAGGAGCAGACGTCTGGCAAGTCAGCCTGCGCCCTCCGGCTGGCAAACCTCTGCGCTACCATGCCGGCCAGTATCTGCTGCTGCAACGTCCGGACGGCGAATCGACACCGTTCTCAATTGCGTCAGCCCCCCACCAGGAGCGCACGCTCGAGCTGCATATCCTGGCCCGCGATCCCGCGACCGAAGCGCTTATCGCGCAAATGCGCCACGAACGTATCGCCCATGTGCAGGTGCCCTTTGGCGACTGTCATTTAGCTACCTTGCCCGATCGTCCGCTGGTACTCATTGCGGCAGGCACCGGTCTGTCGCAGATGCAGAGCATCATCGAGCATTGTCTGAAGCAGCGGTTTGCCTATCCGATCCACCTCTACTGGGGTGTGCGGCACGGCGACGATCTATACGAAGCGGCACACTGGCAACGCTGGGAACAGCAGGAAAACCTGATTCTGCACAAGATTGTCAGTGACCATCCCGACTGGTCCGGTCGTCAGGGCATGCTACATGAGGCCATACATGAAGACCTGGGAGACCTGAGCCAGTACGAATTCTATGTCAGCGGCTCACCGCCCATGGTCTATGGCACGCTGGATGCGCTGGTCGAGGCCGGCATGCCGGCAGAGCAGATGCACGCCGACGTGTTTGCCTACGCCCCCAGGGATTGAGGGGCGCAGTCTCCCTGGCAGGGAAAGTCAGCGCAGGACCGGCACCTGCGCTTCCGGCATGGGCAAATCGGGCAGGTCATGCACCATCAGGTCGAACCCCTGGCGCAGCATCTGCTGGCTGCCCTTCTGGTCACCCAGGTGCTCCAGCAGCCTGACCAGCTCAGCACAGGTCTGGATATCTCGCTTGCTGGCGAAACTGGCATCCAGGTACTCCCTGGCCTTGCCCCACAGACTGTTGCGCAGTGAGAGGCGTCCCAGTGCGAGCAGCAACGATGCATTATGCGGATGATCGGCAAGCCAGTGTTCGGCACTGGCCAGCTGCCGAGCGGGATCCTTGCCCTCCACCAGGCCGTAGAGATGGATCAGGCGCTCGTTGAAACCCTGGCGCAGCGCAGCGCGCAGTGCCGTCTCGGCCTCTTCGCTCCTGCCCTGATGGCGTAGCTGCACGCAGTAGGCCTCGACCAGCGCCGGGTCATGCCTGAGATGCTTGGGCATACGCTCCCACACCGCGGTAAGCGCATCGCTCTGGCCTGGTTCAAGGTGCCGACGCTGACCGGCCTCGCCCAGCAGCGCAATATACACCTCGTGCTCCAGGCTCTGCTGATCGCCGGGCTTGAGCAGCTTGTGCCGGCGCAGCTCGGGCAACAGTTCCTCGAGCCGTGACCAGTCCTCGAGCCTTGCATACAACTGGCCCATCAGTTTCAACGCATACAGGTGCTTGGGGTGATCCTTGCGCAACCGCGTCAGGGTCGCCAGCGCCTGCTCCAGCTGGCCGCGGGCAATCTGTAACTGGGCCTGAGTTACCGCAATAGCGACGTCTGCCTGGGGTGTTGTTTCATAGGCTTCGCGCAGCAGGCCGTCACACTGGGCATAGTCTTCCAGTTCATGTGCGGCTCGGGCAGCAGCCAGATAATTGATCAGAGGCTGCTCGGCGTGCGGGGCCGATCGCTTGAGCAGGCGAATGGCCTCGGCCCAGTGGCCCTCGGCGAACTCTAGCAAACCCCTGGTGGTCACCTGATTGGCGCGGCGCTGGCGATTATGCCGGGACCAGGGATTGATCCTGCGTCCGGACACGTTGAGCAGGCGAATCAGAGCGCGCAGCAAAGAAAGAACCAGCCACAGCGCCAGCAGAAACGCGATGCCAACCCAGATACTGGTTTCGATCGACATGTTGCGCCAGGCGATCAGCAGATAACCGGGGTCCTCGGCCACCGCCATACCCAGCAGCGCAGCAACCAGCAGTACCGCAAGAACGGCCAGATAGCTTTTGCTCATTGGCCATTCTCCCCGTTATTGGCCGGACTGCGACGGCTCTGGATATACGCAGCGAGATCCTGCTGTAACTCCGACAGGTCCGGCGGATCGAGATCGACCTGGCGCTCGGCCAGCGTGGCGAGCTGATTCTGCATGGCCTTGACCTGCGGATTTTCCAGCTCGAAGAACTGCCGTAGAATATTTTTCGCCTGCGCCAGACTGGCCTGATAGATCGCGCTCTCACCCCGCAGCGCAGCCCATTGCGCCTGCTCCATGGTCAACTGCAGGGTCCGCCGTACGCGTTGCATCTCGGCCTCGTCAAGCAGCGGGGTGATCACCTTGCCGCGCTGAAAATCGACCCGCACATAACGCTCCAGACGCATCAGCACGCGCTCGGCGCGGGTACGGCGTGCCAGGCGGTCCGTGTATTCTTCCTCGACACTGACTTCATCCGGATCGAACTCCGGCACCGGCAGCAGCACCAGGCGGTTGACCTGCTCGTGCAGCGCTGCGAGCCGCAGATAGACACCGGAACGGTCGATCTTGGGCAACGCCTCGATTTCGGCCTGAACCTGCGCCAGCTCCTCACGCACGGAGAAGACGCCACTGTCGGGCTGCTCACGCAAGATGGAGTCCACTGCTTCAAGCAACTCGCGGGCCGACTCGACGTCCTGGGCGGCAAGCAATCGCAGACTGGCCAGACGCAGCAGGTATTCTGCCTCGGCCAGCTTCCAGTCGGCACGGGCATCGCCGCGCAGCACATCGAGCTCCTGACTCAGCGCCTGTTGACTGCGTTGCAGCTCGGCTGCCAGGTTTTGCATCTGCTGCCAGTCGCTCTGCTCGGGCAGCCCTTCCAGCCTGGCCTGCATCGATTGCTGGGCGCGCCGCTGGCTGTTGGCCAGCTGTTCCAGCTGTTGGTCCAGATCTTCGACCTGCGCTGCCTGTTGCTCACCGCCTCGCTGCCACTGCCAGGCCTGCAAGCCCAGCGCAACAACGGCAACCACCAATGCCACGGCCGCCAACCCCCGACCCTGGCGACCGGCGCCCTGGGGCGGTTTACCCCGCGGCGGGCCTGACTTGCCCTTGCCGCCAGCACTGGCATCTGCCGCGGAAGGGCCAACGGTGGATTTGGCGCTGTCGGCTTGCGCTCCGGCCCGGGAGCCGGAGTCCGTAGCGGAACCGGTCGTGGTCTGCGGCCTGGCCTCGCTGGGCGCTGCAGCGCTCGCATCGGTTTTTTTCGAATCGGACCGGCTACGATCACCGCTCGCATCATTCTCGGCAGCTGTTTCCTTGCCGGTGTTCTTGTTTGGGTCGATCGGTTCCACGCTATTCTCCTTGTGCTTTCAGCGGATGTGCTTCGATGGCGGCTATCACGGCGTCATCATCCGCTCCGCTGCACATGACTATGTCCTTGCAGCCCAGCTCGGCAGCCCGTTCGGCTACTCGCGCGCCGGGCACCCAGCAACGCCAGAGACGTTGCTGCGACCATTCGTTGCCGGCCGCGTTATGCCAATATTCGAGCGCCTGAATGCTGAGTACCACTATGCCACGGACCCCGGCCTGACGGGCAGCCCTAATCGATTGCGGCAGATTGTCGGCGGGCAGCCGCCGATACAACTCAAGATAGTCCACCTGACCGCCGGCAGCCCGTATTTGCGAAGCAAGGTGTTCACGCCCCCCCACGCCACGCCAGATCATGACACGCAGGTTCGGCTCGGCAAGTAATGCCTGCCAGCGCGGCAAAGCCAGCAACGCTTCACTGTCCTGCCCTTGCTCCGGCGCGCGGGCAGGCAACGGGTAATCACGCAGGATACCGGCCGTAGTCTCGCCGACAGCAAACCAGTCGATACCCACCGGCACCTGAGGCCAGTAACGGTCAAGTCGCTCCAATCCTAACCGGGCCGCCACCGGACTCACTGCTATCACGGCCTGATAACGGTCCAGATCCAGCAGCAAACTGCGCTGCTCGCTGCTCTCTTCCTCAAGCCGGATCTGTAAAAGGGGCATGCAGCAGGTCTGTATGCCCAGCGCGTCCAGTTTCGCGGCCAATCGCTGATTATCCTCAGGCAGCCGCGTAAGCAGCACTGCGGGTGTCACCGACCCTCGGCTCCTAGATAGACCGCATCAAGAATCTTCTGTGCACCCTGGCTCAGCAGATCTTCAGCCACCCGTATACCCAGCTCCTCCGGCGTGGCTTCCGGTCCGCGTCCCTCCGCCGTCAGCAGCAGGCTGCCATCAGGATCACCGACCATGCCACGCAGCCAGATCTCGCCATTCTGACGCTCGGCGTAACAGGCAATTGGTACCTGACAACCTCCATTCAGATGCGTGTTCAGTGCGCGCTCTGCGCGTACACGCAAGGCGCTGTCCTCATCGTTCAGCGGTGCCAGCAGGGCGTGCAGCTCCAGGTCGTCGCTGCGACATTCGATGCCCACTGCGCCCTGACCTCCCGCCGGAAGACTTTCCTCCGGCGGCATCGCATAGCGAATCCGGTCATGAAAACCCAGACGCATCAGACCCGCCGCGGCCAGGATAATCGCGTCGTATTCACCGGCATCGAGCTTGGCCAACCGCGTATTCACGTTGCCACGCAAAAAGCGCACCTGCAAATCGGGCCGCCGGGCCATCACCTGCGCCTGACGACGCAGGCTCGAGGTACCGACGACACTGCCTTGGGGCAAGCTATCGACGGAATCGTGGTGATTGGAGACAAAGGCATCGCGCGGGTCCTCGCGCTCACAGATCACGTACAGGCCCAGGCCTTCGGGAAAGGCCATGGGCACGTCTTTCATCGAGTGCACCGCCAGGTCGGCCTGATCGCTGATGATCGCCGCTTCGAGCTCCTTGACGAACAGGCCCTTGCCGCCAATCTTGGCCAATGGGGAATCCAGCAGCTGATCGCCACGGCTGACCATTGGCACCAGCGTGACGGTAATGTCGGGGTGGAGTTGCTCCAGGCGCGCCTTGACGTACTCGGCCTGCCACAGGGCCAGGGCGCTCTTGCGGGTGGCAATACGCAGATGTCGACTCATGGGATTCTCGCTCAAAACCAGCCTGCATGATACGCCATGCTCCGGCAGGCATCCACGCGCCCTTGCGCCGCATCCGGTATCACAGGTGATCCATCAGCTTGCGCACTCCGGGCACGTGGCGGCGACTGACTGTCAGGTTCTCGTCCGGCAGCCCCTTGAGATGCAGGTGGAAGTGGCCGACCGAGCTGCGCTGCAGACGCTCGATACGATGCCGCGCAACCAGCGCATTGCGGTGGATCCTGACGAAATAATCACCAAACTCGTCCTCCAGCGCTTTCAGCGGCTCATCCAGCAGAACCTCGCCTCCGCTGTGACGCAGGGTCACGTATTTGTGATCGGCAATGAAGTACAGCACCTCGTCGATCGGTATCAACTCGACGCCTTTGCGGGTACGCGCGCTAATGTGGCTGCGCGCCGGACTGCCATCGCCCTGCGCACTGGCGCGACCGAGACTGCATAGCTGCACCCGGTTGAGCTTCTGCGCCTTGGCCAGTGCATCGATCAGCGACTCGGTACGCACCGGCTTGAGCAGGTAGCCCACCGCGCTGACTGCGAAAGCATCGAGTGCATATTCGCCATGCGCGGTGCAGAAGATCACTGCGGGTGCATCGGGCATCTCGCACAGCTTGGCCGCTGTCTGTAGGCCGTCTAGGCCGGGCATACGTATATCCAGCAGAACAATATCCGGATGCTCACGCTCCACCAGCTCGAGCGCCTCCTGTCCATTGCTCGCCATATCCGGCAAGGGCTCATAACCGGGCAGCTCATCGAGCAAACGTGACAAGCGTTCCCGGGCCAGCGGTTCATCGTCGGCTACAAGTACTTTCATGCCTTCATGCCTTAATGACTTCTCTGCAAAATTGAGGACGTTTGAGTAACAGGATAGACCAGCCTGCTGAAGAAGCGCTCTCCTTCGCGCCAGGCTTCCAGTTTTGCCCGCGGACCGAACAACGCGTTCAGCCGCGCGCGCACATTTTCCAGCGCCATACGGCTACCCTGATGGCTGGCCGCCTGTGGTGGACAACTGTTTGACACCAACAGTTCGACAACGCCCCCATGTAATACTGCCCGAATGTGGATATCGCCGCCCGCCAGGCTAGGTTGCAGTCCGTGCAGGATGGCGTTTTCCAGCAGCGGCTGCAGCGTCAGCAACGGCATCGGCGTGGCCGCCGGCAGGGCGCCCTGCCATTCGACCTTCAGCCTGTCACCCAACCGATAGTGTTCGATGCGCAGATACCCTTCGCACAGGTGCAGCTCCTCCTCCCAGGTACCCACACCGCCTACCTCGGAAAGATTGGCGCGAAACAGGTCAGCCAGATCGAGCACGGCAAGCTCGGCCTTGGCCGGGGCACTGGCAATCAGGCTGACAATGCTATTGAGACTGTTGAACAGAAAATGCGGCTGGATGCGCGATTGCAGCGATTGCAGCCGCGCCTTGAGTTCGGCTTCATGCTGACGTTGCCATTGTTGTTGCAGATAGAAGTAACGCAACAACAGCCCGGTCATGATCATCGCGATCAGCCCGTGACGCAGCATCTGTTCCGACCGCAGTTGCGGATAGCCAAGCATGCCCTGCTCAAGCACCCACTCGGCCAGCACTGTAAACATCAGCGTCAGCCCGACCACTACCGCAAAACACACGGTGATCGCGACCCAGAGCGCGCGCCGCTGCATCCAGCCACGCAGCCGACATAGCAAAGCGGCGGACAGCAGCACTATCCACTGCACGAACAGGGAGGCCATAGCCAGACTCAGCCAGTCGAATCCGCTTGCCGATGGCACGGCCAGCACCCAGGTCAGCACCAGCAATTCGGCCAGCACGACCAGGGTAAAAACAGCAAACGACGAGCACAGATCGGGAAGGAAGAAATCTTCCCCCGAATAAGGTTGCCCGAGCAGTGACCAGAGTCCGTTCTTCATCGCCCAAGTGTCCGCCAGCGGGGCGGCATCGCGCAAGCCTGAAGTGGTATGCTATGGACTTTTGCCAGCGGAACGATCCGACTTATGAGCCAAGACCAGACAACCAACCAATCCTGGGGCGGACGCTTCAGCGAGCCCGTCGATGCCTTTGTGGCCCGCTTCACCGCCTCGGTCGATTTCGACAAGCGCCTGTACAAGCAGGACATCCAGGGCTCGATAGCCCACGCGACGATGCTTGCCCGCGTCGGCGTGCTAAGCGATGAAGAGCGCGACAGCATCATCGCCGGGCTGCGCAGCATCCAGAGCGAGATCGAAGCCGGCCAGTTTGACTGGCGAGTCGACCTGGAAGACGTCCACATGAATATCGAGGCGCGGCTGACTGCGCAGATCGGCGTTACCGGCAAGAAGCTGCACACCGGCCGCTCGCGCAATGATCAGGTGGCGACCGATATCCGTCTCTGGCTGCGCGAGGAGATTGACGTGATCCTGATCGAACTGCAGCGCCTGCAGACTGGCCTGCTGGACCAGGCCGAACGCCACGCGGCAGTCATCATGCCCGGCTTTACGCACCTGCAGACCGCGCAGCCGGTAACCTTCGGCCACCACCTGCTGGCCTGGTTCGAGATGCTCAGCCGCGACCGCGAGCGTCTGCTCGACTGCCGCAAGCGGGTTAATCGCATGCCCCTGGGCAGTGCCGCACTGGCCGGCACAACCTATCCGATCGACCGCAACGTCACCTGCGAGCTGCTTGGCTTCGATGCGGTCTCCGGCAACTCGCTGGACGGTGTGTCGGATCGCGATTTTGCCATCGAGTTCTGCGCTGCTGCCTCACTGGCGATGATGCACATGTCGCGCTTCTCCGAGGAGCTGGTGCTCTGGACCAGCGCGCAGTTCAACTTCATCGAACTGCCCGACCGCTTCTGCACCGGCTCCTCGATCATGCCGCAGAAGAAGAATCCCGACGTGCCAGAACTGGTACGTGGCAAGACCGGCCGCGTGTATGGCCAGCTGATGAGCCTGCTAACCCTGATGAAGAGCCAACCACTGGCCTACAACAAGGACAACCAGGAGGACAAGGAACCGCTGTTCGACGCGGTGGATACCCTGCGCGACTGCCTGCGCGCCTTTGCCGACATGATCCCGGCGATCCAGCCGAAGGTCGCGACGATGCGCGAGGCTGCACTGCGCGGCTTTTCCACCGCAACCGATCTGGCCGACTATCTGGTGCGTCGCGGCCTGCCATTTCGTGACTGCCACGAGATCGTCGGCCATGCGGTCAAGTACGGCGTGGACAGCGGCAAGGACCTGGCCGAGATGAGCCTGGACGAACTGCGTCAGTTCAGTGACCAGATCGAAAAGGACGTGTTCGATGTGCTGACACTGGAAGGCTCGGTGAATGCCCGCGATCATATAGGCGGCACCGCACCGGCTCAGGTGCGCGCTGCGGTAGCCCGCGGGCGCGAGCTACTGGCTGGCTGAGCCAGGCTTGCGGCCCGAGCCGGTCGCCCGATCAGGCGGCGGGCTGCTGCTGGGTAATGCAGTGAATGTTGCCACCGCCGAGGAGGATTTCGCGCCCCGGCACCATCACTACCCGGCGGTCCGGAAACAGCTGCTGCAGTAGCTCGCGGGCCGGCTCATCCTGCGGGTCGTCGAAGCTCGGCGCAATAACACCGTCATTGACGATCAGGAAGTTCACATAGGATCCGGCCAGACGAATCGACGCATCACGCGGCTGGCTGCCGGCTACGCGGTCGACGCCGGCACACTCCTCCACGGTCGCATACAGGGGCCCGGGAATCGGCATCTTGTGCACTACCAGTTCCCGCCCCTGGGCATCACGACTTGCCTGCAGCACCCTGAGAGCGGCCTGGCAACGTGGATAGTTCGGATCGGCCTCTTCGTCGGTCCATGCCAGCAACACTTCACCGGGGCGCACGAAACAGCAGAAATTGTCCACGTGGCCATCGGTTTCGTCGTTGTAGAGACCTTCCGGCAACCAGATCACCTTGCTGATACCCAGGTGATCAGCCAGTACCACCTCGATTTCCTCGCGCAGCAGGTGCGGATTGCGGTTGCTGTTGAGCAGGCATTCCTCGGTGGTCAGTAGCGTGCCCTCGCCATCCACATGGATGGCCCCGCCTTCAAGCACGAACCCCTCGGTGCGATAGCGCGGGCAGCGCTCGATCCCGAGTATCTTGTCGGCCACCTGATCGTCACGCTGCCAGGGCCAGTACAGTCCACCGTTGAAGCCGCCCCAGGCATTGAAGGTCCAGTCCACGCCGCGCAGCGCGCCCTGGCCATTGGTCACGAAGGTCGGGCCGGTGTCGCGCACCCAGGCATCGTCAGAGCTCATCTCGATCACCCGTATGCCCGGATGGCTGAGCTGCAGGTTGGCATTCTCGTATTGCGCTGCCGAGACGCAGACGGTAACCGGCTCGAAACCGGCGATAGTCCTGGCGACTTCGGCAAATGCGGCCTGGGCTGGCTTGGCGCCCTGGCGCCAGTTATCCGGTCGCTCGGGCCAGACCATCCACGTCTGGCTATGCGTAGTCCATTCCGCCGGCATGCTGTAGCCATCGGCGCGGGGGGTGCTGTGCAATGTATACATCAGGACTCCAGAGACCCATCCAGGGTTTTGATCGGGCCGTACAGATTCGGCCGCCGATCGCGGAAGCTACCCCAGGCGCTGCGGATATGCTCCAGGGCGTCGAGATCGAATTCCTGCACCAATACAGTCTCGTCGGTCTCGTTGGCCTCCTGCAGCTTCTCACCGAACTGATCGGCTATGAAAGAGGAACCATAGAAGGTGATCTCGTAACCGTCCTGCTCTTCGCGACCGATGCGGTTGCTGGCTACCAGCGGCATCAGGTTCGCGCCGGCATGGCCCTGCTGCACGCGCTGCCAGTGATCCCGTGAACTGATGGTCGGGTCGTGCGGCTCACTGCCGATTGCAGTCGGGTAGAACAGTATCTCGGCGCCCATCAATGCCATTGAGCGGGCACATTCGGGGAACCACTGATCCCAGCAGATACCCACCCCGATCTTCGCGTAACGCGTCTGCCATACCTTGAACCCGGTATCGCCGGGGTTGAAGTAGTACTTCTCGTGGTAGCCGGGGCCATCGGGAATGTGGCTCTTGCGATAGAGCCCCAGATTGCGCCCGTCGGCATCGATGATCACCACACTGTTGAAGCGCGCGCGGCCGGCCAGCTCGAAGAAGCTGATCGGCAACACCACCTCCAGTTCCTTGGCCAGTGCCTTGAAGTGGGCTATCGCCGGATTCTTATCCACCTCGGTAGCCAGTTGCAGGTATTCGGCGTTCGGCTTCTGACAGAAATAGGGCGTCTCGAACAACTCCTGAATCAGGATTATCTGCGCACCCTTGGCGGCAGCTTCACGCACCAGCTTCTCGGCTTTGGCGATGTTGTCCTGGCGATCCCAGGAACAACTCATCTGGCTGGCGGCGACACTGACAAGGCGGGACATGGCGATCTCCTGATAGGTTTGTGGAAGCTTTATACCGGATAAATATCGGCCGAACAAATGTTAATTACCATAACTTAAACACATAAAGCGATTAATACCGATAATTATCGGCTAACTACTCTAGAAGTCAGCTCCGCGGATCCTGCCGGTAAAAATCACTCAAATGCTGATACACCGCGGGCCAGGTGTCTGCCAACGGGCCTGGCTGCTCGAAAAACGCTTCGGTGAGCACGGCGAAGAATTCGGCTGGCGCTTCCAGCGCATAATCGTCCACCGGACTTGGCCGGCCACTGTGGATCCGCCGCTCGAGGTCATCCCAGGCAGCGGAAAAATCCTTTTTCCATGCCGCTGCATCCATTCCAGCATGCAGCGGCGGAGCGCCGTTGGCCCCTTCGCGGCGCATGTCCAGGGTATGCGCCAGCTCATGCAGAACCACGTTATGGCCGTTTTTGCCGCCGGCCGAGCGCACATCATCCAGCGACAGCACCACCGGACCATGGGAGGCGGCCTCACCGCAGAGCGCGCTACGCTCGGCATGAGCGATGCCGTATTCATCCAGCCACTCATGCCCGGCGATGAACGGGCCTTCGTAGATCACCAGGGTCTGCCAGCCGTCATACCAGTCCAGGCCCAGCTGCAGCACCGGCACCACGGCCATGCCGGCAATCCGCAAACGCATCTGGTCGCTGAGCTCGAGCTCCTTTGCACCCACCACAGCCTTGCGCAGCAATAGCCGCAGGGCCATGTCATGCAACCGCTCTCTTTCGCTGGCAGCAAAGCGCCGATACACCTGCCAGTCGCCCAGTGCCTGCCGCCAGTCTTCCTCTGTCACCTCCAGGCTTTGCAGGCGACGCCCCTCGCGCCATTCAGCCAATCGGGAGATCAGCCCCATGGGCAACCTCCGTTTCGACTGGGCGCCGCGGTGCGGGTGGTAGCACTGGCGGCAGATAGAGCCCGAGATAGGCGACCATCATCCTTTTCGCTTCACGGCGCATCGGCGAGGTCAGGGCGCCGTGCTGCTGATGATCGAGCGCCAGCAACTTGTCCGCGGCCTGCATTGCCAGCGTAAAAACATCCACATCACCGGGCAGGACCGGCAACTGATAGTAGCGCGCGAGGTAGCTGCGCAGGCTGTGACCCAGAAAATTGTCATGCTGGCGGTCGGCCTGGCGCACGCCTGCCAGCTCATGGGCGCCCAACAGCAATTCGCGGGCCGCCGGATGGGATTGATAGTACTGCTGGAAGCGGTCCTCCAACTGCTCGATCAGATCCATCCAGCTGGTCGGCCGAAGATCTTCAGGCGCCGCACCCAATACTGCATCGAGCTCGGCAAAGACACGCTGCGCCAGCGCAGCGAGCACATCGGCAAGCTGGGGAAAGAAATGATAAACCGAAGACGGCGGAATATCCGCCTGGGCCGCGATAGCGTAGATCGATAGCTCACTCAGCGAACGCTGGTCCAGCAGGTCCGCCGTTGCATCAAGAATACGGGCGATCCTTTCCTGGCTGCTGGCTCGGCGTCGGGGATGGGGTTTTACCGCTGTCATGGTGTCTCGCATCTGTGGGCATGCCCGCAGAAGATAGCACAGGTAGACGCAGTGGCCGGCAGCGCTGGGCAATACAGCTGCGCGCGTACCGCAGATTACAGGCATAAAAAATCCCGCCAGAAGGCGGGATTTTTACAGCGTACGGCAATGTCAGACCGTGTGCAGGTACCACATGTACTCAAGATCAGAGATGGTGCGCTCGAACTCCTCCTGCTCGCTCTCCTTGCACAGCACGAACACATCCAGATACTCCTCGCCGATGTATTCCTTCATCACCTCGGAGGTTTCCAGCGCCCGCAGGGCATCACGCAGGTTGGTCGGCAACGACGCCTCGTGCTGATCGTAGGCATTGCCCTCGGTCATTTCCGGCGGTTCGATCTTGTTGCTGATACCGTAGTGGATAGCCGACAGCAGCGCTGCCATCAACAGGTAGGGGTTGGCATCGGCGCCCGCCAGACGGTGCTCGATACGCATCGCATCCGGCTCACCACCAGGAACGCGCACGGCAACGGTGCGGTTGTCGATACCCCACGTGGCGGCGCAGGGCACGAAGAAGCTGGGGCTGAAACGGCGATAGGAGTTCACATTCGGGCACAGGAAGGCCATGTACTCGGGCAGAGTCTGCAACAGACCGCCCACCGCCCACCGCAGGGTATCGCTCAGTGAGCCGTCCGCATTGGGCGCGAAGATATTCTTGCCCTGCTCGTCTTCCAGGCTGATATGCACATGCATGCCATTGCCGGCCTGATCATAGTAAGGCTTGGCCATGAAGGTGGTGTCCATCTCATGATCATAGGCTACGCTCTTGATCACGCGCTTGAGCAGGACGTTGTAGTCACAGGCGACCACCGGATCATCCACATGATGCAGATTGACCTCGAACTGGCCCGGTGCCGATTCCGCGACAATGGCGTCAGCGGGGATGCCCTGTTCGTGGGCAGCTTCGATGACGTCCTGGAGGAATTCGGCGTATTCGTCCAGATCATCCATCGAATAGACCTGAACGGAATTGGGTCGCTTGCCGGACATAGGCGAACGCGGCGGCTGGGGTCGACCGGTAATGTTCTCCTGATCGATCAGGTAGAACTCCAGCTCAAAGGCCGAAACCGGCTTCAGGCCCAGCTCGCTGAAACGCTGGACGATCCGCTGCAGCACATAGCGCGGGTCGGCAAAGAACGGCGTCTTGCGATCGACCTCGTACATGGTCATCAGCAACTGGCCGGTGGGGCGCTTTTGCCATGGTTCGACATTCAGCGTGCCGGGAATCGGCAGACAGATCCGGTCGGCATCGCCAATCTCCAGTCCGAGGCCGGTTTCTTCAACCGTGGTGCCCTGGATGTTGAGCGCGAAGATCGATGCTGGCAGGGCGATGCCCCTCTCGTAAGCCTTGATCAATGCCGAGCGATCAATGCGCTTGCCGCGAACGATGCCGTTCATGTCGGCAATAAGAAGGTCTATAAAATGGATTTCCGGATGCTCGGCTAAAAAGGCCTCAGCTTCCTGGACACTGACTGGCGCCGCGATGGCTACCGCAGCGTCCGCTCCGGGTTGGGATTGCATGGGATATCACCTGTTTTTTGTAAAATATATCAATCACGTTGTCTGTAAGATGAGAGTAAATCCGAAAGCCTGTGGCGAGTCAATAGAATCGCCAACGCACGAGGATGGTGCATGCCGCACCAAATAAGGCCGCAAACAGGGCGGCGAGGCAATCTGCCGGCCTGTATCGAAGCCCCAGGAGCGGGTTTTGTGTTAATTATTTTTTGTTGCTATTGTATGAAAAATCGAACAACAATGATTTCATGTACGTTATTCACTACAGGCTGTAAAACATGTCATCCGCTCGAAAACCACTGATTGGCATCACCTGCTGCACCGATCAGCTGGGTCTGCATCCATTCCATATAGTAGGTGAAAAATACATCCTTGGCATCGTCGACGGTGCGGACGGTCTGCCGCTGCTTGTTCCCGCTCTGGGCGAGCGCCTGGCTATTGATCAGCTACTCGATACCGTTGATGGCCTGATGTTCACCGGATCACCCTCCAATGTCGAGCCGCATCACTATCAGGGGCCCGCGAGTGCCGCCGGTACGCGCCACGACCGCAAGCGCGACGCCACCACCCTACCGCTTATAAAGGCCGCGATCGATCGCGGCATTCCGGTACTGTGTATCTGCCGGGGATTTCAGGAAATGAATGTGGTCTTCGGCGGCAGCCTGCACCAGCGTCTGCACGAGGTGGGCGGCTATATAGAGCATCGCGAAGACAAGGAACAACCGGTGGAGATCCAGTACGGCGTGTCCCATGAGGTTCAGCTGGAACCGGGAGGATTGCTGCAACGAATTGCCGGTCGCAATTCGGCACAGGTCAACTCCCTGCATACCCAGGGCGTGGACCGGCTGGGTGTCGGATTGCGGACTGAAGCTACCGCTGCAGATGGGTTGATCGAAGCCTTCTCGGTTGTCGACTCCCCCGCGTTCGCGCTGGGGGTGCAATGGCATCCGGAATGGAAGGTTGGCGAGAACCCCTTCTATCTTTCCCTATTCCAGGCGTTTGGAGACGCCTGTCGCGCTCGAGCGGCGCGGCACTCCTGAGGACTTTATGAACAATATCGAAGCATGGCTGAAAGAACACAAAATTACCGAAGTCGAGTGCATGGTCAGCGACCTCACAGGCATTGCCCGGGGCAAGATCGCTCCTACCATGAAGTTCATTTCGGAAAAGGGCATGCGCCTGCCCGAAAGCATCCTGCTGCAGTCGGTCACCGGCGACTATGTCGAGGACGACATCTATTACGACCTGCTAGACCCGGCCGACATCGACATGATCTGCAAGCCGGATTTCACCGGGATTTACCTGGTGCCATGGGCGATCGAGCCGACCGCGCAGATCATCCACGACTGCTATGACAAGTCCGGCGAACCGATCGAGATGTCGCCACGCAACATCCTCAAGAAGGTGCTCAAGCTGTATGCCGACAAGGGCTGGCAACCACTGGTCGCTCCCGAGATGGAGTTCTACCTGACCAAGCGTAACGAGGACCCCGACCTGCCGCTGCAGCCACCGATAGGCCGTTCGGGGCGCCAGGAAACCGGACGTCAGTCGTTCTCCATTGATGCTGCCAACGAATTCGACCCGCTGTTCGAGGACATGTACGACTGGTGCGAGGCCCAGGGCCTGGATCTGGACACGCTGATCCACGAGGAAGGCACCGCGCAGATGGAGATCAACTTCCGTCACGGCGACCCGCTGCACCTGGCCGACCAGATCCTGGTATTCAAGCGCACCATGCGTGAGGCGGCGCTCAAGCACGACATGACCGCCACCTTCATGGCCAAGCCGATCACCAACGAACCGGGCAGCGCGATGCATTTGCACCAGAGCATTGTCGACCGCAAGACCGGCAAGAACATCTTCTCCAATGAAGACGGCAGCATGAGCGAGATTTTCCTGCACCACATCGGTGGCCTGCAGCGTTACATCCCGGAAGTGTTGCCGCTGTTCGCACCCAATGTGAACTCGTTCCGCCGCTTCCTGCCGGATACCTCCGCGCCAGTGAATGTGGAATGGGGTGAGGAAAACCGCACTGCCGGCCTGCGCGTGCCGGATTCCACGCCGCAGAACCGCCGCGTCGAAAACCGTCTGCCCGGCGCGGACGCCAACCCCTATATTGCCATCGCAGCCAGTCTGCTGTGCGGCTACCTGGGCATGGTCGGCAAGATGGACCCCTCGGCGCCGGTCAAGGGCCGGGCCTACGAGCGGCGCAATCTGCGCCTGCCGCTGACGCTGGAGTCTGCGCTGGAGCGGATGGAACAGTGCACGGATGTCGAGGCCGTGCTGGGCAGCAAGTTCTGCCGCGGCTATGTCGCGGTGAAGCGCGTGGAACACGAGAACTACAAACGCGTTATCAGCAGCTGGGAGCGCGAGTTCCTGCTACTCAGCGTATAGGGCGCCAGGCGCGCAACATGAACAGGTACCGGCGAGCACAACATCGGCTCGCCGGGATTAAGGACTGACAATGACTACACAGACTGCATACAGCACCGCACAGCTGCAGGCCATGGACCACGCTCACTACCTGCACCCGTTCACCGATCACAAGGATCTGGGTGCCAGGGGTACGCGTATCATCGAGCGCGCCGAGGGGGTCTATCTCTGGGACACTGATGGCAACAAGGTGCTCGACGGCATGGCCGGACTCTGGTGCGTGAACATCGGTTATGGTCGCCGCGAGCTGGCCGATGCGGCCTACCAGCAGATGCTCGAACTACCCTACTACAACAGCTTTTTCCAGTGTGCCAATCCGCCGGCCGTCAAGCTCGCCAGCGCCATTGCGGGCATCGCGCCGGCGCACATGAACCATGTGTTCTTCACCGGCTCCGGATCGGAATCCAACGACACCGTGCTGCGCATGGTACGTCGCTACTGGGACCTAAAGGGCAAGCCGACCAAGAAGACCGTGATCGGCAGGATCAATGGTTACCACGGCTCCACTGTCGCCGGTGCCAGCCTGGGCGGAATGTCGGTGATGCATGAGCAGGGCGACCTGCCGATTCCCGGCATTGTGCATATTCCGCAGCCATACTGGTTCGGTGAAGGCGGCGACATGACGCCCGACGAGTTCGGCCTGTGGGCCGCTCGCCAGCTGGAAGCGAAGATTCAGGAAGTCGGCGAGGACCAGGTCGCTGCATTCATTGCCGAGCCGATTCAGGGTGCAGGCGGCGTGGTCATCCCGCCGGATACCTACTGGCCAGAGATCAAGCGGATCCTCGCCCGCTACGACATCCTGCTGGTAATCGATGAAGTGATCTGCGGGTTTGGCCGGACCGGGGAATGGTTCGGTAGCCAGCATTATGATCTCAAGCCTGACTTGATGCCGATCGCCAAGGGCATGACCTCAGGCTACCTGCCGATGGGCGGAGTGATCGTGGGCGAGCGCGTGGCGGAAACGCTGATCGAGCATGGCGGCGAATTTTTCCACGGCTATACCTATTCAGGACACCCGGTGGCAGCCGCCGTCGGCCTGAAAAACCTTGAGATCCTGCGCGACGAGAAAATAGTCGAGTATGTGAAACAGGAAGCGGCACCGTATTTGCAAAGTAAAATTGCCCAGCTGGCGGAGCATCCGCTGGTGGGCGAAGTACGCGGTGTGGGACTGCTTGGCGCGATCGAGCTGGTCAGCAACAAGACCACGCGGGAGCGTTTTGCGGAACAGGGCATGGCCGGCAGTATCTGCCGCGACATGTGCGTTCGTAACGGCCTGGTGATGCGGGCGGTGGGCGACACCATGATCATGTCGCCACCCCTGATCATCAAGCCGGCGGAAATCGATGAGCTGGTCGACAAGGCATGGAAGGCGCTGGACATGACTGCCGAACAACTCGGTGTAGCTGTCTCCCCGCGCTAGCAGTTGGCGAAGACTCACGATAACGCGACCCGGGCCGCGTGGATAATAACGCAATGGAGAAGTCTGCAATGAGCATATCCAACAGCAAGACATTGTTCGCCGCGGCCTGCGTCATGGCCTTCAGCAGCACCGCTTTGGCCGAGGAAGTAGTCAACGTCTACAACTGGTCGGACTACATCGCCGAAGACACCCTGGAAGAGTTCCACAAGGAAACCGGCATCCGGGTGGTGTATGACGTGTTCGACAGCAACGAAGTGCTCGAGGCCAAACTGCTGTCCGGCAGCTCGGGATTCGATATTGTCGTTCCTTCCAACCAGTTTCTCGGCAAGCAGATCAAGGCTGGCGCTTTCATGCCCCTGGACCGCAGCCGTCTGGACAACTGGGACAATCTCGACCCGGTACTGCTCAAAGCACTGGAAACCAACGATCCCGGCAACCAGTATGCGTTTCCCTATCTCTGGGGCACCACCGGCATTGGTTACAACGAGGCCAAGGTGAAGGCAGTGCTCGGCGACGATGCGCCGGTTAACTCCTGGGATCTGGTGTTCAAGCCGGAGAACATGGAAAAGCTCGCCGAGTGCGGCGTGGCTTTCCTTGATGCTCCAGCAGAAGTCATTCCCTCTGCGCTGTTCTACCAGGGCCTGAATCCCAACAGCACCAACCCGGATGATTATGAGCAGGCAGAAGCGCTGATGCAGAGCGTTCGCCCGCATATCCGCTATTTCCATTCCTCCAAGTTCATCACCGATCTGGCCAATGGTGATATCTGCGTAGCCGTCGGCTGGTCCGGAGACATCCTGCAGGCCGCCTCGCGGGCCGAGGAAGCGGGCAATGGCGAAGTGGTCAAGTACGCCATCCCCAAGGAAGGTGCGGCGATGTGGTTCGACATGATGGTGATGCCGATCGACGCCAAGAATGTGGATAGCGCCTACGTGTTTCTCGATTACATCCTGCGCCCGGAAGTGATAGCCGACGTCACCAACTATGTCGCCTACGCTAACGGCAACAAGGCTTCCCTGCCGATGGTGGACAAGGAAGTACTGAATGATCCAGGTGTCTATCCGAGCGACGAAACCTTGAATAAACTCTTCACGCTGGCAGAGCTGCCAGCCAATATCGAACGGGTTCGCACCCGCGCCTGGACACGTATCAAGTCCGGACGCTGAAGCAGGAAATGGGTTCACCACCGGCCGGCGTCAATGGGCGCCGACTTCCAGCAAGAAAACAGACCAGGCCCGTTACGGGCTGGAGTCTGAAAGAGGAGAAGTCATGAAAGTTTCAGTGAAAATGCCAATAAAAATGAGCCTTCTGGCCCTGGCTACTGCCGGTTTGCTCAGCACCGCTTCAACCGTCAGCGCACAGGACGCCGGGGAGCTGAAGATATTCAACTGGTCGGACTACATAGCCGAAGACACCATCGATAATTTCAAGAAAGAAACCGGCATTGACGTCACCTACGACGTCTACGATTCCAACGAAGTGCTCGATGCCCGGCTGCTGACCGGTCGCTCGGGCTTCGACGTGGTGGTGCCCTCCAACCACTTCCTGACCAAGCAGATCCAGGCCGGCGTCTACCAGGAGCTGGACCACAGCAAGCTGCCCAATGCCGAGAACCTGGACCCCAAGCTGCTCAAACAGCTGGAGTCCGTGGGCCTGGGCACCAAGTACGCGATCCCCTACATGTGGGGTACCAACGGCATCGGCTACAACGTCGACAAGGTCAAGGCGATTCTTGGCGAAGATGCACCCACCGATTCCTGGGATCTGGTGTTCGATCCGGTCGTGGCCGGCAAGCTGTCCGAGTGCGGCATCTCGATGCTCGATTCCGGTGACGACATGATGACCTCGGCCCTGGGTTATCTGGGCCTGGATCCGAACAGCACCGACAAGGCGGACCTGAAGAAAGCCGAGGAGCTACTGCTTAGCGTGCGCGACTCGGTGCGCTATTTTCACTCCTCACGCTATATCAGTGACCTGGCCAACGGCGACATCTGTGTCGCGGTCGGTTTCTCCGGTGACGTTTTCCAGGCTGCCGATCGTGCTGATGAAGCAGACAACGGCGTGAACATTGCGTACACCATCCCCAAGGAAGGCACCCAGCTGTGGTTCGACATGATGGCGATCCCCAAGGATGCTCCGAACCCGGATAACGCGCACGCCTTCATCAACTATATCCTGCGTCCCGATGTGGTGGCTCCGATCACCGATTATGTGGCCTATGCCAACCCGAATGTCGGCGCCAACAGCCTGATCGATCCGGAGATCCTGATGGACCCTGCGATCTATCCGACCGCTGACGTTATGGACAAGCTGTACATTGCCGAGCCACGGCCGCTGGCAGCACAACGCACCGTGACCCGCTCCTGGAACCGGATCAAGTCCGGCCAGTAAGGCGACCGGGGCTGCCGCTGGCAGCCCCCTTTTTTGCCCTACCCCACATTGACAAGTTCATGCGCATAATGACGCGTGGACCACTGAATCGTACTCGCGGAGAATATTATGGTTGGTGCAGCAGGAGCCATGAAACAGGCAATGGCCAAGGCCGAACCCGACGAATTTGTGCGTATCGACCGGATCAGCAAGCGCTTTGACGACGCCCTGGCGGTCGACGATGTCAGCCTGACCATCAACCGCGGTGAAATCTTCGCCCTGCTCGGCGGCTCGGGATCGGGCAAGTCGACCCTGCTGCGCATCCTGGCCGGCTTCGAGCGCCCCAGCGAAGGCCGGGTATTCCTCGACGGTCAGGACATTACCGACCTGCCGCCATACGAACGTCCGATAAACATGATGTTCCAGTCCTATGCGCTGTTTCCGCACATGACGGTCGAGCAGAACATTGCCTTCGGCCTCAAGCAGGACAAGCTCAGCCGGGCGGAGATCAACGCGCGAGTCGCCGAGATGCTCAAGCTGGTGCACATGACCGAGTATGCCCGGCGCAAGCCCAACCAGCTATCGGGCGGCCAGCGCCAGCGCGTCGCCCTGGCCCGCTCCCTGGCCAAGAGCCCCAAGGTGCTGCTGCTGGATGAGCCGATGGGTGCGCTGGACAAGAAGCTGCGCTCGCAGATGCAGCTTGAGCTGGTCGAGATCATCGAGCGGGTCGGCGTGACCTGCATCATGGTCACCCACGACCAGGAAGAGGCGATGACCATGGCCCAGCGCATCGCGATCATGCACCAGGGCTGGATCGCCCAGGTCGGCTCGCCGATGGATATCTACGAGAGCCCGGCCAGCCGGCACGTGGCCGAGTTCATCGGCAGCGTGAACATCTTCGAAGGCCAGCTGATCGCGGATATGGAAAACCACGCGATCATCGAATGCGCCGAACTGGACCGGCCGATCTACATCGGCCACGGCATCACTACCCGTGTGCAGGACAAGAACATCACCTACGCGCTGCGTCCGGAGAAAGTCTGGGTGACGGTGGAAAAGCCCGAGTCGGAATACAACTGGGCCCATGGCGAGATCCACGATATTGCCTACCTGGGCGGCCACTCGGTGTTCTACATCAAGCTCGCCAGCGGCCATATCGTGCAGACCTTCTTTGCCAACTCCGAGCGCCGGCTGCCACGCATGACCTGGGAAGACCAGGTCTATATCAGCTGGGACGATGACAGCGGGGTAATCTTATCCTCATGAAAACCACGCTCTCGCGCCTGTTGCCCAGCGGCCGCTTCTGGGTAATCAGCGTTCCCTACCTGTGGCTGTTCCTGTTCTTCCTGCTGCCCTTCGCCATCGTGCTGAAGATCAGCTTCTCGCAGGCAGCCATCTCGATTCCGCCCTACAGCCCGCTGCTCGAATATGCCGAGCAGTCACTTACGGTGATGGTCAACCTGGGCAACTACATCTTCCTCAGCGAGGATTCCCTGTATCTGGCCGCCTATCTGGGCTCGCTCAAAATCGCGCTGATCTCCACGATCGTCTGTCTGCTGCTCGGCTACCCGATGGCGCTGGCAATTGCCCGCGCCCCGAGGGAGAAGCAACTGGTCTACCTGCTGTTGGTAATGATGCCGACCTGGACTGCGATCCTGATCCGGGTGTATGCCTGGATGGGCATTCTCAGTACCAACGGATTGCTCAACAACTTTCTGATGTGGGCCGGGCTGATCAGCTCGCCGATGGAGATTCTCAACACCAATACAGCGGTATATATCGGTGTGGTCTACGCCTATCTGCCATTCATGGTCTTGCCGCTGTATGCCAACCTGGTCAAGCACGACAATAGCCTGCTCGAGGCGGCCATGGATCTGGGCGCCGGCCGGCTCAAGGCCTTCTGGAAAATTACCGTGCCGTTGTCGAAAACCGGCATCATTGCCGGCTCGATGCTGGTATTCATCCCGGTGGTCGGCGAGTTCGTGATTCCCGAGCTGCTCGGCGGGCCGGAAACCCTGATGATCGGCAAGATCCTCTGGCAGGAATTCTTCAACAACCGCGACTGGCCGGTGGCCTCGGCGCTGGCGATCATCATGCTCGCCGTCCTGTTGATACCGATCATATTCTTCCATTACAACCAGTCCCGGGCAATGGAGAAAAACGCATGAGCAAGCGCCCCGATTTCTCCACCGTTGCACTCTGGGCAGGCCTGGCATTCATCTACATACCCATGGTGATCCTGGTAATCTACTCGTTCAACGCCTCACGTCTGGTGACGGTGTGGGGTGGCTGGTCGATCCACTGGTATGTCGGCCTGCTGGACAACACCCAGTTGATGAATGCGGTCAAACGCAGCCTGCAGATCGCCTTCTATACCGCCTGCGCCGCGGTGGCCCTGGGCACTCTGGCCGCATTCGTGATGACGCGGATCAAGCGTTTTCGCGGCCGCACGCTGTTCTCCGGTCTCGTCACTGCGCCACTGGTGATGCCCGAGGTGATCACCGGTCTGTCGCTGCTGCTGCTGTTCGTATCAATGGCGCAGCTGCTTGGCTGGCCGGCCGAGCGCGGCATCATGACGATCTGGATCGCGCATACCACCTTCTGTACTGCCTATGTGGCAATCGTGGTCAGCGGACGCCTGGGCGAGCTGGATCAGTCCATCGAGGAAGCGGCAATGGACCTGGGCTCGCCGCCGTGGAAGACATTCCTGTTGATCACGGTGCCGATGATTGCACCCTCGATCGCGGCCGGCTGGCTGCTCTCGTTCACCTTGTCACTGGACGACCTGGTTCTCGCCAGTTTCGTCTCCGGTCCCGGTGCGACCACCCTGCCGATGGAAGTGTTCTCGGCGGTACGCCTGGGGGTAAAACCGGAGATCAACGCGATCGCCAGCGTAATCCTGCTCGCGGTCGGTCTGTTTACCCTGCTGGCCTGGTTCCTGGTGCGCAGCGCAGACAAGCGCAGTCGCATTCCGCCGCCCGAAGACGACGAGCAGGTGACCTGGCACTCGGTCATCGAGAGCCGCAGGAGCTAGCCAGAGAGGCACAATCGGGTGACAAATCGGTTAGGATAACGCCTTTGATCACGCCGGCCCCCAGAGGGGCGCCGGCGTTACCTGACGCTTCCAAAGGAGAAACCCAACGTGTCCAGCCTGGTTCCCACCATTGATCCCGATGGTCTGCTCGAATACTCCGTGGTCTTCACCGACCGCTCGCTCAACCACATGTCCGCTGCGTTCCAGCAGGTCATGCGCGACATCTCCGGCACCCTGAAAGACGTCTATCAGGCCGCTGGCGTGGTGGTGGTTCCGGGCGGCGGCACCTACGGGATGGAAGCGGTCGCGCGTCAGTTCGCCCAGGACAAGCGCTGCCTGGTGCTGCGCAATGGCTGGTTCAGTTATCGCTGGAGCCAGATATTCGAAATGGGTCGTCTGCCCGCTGAAGAAACCGTTCTGAAAGCGCGGCAACTTCAACCCGGGGACCAGAGCCCGTTCACCCCGGCGCCAATCGACGAAGTGATCGCCGAGATCCGCGCCAACAAACCCGATCTGGTGTTTGCCCCGCATGTGGAAACGTCCTCCGGCATCATGCTCAGTGATGACTACCTGCGTGCGGTGGCCGATGCGGTGCACGAGGTCGGGGGGATGTTCGTACTCGATTGCATTGCTTCGGGCACCGTCTGGGTCGACATGCGCAACTGCGGCGTGGACGTGTTGATCAGCGCGCCGCAGAAAGGCTGGAGCGCCTCGCCCTGCAGCGCGCTGGTGATGCTAAGCCAACTGGCACTGGAGCGTATTGAAGGCACCACCAGCAACAGCTTCGCCTGTGACCTGAAGAAATGGCTGAACATCATGCAGGCCTATGAAAATGGTGGCCACGCCTATCACGCGACCATGCCCACCGACGCATTGCGCCAGTTCCGCGACACCATGCTGGAAACCCGTGACTACGGATTTGACAAGGTCAAGCAAGAGCAGCTGGCCCTCGGCCGCTCAGTGCGCGCACTGCTCAAGGAGAAGGGCTTTCAGAGCGTGGCCGGCGAAGGTTTCGAAGCGCCCGGCGTGGTGGTCAGCTATACCACCGAAGACAGCATCCAGAACGGCAAGGCGTTCGGTGCCCACGGTTTGCAGACTGCCGCCGGCGTGCCACTGATGTGCGACGAGCCGAAGGGCTTCAAGACCTTCCGCATCGGCCTGTTCGGTCTCGACAAGCTGCACAACATCGAGCGCACGGTAGGTAATCTGAGGAACGCACTGGAAGCGATCTAACCCGCCAATCCGAATGTCTGCGCCAGGCACGAGCGGCGCAGATTATTCTGTCTTGAGCCAGGGCGCAGGCCGGTTTGCTACCGCTGGTGACTTGCCGCTCAGCCCTTCTTCTGCTGCACCATGATCTCTTCCATCTTCAGCCCGGTCAGGCCATGGATGGTGCGCCACAGATAGACCATGATCAGGATCATCATGATCATTGTCGGGATCGCAATCATCGGATAGCTGATCAGGGTCATCTGCCCCAGCTCCTCGTTGAAGGCCTGGGTGCCGGACGGACTGACGACGATCCATTTGGCCAACACGTAGTTCATGCACGAAGAAAAGAAGAAAGTGCCAGCCAGAAAGTAGGTGGCCTTGAGCAGACGCAACTCGAAGATGTCCACCAGCCCGCGCTGCGACAGCCGGTCGTGGACCAGATCCACGTTGAGCACCTTGGGGTTGTAGAGAATGGTGCGGATCAACGGATACTTCGTTTTGGTCGATACCAGTACGGCGATGCCGATCGCACCCGGCACCGCCGCTTCCTTGATTGCCAGCCACTGCGGATCGAGCTTCATCAGACCGATACCTCCGGTCAGGAACACACTGATCAGACCCAGCAGCGCGATGAAGTTGAACTTGCGATAGCGGATCAGCTCGAACAGACCCCAGCCCAGCGGAAACGCCAGCGCCAGAACCAGCGCCTGGTTGGCTCCCAATTGCTCGGGGCCGCTGAATTTCATCAGGATGACCGAAGGAATCACGATGCTGACCAGCAGGTCTACCATCGGGCGCGGTTTGTGAACGGGTCTGGCGCGGGTTGCTTCTGTCATAGGTTTCGGCAATGCTCGATTGGGTTCGCCGCCATGATACATGGCGGCGGCGGCTCGGCTCCAATGGATCCGACCGACAGTAGCGGCAGCCTGATCAGACCGCCGATATGATGGTCCAGGCCAGGTAACCGGTATAACAAACGTAAGCCGTGACCAGCGCCGAGCCTTCCAGGCGATTGATACGACCCGCACGCTTTTTCGTCGTCATGGCCATCATCAGCAGGGCTACCGTCAGTACGAACATCACCACCCAGTCGCGATACAACACCACCGACTCGACCGCCAGCGGCATGATGCCCGCTGCTATACCGACCACCGCCAGGGTATTGAACAGGCCAGAGCCGATCACGTTGCCCAGCGCCAGGTCATGCTCGTTCTTGCGGATCGCCGCGAGCGCGGAGGCCAGTTCCGGCAGGGAGGTGCCGATGGCAACCACCGTCAGACCGATAATAAGGTCACTGACGCCCAGGCTCTGTGCGATATAGACGGCACCCCAGACCAGCACCCTCGAGCTGATGATCAACAATACCAACCCGACTACCAGCCAGATCAGCGCCCGGCGCAGCGGCATCGCATTGGCCTTGAGTTCGGCGTCGTAATCGACGGCCAGGGCGTCGCCCCGGCCGCGCATGCCCTGCATGATGGACCAGCCCATCAACAGGAAGAACGCGCCCAGCAGCACCCAGGCGTCGTTACGGCTGAGGCTGCCATCGATCAGTTGGTAGCCCGCCAGCAGCGTCACCACTAGCAGGATCGGCAACTCCTTGCGCACTACCTGGGAATGCACGTTGATCGGGCTGATGATCGCCACCAGGCCGATAATCAGCGCGATATTGGTAATGTTCGAGCCATAGGCATTACCCAGCGCAAGACCGGGATTGCCCTGGGACGCGGCCAGCGCGGAAACTACCATCTCCGGCGCCGAGGTGCCGAAACCGATAATCAGCATACCGATCAGCAGCGGGGGCATGCCGGCGTGAGTGGCGGTAGCCGAGGCGCCGTCGACAAACTTGTCGGCACTCCAGACCAGCAGGACCAGACCGGCGACAATGGCAAGTAGAGCTAGCAACATGATCGGTAACACCTCTGGCTGAAACGATGGGGCGCATTATCCGCTAAAGCCCGCGCGGATAATAGGGCAGCGCCCCGTCATACACTCAGCCGGCGCTGGTGGCCGCGGCGCGCTGACGCTCCTCTTCGACCAGCTCCTTCTTCGAAAGTTTTCCCACTGGCGTGCGCGGCAATGCATCGCGGATTTCCATCGCCTGAAGGCGCTCATGCTTGCCCAGCCGCGGCTCAAGGAAAGCCTGCAGCGCGGCGAAATCGAATTGCTCGGCGCCGGACTTGAGCTTGATGAACGCCTTCGGCGCCTGGCCTCGATAAGGATCGTCAACGCCGATCACCGAGACTTCCTCTACCGACGGATGCTCATAGATGGCCTCCTCGATGGTGCGGGGGTAGACGTTGTAACCGCTGCACAGAATCATGTCCTTGGTGCGGTCGACTATATAGACCCAGCCGTCTTCATCCATGTAGCCGACATCCCCTGTGCGCAGGAAACCGTCTGCAGTCATCGCCTCGGCCGTGGCATCCGGTCGCTTCCAGTAGCCGGCCGTGACGTTGGGGCCATCGATACACACCTCGCCACGCTTGCTCACCGGCATTTCGCCGCCGGAACCATCCAGCGACATGATGCGAATTCGCGATCCAGGCACGGGCAAGCCACAGGAACCCGGATGCGGCTCGGCTTCCTTCGGCGTGAAAGTGCCGCTGGTCGTGGTTTCGGTCATGCCCCAGCCTTCGCGCAAGGCGCACCCGGCGACATCCTGGTAGCGCTGTTGCACGTCGATAGGCAGCGGCGCACCACCGGAGTTGCACATCTTCAGCGAGGTCAGGTCCAGCTCACTGGTCAGCGGATGCGCAAGCAAGCCGATGAACATCGTCGGCACGCCGGGGAAGGTAGTGATACGGCTGTCGGCAATTTCACGCAACACGGTTTCGGCATCAAAGCGCGGATGCAGATAGACCTCGGAGGCCAGGCGCAAGCTGAAGATCATGTTGATCATCAGTGCATAGATATGAAACGGCGGCAGCACTGCCAGCACCCGCTCCTGACCCGCCTGCAGCGAACTGTCGAGAATCGCCTCCAGCTGCGCGCAGGAACCGGTGATATTGGCGTGGGTGAGCATCGCACCCTTGGGCGCGCCGGTAGTGCCGCCAGTGTATTGCAGCACCGCCAGTGCGGTACGTGGATCATCAATCGGGTAGGCAGTGAAGTCGCCGGCGTTGTCGAGGAGTGCACCGAATGCATGACAGCTGTCGTTGTATGCCACTTGCGCGGATGGCCCCAACTGACCAGCCTGAGCTTCGCTTACGGCGCCGCAGAACTCAGTCAGGCGCCCGACCACCAGGGTCTTCAGCCGGGTGGTATCGAGCAGCGTTACCATCTTCGGATAGAAGGCAGCCAGATCGAGCGTAACCATGATGTCGGTTTCGCTGTCCTCGATCTTGTGCGCCAGGGTGCGCTCGGCGTCCAGGGGAGAATAATTGACCACCGTGCCACCCGCGCGCAGCACGCCCAGGAAGGCGATGAAATAATGTGGACAGTTGGGCAGGTAGATACCCACGTGCACGCCAGGCCGCACGCCGAGATCCTGCAGGCCGCGGGCGAAGCGTGCCACCAGCGATTCGAGCTGCCGATAGGTCAGCTTGTGGCCGAGAAAATCGATGGCAGGATTGTCCGGATAGTCGCGTACTGCCGCTTCCAGCAGCTCCGAAACCGGCCGCAGGGCCAGCGGCGCATCCCATTTGACGGTCTCCGGATAGGATTTCAACCAGCGCATTTCAGTATTCACGATCCACCTCTCCCACTATTGTCTTTATGCGGTAAAGCTACCCGTTGGCTGCCGCGACGGGAATACAAATCCACCCGCCATATATCCGGTCATATCCCGAGGCGGACGGGGCAACACTCTTTTGCAATTGCAGCCCTTGCCCCGCCCAGCCAGCACAGGCTATACAGGGCAGTTACATATCCCGCAGAGACTCGCTATGCGCAAGCGCCTGGTTCCCGTTCTTATCATTGTGGTCGGCATTATCGGTTTCATCCTGCTCAAGGCCACCCGTTCGGAGCCCGAGCCGGTTACGCCCCAGGAGCGCACCTGGCGCGTGGAAACGCTGCAGGTTGACCCCGAGGCGCGCCAGCCTAGCCTGACGCTGTATGGCCAGCTGGAATCACCGCGGCGCTTTACCGTGGTGGCTCCGATGACTGGACGTATTGACCAGCTGCCGGCGCGCGATGGCCAGACCGTCGCCGAAGGCGAGCTGCTGGTCGCCCTGGATGAGCAGGACATCGAACCGCGGGTACGGCAGGCCGAGGCTGACCTGGCCGACGCCAGGGCGCAGCTCAGTCGCGAGCGCATCGAACACGCCAATGATCAGAAAGCGCTGACACTGGAGCGGCGTATTCTGGAGAACGCGCGCAAGGGCCTCGGCCGCATCGAACAACTGGTAGAACGCGAACTGGTGTCACGTACCGAACTGGAAAGCGCGCAGGATCTGGTTGAGCGTGCTGCGCTCACCGTTGCGGTGCGCCAGCGCAGTATCGAAAGCCACGAGGCCCGTCAGGCTGCGCTGCAGGCGCGATTCGAACGCGCCCAGGCAACCCTCGAAACGGTGCAGCGTGATGCCAGGCGCAGTCGCTTCATCGCGCCATTCGATGGCGTGGTCGCCGGCGTTCAGGTGGCCAGCGGCGACCAGGTGAGCAACAGCCAGGCCTTGATGGACTTCTACCCGGTCGAGGCGCTGGAGCTGCGCGCCACGTTACCCCAGATTCATGCCCTGGACTTTACCCGCGCCCTGGCCGCGGGCCAGACACTGGTGGCTCACACCCTGGAAACCACGCCGCAGCTGAGCATGACCTTGCAGCGCATTGCCGGGGAAGCCGATGCCACGGGAGTGGAGGCGATCTTCGTGCTCGACCAGCCCGCACCCGGCCTGCGCCTGGGCAATCTGCTCGCCATCAGCGTACCCAAACCGGCTGCACCCGAGAGCGCCGCGCTGCCGTATAGCGCCCTCTACGGCAACCGCACGGTGTATGCGCTGGAGGACGGCCGCATGAGCCGCATCGACGTCGAGCGTATTGGTGAAACCCTGATGGATAACGGTGAGCGCTGGTTGCTGGTGCGTTCGCCCGAACTGACGCCAGGCACCCAGGTCATAACCACCCATCTGCCCAATGCAATGCAGGGGCTGAAAGTGGATACCACCGCACCGAATCAGGCGGAGTCGGCGCAATGACCCGTCAGGCCAGCCCGATCGGATTTTTCGTACGCCACAAGGTCGCCGCCAACCTGGTCATGCTGGTGATGCTGATGGCCGGTGTACTCGGCCTGATGCGCATGAACATCCAGTTCTTTCCGACCTTCGCGCTGGACTTCGTCACCGTGCAGGTGGTCTGGAGTGGCGCGGCCGCCGAAGACGTCGAGCAGGCGATCACCCAGCCGCTGGAGCAGCGCCTGCGCAGTCTGGAAAATCTCAAATCGATGACCTCTACTTCGGCCCAGGGCATTTCCAGCATCACGCTGGAATTCAATGAGGATGCCGATTCCATTGTCGCGGTGGACGACACCCGCCAGCGCGTCGACGAATTTCGCAATCTGCCCGCCGATGCCGAGGAACCCAAGGTATCGCGCGTCGCCCGTTACGACCCGATCGCGACCCTGCTGGTATTCGGTCCCTATGCCGATCACGAACTGCGCGCGCTGGCCTATCGCTACGAGCGCGACCTGCTCAGCCGCGGTATTGACCGAATCGTGATCAACGGGCTGCCGAGCCAGCAGATCAGCATCGAGGTGCCGAACCGGCAGCTGCAGCAACTGGGCATGTCGCTGGATCAGATAGCTGATCGCGTAGCGGCAGAATCACGCGATCTGCCAGCCGGCCTGGCCGGCGAGCAGGATGCGGCCCGGGAGCTGCGGGCCATCGAGCAACGCCGCGGACCGGACGAGTTTGCCAATCTGCCGGTTACCCTCGGCGGCATCAACTACGTGCGCCTGGGTGACGTCGCCGATGTGCGCCAGGAGGCGATGCGTAATCAGGTGCTGCTCAATCACCAGGGCTATCCGGCGGTGGAATTGGTCCTGCAGCGGGCCGAGGACGGCGATTCACTGGAGTCGGCGCAGATTCTCAATGACTGGATTGACGAGGTGGAACCGACACTGCCCCCCGGAGTAAGCATCAGCGTCTACGACCAGGCCTGGCAATTGATCAATGATCGTATCGGTCTGCTGGTGAACAATGGCATTGGCGGCCTGGCCCTGGTGCTGCTGCTGCTTTATCTGTTTCTGCCCGGTCGCGTCGCGCTCTGGGTGGCAGTAGGCATACCCACCGCGTTTCTTGCCGCGCTGGGCGTGTTCTGGCTGATCGGCGGCTCGATCAACATGATTTCACTGTTTGCACTGATCATGGCGCTGGGGGTGATCGTCGACGATGCGATCGTGGTCGGCGAGGATGCCGACGCGCACTTTCGCAGCGGGGAAAACCCCGACTATGCCTCCGAGGGCGCTGCTGACAGGATGCTCTGGCCAGTGGTTGCATCCTCGCTCACTACCGTGGCGGCGTTCATGCCGTTGCTGGTGGTCGGCGGAATCTTTGGCAATATCCTCGGCGATATCCCGGTGGTGATGATCTGCGTGCTGATCGCTTCGCTGCTGGAGTGTTTCGTCGTGCTGCCCCACCACCTGCGCTCCGCCTTCGAGCCCGCCGTGGCCTCGACCGGAACCAGCCTGCTGCAACGCAGCGGGCGGCGGCTCGATGGCGTGCGCCAGGGATTTGATCGGCGCTTCGACCGGTTTCGGCAGGGACGCTTTCGCGACCTGTCCGAGCTGACGCTCAGGCACCGCAGCGCCACGCTCGCCTGCGCGCTGGTCAGCATCATCCTGACCATCGGCCTGATCAGTGGCGGACGCATCGGCTTCAGCTTCTTCCCCACGCCCGAACCACAGGTAATCTACGCCAACGCCAATTTTGTTGCCGGCACCCCGCGTGCCGAGGTCGACCGTTTTATCGACCATCTGCAGGAGAGCCTGAACGCCACGGAAGAGGCGTTCGACACCCGGATGATCGAGAATGCGATCGTTCGTCGTGGCGAGGCAATCGGCTCCTCGGGGGCGGGTCGCACGGGTGATCAGCTCGGTTCGATTCTGGTCGAGCTGGTATCCCCGGATAACCGCGAGATCCGCAACACCGAATTCATCCGCGCCTGGCGCGAGCGCATCCGGATGCCGGCCGGCATCGACCAGCTGGTGATTACCGAGCGAACCTCCGGTCCGCCAGGCAAGGACGTCAACGTGCGCCTGACTGGCGATAGCCCTACCCAGCTGAAAAAGGCGGCCGAGGAGGTGGGTGTGATGCTCGGCGGCATCGAGGGCGTCATCAGCACCCAGGATGACATGCCCTGGGGACGCGAGCAGCTGGTCTACAGCCTGACGCCTTACGGCCAATCGCTGGGCCTGAGCACCCAGAGTCTCGGCCGACAGCTGCGCGCAGCCTATGACGGACGCCTGGCGCAGATCTATCAGCAGCAATCGGATGAGATCGAGGTGAGGGTGCAATTGCCCCGAGAGGAACGCGAGCACCTGTCGAGTCTCAATGCTCTGGCGATTCGCCTGGACGACGGCCGTTTCGTGCCGCTTAGCCAGGTCGCCGAATTCGACAGTCGCCAGGGATTTGATGCGCTGCGTCACGCTGAGGGCCGGCTTGCGGTGGAGGTGACGGCTGATCTGGATCCGACCCAATCGACTGCCGGCGAGGTGCTTGCCAGCCTGCAGGAGACGCTGCCGGCGCTCGCCACCCGACATAATGTGCGCTACAGCTTCGAAGGCCGCTCGGCGGATCAGCGCGACACCCTCGCCGACATGCGCACAGGGCTGATCATTGGCCTGCTGCTGATGTATGCGGTGCTGGTCTGGGTATTCTCGTCCTGGACGACGCCGCTGATCGTGATGGCGGTGATTCCGCTGGCACTGGTCGGCGCTCTGCTCGGCCACTGGGTGATGGGCCTGAACATGACCATTCTTTCACTCTTTGGCCTGTTCGGCCTCTCGGGAATAGTGGTCAACAACTCGATCATTCTGGTCAGCTTCTACCAGCGCCAGCGAAAGGCCGGCATGGCCATCAACCAGGCGCTCAATGAAGCGGTGGTGCAGCGTCTGCGCGCGGTACTGCTGACATCGCTGACGACCATTGGCGGCCTGCTGCCCCTGCTGTTCGAGACCTCGTTGCAGGCCCAGTTCCTGATTCCGATGGCTACATCGATTGCGTTCGGGCTGGGCTTCTCTACCGTGCTGGTGCTGTTCGTGATTCCGGCACTGCTGTCAGTGCTCGAAGGTTTCAAGGAACATCGTCAGCCGCTACCGACAAGTAGCTAGAAACGCAGAAGCCCCGCAATGGGCGGGGCTTCTGGTTTCAGTATCTCAGCTGCGCAATGCAGCGCTGGATGATACCTACTTGACCGTTTCCATGGTCTTGGTGATGGCCGCTACCGCTGCACCGATATTGCTCAGTTCAGCCGGCAGGATCATCGTGTTGTTGGTCTTGGCCAGCTTGCCGAACTCACGTACATATTGTTCCGCCACGCGCAGCGCTACGGCATCCTTGCCGCCCTGGGTATTGATTGCCTCAGCCACGCGGCGCAGACCTTCTGCTGTCGCCTCGGCGATCAACTCGATCTCGCGGGCACGACCTTCGGCCTCGTTGATCTGACGCTGCTTGTCAGCTTCTGACAGGTTGATGGTTTCCTGTTTCACACCCTCGGACACATTGATCTTGGCTTCCCGTTCGCCTTCGGACTGGGCGACCACGGCGCGACGCTCCCGCTCGGCGCGCATCTGCTTTTCCAGCGCATCGAGAATGGTAGCCGGCAGTTCGATGTCGGCGATTTCGTAGCGCAATACCTTCACGCCCCAGGGCTTGGCCGCTTCGTCGAGCGCCAGCACGACCTGGGTATTGATGGTTTCGCGCTCCTCGAAGGTCTTGTCCAGCTCGATCTTGCCGACCACCGAACGCAGGGTGGTTTGCGCCAACTGCATCGCCGCGTAGCGGTAATCATTGATGCCGTAACTGGCCAGCTTGGCGTCAACCACCTGAAGATAAAGTACGCCGTTGACCACCACCTGGATGTTGTCCTTGGTCACGCACGCCTGGCTGGGCACGTCTATCGCCTCTTCCTTGAGCGTGTGCTTGTATGACACCCGGTCAACGAAGGGAACCAGGACGTGGAAGCCCGCCTCCAGCGTCTTGGCATATTTGCCCAGACGCTCGACGATGAATGCCGATCTTTGCGGCACGATGCGTGCGGTTTTCGCTAAGGCTATGATCACCAGAGCCAGAATGGCCAGTGAAATCATTGTCGTAATATCCATATCAGATACTCCATATGAGAGAAAATGGGTTTAACGGGAAGGCAGAGCTGGCACTGCTCAGGACTGTTGCCGGGTAACCTTGAGCACAATGCCGCGGTGGTCGACTACTCGGGCATGCTCACCCGCGCGCAGGGCGTCACTGGATTCGGCATCCCACTTCGCGCCGTTGAGCAGCACGTCACCAAAGCCATCTGAGAAATCGGTCAGCACCTCGACCCGGGCACCGATAAATCCGGCGTCGTCCTGGTCGGCGGAGGCGAGATCTTCCTCGCTACCCTGCAACCAGCGCTTGAAGTGCCTGCGCAGACCGAATAACGCCACCAGGCTGAAGGCGGCGAAAAGAATCACCTGCACTGCACTGGTCTCGACCACGCCAAGCAGCGTCAACAAGCCGACCGCCAGCGCCCCGATACCGAAAAAAGCGGCTATCAGACCCGGGAAGAAGAATTCGGAAGCCAGCAGCGCGAGGCCGAACAGCAGCCAGAACGCGTACCCGTTGATAAAAGTGCTCTCCAGCATGATCCAGCTCCTGTGCAGCGATTGCGCCGTCGCCAGAGATTAACAGATTGCGTAACGCGAAACCTTGCGATCACGTTACCGATCTATTCGCGCGCGCCCGAAAAGCAGGGTTCCTTGCCTTCTGGTCGAGACAGGGCTGGCCCTACCAGGAACCACCCGGACCGGCGGTAGTCATGCAGGTAGGGTTTGCTATGCTGTCGCAAAGCCATAGGGAATCCGATCATGCTCCACAACCGCTGCGTCATTGTTATTCTAGCTCTGCTGCTGAGCCTCTCCTTCCAGACCAGTGCCCAGACCCAGAGCACGACAATGCGTGTGGGTATCACCCAGGTGCCGCCCTTCGTGATGACCAATGAGGAGGGCGAGTGGGAAGGCATCAGCATCGATCTCTGGCGTACCATTGCCGAAGAGCTGGAGCAGGAGTATGAATTCGTCGAGCTGAGCTTCGACCAACTGCTGCAGAGCGTTGAGTCCGGCAATGTCGATGTTGCCGTCGGCGCGCTGACCATGACTGCCGACCGCGAGTCGCGCTTCGATTTTGCCCATCCGTTCTATCAGACCGGCCTGTCAATTGGCGTGCCGCACAATCCCGGCGGCGGTCTCTGGCAGAGTTTGCGTGCGCTCTTCTCCTGGCAATTCGCCAGCCTGATAGCCAGTCTCGGTCTACTGCTGCTGGTCGTTGGAGTGCTGCTGTGGCTGGTGGAACGCCGGCGCAATCCCGAGCAGTTCGGCGGCACCCCGATCGAAGGCATCGGCTCCAGCTTCTGGTGGGCTGCGGTTACCATGACCACTGTCGGTTACGGCGACAAGGCGCCCACCTCGCTGCCGGGCAGACTGATTGCGCTGGTCTGGATGTTCGCCGGCTTGATCATGGTCGCGAGCTTCACCGCCGCGATCACGTCTTCCCTGACGGTCAGCAATCTTCAACGTCAGATCGAAGGCCCCCAGGACCTGCCCGGCAATATCGTCGCGACGATCGCCAATACCGCCAGTGAACGACACCTGCGCGAAGAACGTATCCGCCGCGAAACCTATCCCGACCTGACCTCGGCGATGCAGGCAGTACTCAACGGAGAGGTTGATGCGGTGGTCTATGACCGGGCTCTGATGCAGTATCGCAACCAGCAGTTCGGCAACCAGCGGCTGGACATTCTGCCCGCCGTGTTTGAACAACAGCTTTACGCTTTCGCCCTGCCCAGCGACAGCCCCTACCGGGCCGCGATCGCGCAGCAGGTGCTGCAGGCTACCGAGTCCCCGGAGTGGCAAGCGGTGCTCCAGCGCTACCTCGGCCGCTGAAGAACTCATTCCAGCAGGCAGGCCGCATACTCTGAATTACCATTCATCGGATAACCTGAATGAATGATAGCGAAGCAGAGCTATCGACCTGATGGTCACTAATCGGATGCATTAGTCAGTTCGGTGTTAGGCCGGCCTCACCTTCTTCTACTGTAACCCGCTGTCTATGCTGCTTCAGCGATATGTCAGATGTTGTCGCCTACAAGAAAAACAATGTTTCAAGACACAGGACACAAGCTATGCACAGAAGAACCCGGCTATCCATAGCCCTGGGTATTGTTGCCACCGTGGCCATTTGCGCCCCGGTCCAGGCGAGCTACACCCAGACCAAATATCCCATCGTATTGACCCACGGCATGCTCGGATTCGACAAGCTGCTGGGCATCAACTACTGGTACGGCATTCCCTCCGCACTGCGCAGCGGCGGGGCGACTGTCTACAGCACCTCGGTGAGCCAGCTCGATACCTCGGAAAAGCGCGGCGAACAGCTGCTCACTCAGGTCGAGAACATTGTCGCGATCACCGGCAAGAGAAAGGTCAATCTGATTGGTCACAGCCATGGCGGACCAACCATTCGCTACGTTGCCGCTGTGCGCCCGGATCTGGTCGCATCGGTTACCACCGTGGGGGCGCCGCACAAGGGCTCCAAGGCTGCAGACTTCATCCGCAATGTACCCGAAGGTTCTGCTGGTGAGGCCATGCTGGCAGGCATCATCAACGGCCTGGGCTCGCTGATCAACTTCCTGTCCGGCAGCAACACGACCAGCCCGCAGAATGCACTGGGTACGCTGGAGTCGCTGAACTCCGAGGGTGCAGCGCGTTTCAATGCGCGCTTCCCCCAGGGCCTGCCGACCAGCTCCTGTGGTCAGGGCGCCTACTCGGTCAATGGTGTGCGCTATTACTCCTGGGGCGGCACCAGCCCGCTGACCAATGTCTTCGATGTGTCCGATGTACTGCTTGGCGCTACCTCGCTGACCTTCGGCTTCGAAGCCAATGACGGCCTGGTTGGCCGCTGCAGCTCGCATCTGGGTATGGTCATCCGCGACAACTATCGGATGAATCACCTCGACGAAGTCAACCAGATGTTCGGTCTGACCAGCATCTTCGAGACCAACCCGGTATCGGTCTACCGCCAGCACGCCAACCGGCTGCGTAACACCGGCCTGTAAGCCTGCGGCCGGCTCGCCAAGAGCCGGTCGTCGTGTTTCGATCATTTCAGACTGCATGGAGCGTCGATGCGATCATTGATTTATGTACCTTTCCTGGCCGCAGCACTGCTGCTCGGCTGGCATTATCTGGCACCCGAACCCCAGGCCTCAGCTACGACCGAGCAAACACCACCCGCACCGTCCTCGCCCGACGTTCCGCTGGTTCTCGCGAAGGCCAGCGCCAATAACACGAATGCGGCGCCTGTTGCGCCTTCACTGCAGGGCACCCATGTCGATGGCATGCTCGAGCTCGATCACAAAGGCAATCTGCTGGTCACCGAGCAGATCCGGCACCTATTCGACTACTTCTATACCACCGTCGGCGAGATCAGCTTCGAGCAGGCCAGCGCCAACATCCGTCAGCACCTGGCAGGTCAACTGCAGCAACCGGCACTGGCTCAGGCACTGGGCCTGCTGGATGACTACATTGCCTACAAGACCGCGCTGGTCGAGCTGGAGCAGGCCTTTCCGGTCATCGCTGATATCGACGGGCTGCGGGGCCGCGCCGATGCGGTCCAGCGCCTGCGTGCCGGCATTTTCAGTACCGAGGCACACCAGGCTTTTTTTGCCGCAGAAGAGGTTTTCAACAGTTTCAGCCTGGAGCGTCTGGCAATCATGCATGACGCCAACATCCCCGACGCAGACAAGGGCGCAATGATCGAGGATCTGCGCAATAGTCTGCCGCAGGAGATGCAGGACCTGCTGGTGCCACAGATTCACCAGGTACTGACCGACCAGACCGAAACCCTGCAGGCCGGCGGCGCCGATGCCGGGCAAATCCGTGAGCTGCGAATGTCACTGGTCGGACCCGAGGCAACCGGTCGGCTCGAGTCGCTCGATGCTCAACGCCAGCAATGGCAACTGCGGGTGGCCGAGTTCGGTGCCGAACGCCAGTCAATTATCGAGCATCCCGGACTCGCCGAGGTCGACAAGCGACGGGCAATAGAGGATTTGGCGGCGCAGCGTTTCGCACCAAACGAACGGCTGCGCCTGACATCCCTGCTGAGTGAATAGAGCACAGCTGCCTGCGCGAGCGCGGACAGACCCTGATACAGCTTGCTCCGACAATTGACTCGCGGCCGACGCATACTGGAATGAATGCTCAATCTGAAGGAGCAAGCCAATGCGTGCTGACGAATTTTTGAAAAAGTACGGCCTCGACGGCGATGACGACAACCTAAAGGACACCAGCCTGCGCGGCAAATCCCTGGAGCGCGCCCTGCACCCGGGTATGCCGCATGCCGGCACGCCGCATGACTGGGAGGACTGGGAGAAGTTCCAGGCCGAGGAGCGTGCCCGTGCGAACAACCCGGCTGCCGACGATCCTGATGGCACACCGTCTGGAAAAACCGATGACAAGTGATCTTCATCCGCCATCGGCGTCACTGACCAGCGTCCTGCTAATGGTTTTCTGCTCTGCCGGCGCGAATGCGGCAGCCGTCATCCAGCCTGCCGACATGCTCAAATGGGAGCGCCGCGACTTTGCCCAACCGACTGACTACAGTCTGCGCCAGCGCGACAGTCAGACCCTGCTCCAGGCCCAGTGCCGGGATGCAGCATCGGCCCTGTACATGGAGCAAGCCATCGATCTACGCGAGACGCCCATCCTGGAATGGTCATGGACGGTAGACAGGGTATTTGACAATATCGACGAAACCCGAAAGAGCGGGGACGACTATCCGGTGCGGCTATACGTGGTCAAGGATGGCGGCTTGCTGGCCTGGCGTACCCGCGCGGTGAATTATGTCTGGTCCAGCAGCCAGCCGGTGGGCGCAGTATGGGAAAACGCCTATGCCAGCCAGGCGCAGATGCTGGCACTGCGCAGTGGCGCGCCACCAGTGTCCACTCCGGTGACCGAAAGGCGCAATGTGCGCGAAGATTTTCAACAATTGCACGGCGTTGAGCTCGATTCCATAGACGGTCTGGCCATCATGACCGACTGCGACGACAGCGGACAGCCTGCCACCGGCTGGTACGGTGACATCCGCTGGTTGCCGCAGGACTGAACGACCCTATTTGGGCATCCAGACGCCGTTGAGCTGAATATACTGGCCAGGAGGGGTACGCTCGATCGCCTTCTTGCCGGCGATCGCCTCGACGTCACGCAGCTTGATACCGTTTTCCTCGGCCAGCCGCTGGTATTCTGCACGTCGCGCCGCGTTGATCTGCCTGGCAATGTCCGCAGCATCGCGCTGCGGCGTTACCACACCTACATAACCGTCCGGACGCTCGCCCAGCACCCCGGCAGCCTTGGCTGCGGGTAACGCACCCATCGCCTGATTGAGACTCATGGACCAGGCCGGCGCGCTCAGCAGTAATGCCGCTGCCAGCAGAAAAAATCGGATACTCATGCGCATGTCATGATCCTCTAGAACAAGCCACTGGATTCGCTGAACATGTCATCCAGCTCGCGATCTACCTTGATGTAGATTTCGTGCTGGATCTTCACATTCAGATTGATGTTGATCGGCTCGCTGGGAGCCTGGACCTTGACGGTAGGGGTACAGCCCGCCAACAGTCCGATCGTCAGTGCCACAACCGGTAACAGATGCCAACGCATACTGGTGATTCCTTCGGATGATGGGGGTTCACGGATCCGCGCGCTGTTGCAACAGGCGCTGCCTGACCCGCTCCTGGATAACCTCGCTGACCTTCCCGCTCAGCTGCAGACTTGCCAGCAGCGCAGGAATATCCTCTTCCAGTCGAATATTCAGATGAATCGGCCGGCCGTCCTGCACCGCCGGATTGCGTCCCTGCAACTCCAGACCCAGCACGAGTATACCCCCTTCGCGATAAGTTACATCGGCAGCAAGCAGATCGTAGTGGAAATCATCCAGCGCCTGCGCCACCTGGCGCATACCAGGAGCACTCTCAGCGAGATTCTTCAGCTTCTCCGAGCGGTACTTGAGAAATCCGCCGGGGGCCCGCGCATCCAACTCGCCTTCCTCGATAACCAGTTCACCGTCGACCAGTGTCACCGGCAGACGACCATCCAGCGTACCCCGTCCTTCGAGTCCCTCGGCAGGGTAGGCCGCAAACAGGCGGTCGAGCTCCACGCCCCGGATGTCCAGCACCAACGCGTGGCTGGCAGAGGACAGGTTCAGCACCGCAGGCTCCACTAAGACCTGGCCACCAAGCACCTGCACCTGCGCATGCTCGATCCTCAGCAACCCGGCCAGAAGCCGCTCCAGATGAGCAGCATAACGCAGGTCCACACTCAATGGCCCCATGGCTACGCCCGGGTCCAGCGTCTCGAGCGTGAGCGCCGGCATGTCCAGTTGCAATCGGTCTCCGGCCAGATCGATATCCATCCGGGTACTCAGCCCCTGGAAAGCCATCCGGTCATAGATACCGGCGGCGCCGTCCAGTTCCAGCCAGCCACTGGCCCGCTCCAGCCCTGCTGCACCGCGCAGGCTGATCTGGCCGAGCAGGCGACCTCTACTTAGCGCCAGCAGCTCCGGCCAGCCAGCCAGAGTAGTTGACAAGGGGTCAC
The DNA here is from genome assembly GCF_041579695.1 of Halopseudomonas sp. GTDB lineage: Bacteria > Pseudomonadota > Gammaproteobacteria > Pseudomonadales > Pseudomonadaceae > Halopseudomonas. Next base: position 56,408 of record NZ_JBFGFI010000010.1, read on the forward strand.
CGGCGCGCAGGAAGGCCGGCTCCAGCTCTACATCCATGCGCCATGCCTCCTCAGCCGGCCAGGCAAACGCGACCTCAAGCGCCAGATCGCTGGCAGCAGCCACCGAGCCCTGCCAGCTCAGGCTGTTCGGCTCACGCGTCAGCGTTCCCTTAACAGTCCAGGCCTGTGGTTTGAAAAGGGGATGCTCGACGCGACTGGCGCTGATGGTCAGCGGGCCCGCTGCGCCGATCGCTGTTGGTTCGGCCAGGGGTATCTGCAGCGCCAGCCCGGAGAGGTCGGCGCGCACGCCGCTCAACGCCATCTGATCCGGCGCCTGTATGCTGGCCAGGCTGATGCTCGCTCCCTGGCCCAGCCGGAGGTCCAGCTGCTGCTCATCGACACTGCCGCTCAGCTGCCAGTCGAGGCCGAGCTGATGCAATTGCAGCGAAGCCAGATCCAGGCGCTCGGCAGCCACTTGCAACTGCAACTTGTCCCACTGCGCCTGCCACTGCGGCTGAGAAACCACTGCGACTGGTCCTGCCAGAGTGGCCTCCACAGATCCCGTTGCCCTGGCCTCAACAATCAGCGGCAACCGGCGGCTCCAGGCCAGCTGGCTGTCCGCCTGCGACTTCACGTCGAGCTCGACAGTCTGCGGTCGGATCTCGGCAGGCAGATCCAGCAGTGCCGGCAGCAGTGGCTCGCTCAAGTGCAGGCGGGCGTGGCCCTGACGTAGTTGCCAGAGGCCGTCATCGCCCAGCAGATCAATCGCCGCTTCACCTTCGACAGCGCCCAGGTCGGGAATGTGCCAGGCATCGGCCAGGGCCAGATTAGCGCGGATTTCGACACTGCCGGCAAGCAGACCTGCGGCCGTTTGCGGGCGGCCTGCTGGTTCGAGCAACCAGCTGACCTCGGCGCTGAGCCCGGTCGGCAGCGATTTCACCGCCGGGTTTGCGCTACCCAGCCAGGGCTGCGCATAGGCCAGCAGCCAGTCAGCCCGCGGCCAGTCCGGCACCGTCAGAACGCCCTGAGAGCGTGGCGCCGAATCCCCGTATAACCATTGTGTCTGCAAGCTTGCCGCCGGATTGGCGTCAAGCTGCAAGTTCAGATCCGCTTCAAGGCCTGCCGCATCGCTGCGCAGGTAGCCATCCAGCGCGATGCTGCCTTGTTCTGCCAGAAGCTCGAGCTGCAATGCAAACCGGCCCGAGGCCTCCCGCGCGACAACCAGCCCGCCATTCAGCGTGCAGCGACGGATACCGCAGGGCAGATGAATCTGGATACGGGGTATGGCCAGACGTTCTGCAGGAAGCCACTGCAGGGTCGCGGCCAGCTGTTGCAGATCGGGCATGCCGATATCGCGATTACCCGGCAGCCCTACCAGGGGCTGCCAGTCCAGCTGCAGCTCTTGCGCCTGCAAGACTGCCAGATGCGGACCACCGGCCCAGCCCGGTTCGAGCTGCAGGGCCCGCAGGTCGATCTCCAGCCGGGCTCCGACCGCATCGGTATGCCGGGCCGACAGTTGCTCCACCCGCAGCGCGCCCCCGGCCCAGCCGAGCCCCTGCCAGGCAAGCTGATCGATGCCGGCCGCACTCAGACTGTGCCGCAGCAGCAGGAACGCGGCCAGCATCAGTATCAGCAACAGGGCGACAATTGCCGCCAGCAGACGAACACCCCAACGCATGAAAGCTATTCTCCCATCAAGCTCGGCCGACAAAACCCCTGGTAGCGGGTATTCCAGCGACTACCCTATACTGCCGCCTGATGCAGCGCCCGCTATTGTCGATAGCAGTCTACCGCACCCGCCGGCGCCTCCAAGCCTGCCAACAACAGACCAGCAAAGAGTCCGCAATGTCCAGCCCAACGCAGTCCGACCTTCCGCCCCCTGGCGCAGCAGAAAATACTCGCCGGCCAGGAGGCACCAGGCATGCGCTGTCAGGCGTACTGCTGACTTTGCTCCTTGCCTGGCTGCTGATGGGTCTGTTTCAGGCCTATCAGCCCTTGCCGAAGGGTCTTGCCATCAGCGCACCATTGCGCGGGGGCGAAAAACTGCAACTGCTGGATGACCGTACCTTTGTCGACACCAGCGGTGAGCGGGTCAGCGACCAGCAGATTTTCGAACAGATACTCGGGCTGCTGGCTCAGGCGCGCCAACTGATCGTAATGGACATGTTCCTGTACAACGAGTTCGCTGGCGACGCCAGCTACCAGCCACTCACCGATGATCTTACCAGCGCGCTGCTGGCGGCCCGGCAGCGCCACCCCGACATGCCAATCGTGCTTATTACCGATCCGTTCAATACGCTGTATGGCGGACTTCCCGCTCCGCATCTGGACAGATTACGCAGCGCCGGCGTCGAGGTAGTGATGTCCGATGTCAACCAATTGCCGGCGTCCAATCCGCTCTGGTCCGGCCTGTGGCACATCTGTTGCCGACACATCGGCAACAGCACCGAAGGCGGCTGGCTACCCAACCCGGTCGGCGAAGGCAAGGTCACACTGAGAAGCTACCTGGCGCTGATGAATTTTCGGGCCAACCACCGCAAGACGCTGGTAGTGGACGAAGGCGACAGCTGGGCCGGACTGGTCACCTCAGCCAATCCACATGATGCCAGCAGCCGCCACAGCAATAATGCGCTGCTGTTTCGCGGTGCCGCAGCGCTCGACTTGCTGGCTACCGAAATACCGGTGATGGCATTCTCGGCGGCGGCACCGGCGATCAAATGGCCGCGCCCACCGCTTGCCAGCCAGAATCTGGAAGGCCCGCTGGTGCAGGTACTCACCGAGGGCCGGATACGCGATGCGCTGCTGAAGCTGGTCGACAGCAGCGAGCCGGGTGACCAGCTCGATATGGAAGTGTTCTACCTGTCGCATCGGCCGACCATCGAAGCACTGGTGCGCGCCAGTCAGCGGGGCGTCACGGTGCGTGCGTTGCTGGACCCCAACAAGGACGCCTTCGGGCGCAAGAAAAGCGGCATGCCCAACCGCCAGGCTGGCTGGGACCTGCACGCGTCCGGGATTGCCGTGCGCTGGTGCGCCACACGGGGCGAGCAGTGTCACCGCAAATGGATCCGGCTGGACCGGGCCGATGGCAGCGCGGAAATGATCATCGGCTCGGCCAACTTCACCCGTCGCAACCTGGACAACCTGAATCTGGAAACCAGTGCGCGGGTAATCGCCGACCGGGATGCGCCGATCATGCATCGCGCTCGCAGCCTGTTCGAACGCAACTGGAGTAATCCGCAGGGCGACCTTTACAGTCAACCCTATGCGGACTTCGCCGACCATACGCGCTGGCGCTATTGGCTGGCACGCTTCATGGAGTTCAGCGGCCTCTCGACCTTCTAGGGGACGCCTGGGGCTGCTTTCACAGCTCCTTGAAACAGGCGGCGATTATATCCATGCCCTGCTGTACCTCGGGGTCGGTCGCGGTCAATGGCACCAGAATGCGAATGACGTTGCCGTACTGACCGCAGGACAGCAGGATCAGGCCGTTTTCCCGCGCCAGCGCGACCAGCTGGGCAGCCAGCAGCGGGTCTGGCCGGCAGTTGCTGTCAAACAGCTCGCACGCCATCATTGCGCCCAGCCCGCGCACCTCGGCAATACGCTTGTCGTCCTGCGCAATCGCACGCAGACGTGAGCCGATCATTTCACCCAACGCGCGGCTGCGAGCCAGCAGATTTTCCTCCTCGAACACCTCGAGCACCGCCAGGGCGGCCGCGCAGGCGACCGGGCTCCCGGCGTAGGTGCCGCCGAGACCACCCGGTGCGATGGCGTCCATCAATTCTGCCTTGCCGCACACCCCGGCCAGCGGGAAGCCACCGGCAATCGACTTGGCAAAGGTGGTCAGATCCGGCGCCACACCGCTCTGTTCCATCGCGAAGAAGGTGCCTGTGCGTCCAGCACCGCTCTGCACCTCGTCTGCCACCAGCACGATGCCATGCAGGTCACAGAGCTCGCGCAGCTGCGCCATGAATGCCGGACTGGCAACGTAGAATCCGCCCTCACCCTGCACCGGCTCGATCACGATCGCGGCGATGTCGCGTGGCTCGGCATCATTCTTGAATATTCGCTCGATGCTGGCGATCGCATCGGCATCACTGATTCCGTGCAACGAACAGGGAAACAGCGCGCGATATACACCACCGGGCATGAGGCCCATGCCTGCGGAGTAGGGCGCAACCTTGCCATTCATCGACAGGGTCATCATCGTGCGACCATGGTAGCCGCCGGTGAACGCAATCACGCCGGCCCTGCCGGTAGCCGCGCGGGCGATCTTGACCGCGTTCTCCAACGCCTCGGAACCGGTGGTGACCAGCAGCGTCTTTTTCGCGAAATCCCCCGGCACCAGTGCGTTCAACTTTTCGCACAGCGCCACATAGGGCTCGTAGGCCAAGACCTGGAAACAGGTGTGAGTGTAATGCTCAAGCTGGCGTCTGACGGCATCCATTACCTTCGGATGACGGTGACCTGTGTTGAGCACGGCAATGCCTCCGGCGAAGTCGATATACTGGCGCCCCTCGACATCCCAGACAGTGGCATTTTCCGCGCGTTCGACAAACACCGGATGGATCTGGCCCACCCCCCGGGCAACCGCCGCATGACGGCGCTGCATCAGGGATTCATTCCTCTTGCTCATGGCTCACCTCACACACAGTCAGATGAAGACCCGGGTCAGATACCGCCCAGGCACAGGTATTTTATTTCCACGTACTCTTCAATCCCGTACTTGGAGCCCTCACGGCCTAGACCGGACGACTTCATGCCGC
>NZ_JBFGFI010000011.1:0-54098 GCF_041579695.1 Halopseudomonas sp.
CAAATAGATCGGGCCCAACCGCGGCTACGCCAAACAGAAGCGCAAGCCCGCCAAATACGAAAGCAACAGGAAACCCCCACATCAGCATCAGCAGGGCCACCCCGAACATGATAATGCCGATCATGCCAAACCTCCCTGAGATTTATCGCTGGTATAGGATTCGCCAAGCTTGAGAACACGGATACCTTGGGTCACCATCCCCAGACCGCTGGTGGCAAGGAATACCCCCGAAATGGGCATGAGTGATTTGATAATCCAGCGATAGGGAAGGCCCCCTGGATCGCCGCTGCCTTCCCCGAGCTCGTATGCTTCCATTGTGTAGCTGTAGCCGTAGTAGATGATGAGAAAGGCGAAGGGTAGAACGAGGATCAGGGCCCCGATAATGTTGACCCATGCCTTCATCGGGTCCTCCCAGCGGTCATACAACACATCAACCCTGACGTGGCCGTCGGTGCGCATGGCGTAGGGGATGCCCAGCAGGAAAACAACTGCGTAGAGGTGCCACTCCATTTCCTGCATGCCGATGGATACGTCGTTGAATGCGTAACGCGCTATAACGTCGTAAAGGATGTTGAACACCATGAGTAAGAAGGCAGCACTCGCGATCCAGCCGCAGAGGTAAGAAAGCCGCGCCAGGCCGTTATCCAGCGCAATTATCCATCTCATAACCCGTCCTTTTTCTGCTGCCAAGGTTTTGAACCCGGCCAGCCATCAGTGTTTCCAAACGAAAAGTGCCGGGCGCTTCTGAATGAAGCCTTCCCGGCACCGTACGCCAACCATTCCGAGCCCGGTGGTTACTCGTTCAATTTTGCCATGGTGTTCAGGTAGGCCCGCAGGGAGATGTCAGTGTAGTTGCGGGTATTTTTCAGATACATCGCCTGGGAGTCGATGATCTTTTTGGCCTGGGCATCGCCCTTGGCGGCTTCGGCAAGCAGCTTGTCGTTGGCCTTTACCATGGCAGTCAGCACATCATCAGGGAAGTTTTTTATCTGCACGTTCGGGTGCTTTTCCTGAATGGTTGCCCATGCTTTGGAGTTCTCATGTACTGAATGAATCAGCATGTCGTAGGCCGCGGTACGCATGGAGACTCGCAGAATTTCCTTCAGATCGGCGGGCAGCTTGTCCCACACTTTCTGATTGACAAGGAACTGCAGTTCCGTGGCCGGCTCGTGCCAGCCGGTGTAGTAGTAGTCAGCAATCTGCTGAAAGCCCAGACGGAGGTCCAAGGCCGGGCCTACCCACTCGACCGCATCAATCGTGCCGCGCTCAAGTGCCGTGTAAAGCTCGCCGGGAGCAATATTGGTCGGGTTGACGCCCACTTCCGCGAACACCTCGCCCTGGAAGCCGGGAATGCGCATCTTCAGGCCTTTCAGATCCTCCAGAGATTTGATTTCCTTGCGGAACCACCCCCCCATCTGGACGCCTGTGTTGCCGCCGGGGAAAGACAGCATATTATGGGGCTCGTAGACTTCCTGCATGAGTTCCATACCGCCACCGTGGTAAAACCAGGCGTACTGTTCGTCCGCAGTCATGCCGAACGGCATGCTGGTGAAGAACAGGGTGTTTGGAACCTTGCCCTTCCAGTAATAAGAGGCAGAGTGGCCCATGTCGTACTGGCCTGCTTTAACCATGTCGAAGACACCGAGTGCGGCCTTGTGCTTGTTGGCCGAGTCGATGCGGATTTTCAGTCGGCCATTGGACATTTTTTCAGCCATGGCAGCCATATTCTTGCTGGCGTCGCCGAAAATCGGGAAGTTGGCTCCCCAGGTCTCGGCCAGACGAAGGGTGAACGTTTCCTGGGCAGAAGCGGGCCCGGCGGAAAACGCGGTGGCGAGTGTAACGGCCAGAGCGGCCAGAGCAGAACGGATCTTCATGGTTCAGCGTTCCTTTTTTGTAATTGTTGTAAATGACAACATGGAGTATTTCCGTTGCACTCTGGAATTCCGGAAAAATCTGGCCGGATCCATGGACTCCATAAAAGCAAGCTAGCACGGTTTGGGATGGCAAAGAATCCGAAGAAGATCACTCTGCGACTTAAGTATTAGTGCATCGGCCGGGCGGCGAACACCGTTTGGCTTGTGATGAAGTGGTGCTTATGCGTCGCTGCTGGCTAATAAAAGCAGTAAAGCTTCCGTCGCACAGTTGTGCAAGTCCCATGATTGTCCCGACACCACCGGGGATGGCGTGTTTGATCAGGTGCCGGGTAGCAGTTATGGCAATGCGATGAGCAATGTGGCGCCTCCGGCGGCGTTATCTGAAGCCGCAGGGTGATATCGGATGGCATGAACACTGTCCATTTTGCCAGATAGGTGATTAGACCATATTCGTTTGCGCCGCCCTGCCCCGCGCCTGGTGCAGTTTCCTGTAGCTTTCAATCAACCGCTGGTGCCGTTCGAGCCCTTCCAGTTGCGTGCTGGTGGGCTCGAGACCGTAAAAGCGGACGTTGCCCTCCATCGAGCCGATCACCGCGTCCATGCGTTCGTTACCAAACAGGCGGCGGAAGTTGGTCTCGTAGTCGTTCAGATCCAGCTCCTCATCCAGCTCGACTTCCAGCACCACATTCAGGGCCTGATAGAACAGACCGCGCTCGACGGTATTGTCGTTGAACTGCAGGAAGGCTTCGACCAGTTCCTTGGCTTCTTCAAATTGCTCCAGGGCCAAATGAATCAGCAGCTTGAGCTCGAGAATGGTCAGTTGGCCCCAGGCGGTATTGTCGTCGAACTCGATACCGATCAGGGTCTTGATGTCGGTGTAGTCATCCAGCTCGCTTTCGTCCAGACGGTCGATCAGCGCCTGCAGGCTGTCGTCGTCCAGGCTGTGCAGGTTGAGAATGTCGGCGCGGAAAAGCAGCGCCTTGTTGGTGTTGTCCCAGATCAGGTCGTCGACCGGGTACACCTCGGAATAGCCCGGCACCAGGATGCGGCAGGCGTTAGCGCCCAGGGTGTCGTACACCGCCATGTACACTTCCTTGCCCAGCTCTTCGAGGATCCCGAACAGGGTGGCGGCCTCCTCGGCGTTGGCGTGCTCGCCTTCGGCAGCAAAGTCCCATTCGACAAATTCGAAGTCTGCCTTGGCGCTGAAAAAGCGCCAGGACACCACACCGCTGGAATCGATGAAGTGCTCGACGAAGTTGTTTGGCTCGGTCACGGCCTGGCTTTCAAAGGTAGGCTGGGGCAGATCGTTCAGGCCTTCGAAACTGCGGCCCTGCAGGAGTTCGGTAAGGCTGCGCTCCAGCGCGACTTCAAAGCTCGGATGCGCGCCAAAGGAAGCGAATACGCCGCCCGTGCGCGGGTTCATCAGCGTGACGCACATGACCGGGAACTGCCCGCCCAAGGACGCATCCTTGACCAGCACCGGAAAGCCCTGCTCTTCCAGGCCCTGAATGCCAGCCAGGATGCCCGGGTATTTCGCCAGCACGTCCTGGGGTACATCGGGCAACGCGATTTCACCTTCCAGAATCTCGCGTTTAACCGCGCGCTCGAAGATCTCCGACAGGCATTGCACCTGTGCTTCGGCCAGCGTGTTGCCGGCGCTCATGCCATTGCTGAGAAACAGGTTCTCGATCAGGTTGGAGGGGAAATACACCACCTCCCCGTCTGACTGACGCACATAGGGCAGCGCGCAGATGCCGCGCTCGGTGTTGCCGGAGTTGGTGTCGATCAGATTCGAGGCACGCAGCTCGCCATCGGGGTTGTAGATTTCCAGGCAGTGGTCGTCGAGGATCTCGGCGGGTAGCGCGTCCTTGCGGCCCGGCTTGAACCAGCGCTCGTCGGGGTAATGCACGAAGGGTGCATTGGCGATGTCCTCGCCCCAGAACTGGTCGTTGTAGAAAAAGTTGCAGTTCAACCGCTCGATAAACTCGCCCAGCGCCGAGGCCAGCGCGGCCTCCTTGGTCGCGCCCTTGCCGTTGGTAAAGCACATTGGCGACTGCGCGTCGCGGATATGCAGCGACCAGACGTTGGGGACGATATTGCGCCAGGAGGCGATCTCGATCTTCATGCCCAGGTCGGCCAGGATGCCGGACATATTGGCGATTGTCTGCTCCAGCGGCAGGTCCTTGCCCAACACACGGGTGCCCTCCCCTTCGGCGGCCAGCGGCATGAGCAATGCCTGGGCGTCGGCGTCCAGGTTCTCGACCTCTTCGATCACGAACTCGGGGCCGGTCTGCACCACCTTCTTCACCGTGCAGCGCTCGATGGAACGCAGGATGCCCTGGCGATCCTTGGGCGTGATGTCCGCAGGCAATTCGACCTGAATCTTGAAGATCTGGTTGTAGCGGTTTTCCGGGTCGACGATATTGTTCTGCGACAGGCGAATGTTGTCTGTGGGGATGTCGCGGGTGTTGCAGTACAGCTTCACGAAATACGCGGCGCACAGGGCCGATGAAGCCAGAAAGTAATCAAACGGCCCCGGCGCAGAGCCTTCACCCTTGTAGCGAATGGGCTGGTCGGACACCACCGTGAAGTCATCGAACTTGGCTTCAAGCCGGAGGTTGTCGAGAAAGTTGACCTTGATTTCCATGGGGGGCACCAGAATTACGAGCGGGACGAATTGGCCGCCATTATCCGGCTTTTGAGTGGGAAGTCATGCCCTTTGGTCACCGGCTCCGCCCCTGCGGTTATCTGCTTTTCCCACGAGGCGACGGAATCTGACAGGAGGCCCGAAAACTGTCGTCCAGCGCGACCGGTAAAACCAGGGTACTGAATTTCAGGTTATTGGCGGCCCTGCAGAGGGCAGTGAGCGGACGGTCATCGGGGGAAAGATCGTCATCTTGTTCCGGGTACTCGGCATTGAGCACAGGCTTTCCGGCCCGGATAAAAGGCAGCAAATGGTGGCACTCGTTGTACTGGAAGCACTGCTCGTTGACTGAAAAATCAAAGTAATCGACCAGGGAATCGACCTGCTCGAGGTCGTTTTTGAGGGCAACTCCCAGCCCACGCGTACGCGCCTCGTTGGCGATAAAGCGGTTATAGGCCAGCTGATCTTCGGCGCCAAGAGCAAACCCCGTGTTTTCCAGGTAGCCCTGAACATTGTCCGGTTCTACCGCGTCACAGCCTTTTGCAGCAGCCAGGTCCAACCGCTCCGTCATGATGCGGTGCACATTGGGCGAGCGAATATCCAACCAACGCTCGGCGGGCCAGCCGTCCAGTGTATTGCCCAGCTCCTCGCTTGCGAACTGATCGCGGTCATGCCGATAGTCTTCCCAGGAACCGGCGGAAAAGTAGCAGACCACCCTGTGACCCGCGTCCTGCAGTGCGTTGATGGTGGCTTCGCCGGTGTTGAACAGGTCGATATTATAGATAGTCACGTCGTAGGTGGTGTTCAGCGGGTGCTCATCATCGACGTACAGCTGCCATTGCCAGGTAACACCCACCGGCGGTCGATACCAACTGCCGCCGGTAACGGGCGCCACCTCGACGGATAGCGAAGTCACGCGCTCCGGCACTTGGGCATGGGGCTCCTGACAACCCGCAACTGCAAAGGCGCATCCAACAACAACCCACACCGGCATGTGCATACGACCCCTTTGCAGCCTGCTTTCGATCATCACAAAAACCCTGTCCCAGAGACGCGTGAAGCTTAAAAGCAGTATAGGCGAGAGGTGTCTTCTGAAGTTCAGGTCGAGCATCCCGGTCTCACTGCGCTTCGTTCCCGTTCTGGGCGGGCTATGTATCATCAGGGTGCTAGCGCGCCCGCCAGAGGTGGCAGTATAGTGGCTCTCATTACGCCAAGGCTCCCCATTCCTCACGACAAACTCCTCGACCTGCTACTTGACGTGGTGTGCGTGATCGATATCGACGGGCGTTTTCTCTCAGTTAGCGCTGCCAGTGAACGGGTGTTTGGTTTTCGGCCCGAGGAGATGATCGGTCGTACCGCCTTCGAGATGATGCATCCGGAAGACAGGGACGCCAGCCTTGCGCTCGTCCAGCACATCAATGCGGGCAGCCCCTGGACATGGAGCTGATGCAGTTCATGTCGAGCCAGGTGGCCGATGCGATCGAGCGCAAGCGCACCCATTCACGGCTGGAGTATCTGGCCTAGTACGACCAGTTGACCGAGCTACCGAATCGGGCCCTGTTTCTGGACCGTTTGCAGAGCGCCCTGAAGAGATCACTGCGCGGCAATCTGCGTCTGGCGGTGATGTATCTGGACATGGACAACTTCAAACTGGTCAACGACGCCTTCGGGCACCGCGTGGGCGATCTGCTGCTGCATGAGGTCGCCCAGCGGCTACGTCTATGTGTGCGCGACTCCGATACCATCGGCCGTCTCGGTGGCGACGAATTTGCCATTTTGCTGGAGGACATCAGCAATCTGCAAGACGCTGCACTGATCGCCGAGAAGGTGCTGGCGGCCTTGAGCGCACCCTACCTGCTGGATGGCCAGACGCTGACCAATGCCCCGAGCCTGGGCATAGCGGTGTATCCCGTCCATGGCCAGGAACGTCTGCCAAAATCGACGGGGCGTTACGGCGGCCTCGCCACGCAGAAGAATCCTCCCAGGCACGGCAAAATACACCACCATCAGCATTCTGGATGGTGCGGTTTCCCCAAGCCGCAAGCCGAGCCAAGCAGGTAATATGGGGGTTTAGCTGACCACCGGAGACATCATGAACACGACAACACTACACATTGCCCGCCGTTTTTGCGGCCCGCCTAACAGCGGCAATGGCGGCTATGTCTCCGGTCTTATCGCCAGGCACATGGAGCAGCCCTGCCAGGTAACCCTGCACGCACCGCCGCCACTGGATACCGATCTGCAATTGCACCCCCATGAGGGCGGTTTGCAGCTGAAGCTTGGCGAGCAACTGCTGGCCTCGGCCCGCCCCTATACATTGGATCTGGAAATCCCGCCGCCACCCTCCATGCAGGAGGCGGAAGCGGCTCAGCAGCGCTTCGTCGGCATCAGCTACCATGACCTGCCGGGCTGTTTTGTCTGTGGCACCAATCGGGATCCGGGCGACGGCCTGCGTATCTTTACCGGAGGTGTTTGCGAGCACGAGGACCAGGTTGCGGCACTCTGGCAACCTGCTAACGATCTGGCGGAAGCGGACGGCAACGTAGCCAGCGAGTATCTCTGGGCCGCGCTGGACTGTCCGGGCTTCTTTGCCGTCAAGCCGGTCTCAGGCATGGCCCTGCTGGGGCGCTACAGCGCGCGTATCGAGCAACCGGTGCAGGTGGGCGAAACCCTGATCGTGTCGGCCTGGGCCATCACGCATGATGGCCGCAAACATAAAGCCGGCAGTGCCCTGTTCCGTGGCAATGGCGAGCGCGTGGCCTGCGCCGAGGCGACCTGGATCAGCTTGCAGCGTTAAGCCGCCTGTCGGTCACACCTCCAGATCGAGCTGGCCAGCCAGCTCGCAGGAAATCTGCCAGATCCGGCGCGAAGTCACAAACACACAAGTGTGAGGTCATGTGCGGCAGGTCGCATTCGGGCTTCCAGTAGGGTTGGCGCGTCAATAAGTCCTTCCCTGTTTTGCCCTCCCCCTCCCTGGGAACTAGGCTAACGCCTGAAAGGCAAAGAGGAGCCCACTGTGGAAAACAATTCCGCCGCCGAAATCGTGGTGATAGGCGTTCTGGTACTGGCCACTACACTGGCCAATGCCTTGCTGCGGCGTGTCGGTGTGCCTTCGCTGGTGGGCTATATCCTGATCGGGGTGGTATTACACGCCACCGATCAACAATTTGGCTACATGACGGCGCTGCTGGATCATGTTCTGGAGTTTCTCGCCAAAATGGGGCTGGTGGCTTTGCTGTTCCGTGTCGGCATCGAGAGCCGGCCCGAGGCGCTGGCCCATGAGCTTCCGCGCGCATCAGTCGTCGGCATCGCCAATTTGTCGCTTGCTGCGGTTCTTGGTTATCTGACTGCCCGTTATGCGCTTGGGCTCGAGTTGATTGCTTCACTGGCGGTGGGCGTGGCAATGACAGCGACCAGCGTCGGCGTGTCTCTCGCCTCTTGGGAGGAAGAAGGCCTGGTGGACAGTCACAACGGGCGCATGCTGCTCGATGTGGCAGAGCTGGATGATATTGCCGGCATCGTACTAATGGGTTTGTTATTGGCGATTATCCCTACCTTGCAGCAGGCCAATGGTCAGCTGTGGAGTACTCTGGGCACCACGGCATTGAGCTATGCATTCAAGTTCATCCTGTTTGCGGCCGGTTGCCTCCTGTTCAGCCAATATCTTGAAAAGCCGATAACCCATTGGAGCCTTCGCCTCGAGACCAATTCCGGCGTAATGCTGACAATGCTGGGCCTTGCGGTGGTTATTGCAGCCATCGCCGGCTGGCTGGGATTCTCACTGGCCGTTGGCGCGCTGTTCGCTGGCCTGGTTTTCAGCCGCGACCCGGAGGCGGTAAACCGCGAAACCAATTTCGATGACATCTATGCGCTCTTCGCACCTTTTTTCTTTATCGGTATCGGCGGGGAGATAGAACTGCAGGCATTGACGCAAAGCTGGAGCTGGGGCCTGATCCTGGCGCTGGTGGCTATCGGCTCGAAGGTTGTTGGCGTTGGTCTGTCGGCCTGGCCGCTGATCGGGCGCAGCGGCGCTCTGCTGCTCGCTGTGAGCATGGTGCCGCGGGCTGAAATAACCATGGTTGTGGCGCAACAGGGCAAGCAAATGGGGGTTCTTGACAATCAGCTCTACGCGGCCCTGGTCGTCGTGACTGCGATCACCAGCCTGCTAGCGCCAATGGTTCTGCGGCCGATGCTGCGCCGCGCGAGTGTGCGCAGCCCGGAAAATTCTGACCAGGAGCAGTAAATGGCAAAGGCCGACACGGCGTTGCATCAGCTGAATAGACAACTCATCTGGGAAGGCTTCAAACAGCTGGCTCCGATCTCGATCTTTGTGATCGCGTTTGGCGCGGCCTTTGGGCTGGCTGCCAAGCAGGCAGGGCTGAGCGATCCGATGATTCTGACGATGAGCGCCCTGGTCTTTGCCGGCGCGTCCCAGTTTGCAGCGCTGGATCTCTGGGGCCCGCAGGTGCCGTTGTTTACGATGCTGATTACGGTGTTCGCTATCAATGCCAGGCACCTGCTGATGGGTGCAACGCTGTATCCCTGGCTGAGCCAACTGCCACCGGCAAAACGCTATGGCGTGATGCTGATAGCCTCCGATGCCAACTGGGCAATGTCGATGCAGGCGTTCACTCGCGGAAAGCCCGGCCTGGGGCTGTTGTTCGGCGGTGGACTGGCACTGTGGTCATTCTGGATCTTCGGCACCTGGCTGGGAATGGCATTTGGCAATCTGGTCAGCGAACCCAGAAGCCTGGGGCTGGATATGGTCATGGGCTGCTTTTTGCTCGCCATGGTGGTGGGCGGAGAAAAGAACCTGCGGATGTTCGGGATCTGGACGGTGGCAGCGGGCTGCTCCCTGCTGGCCTACTGGTACCTGCCGGAAAACAGCCATGTGGTCGTTGGCGCACTGGCCGGCGGCGTTGCCGGAACCCTCTGGGGCAGGCAGCACAATGAGCATTGAAACCGCCGGCATGGGAGCCTTGCTGGTTATTCTGGCCATGGCGCTGGTGACCCTGGCCACCCGCTGGGGCGGCGTCTATGTGATGTCGTTCGTGCCGATCGGCTACCGGGTAAAGCAATTCATCCAGGCGGTGTCCGGCTCCGTGCTGGTCGCGCTACTGGCGCCGATGGCAGTTGAAGGGGACTGGGGGGCGCGTTTCGCTCTGCTGACCACCGCCGTGATGATGCTGGTGGTAAAGAAACCGTTACCCGCGATCGCTGGCGGCATCCTGGTTGCGGCGTTATTCAGACACTTTGCCTTCTAGAGCAAAGCGGACGGCCTGCTGGGCATGTATTGCGGTAGTGTCAAACAGCCGCACCTCTGTATCTGCAGCCTGCACGAGCAGCCCTATCTCCGTGCAGCCGAGGATAACGCCCTGGGCGCCGCGATCAGCCAGTGATGCTATTACTTCAAGGTACTCCGACCTGGATTCTGGCCTGATCTCGCCCCGGCACAGCTCCTCGTAGATGACCGAATGCACGAGGTCACGTCCGGATTGTTCCGGCACCACAACCTGTATGCCGTGCTCCTGGATACGATCAAGATAGAACGCCTGCTCCATGGTAAACCGCGTACCCAGCAACCCGACAGAGGTGACCCCAGCCTGCCTGAGGACAGTAGCTGTGGCGTCGGCGATGTGCAGCAGAGGGATGCTTACTGCCTGTTCGATCTGTACAGCGACCTTGTGCATGGTGTTGGTACAGAGCACTAGAAAATCTGCGCCAGCTGCCTCCAGCGACTGAGCAGCATCACCGAGTATCTTTGCAGTAGCGTCCCAGTCGCCCTGATGCTGCAGGGCTTCTATCTCGGCAAAATCCACACTGTAGAGCACGAGTCTTGCCGAATGCAGCCCGCCTAGCGCGTCGCGCACGCCCTGATTGATCAGCCGATAATAGGTCTGGCTGGACTCCCAGCTCATTCCGCCAATAAGGCCTATGGTTTTCATGCGGAGCCTCCTTGTTGTTCGGTTGGGTTTCAGTGCACCGGATGGCCCTGGGCTTGAAAGGAACCTCTGGCTGCTAGACTTGCCTGAAGAATTGATCGCAGAGTACAAAAGGAGAGGCGCATGGCGATAGAGCCAGTTATTCCGGAATCAACCCATACAGAGTCCGAGCAGCCCCGGATGTCGACAGCGGCGTCGTCAGAGGCGAAGGAGTCCAACAGCAAGGCTAACGCCACTGTGTATCGCATGGTGATGAAAAAGCATCTGTGCCCATTCGGCCTGAAGTCAGTCGACCTGCTCGAACGCGAAGGCTACGACGTGGAAGATCATCAGTTGACCACCCGCGAAGAAACCGATGCCTTCATGGAAAAGCACAATGTGGATACCACGCCGCAGACTTACATCCGCGGCAAACGCATTGGCGGCTATGAGGAACTGCGCAAATACTTCGGCAAGAACGTGAAGTCCGAAGACGAGACCAGCTACCGTCCGGTACTGGCGGTATTTGCTGTGGCTGCATTGCTGGCGCTGGCTGTGGGCTGGATGCTCGGCGGTCTGTTCACCATCCGCACCGGTGAGTTGTTCATCGCTTTCAGCATGTCGATTCTGGCGATGTTGAAACTGCAGGACGTTGAAAGCTTTTCCACAATGTTTCTCAATTACGACCTGCTCGCCCAGCGCAAGGTACCCTACTCCTACGTCTATCCCTACGCCGAATTATTGGCCGGTGTGCTGATGGTAGCAGGGGCGATGCTCTGGCTGGCCATTCCGGTGGCGTTGTTCATTGGTACGGTAGGTGCCGTATCGGTGTTCAAGGCGGTCTATATCGACAGACGCGAGCTCAAATGCGCCTGCGTGGGTGGCAGCAGCAGCGTGCCGCTGGGGTTCACCTCATTGACCGAGAACCTGATGATGATGGGCATGGGTGTATGGATGCTCAGGTACTATTTCGGCGGCTAGTGCTCTCGGCAAAATGGACTGTCTGCGCTTGCCGAGAGAACTTTGATTTTCAGTTGAGTGCATCCAGGACTCGCTTTCGTGCGTATTACCTTGAAGGTGGCTATTAAAAGCACCTTGCCCGGTGGGCTCAACCCACCCCACGAATGGGAGGAACCTGAATGAACACTTTCAATAAACTGATTCTGACGACTTCACTGACCCTGGCCGCAGGCACGGCAAGTGCCGCTCAACTGCTCGCCCTCGGCGCCGACGGCATGTTGCACAAAATCGATACCGACGCCCTGAGTGTGACTGCGAGCATGCAGGTAGACGGCGCCAGCGATCTGCGTGGCATTGATGTACGCCCTGCCAATGGCATGCTCTACGCACTGAGCGGCGGCACCCAGCTCTATACCGTTGACATGGCTACAGGCAAAGCGACCGCAGGTGCCGAGTTACAGAAAAGCCTGCCGGGTAGTGAGCATGCGGTGGTCGACTTCAATCCTGTGGCAGACCGACTGCGCCTGCTCGCTGCCGACGGGACCAACTTCCGCGTGAATGTCGAAACGGGCGAAGTCGCTACTGACGGTAGCGTTGCCTATGCTGAAGGCCTAGCCACTGACGACATGATGCAGGAAGTCGTCGCTGGCGCGTATACCAACTCCTATGCCGGAACCGAGAAGACTGAGCTGTATACCGTGGATCTGACCACCGGCATGCTGATGCTGCAGAATCCGCCGAATGATGGCGTGCAGCAACCGGTAGGCGAGTTGGCCAAAGGGCTCGATGCCGCTGCAATGGACATCGTCAGTGACAGCATGGGCGGCAATACGGCCTATGTACTGACCGGCCTGACGCTGCACACCGTTGACCTGAAGACCGGCACGCCAACGCCCCTGGGTGACATTGCGGACCTGCCAGCAGGCATTATCGACATCGCTGTGCTGCCTGCCATGTAAGGATTATCCGCCACTGACCAACGGCTCTGCCCTAATCGCGAAGAGCAGAGCCATTGTCAGCCGCAGGGACTCAAGAGTTGCCCCGCTTGCTGAACATCCGCGCCGCAATTTTCAGTTCAGAAAATCGACGATGGCTCTCTGAAAGCGCGGCTTGACCAGCACACTGGTGTGATCACCAGCTATCACTTTGAGCTCCGCTCCGGCGATAGCTTTCTGCAGTTTTCCGGGCTGCAGTGCAAAGGGATAGTTGTCGCCGACGACAATCAGCGTCGGCGCAGTTATCTGTTCCAAGGGGATACGTTCGGCATGAAAGGCGAGCGCCTGGGCAGCCATGGCCTTGCGGTCGGCCCAGACCATCTCTGCGAGCAGACGAAACCCGGCGAGCGTTCGATTGCGGATACCCCAGCGGTTGGCCAGCATTGCATTCGCCAGCGCTTTTCTACCGTGCGCCCTGTGCGGGCTGTCCAGATTCAGTATATCGCCGCCAACGCCTCCGGCCACCAGGCGCCGTATCCGCGACTCCTGTGTCGCAGCCAATAGTGCAACGGTTGCCCCCATCGAGTAGCCGACCAGGTCGATTTCCTCGAGACCGAGTTCGTCCAGCAGGCATGCTAAATCAGTGACCATGCGCGACTCACCATAGGCCGCCTGGCCATGCGGCTTGCCGGAGCGACCATGGCCCCGCGCGTCGAAGGTGATCACCCGGCGTCCGGCCCGGGTGAGTCGCCGCACGATCCCGGGCATGACCAAGTTGACCCGAGAGTTGGCAACGTAACCATGGTGGAGCAAAACAGGTGGACGGGCCGAACTGTTCCCCCAGATCCGATAGTAGATTTCTACGCCATCGAAAGACTTGAAACGACTCATGCACTCCTCCTCGTCAGCGGCGCCAAGAATCCAAGTATTAAACCCTGCGCGTATAGATGCAATATTCTGATATGTATATTTTTGACACACATAACGAATCAGATTCAAAACCGCATTCCAGCGCCCCCAAAATCGCCTATGGTCCTATTGGCTAATCGAAGCAGAACTGGAAGGTTCATACGGCAGCTGAAAAAGAGCTCTTCTATTACGCCTTCTAGGACGCCTGAAGCAGGTCGGACAGGAAGATGTATCACAAGGCTTGAGTAGCGCATTGAGCGGTGGAGTAACGGGTCCTGCCGACCCGCTGAAACAGGCCAGGAGGACACAATGCGCTGTGCAGAGCGAATCCGCCTGTCGAGCGCTGCCAGGATGCCCGTTTATCGATACCGGGTGGCTCTGATTGGAGATCAAGCTACGCTGAATGAACACGATATTGATCGCCATCTTACGGTAAAAGCCCAGAGGAGCTGCGAGATGCCCAGGAACCACACAACCAACGAGCCATCTCGCTCCGAGATCGAGGCGCTTAAAGGGCCCGCTGTAATCGAGTTTGGCACAGATTGGTGTGGCCACTGCCAGTCTGCTCAGACGCTTATCGCCGCCGTGTTCGAGGATCATCCAGGCGTATACCACCTGATGATAGAAGACGGGCCTGGGCGACCACTGGGGCGTTCCTTTCGCGTCAAGCTATGGCCCACGTTGATTTTCTTGAAGGACGGCCAGGAACTGGATCGCGTAGTGCGGCCGGTCAGCGTGAGCCCAATTCGTCTGGCAATGGAGAGAATCACCTCCTGACCGGCACTCCCTCAGAGGCCCCTCCGCCCCTGCTTGATTCTCCGCTTTCTGAAACCATCTCGACATAGCCCAAACAGGTTAAATGTCTCATTTTGCGTACCTGTTCATGTTTACTGGAACCAACAGTTCACATCATGTCCTCCAGGTATTAAAACGTCTCCCCGTTGGCAGTGCTCCCGTGCACGCGAATCGCCGACCGGACGTTGTTAATAATCAAATCCGCAAATCCTGGAGTCACAATGAATACAAGAACTCTCTCCCAGTCTGCTCTGTCCCTGTTGGCAGCAGGCGCGCTCATGTTTTCCGCCGGTGCCATGGCAATGAACCCCCCTCCACCTACCGATCCCGACCCGACACCTGGTGAGCCAAGCCCCTATCAGCGAGGACCGGACCCCAGTGTTTCCTTCCTGGAAGCCCGTACCGGCCCCTACTCAGTACGCACCAGCAACGTGTCCAGCTTCTCCAGCGGCTTCGGCGGAGGCACCATTCACTATCCTACTGGCACCACCGGCACCATGGCTGCGATTGTGGTCATCCCGGGCTTTGTGTCGGCTGAATCTTCAATCGAATGGTGGGGCCCCAAGCTCGCCTCCCATGGTTTCGTAGTCATGACCATCGACACCAACAGCGGTTTCGATCAACCGCCCAGCCGCGCGCGCCAGATCAACAACGCCCTGGATTACCTGCTCAATCAGAATGATTCACGCTTCAGCCCGGTCAATGGCATGATCGATGTAGATCGTCTCGGCGTGATCGGCTGGTCCATGGGCGGTGGCGGCAGCCTGCGTGTGGCCGAGGAAGGCCGACTCGATGCGGTTATTCCGCTGGCACCGTGGGACACTACCAACTTCCGCGACGTGTATACGCCAGCCCTCATCTTTGCCTGCGAATCGGATGTGGTAGCACCCGTGTACCAGCATGCTTCGGCGTTCTACAACGATATTCCGGACAGCACACAGAAAGCCTTTGTCGAGATCAACAATGGCAGCCATTACTGCGCCAATGGCGGCGGCGTTAATGACGACGTGCTCAGCCGATTCGGTGTGTCCTGGATGAAGCTGCACCTGGATCAGGATCAGCGCTACAACCAGTTCCTCTGTGGGCCTGACCACGAGTCTGATCGCGACATATCCGAGTACCGCGGTAACTGCCCCTACTAAGCAGCACGCAGAACCTGTCAGCAATACCCTGAATGCCGGATTCCTGATGGGGCCGGCATTTTGCCGTCGGAATTTTGCCCATGGCCCATAACCGTCGCCACGGTCACCTGATCAGCGATTGTGACTGTAGCGGACAAATGGACAATCCCGCGCTAGCCTGCTCGCTTATTCGACAGCAGGAGTACGCGCAATGACTCAGGCAATGGGCAGGCAATCGATCTTTATTACCGGTGCGGCATCTGGCATGGGCCGCGAGACGGCACGGCTTTTCAGCCAGCAGGGCTGGTTCGTCGGTGCCTTCGATGTGGATCGCGCCGGGCTTGAGGCACTGCAGACCGAACTGGGCGCCGACAACTGTCTGGTGCATGCGCTGGATGTGAGCGACAAGGGTCAGTTCGAGGCCGCAATCGCCGCGTTCTCGACGGCGACCGGGGGCCGCATGGATATCCTGTTCAACAATGCCGGTATCGCCATGCGTGGCTTCTTTGACGAAATGCCCCTGGAGGACCAGTTGCGCATGATTCAGGTGAATCTCGTTGGCGTGCTCAACGGTATTTACACCGCGCTGCCGCTGCTAAAGGCCACTCCCAACGCTCTATGCTTCACCACCTCGTCCTCTTCCGCCACGATGGGCATGCCACTGATCGCTGTGTATGCCGCCACCAAGCATGCGGTCAAGGGGCTGACCGAGGCTCTGTCCAACGAGTTTCGTCGTTTTGATGTCCGTTGCGCTGATGTCCTGCCTGGGCTGATCCGCACCGGCATGCCTGCGGAAGACATGCTTGCCAGCGCACCACCTAAAGGCCCATTTCGCGTTATCGAGGCGATCGAAGTCGCTCGGACGGTATGGGAAGCCTACCAGTCGGAAACCCTGCACTGGTTCGTGCCGAGTGAGCTGGCCGATCTGGACAAGGCCGCCGGCAATACACCCGAGCAGCTACGGGACAAGCTGGGAGCCCACATGAAGATCTAGCACGGCATTCATGTGCGGACTATGGAGTTGGACTCCTGTGTTTACCGCCGATCTTCCCGTGCCTCGTGACCCATCTGCGTGGCATCGGGCAGCTCTACGGCACCATGCTCGAAATCGGGGCTATGCACCTCGGAGTCCATCGGCATGTGGCTGTAACGCTCTGGCAGAAGATTCTGCCCAGCAGCTGGAGTAGCAGCCACCGAGTCAGCTTCAGCCTGCTCATTGATGCCACGAGCCAGAACGACGCCGCCGATCGCAAACTGGATGATGCCTAGCAAACCGCCGCGGCGAAGCCCTTTGCCTGCCAGCATCAGCCCGCCTAAAAGAAACGCGCCGCGCTCAAGAGCCTCAACGTTACGGACCAGACTGGCTTGTGTTGATTGCTTCATGCTGTATCTCCACGTAAGCGTGTTCTGCAATGGACCCGCGCTGCGACGGGGTGTTCCCAGCGTAGCAGTGATCGAGCCTCAGGCAACCACCCGGTAACAGGGGACATACGCGGCACCACCCGGCAGCTTCATCCGGTGCTGCGCCACAAAGGCTTCGAGCAGCTTGTCCAGGGGTGCAGTAACGGCCATGTCCCCTTGGATCTCGTACACACCATGTTTCTCGATCCGGCGAATGCCCTTGTCCTTGACGTTACCGGCAACGATACCGGAGAACGCGCGGCGCAAATTGGCAGCCAGCTCATGGGGTGGCAGATCCCGGCTTAACTGCAGACTGGCCATATTCGCATGGGTAGGATCGAACGGTCGCTGGAAGCCGTCCTCGATTTTCAGCAACCAGTTGAAGTGGTAGGCATCGTTGCGCTCGCGCCGGAATCCGGTCACATCGCGTAGCCCCTTCGCCATGTGCCTAGCAACGGCGGTGGGATCGTCGATGATGACCTCGTAACGCCGTTGCGCTTCTTCGCCCAGCGTGGCGCCAACAAAGGCATGCAGCTGTTGCAGGTAGGCTTCGGCGCTCTTCGGACCAGTAAGCACAACCGGGAACGGCAGCGACTCGTTGTCCGGATGCAGAAGAATGCCGAGCAGGTAGAGAAACTCTTCAGCGGTGCCCACCCCGCCGGGGAAGATGATGATGCCATGCCCCACACGTACGAATGCTTCCAGACGCTTTTCGATGTCCGGCAGGATAACCAGCTCATTGACGATCGGGTTGGGCGCCTCGGCAGCGATAATGCCTGGCTCGGTCAGGCCCAGATAGCGGCCTGTGGTTATTCGCTGCTTGGCATGGGCGATCGCTGCGCCTTTCATCGGGCCCTTCATCACACCCGGTCCACAGCCCGTGCAGATGTCCAGACTGCGCAGGCCCAGCTCATGACCAACCTTCTTGGTGTACTTGTATTCTTCGGTATTGATTGAGTGGCCGCCCCAGCAAACGACCATCTTCGGTTCGATGCCTGGCCGCATGGTGCGGGCGTTACGCAGCAGATGGAAAACATAGTCGGTGATGCCCTGGGAACTGGTCAGGTCTATGCGCGGGCTGCCCAGTTCGCTTTCGGTATAAACCACATCGCGCAGCGCGCTGAACAGCATTTCACGGGTGCTGGCGATCATCTCACCGTCGACGAAAGCATCGGCGGGAGCGTTGATCAGCTCCAGTCGGACTCCCCGCTCCTGCTGGTGAATCCTGACCTCAAAATCCTCGTAAGCCTCGAGGATGGCCTTGGCGTTATCGATCTGCACCCCGGTATTGAGAATCGCCAATGCGCACTGGCGGAACAACCGGTAGGTGCTGCCTGATCCTGCTTCGCTCAATTGCTGTACTTCGATCTGGGAAAGCGTTTCAAGAGTGCCCTTGGGGCTGACTGAGACGTTGACTACATTGCGCATTCGGGCTTCCGGCTAATGAATATTGTGCTCATGTTAACAGCGTCGCAGGACCGGCGCTCAAGCAGAAGCGCCATATGGACAGCCCGGTCGCCAGTCAGTTCACACGGAAAGAACATAAAGGCAAATGTGCCATATTTAGGCAGTATCGACTCAATTCATTTCGGACTTTCGCTGGCGTTCTACGGATATATAACTAGCCTTAGGGTCAATGCAGTTGATCAAAGAGCGCCGTTAGGCTCGCGCAGAAGCTTTCCACTCGAGGAAACGTAGTACTGCCGCTCAGCCATTTTCTTTCCCGGCTGATCAGCACGCATTAACGAAAACGAAAAGTCTTTCTATAGGCTCTTGCATCATTAAATGAACAGTTGAGGAGACTGATATGAACACACCGACAATTCGTAAGATGGGTATTCCGCTGCTGGCAGGCGCCATGGGCCTGAGCTTCTCGGTTTTTGCCGAGGACCACGAAATGCATGCACAAGGTCTCTACTCCGCAGAAGACCTGCTCGGGGCCGAAGTATTCGACGCCAACGGCGATGAAGTCGGCAACGTTGAAGATATTCTGCTCGGCAATGACATGGGCCTGCACTCCATCGTTGTTCAGACCAACGAGTTCCTGGGCATCGGCGAACGTGATGTAGTCGTCAAGCGTGGTGACTTCACCGCCCGTGTTACAGATGACAACCCGATGTTTGGCGACGTGAGCTATAACGTCCATGTCACTGCTGCCGGCGAGGAGCTCAAGGGCTTTGAAGAGTACAGCGAGGAGTGGTGGAACAGCACCAAGGAAAACCTCAATAAGGCATGGAAAAACACCAAAGAAACCACTCAAAGCGCTTGGGAGAACACCAAGCACGCTACCGCTACTGCCTGGCACAACACCAAGGAAAGCATGGAGCGCGATGATGACAAGGCTGGCCAGGAATAATGGCGCCGAAGATCAGGTGACGAGGTCGCCCTGAGGGGTGGCAGTTAAGCACTTGATAAACCGCCTGCCGGATACGTCCGCAGGCGGTTTTTTTACGTGCCTTGGTGGCGCGTAGCCTAGGCTGTAGAAAACACCTTAAGGGGAGGATGCATGGCTGCACATTGGGACGTAATTATCATCGGCGCCGGTACCGCTGGGCTGGCCGCATTGCGCGAAGTATCCAAGCAGACCGACAAGGTTCTGATGATCAATGCCGGCGCCTACGGCACCACCTGCGCCCGCGTAGGCTGCATGCCCTCGAAGGTGCTGATCGAATCCGCCCGCGCATTCCACGACTGCATCAAGCTGCAGGCCTTCGGTATTCGCGGCAGTCACAGCATTGCTGCCGACATACCGGCAGTGCTGCAACACGTGCGCGACCTTCGCGATCATTTTGTCAGCGGCACCCTGCAGGCTACCGACCGGCTGAATGAGCGCAGCATTACCGGCCGAGCGAGGCTGACTGGCCCCGATAGCGTGGAAGTCGAAGGTCGGACCTATCACGCCGACCGCATCATTATTGCGACCGGATCCCGGCCGGTCTTGCCCGCGCCCTGGAAAGAAC
Source organism: Halopseudomonas sp. (assembly GCF_041579695.1). Classification (GTDB taxonomy): domain Bacteria; phylum Pseudomonadota; class Gammaproteobacteria; order Pseudomonadales; family Pseudomonadaceae; genus Halopseudomonas. The sequence continues at coordinate 19,521 of NZ_JBFGFI010000011.1, forward strand.
TGGGCGACCGCCTACTGACCACCGATACATTATTCGAGCAAGAGACTCTGCCCGACCGCATCGCAGTCATCGGCCTCGGACCGGTCGGCCTGGAGATGGCACAGGCCCTGGCCTACTTGGGAATCAGGGTGTACGCATTCGACAAAACCGAAAAACTCGCAGGGCTCAGTGACCCGCAGGTGAATGACACGCTGCGTGAAGCACTGGAAAAGGATTTCACCATCCATACCGGCGAGGACGTAAACCTGCGGTCCCATGGCCAGAGCGTGCTGGTTGAGGCAGGCGAAATCACTGTCGAAGTGGACAAGGTGTTGGTGGCCGTGGGTCGCAAACCGAACATCGACAGCCTCAACCTGGAATCTCTTGGCGTGGCGCTCGACGATCGAGGCATGCCGCCTTTCGATCCCGCCACGACGCAAATCGCCAACCTGCCGGTATTTATCGCGGGTGATGTCAATCAGCACGCGCCGATCCTGCATGAGGCCGCAGATGAGGGCTACATTGCGGCGCATAACGCACTGGCCAACCAACCGACTGCATTTCCACGGCGCACTCCTCTGGGGATCGTGTTCATCGAGCCGGGGGTCGCTTTTGTCGGGCAACGGTTCGCGGAACTCGACAAGGACGCGCTGATCGGTGATGCCAGCTTTGTGAAACAGGGCCGCGCTGTTGCGGCGCAGCGCAACGAGGGGCTGATGCGCATCTATGCGCGGCGTAAGGATGCGGTGCTGGTTGGCGCAGAAATGTGCGTGCCGGCCGCCGAACACATGGTGCACCTGCTGGGTCTGGCTATCAGCGAAGGCCTGACCGTACACCAGGTACTGCGCATGCCCTTCTACCATCCGGTACTGGAGGAAGGCTTGCGCAAAGCCTTGCGCGAGATCGTGAAGCAGGTGCCCTGCGATGACGCGGATCTGGCCCAATGCGGTGAATTCAGGATCCAGGCACTGGATTGATCCGGCGCCGCACGGCAACCCGTCCCGGCTTTCTATCAACTACAACAGCAGAGAGACTTATGAAGGCTATCCAATTGCGCGGTCCCGGCGGTCTACGCGACAGAACTGGGGCGAACGGGTAAGAGAGCTGACTGGCGGACGCGGCGTGGATATCGTCTTAGAAGTAGGTGGCCCCCGGATCGCTGCCACAATCGATCAAGGCCATCAAAGTGGGCGGACATATCGCACTCATCGGCGTGCTGACGGGCATGAGCGGCGAGGTGTCTACCGCCGAGTTGATGTATCGCCAGGCGCGCATACAGGGCGTTACCGTGGGCAGCAGGCGGCATCAGATGGATATGGTGCGGGCGCTTGAAATCATGGACATGCGTCCGGTCATCGACCGTTCCATTGCACTGGAAGAGATCGCCGACGCTTTCCACCACGAGGAAAGCGGAAAGCACTTTGGCAAGATCTGTCTCGAATTCTGAACCCTGATCTATCGGCCTCTGTCTGCTAGTTGCCTTTAACATTTTCAGCGCGTGGATTATGCGCTGGCCTTGAAGCTAGCGCAGTTCCGCCCGCGCAATGGCCCAGTAACGCTCCCAACGTCTGACCAGGGCCGCAGGTGCCTCCGCATATAAGCGCTTACCCAGTTTGAATGCCTGCCTTTGTAGCCAGATACGTCTTTCATCTGCAATTGCGGCAAGCTCTTCTCTGTGTCTCGCAGTGCCGAACAGGGCTGGTTCGCCTTCGAGCGCCATCTGTAGCATCGCCAGGTCATGGTCCTGCCCGAGCAGCTCGGAGAGCTCCTTGAGCATGCTCGCTCTGACCTTGAACGCTGCTGGCCAGGCTGCCTGCAACAGGCGCGTGTGATACCAATGATCCTTTACCCGTTTACGCCAATCGTGCAGGCGCTCATCCGAGACGCACCCGCAGGCGGCCTCAAGGGCTTTGCGGCCATCGCCCAGGCTTTTCTTCAGTCCATTGGCGAACAGCTCAAAATCCTTGCCAGTGACAGGCCAGCAAGCCACCGCGTTCTCTGCTTCTGCAAGATCATCCAGCACCTCGCTCAGGATCCGATGCGACTCCTCCACCGTCTGGCCACCATCCTGCCCGCGCACCACCAGGCGTTTTCGCACAGCTAGCTTTTCCTTGCTGGCGAAGAGTTCGGGGGCTATCCGGGCTAGTGCGTCCCAGGTTTCAATCAGCGCGCCTGCATCACGCATGGCTGACAGCTTGCGGTTGATATCGCGCAAGCGTCGGTTCTCCTGCGCAAACATGCCACCCAGCGGCTTGCGCACCAGCCGCGCCAAGCCCCGCACTTCCTTTATGCGCTTGCGTGCCTGATGAATGCCGTGGGCACGCTCCTCGGCCGGCAGCAGGAGAGCGTTGCGCGCTTTCTCCAGCCGCTCCCGGGCGACACGTCGGACCTGCTTGCTTGCTGACTTGTGAGGTTTTATCCGATAGGACATGCGAAACACCTGAAACAGCCGAGTGAACGGTGGCTGCAACCCGCACTTTGGCAGGCCCAACGAGCCTGTCCAGGTTCAAAGCAGATACGGGCAATATAGCTCATGACAGGCCAGCCTGAGCGCTACCTTGGGAAGTTACCTCTGATCCCTGCGATAGCTTGGCGGTATCGCCAGCGCACTGCAGCCTTTGCGGCAGCTCCGTTTTTTTGCTGAATTACTTGCCATGCTCGCGGTCACTAGCAATACCAGAGCAGTAAATTGGCTCCGCTCCGGGTAGCCAGGCCATTGCCGCTGCCTCGCAGAGTCGTGCCTCCATCCGCAGGGGACCGAACAATGGCCGAGCATTCATTACGTTTACCCAGCTTCGATGAACTGAAAATCATGGCCCAGGAGGAGCCTGAAGCGCTGGAAGAGCTTCGCCAACGCCTTACAGCGCAGCTAATTCAGAACGCCTCCCCACGAGGCAGGCGCAGATTGCAGGGACTTGCGTTTGTTATCGACGCCGAGCGGCGCAAGGCGCACAACCCCATGCAGGCCTGCATCAGGCTATCGCAAATGATGCTCGACTCGGCGGTTGAGCTGCAGGCGAGCCTGGATTTGCTGCGGACCACTACACGCCCTCTCGAAAAAACCCGCGACGCCGAAATAATCCCATTTGTCCGGCGCCGCTCAGGATCCTGAGCCAGGAGCTTTCTGCCGCTCTCGAAGCCTGGCGTAGCCAGCACGCGTCAGCAATACCAGATTGATGGTGGTGGAATAAACCTGACCCGAGGCCTTTAGCGACTCTATCAGTTGTGAATGGGTGGCCGCGGGAAGATAAAAATAGTCCTGATCTTCGATCAGCTGCTGCCGGCCAGCCTTGAAAAGCCTGAAAGCGGTGCCTTTAGGCAGTCTGTTCAGACGATCAATCTGGCAGAAACTAAGGGTTTCGGTATCGGCGTGCAGGATGGGGTCGTTACAGGACATGGGCTTCTCGGTTGTTCGCGTAGCGCGATTGTGACTTGCAAAGCTTCCGGGCAGCAACCGATTGCGGTAACCTCCTGCCCTTCAATTACAGGAGCAACCACCCATGCCTAAAGCCAGCGCCCGTCACATTCTTGTGGCAACCGAAGACAAGTGCAACGAACTGAAAAGCGCCATCGAAGGCGGAGCAGACTTTGCGCAGATTGCAAAGGACAACTCCTCCTGCCCCTCCGGCCGCCAGGGCGGCGACCTTGGAACATTCGGGCCGGGGCAGATGGTCAAGGAATTCGACACCGTAGTATTCAGCGCCCCAGTAAATGTCGTTCAGGGGCCGGTCAAGACCCAGTTCGGCTATCACCTGCTGGAAGTGACCAGCCGTCAGGACTGATAGCAACGCCCGGCCCTATTCAGGCCGGGCATTGCCTTAGCGTTGGCTACCCAGAACCTGGGTCCAGTATATCGAGCTGTCAGGGTGGGTTTCGAAGGCAGCACCCATATCAGTAAACTCGGGATTCATGATGTTGGCGCAGTGCCCCGGGCTGTGCAGCCAGGCGTTAACCACCTGCTTCGGCGAGCTTTGTCCTACTGCGACGTTTTCACCCAGTTTCCGCCACTCATAGCCGGTCATTCCTACCCGTTCGTCTACCTGCTCGCCGCCAGGCCCGCTATGGGTAAGGACGGCATTGCTGGCCATATAATCGCTGTGTTCCATTGCTGCCCGTGCGAGACGAGCGTCCCAGGTCAGCGGGTTAGCGGCGCCGAACTCCTGGTCGCCACAAGTGCGCGCCTCCCGACGTGCCATATTGACCTCAGCCAGCACTCCCTGCCCGACGTCCATCCAGTCGCGGCCCATCAATTCCCGGTCGACCAGCGGACTGGCCAGAACTATCTGCCATTTGTTGTCCGAGCGCGACACACCAATTTCAGCGTACTGCCCACCGCGCAGCACGTAGCAGAATTTGTTCCGGATCATCTCCATGGCTTGCTCCGCGTCCGCGGGGCCTGACAGCTGCACAAACTGCGCGGCCGATGCCTGGTATCCGGCTTGCGCTAAGGCCGCCTGCCATTCGCCAGAAGACAGATCAACCTTGGCCAGCTTCGGATTCGGCGCCAGGGGCCCGGTACCGAGCATTTCCTGACCCTGGCACTGGGCTGGCGAGTCACGGTACTCGTTGATCAGACTGACCAGTTCTGTGTTCTGCTGGGCAACAGCACCAGACGCCCACGCCAGTCCGGCGCAGACAAGCACGCTTGCACTAAGGCCAGATGCTGATCGCAGAGCATGGCCGGATGCAGCAGGCTCTGGTTTGCAGGAAAAAGGATTAGCCATATGAGAACCTCGAGTTTCACTTACCGGGCCGCGAGCATGCTTGCCGCACCCACTTAAAGCGGCTGATTGGACGAACCAACTATTGTTGACCAGTCAGAATCGCCTTCGTTCCGCGGGGCAGAACGAAGGCGGTTTCAGACTGTTTCAAAAGCCGAGTCAAACCCTGGCTGGCACGGGGCGCAACCGGCCGACCAGCCATCCGCCGCAGACATTAATCAGCAGACCCAGCATCACCAGCAGGGCTCCGATCATCTGCCACAGGCCCAGCCGGTCACCGAGCAGCAGTGAGGCCGACGTCAGTCCGACCACCGGCACCAGTAACGAGAAGGGTGCAACCTGGCTGGCCGGATAGCGCGACAACAGCCGGCCCCAGATACTGTAACCGAGCAGTGTGGCGCCAAACGCGAGGTAGGCCAGCACGAACGCCGACTGGAGACTGAAGCCGGCAATTGCCATCTGGATGGCCTGCGGGCCCTCAAGCCACCAGGACAAAACCAAAAAGGGCAGCGGCGGAACCAGATTACCCCAGACCACAAGGCCCACCAGATTTACCTTGCCGATACGGCGAGTTACCACGTTGCCCAGAGCCCACATGGAAGCAGCACAGATTGTCAGTAGAAAACCGGCGAGGGTCATGACCCTGTCCACTTGCATACCGATCATCGTTAGCCCGACCGCTGCGACCACGAGGCCAACAAGATTGGGCATCCGTACCCGCTCGCCGATGAACACTGCGGCGAACAGCAGAGTAAAAAAAGCCTGTGACTGGAGTACCAGAGATGCCAGGCCTGCGGGCATACCCACCGCCATGGCAGAGAACAGAAAGGCAAACTGGCCGAGTGAAATGGTCAGGCCATAGGCGAGTAACCAGCGCCATGGGATTTGTGGACGCCTGACGAAGAGGATGGCTGGAAAAACCACCAGCGTGAAACGCAAGGCACCAAGCAACAAGGGCGGCAGATGTTGCAGACCGGTCATGATGACCACGAAGTTCAGGCCCCATACCACAATCACAACCAGCGCCAACAGCAGATCCCTGCTCGACATCTCGTTACCCCCTCAATCCGTATGAGGCCATTAAGCCTGCGTAAAGCCTCTAACGCCATATACAGCGGAGCGGGATAAGAGCGGGACAGTCGCCCACAAAAAAGCCGACACCAGAGAGCCGGCTCTTCAGTCATGCTTTAACAGAGCAGATTCAGGCCGAAATGGTCAGGCCTTGTCTACGCCCTTCTTGACCTTTTCCTTGGCCTCACCTTTCAGGTTCTGTGCCTTGCCTTTGGCTTCCTGCACCTTGCCTTTGGTTTTCAGGTCTTTGTTATCGGTTGCCTCACCAACGCCCTGCTTGACCTTGCCCAGAGCTTCATTGGCCTTGCCTTTCAACTTGTCTGTTTTGTCGCTTTCGCTCATGGTGCACCTCACAAGAAAATGACTTGAATAAGGTTGACCGGAGGAACTCTCGGGAAGTTCCTGAAAAATATACCTGCATGATCGAAAAAGCTTATACTCGCGCGCCCGCAACGCTTACCACGGACCGCAATATGACTACGCATCTGTCTACCGAGGATCTGGCTGCCGCCGAGTCCGACCAGGTTGAAGCCACCGACGACAAGTCGAGGCCGGTTGTGCCTGCTTTCAAGTTCCCGTTCAGGCCCGGCGATTTCGCACCCCAGAAAAATACCGGTCAACCACGGATCTCTAAGGGCAGTAATGCGCGCCATGAGAAAAAGATCGGTATGGCACCCAAGGGCACCCGCCGCTCAATGGGTAAACGCTAGCGAATACAACTGCGTTACTTGACCAAAAGCACCGGTATGGGCGATTCATGCACCACATGGCTGGCTACCGAGCCTAGCACCAGGCTGCTAAGACTGCCCAAACCGCGCGTACCCATCACGATCATCGTACAGCCCAGCTTACGTGCCGCCTCGACCAGTACGCTAACGACCTCACCTATTATCTCATGTGTCTGCACCTGAAGATTCGCCGCACGAAGCATGTCCGCAGCTTGGGCGTTGACTTCGGCAGCGTGATCCAGCGCACCCGCATGCAATTGATCCAGCATCGTTGGCGAGACATAGTTGCCGAACAGTTTTGGCTCGGTCTGGACATTGACCACGTGTACGGTAACGTCACCCAGGGTTTTGGAAAAGTCGGCCAGATACTCGACGGCGCGCAACGCGCTTTCCGAACCGTCGAAAGGTAATAATACTGTATGCATTTTCTTTTACTCCTGCCTGCCTGTTTTCATCCTTCTGCTATGTTAATTGTGGCAGGCCGCCGGTGATTGTGCCTGACGCAGATCAATACCGACTGCAATCAGGTACTTCGCGGCGATGCGTTCTCCTCGATCCTGCCGAGCGGGCGCTGGCAGATCAGTTCTATCGCTTGCATGGCAGCCAGATGAAAACCCGGCCTGCACACAAGGTCTGGGCCATACGCGGTGAATCGCTGCAGGCATGCCTGTGTCTGCAGCCAATCGCAAACGGCCATTGGCTCACCAGCCTTTTTGTCGATCCCGCGTTGCGCGGGCAAGGGCTGGCCGGGTATCTGCTGGAGCATGCCTGTGCCTCCCTTGAGGGCTCGGTGTGGCTGTTCTGCCATCCGGGACTTGAACATCTCTACGCCAGACACGGCTTTGCGGTGTGTCCGGAGCTGCCGGAATCGCTCGCCAGCAAGCTGCAGCGCTATCAGCGTAACAAGGCTCTGATAGCGCTGTGGTTGAACGGCTGAACGATCCGCGCACCAGTCTCGCCTTCTGCGCTTTGACAATGCACCGGTTCAGGGCATTACCGCGGTCTCATGACTGTCTCCCGTTGGGATACCACCGATAAAATACGCCCAAGCCTATGTTTTTTATAGATAAATAAAAACATGGCAAGCAAAATGCTATGACTCCCATGCCAACGCTTTTTGGAAGACGTTAGGAATCACAAAACATGGGGAACACGAAAATGATGAAAAAACTGACAGCCGCAATCGCTACTGCAAGCACCCTCGGCTTCGCCAATATGGCCCATGCCGAAACCTTCGAGACCGCTATCGGTGCAATCGATGCGAGCATGACCGCCACCCTGGCTTCTGACTACATCTGGCGTGGTCAATCGCAGACCAACGGTGCCGGCGCTGTGCAGGCCAGCCTCGACTTCGCCCACGAGAGCGGCGTCTACATCGGGGCGTGGGGCTCCAATGTGGCTGATGAGGACTTCGGCGGCGCAAGCATCGAGCTCGACTATTACATCGGCTATGCCGGCAGCATTACTGACGACATCAGCTACGATCTGGCATGGGCTACCTACACTTTCCCCCAGGGCATTGATGCAGTCGATGAAGTGCTGGCCAGCGTCGACCTGTACGGCTTCACAGTAGGTGCCAAATACGCCTACGAGCCCGGTAGCGCTCTCTATACCTACGTCGGCTACGGTTTTGAACTGCCTTACGACATCGGCCTGGGCCTGCATTACGGCCGTACAGACACCAAGGACGCGATCGGACCGACCAGCAGCGATGCCGAGTACGATGACTGGGCTCTGACCCTGGGCAAGACCATGTTGGGCCTTGACTGGGCAGTGATGTACAGCGATACCGACCTGGGTGACGATTGCACACAGATTTATGTGGACAGCGATTCCTGTGACTCCAACTTCACCCTGTCAGTCGCCAAGAGCTTCTGAAACAACACCGGCGCCTGAGGGCGCCGGTGTCAGCCATTCGTTCTGGTTTCTTCAGAACATAAAGCGGGCGCCATGGAAACAGGCGTCCGTTTTTTTTGTTCAGGCTTCCGCCGCGCGCCGGCGTATTCCCAGATCCACCTTCATGCATACTGCAGAGATAAACAGAAAAGCGATACCCAACGCGCCGCGACTGACATCTGTTCGCAGCAGAGCCGATATGAATCCGCTGATCTGGTCCGGATAAGCCGCAAGCACCCCGCCCAGCGGCACCATCACGAACAGAAAGCAGTAACCCAGAGTCCGCAGAATTTTCACAGCAATACCTCGTTCGACAACGTGTCGTACCAGCGTGCAACAAGAGTCCGTGAGGCAGCAATTAGACCAAAGTTGAAGCCCCTGATGCCAAGGCTCAAGCGCGTGGCAGTGTGACGCCCCGCTGACCCTGATATTTGCCGTCACGGTCACGGTATGAGATTTCGCAAGGCTCGTCGGACTCGAAGAACAGCATCTGCGCCACACCCTCATTGGCATATATCTTGGCCGGCAGGGTAGTGGTGTTGGAGAACTCCAGGGTGACGTGCCCTTCCCACTCGGGCTCCAACGGCGTGACATTGACGATAATGCCGCAGCGCGCATAAGTGCTCTTGCCCAGGCAGATGGTCAGCACATTGCGCGGAATACGGAAGTACTCGACAGTCCGCGCCAGCGCAAAGGAATTCGGTGGGATGATGCACACATCGCTGGTGATATCGACAAAGCTGTTGTCGTCGAAGTGCTTGGGATCCACCGTCGCCGAGTGGATGTTGGTAAACACCTTGAACTCGTTCGAGCAGCGCACATCGTAGCCATAACTGGAGACACCGTAGGAGATGACCCGGTTGCCTTCATCGCCGCGTACCTGACGCTCCACGTAGGGCTCGATCATTCCCTGTTCCTGGGACATGCGACGTATCCAACGGTCAGACTTGATGCTCATGATGTGCCCTGCGATGTGCCGAAAAGAGACCGCATGTTACCGGGTAATGCCAGCGGGAAAAAGCCCCGCCGGCACCGCTGTGCGTGCAGACAAGCCTCAGTCGTCGCTGATACTGATCTCCGGCATGGCCGAGCCCAGCCTGGCACGTTCGGCTATGCGCGCACCTACGTGGCGGGCCATGTCCTGATAGATCATGCTGATCTGGCATTCGGGCTCGGCAACTACGGTGGGTGTACCCGCATCGGTCTGCTCACGGATCATCATCGACAGCGGCATTGACGCCAGCAGGTCCACCGCATACTCGGTGGCAAGACGCTCACCCCCGCCCTCGCCAAACAGGTGCTCGCTGTGACCACAGTTGGAGCAGATGTGGATGGCCATGTTTTCCACCACGCCAAGCACCGGAATATTCACCTTGGCGAACATCTCGATGCCTTTTTTTGCATCGAGCAAAGCAAGATCCTGAGGCGTAGTGACGATCACCGCCCCGGTCACCGGAACCTTCTGGGCGAGCGTAAGCTGAATATCACCAGTGCCCGGCGGCATATCGACGACCAGGTAGTCCAGGTCGTCCCAGGCGGTCTGCGTCAGCAACTGCATCAGCGCACCAGAAACCATCGGGCCCCGCCAGACCACAGGCGTGTTGTCGTCCACCAGAAACGCCATCGACATGACCTGCACGCCGTGAGCCCGCGGCGGGATAAAGAACTTCTGGTCCTTGACCTGCGGCCGTGTGCCCTCTGGCAAGCCGAGCATCAGGCCCATGCTTGGCCCGTAGATATCCGCATCCAGCACACCGACACGGGCGCCCTCGCGGGATAACGCCAGCGCAAGATTGACCGCAGTTGTGGATTTGCCGACACCCCCCTTGCCCGAAGCAACAGCGATGATATTCCTGACATTGCTCAGGGCTTCTATGGTGCCCTGCGCCGGTGCCGCTTGGACCTCACAGCGGACACTGACGCGCACGGAGCCAACACCCTCGACATTCTGCACCGCAACCTGAAGCATTTGCTCGATACCACTTCTAATTCCCCCGGCGGCGTAACCGAGCACAAATTCGGCCTGCACATCGGCACCGGTAATATCCAGTTGGCGCAGACAGCCTGCGGTTATAAGGTCGGTCTTGAGGTAGGGGTCCTGATACTGGGCCAGGGCCTGTTCGATAGAGGAGCGTGATATCTCGGTCATAAGTCATCCGGACTGGAAAAGTAATGGCCCTATCCTACTGGCGGACCGGAAGGCATGAAAGGCCGATGACGGACAAACCAGGGCGCTGGCAGTCCCGCCCATAAAAAACGGCGGCAGGCTTTAGGCCTGTCGCCGTCTCTATGCTAGCCTAGCGGCCAACGGAAGGGCATCGTCCCCGGTGGGGCGCCCGGACTTCAAACCCGGTGAGATGCGCCAGGCGCGTCTGGTAGGTTCGACTCCTATTCCCTTCCGCCAACCGATATTCGCAGTATTACTCTGCAGTTTCGGTTTCAGCCTCGGCAGCCATTTCTTCACCAACGTCTTCCCCTTCGGCTTCTTCAACCTGCTCGATGAGCACGTTCATGAGCCGCGTACCACGCTCACCAACCATCTCGGCAAAGGTGTCACGTACAGGCAAGCTGAGTTCACGGAATGCCTGACGCTCTTCCGGAGTAAGATAAACCAGCTCGATGTCGCTGTTTTCGGTGATGATTTCCAGACGCTCGTCATTAAGACGCTTCTGCACCTCGTGGATGTACGGTACGAGTTCGGCTACAGTTTCGTCGACTGCTTCCTTGTACTCATCAGAGAGCCCGTCATACCAGTCCTCGTTCGCCATGAAGGTCGCAATGAACTGGGCCTGGTTGGCGAAGATCAGATAATCCTGCACCTGGTAGAAATCCATCTCTTGGTGAGCGAACACCGGCTGGATGTTGGCGTCCAGCTGACCCAGCTGCATGCCGCTGAACAGTTCACCATATTCCATGGTGGTCGGCTCAGCGCCATAGGCACTGTAAGTCTCGCGCAACAGACGGTTATCCATGGTACGGATTGCAACGCCGTCAAAATCCTCGGGAGTACGGATTTCCTTGTTGGCGCTCCATACCTGCCAACCCTCTGGCACGATCGCCAGCGGATACAGGTCGCGCTCGCGGAAGGACGCGACCAGGTCTTCGTTTTTACGGAAGGCCGCATCGTTGAGGATCTCGGTATTCTTCTTCTCGTCGTCGGTCAGCACAAAGTTCAGACTGAACAGCTGCGACTCGGGAACGGTGCCACCCAAAAATCCGGAACCGAACGCCATTTCGATCGCGCCGGCCTGCACCTGGTCATAAATGTCCGTCAGGCCGCCCAACTGTCCGTAAGGATAGAGCTTGACCTCGACTTCGCCGTCGGTCTTCTCGTTGATCAGCTCGGCGAATTTGGCGCCGTACTCGTACTGAACGCTGCCTTCGATTTCTTCCAGACCAATACCCCAGGTCTGTACCATGGCTTCAGCCGGCTCGGCTGCTGCTGTTTCCGGTGCTGCGGTTTCCGGCTCGTCGCCACCGCACGCTGCCAGCGCCAGTACAGCCATACCTATGATTCCATTACGCATTTTCATCGAACGCTCCTTATGAATTGTTCTGGTTAACTACCAAACCATAACACATGACCGCCACTTGTCCATTTTGTGCAAAGACAATGTAAATGCGCTATGTTGAGAACAGGAGCATTCACCGTGCCAGTGCGATGCCAGCGCTGTCACGTATCGAATAATAGCGCGCGGCCCTCGCTGGGCCGCGGCCTCGCCTGATTTGCCAGGCCCGAGAAAGGACAAGCACATGCCCGGAAGTGCCGAGCCCTCAGCAGAGGGATCCATTAAACGCGCAGCCAAGAAAGCTTTCTCGCTACTGGACCGATTTGCCGAGTACATTGAAGAAGGGATTCTGGGACTGACCGTGCTGCTGGTTGCCGCAATGCTTATTGTGCATGTCATTGGCCGGCAACTGTTCGGCACCGGCGTGACGGGCCAGGTCGAACTGACACAGATGAGCATGGTGATCATTACTTTCGCCGGCCTTGGTTATGGAGTACGCAAGGCCCGGCACATTTGCATGTCAGCCTTCTATGACCAGCTCAAGGGTCTGCCGCGCAAGGCGGCACTGGTAACCATCAGTATTCTGACCGGGACCCTGATGTTCTATTTCTGCTTCCATGCATGGGACTACGTGGAAGCGATCCAGTCGCGCGGCCGCGACTCTTCGGCCCTGCAAATTCCGCTGTGGATTCCATACATGGTGGCGCCCATAGGCTTTGCTCTGGCCGGCATTCAGTATTGGCTGACAGCTATTCGCAACCTGATCTCCAAAGACATCTATCGCTCCTTTAATGACAAGGAAGAATACGAGGAGGTGGACGTTGAACACATCTGAACAGGTGATCCGCACATGCTGACACTCATCATTGTAACGATGATCGTTCTGCTCCTCCTCGGCTTCCCGATGATGGTTCCCTTGCTGGTGGCTGCGCTGATGTTCCTGTTTCTGGTCCTGGACATGAACAATGTTGGACTGCTGATGGGCCAGATGATCAGTGGTGTGCAGTCCTGGGCGCTGGCGGCGGTACCTTTGTTCATCTTTGCCGCCGACCTGATGACCCGCGGCCACACGGCTAACCGATTGCTTGACCTTGTGCAGACATTTGTTGGCCATTTGCGCGGCGGCCTGCCCATCACCACCGCTGCAGGCTGCACGCTGTTCGGCGCGGTATCGGGCTCCACGCAGGCGACCGTAGTCGCCATGGGCGGACCGATGCGGCCCAAGCTGCTGCAGAAAGGCTACTCGGACGCGTTCAGTATTGCGCTGATCATTAACGCCAGCGACATTGCGCTACTGATACCGCCAAGTATCGGCATGATCATCTACGGGGTGGTCTCAGGTGCCTCTATCGGCGACCTGTTCATCGCCGGCATCCTGCCCGGCTTTCTGATTTTGCTGATGTTCTCCATCTATTGCTGGGTCGGCTCGATTCGCATGGGCATCGAGCCCGAGGAGCGCGCCAGCTGGCTGGCCCGCTGGGAGGCGCTGAAAAAGGCAGCGCTGCCATTGGGCTTCCCGGTAGTGGTGGTCGGCGGCATCTACGGCGGTATTTTCAGCCCTACCGAAGCTGCGGCAATCGCGGTGCTCTATGCACTGTTGCTGGAAGTGGTCGTGCTCCGCTCGGTCAAGGTGCGCGAGCTGTGGGACATAGCATTGTCGACCGGTTTGATAACCGGTGTGGTGTTTATTCTGGTCGCTGCAGGTAATGCGTTCACCTACACCATTTCCTTTGCCGGCATACCCCAGGCCATTCTCGGGCCAGTGATCGAGAGCATTGGTGACAGCCAGACGCTGGTCCTGGCGCTGATTGCGGTCTCGTTTTTTGTCGGCTGCATGTTTGTCGATCCGATCGTGGTCATCCTGATTCTGACGCCCCTGTTCAAGCCGGCTGTCGAGATTGCCGGCCTGGACCCGATTCACGTGGGGGTCATCGTTACGTTGCAGGCCGCGATCGGCTCGGCGACGCCGCCCTTTGGCTGCGACATCTTCACCGCCATGGCAGTATTCCGCCGGCCATATTTCGATGTGATCAAGGGCACACCTCCCTTCATCTTCATACTGCTTCTGGCGACAGTGCTGCTGATCATGTTTCCTTCCATCTCGCTCTGGCTACCTTCGCTCGCCGGTTAAGCTCTGGATCCGGCAGGCCGCTGGCGGGCCGGTCTGCAGGAAAGCTCCCATTGCTCCGACAAAACGGCAGCGCTGGCGCTCATCGATTCCGCCGACTTGCCGATAACCCTAGAGCGGAGTCATCGGGAAATCCTTATACTCCTCAGAGGAAGCCGGTACAGGCAGCCGCATAACAATAATCGCAACGTATTTGCGCTGAGGAATCCATGAACAGCAAATCCGCACCGGGCAAGGAGCTGACTGTCGACGCCCCGCCCATTCCGTCAGTCATTCCTTTCGCTGTACTGATGACCTGCCAGATCGCCTTCATCACCGTGCTGTTGTGGCAGACATCCGGTCTGCTGTTTGGTCTCAGCCTGGTACTGGCGCCGGTCGCCCTGATCCTCACGTGGCACACGCGCCGCGCAGAATCCGATAGCGGGCCAGTGATGCAATGGCTGGAATCTATCAACGGCAAGCAACTGGATCTCTCAGCCAAAGAGCCGGCCAGCGCCTCTTCCTCTGCAGGGCGGGACCAGATTGATACGTTCACCGGGCGTCTGCGCGAGATGATGGTCAGCTTCCAACAGCAGTGTTTGCGTATCGCGTTCACCTCCGCACAAAGCCGCATGCTTGCTGACCAGGCGGCGCTGGATGCGAGAAAACAGCAGGGCCTGTCCGAGCTAATATTCCAGGCAACCGAACAGACCACCAGCGCCCTCCAGGACGTATCCGGCCGCGCCTCCGAAATTACCGGCATGAACAGCCGCAATCTTGACGTCGCCCGGCAATCGAGCGAGCAGCTGGGCACCGCACGGGACCAGATACTGCAGATCAGTGAGTCCATGTCCGGTTTCAAAGACAACATCACCGCGCTCGACCAGACCTCAGGTCAGATCCGACATATTCTCCAGACCGTGCAGGACTTCTCGGCACAGACCAACATGCTGGCGCTGAACGCGGCAATCGAGGCGGCCCGCGCCGGAGAACAGGGCCGGGGGTTTGCTGTGGTAGCCGATGAAGTGCGCAATCTGTCGATCAAGGTTGGCAGCGCGGCCGACCAGATCGGCCAGTTGATGGAGAAGATGTTCACCGCGATGTCCGGGGCGGACAAGCAGACTCAGAGCATGCAGGAGCAGTCCGACAATGCCGGTATTGCTGTGACCACCGCCGCCGAGCAGTTCGAGCAGATGGTCGCCGACTTCCAGAAGGCCAACGATGACCTGCTTATGGTCAGCAGTGCGCTGGAACAACTGACCGTCACCAACAGCGAAACACATGAGCATGGCAGCGCCATTCGCGAACTGAGCCTGACCATCAGTCAGCGTATGACGGACACCCTCAAGCAGGCCGATACCCAGCGCGAAAATACCAACCAGATCCTGCAGGAGCTGTGTCGCTTCCGCCTCGGCCAAGGCAACCTTGAAGCAGCCACCGACAAGCTGATGGGCCGCAGGCACATCATCGAGGGCGAACTGGACGCGCTGCAGAAACAGGGCGTCAACGTATTCGACCGCCACTACACCCAGATAGCCGGAACCAACCCACCGAAACACGACGTGAGCTGGGCTGAAGCCTATCGCAAGCGTGTGCAACCACTGTTTGACCAGTGGGATTCACAAGGTCAGGACGGCGTGATCTACATGGTTGCCACCGATGATCATGGCTATCTGGGCGCCAGCCGCAGTATTACCTCCCAGGCGCCCACCGGAGATCCGAGAGTGGACGCGGCGAAAAGCATGCACAAGCGCTTCGTGGTCGCCAAGGGCTGGGAACTGGACAACCTCAACAAAGTGAAGCATCTCGGCCTGGGCAGTTTCGTACTGCCAGGGACCGCCACCATCGTATTTGTGTTGTACGTCCCATTAGAGGTCAATGGTCGTCGTTGGGGGACCCTGAGTGCCGGCGTTTTGCCTCAGGCACTGGGGATCTGATCCCGGCACACCACATAACAGCGTCTCTCGTGAATCAGCGCAGCCGCTGCTCGCAAAAACGGCCAACTGCGACCGCGGCCTCCCCAATCATGGCCGCCTGATCATTACCGCTGCGCTTGAGCGGCTGGAAGTCATGGTCAGCGGTTTCCAACCAGTGCACCTCTATCGCTGTCGACAGATCATAGCCCGCCACGTCGGCTGGGCGGCCGAACGGGTCACGGGTACCCTGCAGGATCAGCGTTTGCGTACGCAGGCTCTCAAGATGCGCGGTCCGGGTCTTTTCCGGCTTGCCCGGAGGGTGGAAGGGGTAACCGAAACAGCACAGGCCGGCGGCGCCCAGTTCATCAGCGAGCATGCTGGCTACCCGACCACCCATGGATTTGCCGCCGATCAGCAGTGGTCCGCGGTACTGGCTTACCGTCTCAGCCCAATGTTCCCGGAACTTTTCCAACAGCAGGTCCATCGAACCTGGAGGAGCCCGCTTGCCACTGATACGACGCTGGCGCATGTACGCAAATTCGAACCGCACCACTGCGACGCCCTGCCCATTCAGCGCCGTCACAAGCAGCTGCATGAACGCACTGTCCATAGGTGCTCCGGCACCATGGGCCAGAAGCAGCGTAGCCCGTAACTGAGCGTCGGGCGGCGTGTCGATAATCCGGGTGCCTGGCATTGTAGCCACCTCTCTAAGCTGTGCGACAAGATGCCACGTCCACTTTGTGGGTATTCACTTCACATATGGTCGTATGGCCACTAAGCTTGCATTTGTCCTCTCTCCGCCTTTGTAAGGAGGCAAGAGAGGGGCCGGCCATACAACTACAGATCAGGGCCGGTTTCCAGTCTTGCGCTATACAGGCGGATGAGCCTCGTTTCTCACCGTCATTGTAATTGAACAGAAAGGCCTCTGATGCCCGGCCAGAGCGGTCGCAATCAGCTGATACCTTGACCTGTGTCATTGCAATGGTGGGAACCTTTGCTCATACTTGCCGCCGCTTCAGAACCCATAAACCCATTGCTATCCGTGGAATCTCGCATGAGCACAGCTACCACTTCGACAGCCTATAACTACAAGGTGGTACGCCAGTTCGCCGTCATGACGGTAATCTGGGGTATCGTAGGCATGGCCCTTGGCGTCTTTATTGCCGCCCAGCTGGTCTGGCCCGCCCTCAACTTTGACCTGCCCTGGACCAGCTTCGGACGCTTGCGCCCGCTGCATACCAATGCGGTCATTTTTGCATTTGGTGGCTGCGCCCTGATGGGCACATCGCTTTACATCGTGCAGCGCACGTCGCAGGCACGACTGTTCTCGGACGGTCTGGCCGCATTCGTGTTCTGGGGCTGGCAGGCCGTTATCGTATTGGCTGCCATCACCCTGCCACTGGGCATGACCTCCACCAAGGAATATGCCGAGCTCGAGTGGCCGATCGACATTCTGATTGCGATAGTGTGGGTTTCCTACGCGCTGGTGTTCTTTGGCACCATCATGAAGCGCAAGATGAAGCACATCTATGTGGGCAACTGGTTCTTCGGGGCATTCATCATTACTGTTGCGGTGCTGCACATCGTCAACAGCATGGCGATGCCTGTATCCCTGTTCAAGTCATACTCGATGTACTCTGGCGCCACCGACGCAATGATCCAGTGGTGGTACGGCCACAACGCAGTGGGCTTTTACCTGACTGCCGGCTTCCTGGGCATGATGTACTACTTCGTACCCAAGCAGGCCAACCGCCCGATCTACTCGTATCGTCTGTCTATCGTGCACTTCTGGGCACTGATTGCGATCTACATCTGGGCCGGTCCGCACCACCTGCACTACACCGCACTGCCCGACTGGGCGCAGTCCCTGGGCATGGTGATGTCACTGATCCTGCTGGCTCCCAGCTGGGGCGGCATGATCAACGGCATGATGACCCTCTCCGGCGCCTGGCACAAACTGCGCACCGACCCGATCCTGCGCTTCCTGGTGGTGTCCCTTGCGTTCTACGGCATGTCGACCTTCGAAGGTCCGATGATGGCTATCAAGACGGTGAACGCACTGTCGCATTACACCGACTGGACTATCGGCCACGTACACGCCGGTGCTCTGGGCTGGGTTGCGATGATATCCATCGGCGCGCTCTACCACATGATCCCGAAGGTATTCGGTCGCGAAGAGATGTACAGCGTCAACCTGATCAACGTGCACTTCTGGCTCGCTACGGTCGGTACCGTGCTGTACATCGTCTCCATGTGGGTCAACGGCATTACCCAGGGCCTGATGTGGCGCGCAGTCAACGTCGACGGCACCCTGACCTACAGCTTTGTCGAAGCACTGGAAGCCAGCCATCCCGGCTATGTCGTCCGCATGATCGGCGGTGCGTTCTTCCTGATCGGCATGCTGCTGATGGCATACAACGTCTGGCGCACCATTCGCGCACACCAGCCGGCTGAAGCACAAGCCGCAGCGCAAATGGCCTGAGGAGCACTCGATGAAAAAACATGAACTGGTAGAAAAAAACCTGGGCCTGCTGGTGGTGCTGATCGTTATAGCGATCAGCTTCGGTGGCCTCACCCAAATCGTCCCGCTGTTTTTCCAGCAGGAAACCACTCAGCCGATTGAAGGTCTGCGGCCATACACCGCAATCGAACTGGAAGGTCGTGACATCTATATCCGCGAAGGCTGCGTTGGTTGCCACTCGCAGATGGTTCGCCCTTTCCGCTCCGAGACCGAGCGCTATGGACATTATTCGGTAGCTGGCGAAAGCGTCTGGGAGCACCCGTTCCTGTGGGGCTCCAAGCGTACCGGCCCGGATCTGGCCCGCGTAGGCCAGCGTTATTCGGATGACTGGCACCGCGCTCACCTGATCAACCCGCGGGATGTGGTGCCGGAGTCGAAAATGCCGTCCTACCCATGGCTGCAGGAGAACGAACTGAGCGGTGACCATACCGAAGCCAAGCTTCGCGCCATGCAGCGCCTGGGCGTGCCCTACACCGACGAAGACATCGCCGGCGCAGCGGAAATGGTTCGCGGCGTAACAGAAATGGATGCACTGATTGCCTACCTGCAGCACTTGGGCACCGTGCTCTCGGATCGTCGGTAACCATCATGGATATCAACACCTTGCGCGGAATAGCCACGATCCTTGCGATGCTGGCATTCATCGGTGTCACCGTATGGGCCTACAGCTCCTACAAGAAAAAGGACTTCGAGGAGGCGGCGCAGCTGCCCTTCGCCGACGAGCCTGAAGAAGCCAAAATGCCTGAAAACGAAAACGAAAACGAAAAGAAGCCCAGTGAGCAGAACGACACTAGGAGTAGCAAGCAATGAGTAATTTCTGGAGCGGATACATCATTGTCCTCACCCTGATCATGCTGGGTCTGACGCTGTGGCTGCTTTTCGCCACACGCAAGGGCCAGCGGCCGGAAGAAACAGAGGAAACCGTTGGTCATTCGTTCGACGGCATTGAAGAGTATGACAACCCGCTGCCACGCTGGTGGTTCATGCTGTTTCTGGCGACTATTGTGTTCAGCGTGATCTATCTGATCCTCTACCCTGGCCTGGGCAAGTTTCCTGGCATACTCGGCTGGACGCAGGAAAGGCAGTACGAAGAAGAGGTGGCAGACGCTCGGGAACAGTTCGCGCCTATTTTCGCCAATTTCGCGGACATGAGCGTGGAAGAAGTGGCAAAGGACCCGGATGCCCTGCGTATCGGTCAGCGCCTTTATGCGATCAACTGCTCGGTCTGCCACGGCTCGGACGCCCGCGGTGCATTCGGCTTTCCGAACCTCACCGACAACGATTGGATATGGGGCGGCAAGCCGGAACAGATCAAGACCACCCTGAACCAGGGTCGTCAGGCTGCCATGCCCGCCTGGCTGGCTATTATCGGCGATGAGGGTGTACGCAGCACCGCTGCCTATGTGCGCCAGATCGCCGGACTGGAAACCGAGGGCGTAGATACCACGCTGGGTGCGCAGGTGTTCAACACCAACTGCGTGGCCTGCCACGGTCCGGAAGGCAAGGGTAACGAGCTGATTGGCTCACCTAATTTGACCGATGACGTGTGGCTGTATGGCTCCAGCATGCTGCAGGTGCAACAGACCCTGCGTTACGGCCGCAACGGCAACATGCCCTCCCAGGCGCATCTGGGTGAGGACAAGATCCACATGCTGACGGCCTATGTCTATAGCCTTTCCCAGCGGGACACCGAGGCCGAGCAATAACAGTCCTGGCGCCTGCCGCGACGCCCTGTCGCATGGCGTAATCTACCCAGCCGCTCTATTCTTGAGTGGCTGAGAAAGACCAGTCCCGGCCGGAATACTTGGCCGGGCCCCTCCTGCACAGACCAGGACAGATTCCCATGAGCGAAAAGATCCCCGTCAAGAATGTCACCCCGGGCGATGCTCAGACTATTGAGCTGTATGCCAAGCGCGAGAAGATTCACCCGCGTTCCTATAAGGGCCTGTTCCGCAATATCCGCCTGCTTGGAGTGGGCTTTCTGTTCTTGCTCTACTTCGGCACAGCCTGGTTGCAATGGGGCGATCGTCAGGCAGTACTGTTCGACCTGCCCGCACGACAGTTTCACGTCTTCGGGTCGACCTTTCAGCCCGAGGATTTCTTCCTGCTCTCCTTCCTGCTGATCATCTGCGCCTTCGGCCTGTTCTTCATCACCGTCTTTGCTGGCCGCGTATGGTGCGGTTATACCTGTCCACAGACCGTGTGGACGTGGATTTTCATGTGGGCCGAAAAGGTCACCGAGGGCGAACGCAACGCACGGATCAAGCTGGACAAGGCGCCGATGGACGCCAACAAGCTGGCTCGCAGGACGGCCAAGCATACAATCTGGCTGACCGTGTCGCTGGTTACGGCACTGACGTTCGTCGGCTACTTCACCCCGATCCGCGAGCTGATCCCAGATACATTTACCCTGGATATTGGCGGCTGGACGCTGTTCTGGGTATTTTTCTTCACGATGGCGACCTACATCAACGCCGGCTGGCTGCGCGAGCAGGTGTGCTTCTATATGTGCCCCTACGGCCGGTTCCAGAGCGTGATGTTCGACAAGGACACTCTGATCATCGCCTATGACCCCAGACGGGGCGAGGCACGTGGACCACGCAAGAAAGGCGTCGAGCCAGCGGAAGTGGGCCTGGGCGACTGCATCGACTGCACCATGTGCGTTCAGGTGTGTCCGACCGGTATCGACATCCGTGATGGTCTGCAGTACGAGTGCATAGGCTGCGCCGCCTGTGTTGATGCCTGCGACGAGATCATGGACAAGATGGAATACCCCCGCGGGCTGATCAGCTACACCACCGAGCACAATCTCAGCGGCGAGAAAACCCACATGTTACGCCCTCGCCTGCTTGGCTACGGTGCCCTGCTGGCAATAATGATTGGTCTCTTCGCGGTTACTGTAACCAGCCTCTCCAAGGTTTCGCTGGACGTGCAGCGGGACCGCAACGTGCTGTTTCGCGAGGCCAATGGGGGCAATATAGAGAATGTTTACATTGTCAGGATCTTCAACAAGGACCAGCAGGAACGCAGCTTCGAGCTGAACGTCGAGGGGCATCCGCAACTGCAGATGGATCTCCCGGCAAACCGTTTGACGGTGCGGGCCAACGAGCATCTGCAATTGCCGGTCAATGTTCAGCTTGATCCGCAGTACATGGAAGGTACCAATATTCCAATCGAGTTCAGCATTAAAGCGCTCGATGATAGCGACATATCAGCCGAAGCGGAAAGCCGCTTCATGGGCCCCAGACTCAGGTAATGCTCAATGCAAGATAACGATATCGCCCCGTGGTACAAACAGTTCTGGCCCTGGTTTCTGATCGGCATTCTGGTGTTTGCCGTCGTGATCGGGCTCGGACTGCTGTTCATTTCCATCGTCTACCAGGACAGCATGGTACGCGACAACTATTACAAGGAAGGCCGCGCGATCAATATGCATCTGGGGCGTGATCAGATGGCGCGCGACCTGGCTCTAGGCGCCACTTTCGAGATCGACGACCTGACCGGCGAGATCAGCCTGAAACTGGCCGGCGATCTGCCCGCGCTCCCCTCGACCCTGCGTCTAGATCTTATTTCGCCCTCCCATGCCGACCGGGACAAGGTCATCATGCTCAACCGGGTAGCGGAGAACGAATACGCGGGCCAGATGGCCGAGCGAATAGAAGGCCGTCACTACGTTGATCTTAGCGATCCGGAACGCCCTGATGAAGCCGGCTGGCGACTGACCGACGAGGTGTTCCTGGCGAGCGACCGCACCTACCAGCTCGACTCTAAATGATCCATGGCCGAACCCTGCTACCACTGCGGTGAACCCGTCCCCGCTCGCTCCGACTGGCACTGCAGCATCCTTGGGCAAACCCGGGCGATGTGCTGCCCGGGCTGTCTGGCGGTAGCCGAAGCGATTGTGGCTGGGGGACTGGACTCCTATTACCGTCACCGCACCGACCGATCAGCCAATCCGCAGGCTCTACCGCAGGTACTGCAGGAGGAGCTCGAGCTGCTCGATCGGCCGGACGTGCAGGCACGTTATACCGAAACACAAGGCGACCAGCAGCAGATACGTCTGCTGATCGACGGCATCAGCTGCGCCGCCTGCGGCTGGCTGATCGAGAAGCGCCTGGTCCAGCTGCCGGGCGTCACCCAGGCCACACTGAATCTGGGCAATCACCGCCTGAGTCTCAGCTGGGACCCCCTGCAGACCCGCCTCTCAACCCTGCTCGCCGAGATCAAGCGTATCGGCTATGCCGCTCAGCCCTGGGAACCGGACAAGGCCAGCGAACAGATTGCCGCGGAGAATCGCCGCTATCTGCGTCGGCTGGGCCTGGCCGGACTGATGTTCATGCAGGTAATGATGGCAACCATGGCCCTGTATGAAGAATTCAACCAGGACCTGACCGAGGACATGGCAATCATCCTGCGCTGGGTAAGCCTACTGATGACTACCCCGGTGGTCTTCTATAGCTGCGTACCCTTCTTCCAGGGCGCATGGCGTGATCTGAACAATCGCCGGCTGAGTATGGATGTGTCCGTCTCGCTGGCCATCGGCGGCGCCTATCTGGCGGGCATCTGGGCCACGGTAACCAATACCGGCGAGATCTATTTCGACTCGGTCACCATGTTTGCATTCTTCCTGCTGGCCGGACGCTATCTGGAGCGTCGGGCCCGCCAACGCACGGTGGAAAGCACCGCACGACTGGTGAGCCTGCTGCCGCCCAGCGCCGTGCGCATTGATGATGCCGGCCAGCCCGAGCGCATCATGCTCGACGAGGTGCGCCCCGGCGACCTGCTCGAGGTGCGCCCCGGCGACAGCATTCCGGCCGACGGGATAATCGTTGACGGCATCAGCAGCATCGATGAGTCGGCCCTCTCCGGCGAATACATGCCGTTGGCCAAGCGCCAGGGCGACAGCGTCACCGCCGGCACCTTGAATGTCGAAAGTCCCTTGCGCATCCGTGTTGACGCGGTCGGAGAGAAAACCCGATTGTCAGCCATAGTCCAGCTGCTCGAGCGCGCCCAGTCGGACAAGCCGCGCCTGGGCCGCCTGGCGGACCAGGTGGCCCAGTACTTCCTGATGACCGTGCTCAGCGCGGCGGTGATAGTCGGCTGCCTGTGGTGGTGGTATGCCAATGGTGAAACCGCGTTCTGGATAGTACTGGCGATGCTTGTCGCTACCTGTCCCTGCGCCCTTTCGCTGGCCACGCCGACCGCTTTGACGACAGCCACCGGCAGCCTGCAGAAGCTCGGCCTGCTGATTACCCGCGGCCACGTTCTTGAAGGCCTGACCCGAATCAATACCGTGGTACTGGACAAGACTGGCACGCTGACTGAAGGGCGCATGACACTGGAGCGCATCGAACCCTTCTCTGGTCAGGATGGCGACCGGGCACTCGAGCTGGCGAGAATGCTCGAGGCGCGCTCGGAGCACCCCATTGCCAGGGCATTCGGGCGCACCACCGGCCAGGCGGAGTCAGTTGTCAGCCATCCGGGTCGCGGTCTCGAAGGGCAATGCAACGGCCAGCGACTGCGTATCGGCAAGCCTGATTACGTTGCCGAAATCAGCCACCTGCCAGCGCCAGCGCTACCCGACGAACCCGGGCAGTGGCTGCTGCTTGGCGGCGCCAAAGGCCCGCTGGCCTGGTTCGTGCTGAATGATCGGGTACGCCATGATGCGGCTCAGCTGATCAGCACTCTGCGCGATCAGGGGCTACGCGTGATCCTGCTCTCGGGAGACTATCCCCACGTGGTCGACGCAATGGCCACACGACTCGGGATCCCCGAAGCAATCGGCAATGCCAGCCCCGCTGACAAGCTTGAATTCGTTCAGGAGTTGCAGGCCAGTGGCGCGCGTCTGCTGATGCTGGGCGACGGGGTGAACGACGTGCCGGTGCTGGCAAGTGCCGACATCTCGATCGCGATGGGCGAAGCGTCCGACCTGGCCAAGACCAGTGCCGACGCGGTGCTGCTCAGCAGCCAGTTGGGCGTTCTGTTGCGCTCGCTGGACATGGCACGTCGAACCCGGCGTATCATGTTGCAAAACCTGTTCTGGGCCAGCGCCTACAATGCATGCATATTGCCTCTGGCTGCGCTGGGCATGGTTACCCCAGCATGGGCAGCGATCGGTATGTCGGCGAGCTCACTGCTGGTGGTGCTCAATGCCCTGCGCCTCACCCGAATCAAGCAGTTACCGACCGCCGCGACCGACACCCGCAGACTGCAGGAGTCCCTGGCATGACCGTACTCTATATTCTCATTCCGATTGCCATGGTGCTGGTCGCTGCGGCGATCTGGGTATTTACCTGGGCCGTCAATACCGGCCAGTACGACGATCTGGACGGACCCGCGCACAGCATCCTTTTCGATGACGAAGACCCGGCCCACCTGGAAGCGCGCAAACAGGCCAAAGAAGGTCGTGAGCCAGAGGGCGCGGAAACAGGCTTGTCGGATGACAACACGGATTCCAGACCTTGAGCCTGGAACTGCTACCCCTGTTTCTGACCGCGTTGGCTCTCGGGCTGCTCGGCGGCGGCCACTGCATCGGTATGTGCGGCGGGCTGATGGGTGCGCTGACCATGAGCATACCGGCGCAGCAACGCAAGGGCTGGACCCTGTGGCGCATCCTGCTGGGCTACAACCTGGGCCGCATCAGTAGCTATGCCACAGCCGGTGCGCTGATCGGCAGCCTTGGCTGGCTGGCCCAGGATCTGGGCCTGGGCATGATCCTACGTACAATCGCAGGCCTGCTGATGATTGCCATGGGCCTGTACCTGGCCAACTGGTGGTCAGGGCTTACGCGCATCGAGCGGGTAGGCCGTGGCCTGTGGCGACATATCGAGCCGCAGGCGCGCAAACTCCTGCCTGTTACCAGCGCGCCGCGGGCGCTGGCACTCGGCGCCCTGTGGGGTTGGTTGCCCTGCGGCCTGGTATACAGCACGCTGATCTGGGCCAGCAGCCATGGTAACGGCATCCTCTCGGCGGCGCTGATGCTGACTTTCGGCCTCGGCACGCTGCCGACACTGATGGCTACCGGGCTGATGGCCGAGCGCATGCTGGCATTTCTGCGCAACCGCAAGGTACGCGTCACTGCTGCGTTACTGGTCATCCTGTTTGGTATCTGGACATTGCCCGGGCCGCACAAGGCCTGGCTGATGGGCCATAACGCGCCAGACACAGCCCCGCTGGATGAGTCGCAGAGCACCACACACCATCATTGATATCTGGGTCGCAACAGCACCCCCACTGATTTGGCTCACAGAACATGGAACAACCCGCAGCCATCATGTAACCTTGCGTAACCCATGCTGGCAAACCAGGTATATACATGACCAATCCCATCCGTATCCGCGCTCTGCCTGAAGCACACTGCAAGGACTGCACGCTGTCCGGCATGTGTCTGCCCCTGGCCCTGCAGGCCGAAGAGCTGGATAGCCTGGATGAGATCGTCAAACGTGGCCGCCCGCTTAAAAAGGGTGAAATACTGTTCCGTCAGGGCGAGCCATTCTCATCCATCTATGCGCTGCGCTCGGGTGCGATAAAGACCTTCAGTCTGTCCGATAGCGGCGAGGAGCAGATCACTGGCTTTCACCTGGCCAGCGAAATGATCGGACTTTCTGGAATGGACAATCAGCAATATCCGATGTCCGCGGTCGCCCTGGAAACCACATCGGTATGCGAGATTCCCTTCGAGCGACTGGACGACCTGACCGCAACCATGCCCCAGCTGCGCAAGCAGGTCATGCGACTGATGAGCCGGGAAATCCGTGAAGACCAGCAAATGATGCTGCTGCTGTCGAAAAAGACTGCGGACGAGCGCATCGCCACCCTGTTGATAAATCTCTCTGCGCGTTTCCGCGCACGGGGCTACTCTGCCCGCTCCTTCCGCCTGGCCATGTCACGCAACGAGATCGGCAATTATCTGGGCCTGGCGGTTGAGACAGTGTCGCGCGTGTTCACTCGGTTCCAGCAACAGGGTCTTATCGCCGCGGAAGGTAAAAACATAGAAATCCTTGAACACACCGAGCTTTGCGCCCTGGCCGGCGGCAGCTCCGAGTAGATCGACCAATCAGGACATCTGAATGATCTTTGACGAATACACCATCAAATCCCTAGTGCGCCCGGTGCGCGACTTTCCAGAAGCCGGGGTCACCTTCCGCGACATTACCCCTCTCTACCGCTCGCCGCGGGCAATGCG
Source organism: Halopseudomonas sp. (assembly GCF_041579695.1). GTDB lineage: Bacteria > Pseudomonadota > Gammaproteobacteria > Pseudomonadales > Pseudomonadaceae > Halopseudomonas. The sequence continues at coordinate 46,154 of NZ_JBFGFI010000011.1, forward strand.
CATGGTCGCCGACAGCCTGATCCAGCGTTATGTGGAATCTCCGGTCACCCATATCGGCGCCATCGACGCGCGCGGCTTTCTGCTTGGCGCAGTCATCGCCTATGAGCTGAACAAACCGCTGATCCTGTTCCGCAAGGTTGGCAAGCTGCCGGGCGACACCTTGAAGGACACCTATACCACCGAATACAGCAAAGCCGAGTTGGAAGTACAGCGCGATGCATTCCAGGGCGGCGAACAGGTTCTGCTGCTGGACGACCTGATTGCCACGGGCGGCACCTTCCTGGCCGCGGCAAGGCTGGTGCATCAGCTCGGAGCTGTGGTGTACGAGGCGGCAGCGATCATTGATCTGCCCGACCTGGGCGGCTCGCGCATGATGCAGGACGCTGACATTCCAACCTTCACCCTTTGCGCCTTCGAGCAAACCGAATAGAGACATACTCAAGCGGCTGGTGGCTTGCCCGGCCGGCATACGGTTGCAGAGCGCTGCCGCTGGATTTCAACAGTGGGTTTGCTTATTATCGCGCCAATAATAAAAACATGCTTGGATCTTCGCGATCGACCGTCCAGCATGAACTCGCCGAGGAAACCTGGCATGCCTGCTCCCATCCTGCCGCCCGACACACGGGTGTTATTGATAGATGACCATCAGATATACCTCGACGGCCTCTCGCTGACACTGCAGAACCTCTGCGCCGGAGTCATCCTCGACCACGCACATAACGCCGCAGAGGCCGAACGACAGGTGCTGGCCAATGCCTACGACCTGGTGCTGCTGGACCTGCAGCTACCCGACAGCAGCGGCCTTGCGTTACTCCAGAAGCTGCGAAAACTCGATTCCCTGGTGCCCGTCGCCATTCTCACCGCCAGCAATAGCCCCAGCGATCTGGATGCCGCAATGCACCTGGGCGCCGCAGGCTTCATCAGCAAGACTGCGGACGGAACCATGCTGCTCGAAGCCGTGACCCGCCTGCTGTTCGGTGAACAGGTCGTGATTGGAAATGGTACCCAGCCGCTGGACCGACAGGGCTCCGCGCGGGAGGTCGGCGTTACGCCGCGGCAGCTGGAAATTCTCGATCTACTCGCCGACGGTCTGCCCAACAAGGTGATCTGCCAGCGCCTGAATCTGTCGGAAGACACCGTAAAGACCCATCTCAAGGCCCTGTTCAGCGCGCTGGGCTGCCACAACCGCACCGAGTGCGTGAGCACCGCACGCAAACTTGGCCTCGTCAGCTTCTAACCCGCCGCTTCCGGCTGCGTAGCCGGCAGCAATTGCTGGATGACCCGACGCAGCCGCGCGGGCAGCACCGGCTTGTTGATTACCTCGATATCAGACAGCCGCGCCAGGTCGGTTACTTCATCACTGGTGTCAGCCGTGACCAGCAGCGCCGGGCCGTTATAGCGCCTTGAAGCCCGCAGCTCCTGAATCAGCGCTATGCCATCGTGCATGCCCTCAAGCCGGTAATCACTGAGCAGCAGATCAATCATTTTTGGCTGGATGTTTTCAAGAGCCTCTTCCGCCGTGTTGTAGCAGGTCACCTCGCACCCCCACTGATGCAGCAGGGTTTCCATCGCCTCCTGGTTGATCACATCGTTTTCCACCAGCACGATCCGTCCACCCAGTTTTTCCTGCAAAGCCCGGCTAGGCGTCACATTATCCTCTATCCAGTCTCCGCTCGGCACCTCTATCCAGAAGTTCGAGCCCTCTCCCGGTGCCGAGCGCAGCCCGGAAGGATACTCCAGCAAATGGATCACCTGGCGGCAAATCGACAGCCCCAGACCGACGCCTTTCTCCAGGGTACGTGCAGGATTTCGCAGCTGGGTAAACTCCTCGAATATCTGCTTCTGCTCTGTCTCGTTCATGCCTTGGCCATTATCCGCTACAGCCAGACGCACCCGATTCTCGACCTCGGACACTTCAACTCTCACTACCGTGGCATCGGAATGCAACAAAGCGTTATTGATAAAGTTACGCACCAGCCTTTCCAGAAGCAACGGGTCGCTATTTACTGCTAGACGCTGAGGGCATTCAAGCTCGATAGCTATACCCCGCTCATCTGCGCTTACCTCCAAGGTTCCCAAGATTCGTTGCAACCAGGAATGGAGATTGAACGAGCGCAGCTGCGGTCTGACCATACCGACGCTCAGGCGAGACATGTCCAGTAGCGAGTTGAGCATCGCCTGCAACAGATGCGTGGAGTCGGCCAGGCGTTTTACCGTGAGCCGGACGGGCGGGTCGGTAATACGCTCATCAAGATGCTGGATGAACAGGGACATGGCATGCAGGGGCTGACGCAAGTCATGGCTGGCCGTGGCCAGAAAACGTGTCTTGCCCTGGCTTTCGCGCTCGGCTCTCGCCCGCGCGCCCTCCAGCAATTGCTCGTTCAGAAAGGCACTGCGCATCATGTATTCGTATATGTACGCACCCAGACTGCCGATCAACATGAAGCAGGTCAGAAACAGCGCAATGCCAATAATCAGTGTGCGTTCGCTGCCTACCATGTACTCGCCCCACAAATACCCGAGCACAATCGCCACAGAGGAAAAAACCGCATGACGTGCCGGCAAACCGAGCAGGAAGAAACCCGACAGCAGCACCAGGTAAAGACCGTCGTGGGTGACCGGTACCCTGAGCTCGGCGAGGCGGCTTACCGCGATGATCATCGCAACCATCCAGCCAGAACAGACGAGACCGATAGAGGCGACCAGGAACGCCCTTCGCGTTGCCACCCTGCCCGGCCGGTTGGCATACCAGAGGCAGAATAAAACCACCAGAACAATGAACAGCCGGACCGGTATCGTGTAGTCGTGGACGTACTCTGGCAGGTAAGTGAAATCGATCCAGACGAATATCAACATAAGACCGATGCTCGAAACACTCACCAGCCAGACCCGTCGGCACATCTTTTCATGCAGGTACGCCTGGAAAGCGGGCTCGAACTGCTGACTGAATCGCAGACCCGCAAACCGCCGCTGCTGTGCCAGGAGAGCGGGCTCATCTATTGCTGTACTGGGTGAAATCGTCGAGTCGGCGATCATGCTTGTATTCCGTTATCTGGGATTGCCTGGTGTCATTTTTATATCATCGAGCGATATAGGGACAGTATGAAGAACTAAATCATTTTAAAAACAATATATTGCATTGTACTTTTACGGCTATGCTGCAGATAAGCTTCTGATATTCAGGTGAATTTGTGACAGCCGGCACCCCACTGACACATGAATGTATCGCCCACGCTGATCAGGCTCCCAGCCTTGTCAGTACCGTCAATATACTCGCCCTCGTGCCCCCTGCCACCTTACGCCAGGCGGTCATTCGGCCGACTCTCACTTACCTCGGCGTTCCGTCCCGGTCGGCGGAGAACCTGCTACTCGGCACTCTGCTGGTGATGGCCTGGCTACCGCCCGGCAAACGGCCACAGGGCGGAATCGGTCCCTATGGTATACCGCACGCCCTGCATACCAGCATCTGGGACGACTACCTGGCGTCCAACGCCGACCAGGCCAGCCTGATTCGCGGTTTGGCCAGCCAGCGCTGCTTTCTACGCGACCCCCATGCCGAGCTAGGCTACAACCTGGCCTACGCGACCGCGATCGCCTGGCTGATCTACCGGCAGCAGACTCTTGAGCTCGGCGATAACACCAATATCGACGAACTGGCACATGTGTGGCAACTGATGTATCCACACCGCGGAGCACGCGCAAGCGATTTCCTGGGTAGCTGGGAGCTCGCCTTGCAGGACGAATCAGTGGTTTCGCTATAGGCCTATCCCATTCGGATCAATGGCATCCCATCAACCGCAGGCGCGCTGGTTGACCCCGGTGTGTCCGCCAAGCATCCTGTAGCCAAGAATCACTCCCTACAGGAGACATCCATGCCCCAGTCAGACAAGATCAACCGGCAGATATTGCTAGCATCACGCCCGGTCGGCGCGCCAAGCCCGGACAACTTTAAGCTGGTCGAGACTTCCATACCCCGCCCCGCAGCGGGACAAATGCTGCTGCGCGCGCAGTGGATGTCGCTCGACCCCTACATGCGCGGACGCATGAGCGATGCCAAATCCTATGCCGACCCGGTGCCAGTAGGTGGCGTGATGCCCTGCGCTGCGGTGTGTCAGGTCGAGGAGTCGAACCTTGGAGGCTACGTCAAGGGCGATCTGGTCATGTCCTTTACCGCTGGCTGGCAAGATTACTCACTGTCCGCCGGGCCGATGGTATTCAAGCTCGACCGGCACATGAAACACCCTTCCCTAGCCCTTGGGGTGCTCGGCATGCCTGGTTTCACCGGCTATATGGGCCTGATGGACATAGGCCAGCCCAAGGCCGGGGAAACCGTAGTAGTGGCAGCTGCAACCGGACCGGTAGGCACCGTAGTCGGCCAGGTGGCCAAGATTAAGGGCTGCCGTGTGGTAGGTATCGCCGGCGGGCCGGAAAAGTGCGCCTACGCGGTTGAGCAACTCGGTTTCGACGAATGCCTGGACCACAAGAAGGACACTCTCGCCGATGAGCTGGCCAGCGCCTGCCCCGACGGCATCGATGTGTATTTCGAGAACGTCGGCGGCAAGGTGTTCGACGCCGTCATGCCGCTGCTTAACGCCCACGCGCGGATCCCTGTCTGTGGCCTGATAGCCCAGTACAATGCAACCGAGGCGCCAAAGGGTCCCGATCGCATGCCACAGTTGATGCGTCTGCTGCTCAGCCAGCGGATTCGTATGCAGGGCTTTATCATCTTTGACAATTACGGCCCGTACTATCCGGATTTTCTCAAGGTAATGACCCCGTGGGTCGCCGAGGGCAAGGTGCGGGTGAAGGAAGATCAGGTGGTAGGTCTGGAGAACGCGCCCGAGGCGTTCATGGGGCTGCTGGAGGGCAAGAATTTCGGCAAACTGGTGGTGAAGATCGCCGATAGATGAGCAGGGACTTGGCGATCGCGCAGGGACTCATTACTCTGTAGCCACGCCTGTCAGGAATCTGCCATGACCCCCGCGACCAAAGCGCTGGATAAAGCCAGTATCGAATACCGGCTACACCGTTACGAACACGACCCGGCCGCGCAATCCTACGGCAATGAGGCGGCTGACAAGCTCGGCCTTGATCCGGCTCGCGTATTCAAGACACTTCTGGCCAGTAGCGAATCCGGCGAGCTGCTGGTTGCTGTGGTACCGGTTACCGGCATGCTGGATCTGAAAGCGCTCGCCAGCGCCGCGGCGGTGAAAAGAACCGCGATGGCCGATCCCGCGGCGGCCCAGCGCAGCACCGGCTATCTGCTCGGCGGTATCAGTCCTCTGGGGCAGAAGAAACGCCTGCGCACCTTTATAGACAGCAGCGCCGGGCAATGGCCTACCTTGTATGTCAGTGGTGGTCGGCGTGGCCTGGAGATAGAACTCGCGCCCCAGCTTCTGGCCGTGCAGACCGGCGCACAGATCAAGCCAATTGCCCGCCTGCCCGACACGTCCGACAACAGAACCTTACAATCATAACAACCGAACAGAAACGGGAGCGCAGCATTCATGGCCCAGCATATCCTCGCCATCGACCAGGGCACCACGAGCAGTCGTGCGATTATCTTCAATACCCAGGGCCAGCCGGAGAAGGTGGTCCAGACCGAATTCAGGCAGTATTTCCCGCAGGATGGCTGGGTCGAGCATGATGGCGAGGAGATCTGGTCGTGCACCCTGGATGTGTGTCGCCAGGTGCTGCAAAAAGCCGGCCTTGATGCGCAGGATATCTGCGCGATCGGTATTACCAATCAGCGCGAAACGACGCTGCTTTGGGATGCCGACAGCGGCGAGCTGCTACACAACGCGATCGTCTGGCAAGACCGCCGCACTGCCGACTTCTGCCATGACCTCAAGGCCGCCGGCCACGAGCCGATGGTGACCGAGCGGACCGGCCTGATCATCGACCCGTACTTTTCCGGCACCAAGCTGTCCTGGCTGCTGGACAACGTCGAAGGCGCCCGCGAGCGTGCGCAACAGGGAAAACTGCGCTTCGGTACAGTCGACAGCTTTCTGCTCTGGCGCCTGACCGGCGGCAAGGTTCATCGCACCGACGCCACTAACGCTTCGCGCACGCTGATGTTCAATATACACACCCAGCAGTGGGACGAAGACATGCTCACGCTGCTGGACATCCCCGCCAGCCTGTTGCCTGAAGTAATGGACTGCGCCGCGGATTTTGGCCATACCGACCCCGAGCTGCTTGGCGCCAGCATTCCCATCGCCGGCATCGCCGGGGATCAGCAGGCGGCACTGATCGGTCAGGCATGCTTCGAGCCGGGCATGGTCAAGAGCACCTACGGGACCGGCTGCTTCATGATAATGAACACTGGCGAGGTGCCAGTCGCCTCGCGTAACCGGTTGCTGACCACGGTCGGCTACCGGTTGCAGGGCAAGACCACCTATGCGCTGGAAGGCAGCATATTTGTCGCCGGCGCGGCCATACAGTGGCTGCGCGATGGACTTAAGCTGATCCAGCATGCTGGCGAAACCGAAGCGATGGCAGAGCAGACAGGCGACCAGTGCGGCGTCTTTCTGGTGCCCGCCTTTACCGGCCTGGGCGCACCCTACTGGGACCCGAAGGCACGCGGCGCAATATTCGGCCTGACCCGCGATACCGGTATTGCCGAGATCGTTACCGCCGGGCTGCAGTCGGTATGCTTCCAGACCCGCGATCTGCTCGACGCAATGACTGCTGACGGCGCCAACAGCACTGCAGCATTGAGGGTAGACGGCGGCATGGTAGTCAACAACTGGGTGGTCCAGGCCCTGGCCAACATCCTCGGTGTACCGGTGGACCGGCCTCAGGTTACGGAAACCACGGCACTGGGCGTGGCCTACCTGGCTGGACTTCAGACCGGTCTGTACCGGAGCCTGGATGAAATCGCCGAGCACTGGCAGTGCGAACGCGCCTTCACTCCCGCCATGCCCGAAGCCAAGCGCAACGAGCTCTACCGGGGCTGGCTGGATGCGATCCGGCGGGTTCGCGAGTAATTCTCAGGGAGCAGGCACAGCGTCAAGCACTACGCATCCCTGCTGTCTGAACTCTGGCCGGTGAGCACCAACTCGCCTGTATCCCTCTCGCTGGAGATCGCATCCGGCTCCTGCTGCGTGGTGTTCCGGTCGCCAAAACCTTGGTTCTCCCGCGCTTCAGCAAAAAGACTCCAAGCGGAAATGAACATGGCAGCAATCATCGGACCGATAACAAAACCGTTGATGCCGAACAACACCAGACCGCCGATGGTGGCAATCAGGATGACGTAGTCGGGTAACTTGACGCCCCTGCCCACCAGGATTGGACGCAGCAGGTTGTCTGCCAGGCCGATGACTATCACACCATAGGCGGTGAGAATCAGGGCGGGTACAAACTCCCCGCTCGCCAGGAAATAGATGGCTACCGGCCCCCAGATCAGACCCGCGCCAACTGCTGGCAATAACGACAGCACAACCATTACCGCCCCCCAAAGCAGCGCGCCCTGGAGGTCCAGTATCAAGAAGATGATACCGCCCAGCGTTCCCTGAACGATCGCCACCAGCACATTTCCCTTGACAGTAGCCCGCACCACTGCAGTAAAACGCGCCAGCAAATGCTGCTTGTAGGGTTCTCCGAGGGGGATAGTGCGGCGTATCCCCTCCGCCAGGCGCGGACCATCGCGCAGCAGGAAAAACAACAGGTACAACATGACAAAAAAGCTGATGACGAACTGGAAGGTGCCCTGGCCCAGGCTGAACATCCGGCTGGCCAGCACCTGACCTGCATCCTGGCCGAACCGGGAAAATTGCTCCTGTACATTAGAGAAATCGGTCAGGCCAAATCGCGCCAGCGCATTCTGAAGCACCTGCGGCAATGCATTTACCACCTGCTCGAAATAGCTCGCCAGATCCAGCTCGCCGGAACTGATGCGCTGGTAGAGCTCCCTGCCCTCCTGCACCAGCGTGCCAGCCAGAAG
>NZ_JBFGFI010000012.1:0-53157 GCF_041579695.1 Halopseudomonas sp.
CGGTCGAGCCTCCAGTCGATTTGCTGCCGAACATGCCCTTTCCGAACTTCATTTGCTGACTCCTGTTAACAACTCGATCCCGAGCATAGCACTCCCATCCGCGAAGCACACTTCACCCGCGCGGGCTCAAAGGTGACAAAAAGCGTACTGAATGAAGAACGGCCTCCTACAGAAGAGACAATCCCCCGCGCAAATGGTGCCCATGACACTTTGTCACTCGGCAAGGGCTCTCTCAGCGATTATGATGGTGCACCCTTATATGCCAACCGGGATCAATCAACTTGCTCTTACGTCTGTTTTTGCTGCTCTGCCTGTGCGTGCCTGGCCTGGTCGCGGGAGGTCTGCTCGACAACTCCTCCACAGGAGGCCCCGGCCTGCTCCAGGGCAGCGCCAGCCAGACCAACTTCCTGCAGGTCAACGATGCATTTCGCCCCGGCGTGGTGGGACTATCGGAGCAGGAAATCCGTGTACGATTCGAGATAGTGCCGGAATATTACCTTTACCGTCATAGGCTCGGCTTTAAGCTCACCGGCGATGGCGCCAGCGTGACGGATGTTTCGTTGCCCGCGGGCCAGAATCGTCACGATGAGTTTTTCGGCGACGTGGAGGTCTACTACGACCGTCTCGAGATAGCGTTGGTTTTCGAGGGCAGCCTGACACCGCAGCAACAGTTGCAGGTGGATTTTCAGGGCTGCGCCGATGCCGGGCTCTGCTACCCCCCGGAAACAGTGATTCTGCCCCTGCCGGGCAGCTCGCCCGCAGCCAGCGGGGAAGCTGACGCCCGCGCGGATGCGCCCCCCACCCAGGGGGCAACTCTGGCACTGCTGCTGTTTTTCCTCGCCGGCCTGGGGCTGACATTCACACCCTGCGTGCTACCCATGCTGCCGATTCTCAGCAGCCTGGTGGTTGGCCGCGCGGATATCGACCGCATGCGTGCGGTGGTGCTCGCGCTGAGCTACGTGCTGGGCATGGCGCTGACCTTCGCTGCCGTAGGCGCCCTGATTGGGCTGTTCGGCGCGGCAATGAACATTCAGGCCCGTCTGCAATCGCCCTGGGTGCTGGGAACCTTTGCGGTATTTTTCGTGATCTTCGCGCTGGCCATGTTCGGCCTGTTCGACCTGCGCCTCCCCGCTTTCCTGCGTGAACCCCTGGAACGCCTGGGCAGCCGCACCCGGGGCGGGTCGATCCCCGGCGCTGCAGTGATGGGAGCGCTCTCGACCCTGGTGGTGTCCCCCTGCATCTCCGCGCCGCTGGCTGGCGCTCTGGTTTACATCAGCACCACCGGAGATGCCGGCGGCGGCGCCCTGCGGCTATTCGCGCTGGCACTCGGCATGGGCGCACCCCTGCTTCTGGTGGCCGTCTTTGGCAATGCATTACTGCCCCGATCGGGGCCCTGGCTCGATACGGTCAAGCAACTGTTCGGCTTCGGCCTGCTCGGTGTAGCCATCTGGCTGCTTGAGCGCCTGCTTCCAGGGCCGATCAGCCTGGCCCTATGGGCTGTTCTCGCAGCCGGCCTGGCGGTGCAGCTTGGATTGTTCGAGCGCGCCAGCCAGAGTGTCGCCAGCAAGCTCGCCCGCATCGTGGCTTTACTCGCTGCGATTTACGCTGCCGTGTCTCTAGCCGGGGCTCTGGCTGGCGGCTCCGATCCGCTGCGTCCGCTCGCTCCGCTGACCACAGCGGGGCAGGCCCGGACCGCATCCAGCGAAGGGTTCTTTACCGTCGTGGGGAGCCAGGCAGGCATCGACGCACAACTGGCCCGCGCATCAGAATTAAGCCGCCCCGCAGTGATCGAGCTGTATGCCGACTGGTGTATCAGCTGCAAGGTCATAGAACGCCGCGTCCTGCGCGATGAAACTGTGCGCGGACAGCTCGAGGACTTCGTTCGCATCAAGCTGGACCTGACCGACAACACCGCAGATCAGCGTCAATGGCTGACCGATAAAGGGCTGTTCGGACCTCCGGCATTTCTCTTCTATAGCCGCGAAGGCTCCGAGATCGCCGGTTTGCGCATTCAGGGCGAAATCGACCGGGACGGCTTTTTGCAACGACTCGCGTCAGTCCCCGACAAGTAATCTATACTCATCTGCGGCAATCATGCGGGCATCTGAGGGCAACCGAGCGATTCTGGACAGCTCGCGCAGTTTCCGGCAGACTTCCACCCATGACCTGACGGTCAGCTTTTTCTCACTGCCTGTGGATCGATAGTAATGGCAAGCATTCTGGTACTCAACGGACCCAATCTGAACCTCCTCGGTACCCGGGAGCCGGGGGTCTATGGCGTTGCCACCCTCGAGCAGATCATACAGACCCTGCGCGAACAGGCCGCCTCCAGGGGCCATCATCTGCTGAGCCTGCAAAGCAATGCCGAACACGAACTGATCGAGCGCATTCATTCAGCGCGGGATGAGGCAATCGATTTCATCCTTATCAACCCAGCGGCTTTTACCCATACCAGTGTCGCAATACGTGACGCATTGCTGGCGGTGAGCATCCCATTTATCGAAGTGCATCTATCCAACGTGCATAAACGCGAGTCCTTCCGCCATCATTCCTACTTTTCCGACGTAGCAGTAGGCGTGATCTGCGGGCTGGGCGCCAGGGGTTACCAACTGGCGCTGGATGCGGCGATACATTTGATTGAACAAACCGAACAAGACTAAAACTGCTCTGGAGTGCAAGCACCAATGGATATCCGCAAAGTAAAAAAACTGATCGAGCTTCTGGAAGAATCCGGTATCGACGAACTGGAGATACATGAAGGCGAAGAATCGGTAAGGATCAGCCGCCACAGCAAGCAGGCCGCACAACCACAATATTATCCGCAACCGGCTCCGGCACCCGCGGCAGCGCCCGTCGCAGCTCCGACCGCCCCCGCCTCGCTGGTCGAAACCCCGCCAGCAGAGCCGGCCGGACACCTGGTTCGTTCGCCCATGGTGGGCACGTTCTACCGCTCGCCCTCACCGGCAGCCGGATCCTTCGTCGAAGTGGGCCATAGCGTGAAGGCAGGCGACGTCCTGTGCATCGTCGAAGCGATGAAGATGATGAACCATATCGAAGCTGACAAAAGCGGCGTAGTTCAGGCCATCCTGGCGGACAACGGCCAGCCGGTGGAATTCGACCAACCCCTGTTCAGCATCGCCTGAGCCCGACCCGGAGCCAACGATGCAAAAAGTACTTATAGCCAACCGCGGTGAGATTGCCCTGCGCGTGATTCGCGCCTGCAAGGAGCTGGGGTTGAAGACCGTCGCCGTGCATTCCACGGCCGACCGTGAACTCATGCACCTGGCCCTTGCCGACGAAACCGTCTGTATCGGTCCGGCCAATGCCACGGAATCCTATCTGAACATTCCTGCGATCATCAGCGCCGCAGAAGTAACCGGTGCCGATGGGATACACCCGGGCTATGGTTTTCTCGCCGAAAACGCCGACTTCGCCGAGCAGATCGAGAATTCCGGCTTTACCTTTATCGGCCCGAGCGCTGAAGTAATCCGGCTGATGGGTGACAAAGTCTCTGCGATTGCCGCGATGATCGATGCCGGCGTACCCACCGTACCCGGTTCCGACGGCCCCTTGCCGGATGATGAGGCCGAATGCCTGGCGATTGGCCGCCGCGTAGGCTATCCGGTGATCATCAAGGCCTCCGGTGGCGGTGGCGGTCGAGGCATGCGCGTCGTCCATGAAGAAAGCGAACTGATCAAGTCGATCGCGCTGACCCGCACTGAAGCCGGTGCAGCTTTCGGCAATCCGGTCGTCTACCTGGAAAAATTCCTGACCAACCCGCGCCATGTCGAGGTCCAGATACTCTCCGACGGGCAAGGTCATGCAGTACATCTAGGGGACCGCGACTGCTCGCTGCAGCGCCGTCACCAGAAGATCATCGAGGAAGCACCTGCGCCCGGCATCGACGAGGAAGCCCGCGCGATGGTTCAGGCCCGTTGCGTCAAGGCCTGTATTGACCTGGGCTACCGCGGCGCCGGTACCTTCGAATTTCTCTACGAAAACGGTGAGTTCTTCTTCATCGAGATGAACACCCGGGTTCAGGTGGAGCATCCCGTCTCCGAAATGGTCACTGGGATCGACATCGTCAAGGAGCAGATCCTGGTTGCTTCCGGACAGCCGCTGAGCATCACCCAGGAGGACGTGGTCATCCGCGGTCACTCGATCGAATGCCGGATCAACGCCGAAGACCCGAAAACCTTCATGCCCAGTCCGGGCACCGTAACGTTCTTCCACGCCCCGGGCGGCAATGGCGTGCGCGTCGATTCGCATCTGTACAGTGGTTACAAGGTACCGCCAAACTACGATTCACTGGTCGGCAAGCTGATCACCTATGGGGCGACGCGCGATGAAGCACTGGCGCGCATGCGCAACGCCCTGGACGAATTGGTGGTGGACGGCATCAAAACCAATACGCCGCTGCATCGTGACCTGGTTCGCGACGCCGGGTTCTGCAAGGGCGGTGTGAACATCCACTACCTCGAGCACAAGCTGGGCATCGAATAGGCCGCAGTTGCAAGCTGCAAGCGTATTATCCGATTCTCGGGAGCGGCCAGTCCGCTCCCGAGTTTTTTCTACTGCCTGGAGCCTGCAGCTTGAGGCCCTCCAGCTGAAACCCGGTTTGCGAAGGAACACCCATGCCCTGGCTACAACTCCGGCTTGCCATTACCCCCGAGCAGGCCGATCCGCTGGAAAATACCCTGCTGGCGCTCGGCGCAGTATCAGTCACTTTCATGGACGCTGAAGACCAACCCATTTTCGAACCCGACCTGGGAACCACTCCGCTCTGGTCCCACACCCACCTTCTCGCCCTGTTCGAGGCTGATACCGACCGCGCTGCCCTACTGGGCTCCCTGCAGGGTCTATGGCCGGGCGAACTGCCAGCACACGAGATCGAAGAGATTGCCGATCAGGATTGGGAACGCAGCTGGATGGAACATTTTCAGCCCATGCGCTTCGGTCGGCGGCTATGGATCGTGCCCAGTTGGCACGCTGCGCCGGAGCCGGATGCAGTTAACCTGCTGCTCGACCCAGGCCTGGCATTCGGCACTGGAACGCACCCCACTACCGCGCTTTGCCTGGAGTGGCTGGATGCCCAGGATCTGCAGGGCAAGCTGCTGATCGACTTCGGCTGCGGTTCCGGCATCCTGGCCATCGCGGCGCTGTTGCTCGGGGTCAGCCAGGCGGTGGGGACTGATATCGATACACAGGCGCTCGAGGCCTCTCGCGACAATGCCCAGCGCAACCGGGTGGCCGATGAGAAGTTCAGGCTCTATCTACCTGAAGCTATGCCGCAGGAGCCGGGGGATGTACTGGTAGCAAACATCCTCGCCGGACCGCTGGTCACGCTGGCGCCGCAATTGACGAGGCTGGTGAAACCGGGCGGACTGATCGCGCTTTCTGGCATCCTCAGCGAACAGACCGCGGATATACTTGCAGCCTACCGCAGCGATTTTGACCTCGATCCGGTCGCGGAATGCGATGGCTGGATTCGAATCAGTGGCAGACGCCGCCTGGCGACCTGACCCGGTTCACGGCACAATGTCATTCTAGCTTTCACGACGGCAAAGGATCACCGGTCAACCATGAGCGAATCGCTGATAGCGCAATGCCCTTTCTGTCGGACGCGGTTCCGGCTGTCGCAGGAACACCTGCAGGCGGCAGCCGGCAACGTGCGCTGTGGCGCCTGCCTGAAAGTTTTCAACGCCAACCTTACGATCACCTCGCCAACCCCGGCACCTGAAGCTGCAGACGAGCCGTCTGCCAGACACTCTGCCGTGCCCTCCGGCGCTACCAAAGCGGATGAGAGCCGCGACACACTGATGATCCATGACGAAATGGATCTGGATAATCTCGATCTCGAGGCCCTGGGTCTGGATGAGTCGATCCTCGATGAGATCAACCCGGCTGGCCGTTCAACCGAATCCGCCGCCGGGGAGCGTCCCGATCAAGCCGAGTTCCGGCTGGTGACAGAACCGGAGGATGAGTCCGAGCCAGAAGTGCCGACCGAGTCCGGCGTCGAAGATGTCGCCCAGCCGGATCTCGATTCGTCCATGGACGCTCAGGACGAGGAGGCTGACCCTTGGGACAGACTGTATGAGTCCGACACAGATCAGGCTCCCTCCAACAGCGAGGCGCAGTCAGAATCAGGGCCTGTGCCCACAGAAAGGAGGGACGAAGAATTCGACCTTCACGAGGACTTTCTTGCGGCACCGATCGCACGGGACTTCGAACTGGAAGCGCCGCCGACAGAAAGCACAGCCAGCAGCGCCGCCGACAGCCCGCGCGCCAATGCTGCCGCACCAGAGCCAGACAGCGGCATCTTCCTGCGGGGCCGTGCTGCCGACCCCCATACGGACGACGAGCAGACTGACGCTCAAGAGCCGCCAGAGCAAATCGATGATCCACGGCGACGCCGCGAACCGCGACTCGGCGAGCTGGTCGATCTACCCGATCTGGCGGATGAACCCATCCTGCTGTACGAGCAGCCGCGAGCCCGACGCAGCCGCTACCGACCCTTGTGGGTTGCGCTGAGCATTCTCGCCCTGCTCGGGCTGCCCGCCCAGGCAATCTTTTACAACTTCAACACCCTGACCCACAACGAGCAGACCCGCCCCTATCTGGACCAGTTCTGCATCCTGGCCGGATGCGAGCTGCCGGCGCGGGTCAACATCGACCTGATCCGCAGCAGCAACCTTATGGTCCGCCCTCACCCGGAATACCCCAACGCGCTGGCGATTGATGTAATTCTGTACAACCGTGCCGAGTTTGCCCAGCCCTTCCCGGTGCTGCGCATGACGTTCAACAACACCCGGGGACGAGAGGTCCTCAGCAAGCGGTTTCGACCCGATGAGTATCTGGGCGGAGAGCTGGCAGGTGCTACCCTGATGCCACCCCAGACGCCCGTCCGCGTAGCGCTTGATATGCTCGATCCCGGGCCCGAGGCGGCCGGCTATCAGCTGGACTTTCTGAGCCCCTGAACCAGTCGGCAGGTCTGTACACAATTCGTCCAATCCAGTCTTTATATGGTCACCCGGAGCGGGTATGATTAGCGCCCTTTTCGCGCAAACATAATGCCGGTGCGTTACGGCAGCCCTCGGGTCGCCCGCGGAATGACCCCGGGATTGTTTGACCGGGCACACCATCAATGAGCCGACAGTACAGGGATGGACCATGCTGTGATTCGAATCGGACCCTACCAACTCGCCAGCCAGGTCATACTCGCGCCGATGGCGGGTGTTACCGATCTTCCTTTCCGGCAATTGTGCCGGAAGCTGGGAGCGGGCCTGGTGGTATCCGAGATGGTCACCAGTGATATCCGTCTGTGGAACAGCCGCAAATCGCGCAACCGGCTCGACCATCGAGGTGAAGACGAGCCCCGTTCGGTCCAGATCGCCGGTGGCGATCCGCAGATGATGGCCGAGGCCGCGCGCATGAACGAGCAACTGGGCGCCCAGATCATCGACATAAACATGGGCTGTCCGGCCAAGAAAGTCTGCAACAAGGCCGCCGGCTCTGCGCTGATGCGTGACGAGACGCTTGTCGCCGAAATACTCGAAGCGGTGGTCAACGCGGTGAACCTGCCAGTGACACTGAAGATACGTACCGGCTGGTGCGAAGCACAGCGTAATGGCCTGACCATAGCGCGCATCGCCGAAGAGTCGGGGATTCAGGCGCTGGCAGTGCATGGGCGCACGCGCAATCAGCTGTATACCGGCTTCGCCGAGTACGACACCATTGCCGCGATAAAACAACAGGCCGGCATCCCGATCTTCGCCAATGGCGATATCGACTCTCCGCAAAAAGCCCAGCAGGTTCTGCGTCATACTGGTGCCGACGCCGTGATGGTCGGCCGCGCGGCACAGGGGCGGCCGTGGATATTCAACGAGATCAACCACTACCTGGAGCGTGGCGAACTGCTTCCGCCCCCGCCCCTGGAATGGCAACAGAAAACCCTGATTGAACACCTGCATGCCCTGCATCGCTTCTATGGCGAGCACCAGGGTGTGCGCATAGCCCGCAAGCATGTGGGGTGGTACCTGCAGACCCTGCCGGGTGCCGGAGACTTCCGCCGCACTTTCAATCGTCTCGAGTGTCCGGCGCAGCAACACCAGAACATACAGACCTTTTTTACCCGCTTGCTGGAAGGAGACCTTGCGGCATGACCCTATTGAATGCATCAGTGATGACTGGACCTGAAACCGTGAGCGACGTACCTGAAGACACCGCCTTTATTGAGCCGGACAAGCTCAGCCAGAGCAGCCGCACACTGCGCAACAGCGTCGAACAGGCTTTGCAGAATTATTTCGAGCACCTTGACGGCCAGGATGTTACCGACGTCTACAACATGGTGCTTTGCGAGGTCGAGGCACCGCTGCTTGAGAGCGTGATGGAACACGTCAAGGGCAATCAGACCCGCGCCTCCGAGATCCTCGGCCTCAACCGGGGCACGCTACGCAAGAAACTCAAGCAGTACGGGCTCCTCTGAAGCAAACTGCTGCAGCTGGAAAGGGCATGCCGGCCAGAGCGCCGGATGCCCGGCTCTGATTATCAATAGACCACAACTGGAAAACCCATGACCGACCAAACCAACCGCCTGCCGGTTCGTCGCGCGCTGATCAGCGTTTCCGACAAGACCGGAATCGTTGATTTCGCCCGCGAACTGAGCGCCCAGGGCGTCGAGATTCTTTCGACTGGCGGCACCTTCAAGCTTCTGCGTGAACAGGGTCTCGACGCCACCGAAGTGGCCGATTACACAGGCTTTCCGGAGATGATGGACGGCCGTGTAAAGACCCTGCACCCGAAGATCCACGGCGGCATTCTCGGCCGGCGCGATATCGACGGCGAGATAATGCAGCAGCACGGCATCCAGCCGATCGATATGGTCGTGGTCAACCTCTACCCTTTTGCCGCTACCGTCGCCAAGCCGGGCTGCAGCCTGCCTGATGCAATCGAGAACATCGATATCGGTGGACCGACCATGGTCCGTTCTGCCGCGAAGAACCACAAGGATGTTGCCATCGTTGTCAGCTCAAGCGATTACACCGACATCGTCGCAGCGCTGAAAGCCGGCGGCCTGACCTACGCACAACGTTTTGAGCTGGCGTTAAAGGCGTTTGAACATACTGCATCGTACGACGGCATGATCGCCAACTATCTGGGCACTATAGATCGGCAGGCAGATAACCTGACTACCGACAATCGCTGTGCATTTCCGCGCACGTTCAACCGCCAGTTCATCAAGGCGCAGGACATGCGCTACGGAGAGAATCCGCATCAGGCCGCCGCCTTCTATCGGGAAGCCGAGCCTGCCGATGCCTGTATCGCAACCGCGGTGCAGCTGCAGGGCAAGGAGCTCTCCTTTAATAACGTGGCCGATACCGACGCTGCGCTGGAATGCGTGAAAAGCTTCAGCAAACCTGCCTGCGTCATCGTCAAGCACGCCAACCCGTGCGGCGTCGCGGTGGTACCGGATGCCGAGGGAGGGATCCGTCAGGCCTACGAGCTGGCCTATGCTACCGACTCCGAGTCGGCCTTTGGCGGCATCATCGCATTTAACCGCGAGCTGGACACAGAGACGGCCAGGGCAATCGTCGAGCGCCAGTTCGTCGAGGTAATCATCGCTCCACGCATCAGCGCCGGCGCCCGCGAAGTAGTCAGCGCCAAGGCCAATGTGCGCCTGCTCGAGTGCGGCGAATGGAACGCCCAGCCGCAGGCCGACTGGGATTTCAAGCGCGTCAACGGCGGCTTGTTGGTGCAGAGTCGGGATATCGGCATGATTACCGCCGAGGATCTGAAGGTAGTCACACGGCGCGCGCCGACCGAGCAAGAGATCAACGATCTGGTGTTCGCCTGGAAAGTTGCCAAGTTCGTCAAGTCCAACGCCATTGTCTATGCCAGCCAGCGTCAGACCGTAGGTATCGGCGCCGGCCAGATGAGCCGGGTCAATTCGGCGCGTATCGCCGCGATCAAGGCCGAACACGCGGGTCTGCAGGTCAAGGGCGCAGTAATGGCCTCAGATGCCTTCTTCCCCTTCCGTGACGGCATCGAGAACGCCGCAGCGAACGGCATCAGCGCGGTGATTCAGCCCGGCGGCTCAATGCGCGATGCTGAAGTAATTGCGGCCGCCGACGAAGCCGGTATGGCCATGGTATTTACCGGCATGCGCCATTTCAGGCACTAACAACGAGCGGCAAGCCACCAGCTGCAAGCCACAAGCACCGACCACAGGATCTGCTTGAAACTTGTCAATTGGCGTTTGCCGCTCTCCCCTGGGAGAGACCCATGAATATTCTGATTATCGGTAGTGGTGGACGTGAACACGCCCTGGCCTGGAAAGCGGCTCAGGACCCTCGCGTGGAGACCGTATTCGTGGCGCCGGGTAATGCCGGCACAGCCACCGAAGGGAAGTGCAAGAACGTTGACATTGACGTTCTCGAGCTGGAGCGGCTTGCCGATTTCGCTGCCGAGAATGTCGCGCTGACCATCGTCGGGCCCGAGGCGCCATTGGTGGCCGGCGTGGTGGATCTGTTTCGCCAGCGCGACCTCAAGTGTTTCGGTCCTACCGCAGGGGCGGCCCAACTTGAGGGCTCCAAGGCTTTCACCAAGGACTTTCTGGCGCGCCACCGGATTCCTACCGCTGATTACGAGAACTTCACCGAGGTCGAGGCTGCGCTGGCTTACCTGAAACGCAAGGGCGCGCCAATCGTGATCAAGGCGGACGGTCTGGCTGCTGGCAAGGGCGTTATTGTCGCCATGACCCTGGCCGAAGCGGAAGACGCGGTACGCGACATGCTGTCAGGCAATGCCTTTGGCGAAGCCGGCTCGCGTGTAGTGATCGAGGACTTTCTCGACGGCGAGGAAGCCAGTTTCATTGTCATGGTTGATGGTGAGCATGTATTGCCCATGGCAACCAGCCAGGACCACAAGAGGGTCGGCGATGGTGATACCGGACCAAATACCGGCGGCATGGGGGCCTACTCGCCCGCGCCGGTCGTCACACCGGCCGTGCACCAGCGGGTCATGGACGAAGTAATCTGGCCGACGGTCCGCGGCATGGCTGCCGAGGGCAACGTCTACACCGGATTCCTCTATGCTGGCCTGATGATAGATCCCGATGGGGCGCCACGGGTGATCGAGTTCAACTGTCGGTTCGGTGATCCCGAAACCCAGCCGATCATGCTGCGGCTGCAATCCAGCCTGGTTGCGCTGATCGAGTCCGCATTGCAGGGGCAACTCGACAAGAGCGAAGCCGAGTGGGATCCGCGACCCAGCCTTGGCGTGGTCCTGGCCGCAGGCGGCTACCCGGGCAACTATGCCAAAGGCGCGGTAATCAATGGCCTGGAAGATGCGGGCAAGCTGGATGGCAAGATATTCCACGCAGGAACGGCGCTGGCCGACGGCAGGATTGTCACCAGTGGCGGCCGGGTCCTGTGCGCGACGGCGCTGGGCGAGGACGTCCAGCAGGCACAGGAAAACGCCTATCTGCTGGCGAAAAAGGCCAGCTGGGAGGGCAGCTTCTACCGCACCGATATCGGTTATCGTGCCATAGCGCGCGAACAGCAGAATGACTGACAACGGACCTGCCACCGGTTGATGCTGACCCGGCGGCAGGCGCTGGCCTGCTTAGCCAGCAACGAGGCTGGCGGACCCATGCCGACCGGGCTGGCCTTGAGCTATACTTACTACTCGCAGACACAACCTGCCTACCGATCGCCCATGGATAGGACGCAATCATTTTGAAGCAGACGAGCTGGTTTCTTGCCCTTCTCGCGGCTCTGGTCATGGCCATGGCCAGTTGGGTCGGCGCAAACGAGACCGGTGATCCCACTTACAACATCTTTGTCGACACCAGCGGCCAGCTATCGCTCGACGACGTCGCTTCCAGCCGCTACGCGCATCGCTTTGCGCCCCGTGCGCCGGGCCTCCTGCGCTTACCTGCCGAAGGGGCACTCTGGCTGCAAATCCCCTTACAGGGCGGCTACGCCCGGCAACTACTGGTGGAAAACCCCCTGATTCCGCGGGCCGAGCTATACCTGCTACGCAATGAAAACCTGATAGCCCGGAAGCTCGCCGGTGCCGGCGTACCCGAGGCTACAGATACATTGCCCTATCCCGGCTATGCATTCCTGCTGGACACCACCGACAGCGGTGATTATCAGGCCTATCTGCGCCTGCGCAGCGATTTCCCACTGACCACTCTGGTCGAGGTGGCCAGCGTTCAGGAAGCAGCCACCAGACAGAGCGCCAGCCAGGCCTTGCAGGGCATCCTGGTAGGCCTGCTGCTCGCGCTGGCACTACACGGTCTGCTGCATGGCGTAGTCAGCCGCGACCCCTTTCATCTGTTACTCGCGCTTGCTGCGCTGACACTCGGCGCCAGTGCACTCAGCGGCATAAGCTGGATCGTCACGGCCTTCCCAGCTCTTCGCGGGCATACCTCGGCGCTGCTGCAACTTGCCGCCTATCCGATCATGGCTCTCATCCTTCTCAGCCTTCTGCCCCGGGAAAGCCTGCGTAGCAAAGGCGGCGTATCCCAAAGCCTGATGCTGGCAGCGGCTGCGATGGGACTGGTCATCCTCGTCGCCGCGTTGGACGTAAGCCTGCTCAACCTGGCTACAAACACATTACGGCTGGCCTTACCGCTACTGACTGCACTGTTGATGCTGTTTCTATGGCTACGACACCAGCCTGTGGAGAAATCGTTTCTGTTAGCAATCGTATTCATGTTTGCCAGCTTCATTGTCGAGTACCGACCTGCCGCCCACCCCCTTGGCGACAGCACAGTGGTATTTCTGCTCTGGCTAGCACTGGTCGGCTTCGCCTGGGGTATGCACACGCGTCTGCAGCGTCGTATAGCCCAACGTGCGGCTCGTCGAGAGGTCAGCGCTGCGCGGCAGACTGAACAGCGCACCAAAGCGGAATTCCTTGCCCGTATAAGCCATGAGATTCGCACGCCGATGAACGGCGTGCTGGGCATGTCGGAGTTGCTGCTCGATACCGCACTGTCAGCTAAACAACGGGACTATGTACAGACAATTCATGGCTCGGGCAGCGATCTGCTGAATCTGATAAACGAGATTCTGGACATGTCCCGGCTCGAATCAGGGGAAATGATTCTCGAGCAGGTCCAGTTCGATCTCCATGGCCTGATCAATGACTGCATGGAAACCATGCGCAGCCGCGCCGGCAATCAGCATGTCGAACTCATCAGTTACGTTCACCCCGAAGTGCCCCGCACGATAGAGAGCGACCCTACCAGGCTGAGGCAAATATTGACCAACCTGCTGAACAATTCCCTGCGTCTGACTACCGAGGGGGAAATACTGCTGGTCGTGCGACTGGAGAATAACGAACAGGGCGCACTACTGCGTTTTGCAGTACAGGATACCGGCAGCGAAATACCGGACCAGGCCCGTGAATCACTGCTGAAAACATCCATGGACACTGCCCGATTGCTTGAGCAGGCGGACCACACCGGCCATATTGGCCTACTCATCGCCAGCCAGCTGGTACGCATGCTGGGCGGTAAAATCGGCATAAAATATGCCTCCGAGCAGGGGAATTCGGTATGGTTCACGCTGGCGGTGCAGTCTCCGTCTGTCAGCTCGGACCTGCTGTCTGAGGGGCGCTTTCTGATCGACCGGCGTACATTGATCGTTGATGACAACGCAACTTGCCGAAAAGTGCTGCAAAACCAGTGCAATGCCTGGGGCATGCATGCCGAGACGGTAGCCAGTGGGAAGGAAGCACTCGCACTGCTGCGCACCCAGGCCCACCTGGGCAATCCCTTCGAGATCCTGCTGGTAGATCAGGTCATGCCTGGAATGAGCGGACTGGAACTTGCCAGCCGGATCAAGGACGACCCCGCTATTGGTAACAGCTTATTGATCATCATGCTGACGGGTATCAGTCAGGCACCCAGCCGGGTCATATCACGGGCCGCTGGCGTGCGCCGCATACTCAGCAAGCCCGTGGCCGGCTATACCCTGCGCACCACCCTTGCAGACGAGTGGCAGCAACATGTCGGCGCGCTGGAACAGAAACCGGACAGCCTGGCGGAAAGCCCGGATGAATCATCAACCGATGGCTTCCGAGTTCTGATTGCCGAAGACAACAGCATATCCACCAAAGTAATCCGGGGGATGCTGGGCAAGCTGGGACTCCAGGCAACAGCGGTACAGAATGGTCGCGAAGCTGTCGAAGCGGTGAAGAGCGGACAGTACGACCTGGTGTTGATGGATTGTGAAATGCCTGAACTGGATGGATTCGACGCTGCACAGCTGATTCGCGAATGGGAAAAGAGCCGTGGTCGCGAACCACTGCCGATCATCGCGCTGACCGCGCACATTCTCCCCGAGCACCGCGAGCGGTCGCGGCGTGCCGGGATGAATGCGCATATCGCCAAACCGGTCGAGCTCGCGCAACTGCGCGAACAGATCGACTACTGGGTCGGGCGCAAGCAGAAGAAAACACCCGACTGACCGGCCCTCCCCTCAGGATCTCCGAGCGGATGCCCTAGGAGCAGATCGGCCCGGCTTCTTGCCTCCCGGCTTCTTGCGGGCGCCACTGTCGCGTGGCGGCAAACCGTTATGCTGTGTCAGCAGAACACCCGGTTTGGCCTTCGCACCCTGGGGCGTCGAGTTCTTGCGCCGGGCACTGGCGTAGCCCTCAACTGCTGGCTGGAACGTCGGTATCAGATGCTGCTTGCTATTACCGATCAGATCCGATCGACCCATTTCCTTCAGCGCCTCGCGCAGCAGGGGCCAGTTCTTCGGGTCGTGATAACGCAGGAACGATTTGTGCAGCCGACGCTGGCGTTCGCCCTTAACGCTGGCTACACCATCGCTCTTGTAGGTGACGCGTCGCAGCGGGTTCTTGCCCGAGTGGTACATCGCCGTGGCGGTAGCCATCGGTGAGGGATAGAAAGCCTGCACCTGATCGGCGCGGAAATCGTTGGTCTTGAGCCAGAGCGCCAGATTCATCATGTCTTCATCCGAGGTGCCCGGATGAGCTGCGATGAAATACGGAATCAGATACTGCTTCTTGCCCGCCTCCTTGGTGTATTTCTCGAACAGACGCTTGAAGGTATCGTAGGTACCGATGCCGGGCTTCATCATCCGGCTAAGCGGTCCTTGCTCGGTGTGTTCCGGAGCGATCTTCAGGTAGCCGCCGACGTGATGGGTGACCAACTCCTTGACGTACTCCGGCGACTCGACCGCCAGGTCATAGCGCAGACCGGAGGCAATCAACACCTTTTTCACGCCGGGCAGTTCACGCGCCTTGCGGTACAGACCAATCAACGACGAATGATCGGTATTCAGATTCTCACAGATTCCCGGATAGACGCAGGAGGGTTTACGGCAGGCGGCCTCGATCTCGGGACTCTTGCAGGCGATGCGGTACATGTTGGCAGTCGGCCCGCCCAGGTCGGAGATCACGCCGGTAAAGCCTGGGACCTTGTCACGGATCTCTTCGATTTCTCGGATGATCGAGTCATGGGAACGGTTCTGGATGATGCGCCCCTCATGCTCGGTAATCGAGCAGAAGGTGCAGCCACCAAAACAGCCACGCATGATGTTCACCGAAAAACGGATCATCTCATATGCGGGAATCTTCGCATCGCCATACGCCGGGTGCGGAACACGGGCATAGGGCAGGCCGAATACGTAATCCATTTCCTCGGTGGTCAGCGGAATAGGCGGCGGGTTGAACCACACATCCTTCTCTGCGTGGCGCTGAACCAGAGCACGGGCGTTGCCGGGATTGGTCTCCAGATGCAGTACGCGGTTGGCGTGGGCGTAAAGCACCGGGTCACTTTTCACCTTCTCGTAGGATGGCAAACGGATAACCGTCTTGTCCCGCTCCAGTCGCGGATGCGGTAGCAGATGAACCACCTGAACGCCGTCCGCGGTTACCTCCTGGACGCCGTCTTCGGACGGCCCCTTGGCCTGTTCCACGGCGCAGGCGCTGGTGTCCTGGGTATTCACGTAGGGATTTATGATCTTGTCGACTTTGCCGGGGCGATCAATACGTGTCGAATCCAGCTCGAACCAGCCCTGTGGCGTGTCACGGCGCATGAAAGCGGTACCGCGTATATCGGTGATCGACTGGATGTCTTCGCCGCGGCTCAGGCGCTGGGCGATCTCGACGACAGCACGCTCGGCGTTGCCGTACAGCAGGATGTCTGCCTTGGCATCGAGCAGCAGGGAGTGACGTACCTTGTCCTGCCAGTAGTCGTAATGCGCTATACGGCGCAGCGAGGCTTCGATCCCGCCGAGCACCACCGGCACGTCTTTGAAGGCTTCGCGGCAACGCTGGCTATACACCAAACTGGCTCGATCCGGCCGACTGCCCGCCTTTCCGCCAGGTGTATAAGCATCGTCGGAGCGGATCTTGCGATCGGCCGTGTAGCGGTTGATCATCGAATCCATGTTGCCCGCGGCCACGCCGAAGAACAGGTTCGGCTTGCCCAGCTGCGTGAAAGCGTCCTTGCTCTGCCAGTCTGGCTGGCTGATGATGCCAACCCGGAATCCCTGCGCCTCGAGCAGCCTGCCGATGATCGCCATCCCGAATGAGGGGTGGTCCACGTAAGCGTCGCCGGTCACGATAATGATGTCGCAGCTGTCCCAGCCGAGCAGGTCCATCTCGTCCCGGCTCATTGGCAGAAAAGGTGCTGCACCAAAACATTCGGCCCAGTACTTGGGATAATCGAATAGCGGCCTGGCGGCCGGCATGCTGACGGACATGGTTACTCCATATCCCCGTAGCCAGCGTAGGAGCCGGGTGCGAGGTTTTCGAAACGGGTGAATTTGCCCAGAAAGGCCAGTCGGATATTACCGATCGGGCCGTTCCGCTGCTTGCCGATGATGATTTCGGCGATACCCTGATCCTGAGTATCCGGATGGTAAACTTCATCCCGGTAAACGAACATGATCACGTCCGCATCCTGCTCGATCGCGCCCGATTCACGGAGGTCCGAGTTAATGGGTCGTTTGTTCGGTCGCTGCTCAAGGGAACGGTTGAGCTGCGACAGCGCCACTACCGGGGCATTGAATTCCTTGGCCAAGGCCTTCAGCGAGCGGGAAATCTCGGAAATTTCGTTGGTGCGGTTTTCCGAGGAGCCGCCGATCTGCATCAACTGCAGATAATCGATCATGATCATGCCGATTTCGCCGTGCTCGCGCACTACGCGACGCGCCCGCGCGCGCATCTCCATCGGCGAGAGGCCGGCCGTGTCATCAATGAACAGCTTGCGGTCATTCAGCAGATTCACCGCTGAGGTAAGCCGCGGCCAGTCATCGTCATCCAACCGACCGGCGCGCACCTTGCTCTGATCGATGCGCCCCAGGGATGACAGCATACGCATGACCAGGGAGTCCCCTGGCATCTCGAGAGAGAACACCAGCACGGCCTTGTCATAACGCAAGACCACATTCTCCACCAGGTTCATCGCAAAGGTGGTTTTACCCATCGAGGGGCGGCCGGCAATGATGACCAGATCGGCCGGTTGCAAACCCGAGGTCATTTCGTCCAGGTCAGCAAACCCGGTGGACAGCCCGGTGATCGCACCATCGCTGTTGAACAGTGTATCGATCCGGTCGATGGCCTTGGTCAGAAGGTTGTTCACCGACTCGGGACCACCGGTTTTCGGCCGGCTTTCGGCAATCGCGAAAATCTGCCGCTCGGCCTCATCCAGAATCGCATTGGCCTGCTTGCCCTTGGGGTTAAAGGCACTATCGGCAATATCCGAACTGGTACTGATCAGCTTACGCAGCGTGGAACGCTCACGGATGATCGTCGTGTAGGCGCTGATATTGGCGACTGATGGCGTATTTTTGGCCAACTGCCCCAGATAGGCCAGGCCGCCGACCTGATCAATCAGGCCCTCGCGGTCTAGCTCTTCGGCCAGTGTAACCACATCGAAGGGCTGATTGCGCGACGCCAGGCTTGCCAGGGCACGAAAAATCAACCGGTGGTCGTGCCGGTAGAAATCGGCCTCACTGAGCAGCTCCACCACCCGTTCCCAGGTCGTGTTTTCCAGCATCACGCCACCCAGCACAGCCTGCTCGGCTTCGATCGAATGCGGCGGAATCTTCAGCGCAGAGGCCTGCAGATCAAGTTCCGTGTTGTCGGTGTACATGGGTTCGCTCATCGATACAGGCTCGGCACTTGCTCACTATTCGACCAGGACACCCCGAAGCAGAAATAACCGGGGAACAAAAACAGCAACACGGCGCCTGTCAATGACAGGCGCCGTGCTGAACAGTCTAAACCCAAAGGCCAGCGAACTCATCCCGCTACGCCTTAGGCGTTACGGAAATCATTCAGGTGCCGGCCGCCAGGCTCAACCGTTGACTACGACCAGTTTGACGCTGGCTTCTACATCTGAATGCAGGTGCAGCGCGACGTCGTATTCACCGACATTGCGCAGCGGGCCTTCAGGCAGACGTACTTCGCTCTTCTCGACCGGTACACCGGCAGCAGTCACCGCGTCAGCGATGTCGCGGGTACCGATGGAGCCGAACAGCTTGCCTTCTTCACCGGCGTTGGCAGTGATGGTCACTGTCAGGTCGACCAGCTTGGCAGCACGAGTTTCAGCTTCAGCTTTCTTCTCGTCAGCAATACGCTCCAGTTCGGCGCGACGTGCTTCAAAGGCTTCCAGATTGGAATCGGTAGCCGGAGTAGCCTTGCCGAAAGGCAGCAAGAAATTGCGTGCATAACCAGCGCTGACTGCAACCTTGTCACCAAGGCCACCCAGGTTCGCGATCTTTTCGAGCAGGATAACTTCCATTGCAATAACCTCTTGTATTCAGTCTTGGCCGTTCGGATCGTCATCGTCACGGGGGCCCGGGGCCGGCGCAAGACGGGAACGAAAGTCGAACAGGCTATCTATAAATGCCAACAACATAATCAGGGGATACACAAACTGAGCGGCAAGAACGAATACCACATAGAGTATCACCAACCAAACAGCGCCGAACTTCTTGATCCCGACGATGCCATGTATCAATGCCAACCCAGCGATCATCAGCGGTAAGCTGGTTATCGGTGCGAGCAACGCGACCTGACCAAACTGCGGGCCAAACAGCGTTACCAGTAGCAGGATACCGGCGACAACCGGCGACAATCGTATGCGGTGAAACTCCTCACGGAATCCACCCGGATTGTATAGCCGTGCCTGCCACGAGCGCCCCACCATGATACTTACCAGCACCATCAGCGAATGCACAGTGCCCATCAGTCCGGCCAGCACAGGCACCAGCAAAGCCTCGATACGGGCCATACCGGCCTCGTCGACTGAGCCGCCCATGTCCGCGAGCAGCTGTGGCAACCGCTCCTGGATCTGTGATGCCAACGCCAGCAAAGGCTCGTTCAGCACAGTCAGCAGCAGCAGCGCATAACCCAGGCCGAGTGGGACCGAGGCCAGCAGCACCGCTGCCCAGTCGCTACGACTGTGCAGCAGCGTTGCCAGCGCCACGCTGCCACCTATCACCAGTAGCGGCGTGAGATCGCCAACCCAAGCCCAGGCAATGGCCGGCAGAATACCCCAGGCCAGTACCGGCAACGCCTCGCTTATGCCGCGCCTGAGCACGACAAGAGCAAGGGCAGCGGCGCTGACCCAGAACAACAGCGGTATGGCCGCGGCAAGGGCTACTACAAGAGTAGCCTGCCTGCGACCGCGCATGATGTATTCAGCCAACCCACGCATGCCGGTTAGATTTCCCTGATTACGGAATTATTTGCCTATCAGCGACTATGACTGTCGGTAAACGGCAGCAGAGCCAGGTAACGGGCGCGCTTGATGGCAACACCCAGCTGACGCTGGTAACGAGCCTTGGTCCCGGTGATACGGCTGGGAACAATCTTGCCGGTCTCGGTAACGTAAGCCTTCAGAGTGGTGAGATCCTTGTAATCGATCTCTTTAACGCCTTCAGCGGTGAAGCGGCAGAACTTTCTGCGACGGAAAAAACGTGCCATGGCAGCGTCTCCTTGAATACTGGAATTGGGACCGGGATGACTTACTCGTCGTCGCCGTCGTTGTCGTTGTCGTTGTCGCTAGAGCGCTCGGTATCGGAATCGCTCTCGTCACCTTCAGGACGCTCGCGACGCTCGCGACGCTCACCACGACCGGTATCTTCGGGCTTGAGCATGTCGGACTGTTCGGTGATGGCTTCGTCACGACGGATGACCATGTTACGGATAACGGCATCGTTGTAACGGAAGTTCTCGGTCAGCTCTTCCAGTGCCTTGGCGCTGCACTCGACGTTAATCATGATGTAGTGAGCTTTGTGGATCTTGTCGATCGGATAGGCCAGTTGACGACGGCCCCAATCTTCCAGACGGTGAATCTTGCCGCCGTCCTCTTCGATCAGCTTGGTGTAACGCTCGACCATACCGCCGACCTGTTCGCTCTGGTCCGGATGAACCAGGAATACGATTTCGTAATGACGCATTAGTGCTCCTTACGGGTTGTAGCCAGCCACCCAACATGGTCTGGCAAGGAGTAGAACTCTAGTTTGGGGCGCACATTCTATGGGAGAGGTGGGGAAGCTGCAAGCTTTTACGGGAAGCAGGAAGCTTTAAGCTGGCTGTTGGCTAGGATTTCTGCGTTCTCTGCCGTACCGCTTCGAAAAGACAGATTCCGCTGGCGACGGATACGTTCAGACTGGATACCGCGCCTGCCATCGGCAACTTGGCCAGATAATCGCAGTGCTCTCGGGTAAGGCGGCGCATACCGCTGCCCTCTGCGCCCATGACGATTACGCTCGGCACCTTGAGGTCGACCTGGTAAATCAGCTGCTGGGCCTCCCCCGCCGCGCCTGTCACCCATAGCCCGCGCTGCTGCAGCTGCTTGAGCGTACGGGCAAGATTGGTGACTGCAACCAGCGGAACAGTCTCAGCCGCACCACAGGCGACCTTGCGCACCACCGGTGTCAGGCTTGCCGACCTGTCGCGCGGAATTATCACCGCATGGGCGCCAGCGGCGTCGGCGCTACGCAGACAGGCGCCCAGATTATGCGGGTCAGTGACGCCGTCGAGCACCAGCAGCAAGGCTGGCGCCTCCAGGCCATCCAGCAACCGATCGAGCATTTCCTCGGACCACATCTGACTGGCAGACACCTCGGCGACTGCGCCCTGGTGTACCCCCTCGACCAGTTTATCCATGTCCTCCGGGGGAAGACGCTGAATGGATACCCCGATACCCTCGGCCAGATCGGCGAGGGTCTGGGCGCGAGCGTCCAGACGCCCGCGTGTCAGCATCAGCCGCCTGACCCTCTTGGGCGAACGCTCGAGCATCGCCTGAACTGCATGCACACCAAATACGTATTCGCTATCGCTCATGATTGCAGAGTCACTCGCCTCAGGCCCTGGGCTTGCGCGGCGCACGCGGGGCGCGGGGCGCCCTGGGTGCTCGCGAGCCTGAACCAGCAGGGGACTTTTCCCCCGGCTTCTTGCTAGCCGGGGGCTTGGCCCCGCCCTTGGAACGCGGCGCTCGGCCCTGCCGGGGCGCACCTGCACCGGCCTTTTTCGAACCCTCAATCAGGTCCTTGCGTGCGGCGCGACTGGCTTCAACGTCTGTGCGCTGATTCTCCGGCTGAGTCTTGTCCATCTCGAAATCGATCTTGCGCTCGTCG
This sequence comes from Halopseudomonas sp., assembly GCF_041579695.1. Classification (GTDB taxonomy): domain Bacteria; phylum Pseudomonadota; class Gammaproteobacteria; order Pseudomonadales; family Pseudomonadaceae; genus Halopseudomonas. The sequence continues at coordinate 21,633 of NZ_JBFGFI010000012.1, forward strand.
AGATCCACCCTGGCGATCACCACGCGGACGGTATCGCCGAGCCGGAAACTCCGACCCGAGCGCTCACCGACCAGGCGATGATGCACCTGATCAAAGTTATAGTAATCGGCGGGCAGCGCGGTGATATGCACCAGACCTTCGATGTAGATGTCCTTGAGCTCGATAAACAGGCCGAAACCGGTGACCGAAGTGACCAGGCCGTCGAAACTCTCACCTACCCGGTCCTGCATGAATTCGCACTTGAGCCAACTGACAACATCTCGTGTCGCCTCATCGGCCCGACGCTCATTCTGCGAGCACTGCTCACCCAGGCGCTCCAGAGCAGGCATATCGTAAGGATAGATAGCCGCCTTGGGGATGGTGCCAGCACCGGCGCGCTTGACCAGATCGGTGTTGCGCCGCGAACGGATGACGCTGCGAATCGCCCGATGGGTAAGCAGGTCTGGATAGCGCCGGATCGGCGAGGTGAAGTGCGTATAAGCTTCGTAATTGAGACCAAAGTGGCCTGCATTGTGCGGGCTGTAGACCGCCTGACTGAGCGACCGCAACATCACGGTCTGGATCAGCTGAGCATCCGGACGCCCCTGCACCTTGCGTAGCACCTCGGCGTAATCCTCGGGTGTCGGATCGCCCTTCTTGCGCGTCAGTGAAATGCCCAACGCATTGAGAAATTCGCGCAGACGCTCGACCTTCTCCGGCTTGGGACCGTCGTGCACGCGGTACAGACCTGGAAGCTCCAGATCCCCGAGGAATCGCGCAGTGGCAACGTTGGCTGCCAGCATGCACTCCTCGACAATCTTGTGCGCGTCGTTACGCGTGGTCGGACGGATCTCGGATATTTTGCGGTTCTCGCCGAACACAATGCGTGTTTCGGTAGTCTCGAAATCGATCGCACCACGCCCCTGCCGCGCCTTGGCCAGCGCCTTGTAAAGATCATACAGATCCTTCAGTGCAGGCAGCACCTCGGCATATTGCTGCGACAGCGCGATACCTTCCTGACTGCGCGGGTGCTCGAGCATGCTCGACACCTTGTTATAGGTCAGTCGAGCGTGGGAGTGAATCACGCCCTCGCAAAATTCGTAGGAGGTCAGCTCGCCACTCTTGGACAGCGTCATTTCGCAGACCAGTGCCAGACGGTCAACCTGAGGCATCAGCGAGCAGAGGCCGTTGGAGATCGCCTCCGGCAGCATCGGCACTACTTCGCTGGGGAAATAGACCGAAGTACCCCGCAGCTCTGCTTCCTCGTCCAGCGCCGAACCGACCGGCACGTAGTGGGATACATCGGCGATTGCCACATACAGCTTCCAGCCACCAGCGAACAGACGCCAGCCGCTGGCTTTCTGCGGCTCGCAATAAAGCGCGTCGTCGAAGTCGCGGGCATCTTCACCGTCAATCGTGACCAGCGGCAGGTGCCTGAGATCGATTCGTTTGAGCTTGTCCTTTTCCTCGACCTGATCCTTGAGCTTGGCAGCCTCGTCCAGCACTGCCTGGGGCCATACGCTGGGAATATCGTAACTGCGCAGCGCCACTTCAATTTCGACGCCCGGCGCCATGTAATCGCCAACCACCTCGACAACCTCGCCCTGGGCCTGGCGATGAATATTTGGCCACTGGGTAATCTTTACCTCGACGAATTGGCCGGGCTCGGCATCGTGCTCGCAGCCAGGCTGGATAAGCACTTCGTGGTTGATTTTAGCGTTGTCGGCAACCACATAGGCAATGCCGTTCTCCCGATAATAGCGGCCGACCAGAACTTCATGGGCGCGCTCGAGCACTTCGACAACAGTGCCTTCGCTGCGGCCACGGCGGTCGACGCCAGTCACGCGGCCGAGCACCTTGTCGCCATCGAATACCAGGCGCATCTGTGCCGGGCTGAGGAACAGGTCATCACCACCGCCTTCTGGCACCAGGAAACCGAAACCGTCGCGGTGGCCCTGGACCCGGCCCTTGATCAGATCGAGTTTGTCGACCGGCGCATAGGCGCCCCGGCGCGTATAGATCAGCTGGCCATCGCGCTCCATCGCACGCAGCCGGCGCCGCAGGGCTTCAATGCCCTCCTCACCGGAGATACCCAGCTCGTCCTGCAGCTGCGCCCGGGTAGCTGGCGCACCACGGTCTTCGAGAAGCTTGAGGATCAGCTCGCGACTGGGGATGGGATTTTCGTATTTCTGGGCTTCGCGTGTCGCTTCTGGATCTATTGCGGTCCAGTCGACTGATGATGCGGAAGTACGTTCAGAGTTGCTCGGCACAGCCGAGTCTTTTGATATTGATTTTTTCGTCATAGTCTTCTATTGAACCGCGAATTGGCTTTCCATGCACCTGTTTCCGACAAATACGGTTTTTTTTTACCAGGGGGTTTACAACCCGGTGGGCGCTACGTATTATTCGCGCCGTCAACACGACAACGGTTGCAACGCGAAACGCCAGTTTCAGCATAGCATCCAGATTGACTGAAATGCCCAGGTGGTGAAATTGGTAGACACGCCAGCTTCAGGTGCTGGTGGCCGCAAGGCCGTGGAAGTTCGAGTCTTCTCCTGGGCACCATTTCAGAACTGCAATCAGAACTACCAAAAGTCCGGAACTGCCTGGACACCTTCTTCGCTGCAACTCTCGCAGCCGCAACGCGCAACCCACTCAAGCCTAATCGCCCAAGAAACTTGGTTAATGGCCTGTCTTTGCCCGCCAGGGCTATCTTCAATACGATACAGCCTCACCACAAGCCCCACTGGGCCTGCTGGCTAGCTGTTCGCCAGGCCATGATTGCTGGCCAACTGACAACGCTCCCTGCTGAATCTGCCCTTTGGCCGCCCTTCCCGCAAACCGGTATTGCACTTGAACCTGAGACCAGCCGCTGTGTCGGATGACTTTGTAAGGACATCCTTCCGAGTCAGCGTCACGCTATTGGCAGGGGCAGTTTATGGGTCAATCCGATACCAATCAGAATACAGAAACAGATAACCGCGCCTGGCACGCCTTGCCAGCCGGGGAAATGGCCAGCGGCAACAAGGTGGTGTTGGTGGCGATCGGCTGCTGCCACGCGTTGCCGTTGCTGTTTGTCTATGCACCGTTCATGAACCAGCTATTCGATACCGAACCACTTGATGCTACGGCCTGGCTCTACTGCATCGGGATGGCGCTGAGTCTGTTTTTGGTAATCGAGATTGAAAAGATCGGGGTACGCAGACTGTTGTCGGGACGCAGGCAGAAAACAGCTAGCAAGCATCATGAGGTGGGTAGCGATAGCGCAAAGGGTAAGGAGGCAAGATGACCGCGAGCGCAGATACCGGGAACACTACCGAGCTGATGGCAGGACCTGATGCCGTGCTGTTTGATATGGACGGCGTAATAACCGATACAGCATCGGCCCATGCCGGTGCGTGGCAGCGGCTGTTCAATGAGTTCCTGAACGCGCGCGCCGAGCGGCTGGGCGATCCATTCGAACCCTTCGATCCGCTTCGCGAATATCGTCAGTTCGTGGATGGCAAGCCCCGTATGGATGGCGTCAGAAGCTTTCTGGAATCACGCGGCATTGAGCTGGCCTACGGCCATCAGGACGATGCTCCCGATCTTGAGACCGTGTGTGGCCTTGGCAATCGCAAGGACCAGTATTTCAATGCATGGCTTGAGGAAAACCAGGTGATTGTGTACCCGGGAACACTCACCCTGCTCGAAGACTTGCGCGCCGCCGGAATCAAAATCGCAGTATTTTCGGCCAGCCGTAACGCCGAAACGGTACTGCGTTATGCCGGCGTACTCGACCGGTTCGATGCCAAGGTGGACGGTGTTGATGCAGCGGAGCTGGGCTTGCCCGGCAAGCCGGACCCAGCGATGCTGCTGGAAGCGGCTCGGCGCCTGGACGCTGATCCAGAGCGCAGCGTCGTGGTCGAGGACGCCATAGCTGGCGTCGCGGCCGGAGCACGGGGCGGTTTCGGCCTGGTGATCGGCGTGGCGCGCGGCGACTATGCCGACGACCTGAAGGCGGCCGGCGCTGATATGGTCGTGCATGACCTGAGCGAGACCTGCTTTACTCGTGGCGAAGGCCTGAAGGTCAAGACACTGGCGAATCTACCAAGCGTATGGGACCGACAGGACGAAATCCACCAGCGCATGGCAGGCAAAGCCCTGGCCGTGTTTCTCGATTATGACGGCACTCTGACGCCCATCGTCAAGGACCATACCAAAGCCCTGCTCGCCGAAGACATGCGCGCCGCCATTGCAGCGCTTGCCAGTACATGTGCGGTCATCATTGTCAGCGGCCGTGATCTTACCCGACTGCAGGAGCTGGTCGGCCTCGATCACCTCTGGTACGCCGGCAGCCACGGTTTCGACATCGCCGGCCCACAGGCGTCGGGAATACATCTGCAGCAGGGAACCGAGTTTCTTAGCGAGCTCGACAAAGTGGAGCATGCGCTGCAAGAGCGGCTGGTCGACATCAAGGACCACTCGGTGGAACGCAAGAGATTCTCGATTGCCGTCCATTATCGGCAGGTCGCGGATGACAATGTCAGCGAGCTGCGGCCAATCATAGACCGCACGCTTGACGAGCATCCTTTGCTGCGCCTGGGTTACGGCAAGAAAGTGTTCGAAATCCGGCCCGACATCGAGTGGAACAAGGGCGCGGCGGTGCTCTGGCTGTTACAGCGTCTGGGTGGAGAGCATCCCGGCCTGACCCCCGTGTACGTCGGTGACGACATCACCGACGAGGATGCCTTCCAGGTACTCGCGGGACGCGGGCTGTGCATTGCGGTACGGCACGAGGAATCACGCCAGAGCGCGGCGGACTATACGGTAGCTGATACCCGGGATGTGAAACGCCTGCTCGATATGCTGACAGCGCTCGCCAACAGCACGGCAACCGGACAGGAGGCGCAGCCATGACACACCGTACGGACAAGTCTCTGAATAACCCGTCGCCCCCCCTGCAACAGCCTGCGCAGGGGCAAACGCATGCCGGGGCTTGGTCCTTTGTTCACGAGGATTACCTGCCCGGGAAGGAAGGCCTGCGCGAAGCGCTCTTCGCCTTGGGGAACGGCTATTTTGTTACCCGTGGCGTCGCACCGGACTGCCAGATGGACGACGTGCACTATCCCGGAACCTATCTCGCAGGGGGTTACAACCGCTTGACCAGCGAAATCGCCGGACGCCAGGTCGAGAATGAAGAACTGGTCAATTTCCCGAACTGGTTGCCGCTTACTTTCCGGATCGACCAAGGTGCCTGGTTTCGGCTGGACGACGTCGAGTTACTGTCATTCCGCCAGGAACTGGACCTGCGCCACGGCATACTGCGCCGCGAGCTGAGGTTCCGCGATGCGGAAGGCCATATCACCCGCTGGAAAGAACGTCGTCTGGTCAGCATGGCCGACAAGCACCTGGCCGGATTGAGCGTCGAGCTCAATGCAGAGAACTGGACCGGGGAGCTGACGGTGCGCAGCGCTCTCGACGGCAGCGTGATTAATTGCGGGGTGGCTCGCTATCGCGATCTGGCAGCTCGCCACCTGGACGCTCTCAAGCTGGATCAGCCTGCCGCAGACACTCTATTACTAGGCTGCCGGACGAATCAGTCCGGCCTTGGCGTCGTCCAGGCAGCGCGCACTCGACTGTATCGCAATGGCACACGGATCGAAGCCGGTCGTGATACCCAGATGCAGGAAAGACAGATCGCCCACGAGATCTTCTGCCGCATGGATGAGGACTCGCCCGTCGTGATCGAGAAAATCGCTGCCTTGTTCTCCTCACGCGACTGGGCCATATCCGAACCCGGGCTAGCAGCTCTCCGGACGCTCGAGCTGGCCGGACGCTTTGACACTTTGCTCGCCAGCCACGCATTTGCCTGGAAACAGCTATGGGAGATGTGCGACATCGAGATCGAAGACTGTGCAGCGCCGGCAACCGAGCTCAAGCTGCGGATCCACATGTTTCATCTTTTACAAACTGCATCCAGACACACCATTGACCTTGATACCGGCATCCCCGCCCGCGGCTGGCACGGCGAAGCCTACCGCGGGCACATCTTCTGGGATGAGCTGTTTATCTTCCCCTTCCTGAGTCTGCGTATGCCGATGCTCACACGTGCGCTGCTGCGATATCGCCACAGACGTCTGCCCGAAGCTCGCCGGGCGGCGCGGGCAGCCGGTTTCCGCGGCGCGATGTACCCCTGGCAGAGCGGCAGTGACGGTAGAGAGGAGACTCAGCGGTTGCACCTGAATCCGAAATCCGGGCGCTGGCTCCCCGACACAAGCCACCTGCAGCGTCACGTCAATGCGGCAATCGCCTACAACATCTGGCAGTACCACCAGGCTTCCGATGACGGCGAGTTCCTCTATAGCTACGGGGCGGAAATGATGCTGGAAATCGCACGTTTCTGGGCAAGTGCGGCCATCTACAATTCCGCGATAGACCGTTACGAGATCAAGGGTGTGATGGGACCGGACGAGTACCATACCGCTTACCCCGATGCAGACCCGGAAAAGGCCACAGGCATCGATAACAATGCCTATACCAACATCATGGCCGCCTGGGTGTTGACCCGCGCCCGGGATGTTATCGAACTTCTGCCGGGAATGCGCGGCAACCAGTTATGCGAACGCCTCGGGCTGAGCCCTGACGAAATCGACGACTGGCACAGGATCGCCTGCAAGCTCCGGGTGCCGATGAATGCCGACGGCATCATCAGCCAATTCGAAGGCTACGACGATCTGGAAGAGCTGGACTGGGACCACTACCGGGAAAAATACAGTGATATCCATCGTCTCGACCGCATTCTGGAGGCCGAGGGCGACACGCCGAATCGGTACAAACTCTCCAAGCAGGCCGATGTGCTGATGCTGTTCTACCTGTTTTCGGCGGATGAGCTGTCACTGCTGTTCGAACAGCTGGGTTACCCGTTCGACCATGACACCATACCGAAAAATGTGGACTACTACCTGGCCCGGACATCGCACGGCTCCACGCTCAGCCAGGTCGTGCATTCATGGGTGCTGGCGCGGTCAGATCGTCCCCGTTCATGGCACCTCTTCTGCCAGGCCCTCGATAGCGATATTGCCGACATCCAGAATGGCACCACGCCGGAAGGCATACATGTGGGCGCCATGGCCGGCACCATCGATCTGATCCAACGCTGCTATCTGGGCATCGAGATGCGCGCCAACGTCCTGCATTTTGATCCGGCGCTACCCAACGACCTGCAGCGCACTCGGGTGAGATTGCATTACCGCCGACAGAACCTCGACGTCGACGTCAATCACGATGTCCTGCGCATTCGTAGCGGGTCACTAACGACCAGTCCGATCACGATCGCCTATCGCGGCCACTATCGCGACCTTGCCCCCGGCAACGAGTGTGAATTCCAACTGCTCAAGCCGCAGGAGCGTAATCGCGACGAAAACCGCGCCGCGCCGCCCTCGACACAGGAATTCGCTCCATGACCAAGCAAACATCACTGGTACGTTGGCTTGAGGACCTACGCCGCACGGACACCGCCCTCGTTGGCGGCAAGAATTCCTCCCTAGGGGAGATGATCAGCGCGTTGCAGGCGTCGGGAGTGCGCGTGCCTGGTGGATTTGCCACTACCGCCGACGCCTATTGGCATTTCATAGAGGAAAACGAACTGGCTGCACCCCTCGCAGAGAAACTCGATGCCCTAAAGCAGGATCGGAGCAACCTGGCCGTAATCGGCAAGGCTGTACGCAAGATGATCCTTGACGCGGATTTTCCGCCGCCGCTGGCCGAGGCCATACTGCGTTCCTATCGTGAGATGCCACATCAAGGACGCCACTCGCTAGCCAGCGTCGCCGTGCGCAGCAGCGCGACCGCAGAGGACCTGCCGGAAGCCAGTTTCGCCGGACAACTCGAAACTTTCCTGAATATCCGTGGCGACGATGCCTTGCTCGAGGCTTGCAAGAAATGTTTCGCCTCGCTGTTCACTGATCGCGCGATCATCTATCGGGAAAATCACGGCTTTGAACACATGAAGGTCGCACTGTCGGTGGGCATCCAGGAGATGGTGCGCTCGGACAAGGCCGGATCTGGCGTCATGTTCTCGATTGACACCGAGAGTGGCTTTCCTCGCTCCGTGCTGATCGATGCCGCCTGGGGATTGGGCGAAACCGTGGTACAGGGCATGGTGGAACCCGACGAATATCTGGTGTTCAAGCCGTTGCTCGATAATCCTTCGCTGCGACCAATTATCACCAAAACGCTGGGAGCCAAGGCAACCAAGATCGTCTACGCGACCGGCAATACGACTTCCCGGACAGTGAATACGACGCGCAAGGAGCGCCAATCGTTCGTTCTGAGCGATGACGAAGTACTGCAGCTGGCCCGCTGGGCCTGCACCATCGAGTCACATTACGGCCAGCCCATGGATATGGAATGGGCGAAGGATGGCCAGTCCAAAGAGCTGTATATCGTGCAAGCGCGGCCCGAAACGGTTCAATCGCGACGCAAGGCGGGTACGCTCCGAAGTTACCATCTCAGGCAAAAAGGCCGTCAGTTGGTTAGCGGCCAGGCGATCGGCGACTCCATCGCATCGGGCAAGGTGCGTCGTTTGCAGAGCGCCAAGGAAATCGATCAGCTCGAGGAGGGTGACGTGCTGGTAACCGGTACAACCGATCCGGACTGGGTACCGATCATGAAGAAGGCTTCGGCGATCGTCACTGACCACGGGGGGCGTACCAGTCATGCAGCGATCGTCAGCAGGGAGCTGGGGCTGACCGCTATCGTGGGCGCGGGTGATGCGACCGGGAAGCTGAACGATGGTCAGGAAATCACCGTCTCCTGTGCCGAAGGATCGGAGGGTCGAGTCTATGAGGGAATCCTGGATTTCGACGTGCGGGAAATCGACACCGCGGATATTCCCAAGACGCGTACCCATATCATGCTGAATCTAGCGAATCCATCGGCCGCCCTGCGCTGGTGGGGCCTGCCTGCCGACGGAGTGGGCTTGGCCCGCATGGAGTTCATCATTGGCAACCAGATCAAGATTCATCCGATGGCACTTGTTCATTTCGATACGCTCTCGGACAGGAAGGCCCGGCGCCAGATCACCTCGCTTACCAGTGTGTATGCCGACAAATGTGAATACTTCGTCGACTCTCTCGCCCGTGGCATGGCCAGTATTGCCGCTGCCCGCCACCCTGATCCTGTGATTGTGCGCATGAGCGATTTCAAAACCAACGAGTATGCGGACCTGATCGGTGGCGCCGAGTTCGAGCCAAAGGAAGAAAACCCGATGCTCGGCTGGCGCGGTGCAAGCCGCTATTACAGTGAGGACTACCGCGAGGGTTTCGCGCTGGAATGTCGCGCCGTACGGCGCGCCCGCGAGGAAATCGGCCTGGAAAACATTGTGATCATGATTCCTTTCTGCAGGACCATTACTGAAGCGGACAATGTGCTCAAGGTACTGGCCGAGAACGGCCTTGTGCGCGGCCGCGACGGTCTGAAGGTGTTCGTAATGGCAGAGTTGCCGGCCAATGTATTCCTCGCCGAGGAATTCGCCGCGCGCTTCGATGGTTTTTCCATCGGCTCCAACGACCTGACCCAGTTGGTGCTGGGCATTGATCGTGATAGTGGGCGGCTCAGCGCGCTATTCGACGAGCAGGACCCGGCGGTGAAATCTGCGATCTCGACCCTGCTTGCCCGGGCACGCGAAAGTGGCGTTCATACGGGTCTGTGTGGCCAGGCACCCAGCGACCACCCCGAGTTTGCCGCTTTCCTTGTGCAACATGGCATCGACAGCATCTCAGTAAGTCCCGACAGCTTTCTCAAGGTCAAATCCATTGTCGCAGAAGCCGAAAAACAAACGCATCGGGGAAACAAACCATGAGAATCGCCATATTCGAAATCGAGCCCTGGGAACATGCGGCCTTTGAAGGCCTGGAACAGGATCATGAGATCCGCTATCACCAAATACCGCTCGACAAGGCCACCGTGTCTGAAGTTGCCGATGCGGAGATCATTTCGGTTTTCATTTATTCGCGGCTCGATCGCGACTTGCTCAAACGATTCGAACGGCTCCGGCTAATAGCGACGCGCTCAACAGGTGTGGACCACATTGATATCGAACATTGTGAAGAGCGTGGGATTGCTGTGGCAAACGTGCCAACCTACGGTGGTCACGTGGTTGCTGAACATACCTTCGCGCTGCTGCTTGCAATATCCCACCAACTCGTCGCTGCGGTTGATCGCACCCGTCGAGGCGACTTCTCCCTGAAGGGTTTGAGCGGATTTGATCTGCACGGTCGCACCATCGGTATCGTGGGCACAGGCGATATCGGCAGCAACGTGGCGCGCATTGCACGCGGCTTCGGCATGCAGGTGCTGGCCTACGACATCGATCCGCGACCACAGCTGGCCGATGAAACCGGACTCACTTATGTTGATCTCCAGGAACTTCTCTCGCGCTCGGACGTGGTCTCGCTGCATGTGCCAGCGAATCGAACCACCGAGAAGATGATATCGCATGAGCAGTTTGCCGCGATGAAAAACGGTACAGTACTGATCAATACTGCGCGTGGCGCGGTGGTCGACACCGAGGCGCTCCTCAGAGCTCTTGCAGAGGGTCGCCTGGCCGCTGCCGGTCTCGATGTTTTGCCGGAAGAACCCGTCTTACGTGAAGAAACAGAGCTCCTGCGAACCTACTTTCAGGAAAAGCACAAGCTCGATATGCTACTCGCCGATCATATTCTGCTGCGTATGCGCAATGTCATTGTCACACCGCACAGTGCATTCAATACCCGCGATGCGGTTCAGCGAATACTCGACACAACCCGGGGCAACATCGACAGCTACCTTAGCGGCAAACCGAAAAACCTGGTCAAAAACCCCTAAAAAAAGGCGCCATATAGGCGCCTTTTCTGCTCTCAATCCTGGAAAATTTTTCGCAGGATAATAGTCTCGTTGCGGTCTGGCCCGGTGGAGATGATATCCACCGGCGCAGCGACCAGTTCCTCGATACGCCGAATGTAAGCCCGGGCATTTTCCGGCAGCTCCTCGAGTGTCTGGATACCCAGGGTAGATTCACTCCAGCCAGGCACTTCCTCGTATACCGGATCAAGCCCCAGATAGCTGTCGGCATCACTCGGCACTTCGATGACCGCACCGGCCTCATTGCGATATCCGACACAGATGCGGATGACATCCAGACCATCGAGCACATCCAGCTTGGTCAGGCACAGACCACTGATGCTGTTCACTTCCATTGCCCGGCGCAGAATGACTGCATCGAACCAGCCACAGCGACGCGCGCGACCGGTAGTGGATCCGAACTCGTGCCCGCGCTCGGCAAGGCGCGCGCCCACATCATCGAAAAGCTCGGTTGGAAAGGGCCCTGAGCCAACGCGGGTGGTGTAAGCCTTGGTGATGCCCAGTACATAATCCAGATATAGCGGACCGAAACCCGAACCGGTGGCCGTGCCGCCAGCCGTGGTGTTGGAGCTGGTGACGTACGGATAAGTGCCGTGATCGATATCCAGTAGCGAGCCCTGGGCACCCTCGAACATGATGTTGGCGCCCTGCCGGCGCAACTCATGCAAGCGCGCGGTGACATCGGTCATCAGCGGTCGCAGCCATTCGGCGTAGCCCATGGCCTCGTCCAGTGTTTTCTGGAAGTGGACGGGCTTAACCTTGTAGTAATGCTGCAGAGAAAAGTTGTGATACTCCAGAACATCGCCCAGCTTCGCGGCAAAACGCTCTGGGTTGAACAGGTCTGCCACGCGCAAGCCTCGACGTGAGACCTTGTCTTCGTAGGCGGGACCGATGCCTCTGCCGGTGGTACCGATCTTGGCTTCACCGCGTGCCTTTTCCCGCGCCTGATCAAGCGCTACGTGGTATGGCAGGATCAACGGGCAGGCCGGGCTGATGCGCAGGCGCTCACGCACCGGCACGCCCTTGGCTTCAAGCTCCTTGAGCTCCTTCATCAGCGCCTCAGGAGACAGAACCACACCATTACCGATGAAACAGGTGACGTTTTCGCGCAGGATACCTGACGGAATCAGGTGCAATACGGTTTTTTCACCATCGATAACCAGTGTGTGGCCGGCGTTATGCCCACCCTGATAACGTACAACGGCGGCGACCTGATCGGTCAGCAGATCCACGATCTTGCCTTTGCCTTCATCGCCCCATTGGGTACCGAGGATGACTACATTCTTGCCCATTTCAGCTCTCGCCTCATTCGAATTTGGACGGCCTGCACAGCCGTTGAATCAGTTGTTCAGCTTATTGACCTGCCACGCACCACCCTGCCAGCGCAGAATACGGTCGCAACCATGCTCGCCTGCATCGGCATCCATCTGCCCCGGCAGCGCAACTATTACCCGCTCACCCTGGCGACGCAGCCGCATTACTTCCGCCTGCAGACCGGGCTCGTTGGCATAAGCCGCCCATATGGCCCTGGAGCGAACCACTCCGGCAATGCTGCCGCGCTCCACCAGCAGACGCAGGTCGGTGGAGAAACCCGTCGCCGGGCGCGCGCGACCGAAATCCGAACCAATATCATCGTAGCGGCCACCCTGGGCGATGCTCTGCCCCATGCCCGGAATATAGGCAGAAAACACGACACCGGTATGGTAGTGATAGCCGCGCAGTTCACCCAGATCGAAATACAGCGGCACGTCCGGATACTGACGCGCGAGGGTTTGGGCGATTTCCGCCAGATCGTCCAGCGCCGCCATGACCGACTCCGGCGCACCGTCCAGCAGCACATGGGCTCGTTCCAGCACTTCGACGCCGCCAGACAGCTCGGCCAGACTGCAGAGCATTGCGGCCAACGAAGACTGGCTCTGGCCCAGCGGCTCGGCAATCGCCCTTACCTCGTCGACCGCCTTGCGCTGCAGGGCATCGAATAGTGCCTGCTCGACTTTCTCATCCAGCCCTGCAGCCTGCGCCAGCCCGCGGTAGATGCCCACATGGCCGATATCCAGATGAGCACCGTACACCTCGCAGCTAGCTAGCGTTTCCAGCATCAGGGTGATGATTTCGATGTCGCTGGCGCTGGACGCATCACCATACAGCTCGGCACCCAGCTGGATCACGCTGCGCGCCGTAGACAATGCGCGTGGACGGGTATGCATCACGCTGCCGCAGTAGCAGAGACGGCTCGGTCCTTCCGCGCCCAGGGTGTGGGCGTCGATGCGTGCGACCTGGGGGGTGATATCGGCGCGCACGCCAAGCATGCGTCCAGAAAGCTGATCGACCATCTTGAAGGTCTGCAACTCCAGATCATGACCCGCCCCGGTCAACAGCGACTCTACATATTCGATATGCGGGGTGATGACCAGGTCATATCCCCAGGAAGAAAACAGATCCAGCAGTTGCCGGCGAGCGGCTTCGATGAGTGCGGCCTCTTCGGGCAGCACTTCCTCGATACCCTCGGGCAACAGCCAGCTATCGACAGTTGGCATTTTCACAACCTTTCCTACGCAGTGAATACAAATGGACTGTAGCGCGTGTCATCAGCGCACCAGGTAAAGCAGCAGAGTACCCGTCACCATGCTGCCAAATCCGATGATCCTCAACTGACGGTCGCTGACCTGGGTGACGCTGGCCAGCATGCGCTTCCAGCGGCCGGGCGCCAGAAAGGGCATCAACCCCTCGATGACCAACACAAGACAGAGCGCGGTTGCCAGACTTTGCCACATTGACTGCATCCCCTGTCCCGGCCAGAACTCATCCAGCCCCAAAGAGGTGGATGACGGTCACAAAAAAGCCGGGACGACCCGGCTGCGCGATTGTAACACGTTTTTCCGCGCTCACACCCGCAAAGGAAGCAGGCGTGAGCGACGGTTTCCCTAGGGCGCGCTGCCCCCTTGGAGATAGCGGAAAAAATCGCTATCGGGATCAAGCACGAGGACATCCGACTTGCTGGCAAAGCTCTCGCGATAGGCCTGCAGGCTTCGGTAGAACGAATAGAACTCCGCATCCTTGTTGTAAGCATCAGCGTAAATGGCTGCCGCCTGAGCGTCGCCATCACCTCGAACCTCCTCGGCTTCACGGAAGGCTTCAGCCAGAATTACCCGCTGCTGACGATCCGCGTCGGCGCGTATACCTTCGGCAAGCTCGTTACCCTTGGCCCGGTGCTCCCGCGCCTCACGCTCCCGCTCACTGCTCATCCGCTCGAACACACTGCGGTTAACTTCGCTCGGCAGATCGATCGCCTTGACTCGCACGTCAAGCACCTCGATACCCAGCTCGCGCCGTGCGCTCTCGTCAAGCAAAGTAGTGATATCTGCCATAAGCTGATCGCGCTCACCGGACACCACTTCGTTCAATGAACGACGTGCAACTTCGTTCCGCAGGCCCGACTCGAGCTGGCGAGCGAGACGATCCTCAGCAAGTGCACGCACACCCGAGGTGGCGGTATAAAAACGCTCCACATCAGCAATGCGCCATTTCGCGTAGGAATCGACCATCAACGCCTTTTTCTCCAGCGTCAGGTAGCGCTGGGTGGCGGTATCCAACGTAAGCAAGCGCCCGTCAAACAGGCGCGCATCTTGCACAAACGGCAGTTTCAAATGAAGACCTGGTTGTACGTCAGTCCTTACTACCTTGCCGAACTGCAGCACAATACCGCGCTGAATCTCGCTGACGACGAAGAAACTCTGCCAGCCGACCGCGACGACGATCAGAGCCAGAATCAGGCCGAAAATTGTCTTGTTGCTCATTAACGAGTCTCCCTTGAGCGCGCATCACGCGGCGGATTCTGGGGCTGGCGGTTAGCCGCCTCGTTGGCCATCGACCCGCCCGACGCTGCAGATGAGGCCGATCTGGAATTGCCGTCCTGCTGCATGAGTTTATCCAGGGGCAGGTAAAGGAGGTTGTTGTTACCTTCGCCTCCAGATACCAGAATCTTGCTGGTATTGGTCATGACATCCTGCAATGTCTCGATGTACATGCGCTCGCGCATGACCTCGGGCGACAGCTGGTACTGGGCGACCAGCTGGTTGAAGCGCTGAGCTTCACCATCTGCCCTGGCAACGACCTCGTCGCGATAACCATTGGCTTCCTCCAGCAGTCGCTGGGCCTTGCCTCTCGCCTCGGGAATAACGCCATTGGCATAGGACTCGGCCTGGTTGCGGACCCGAACCTCGTCCTCACGCGCCCGGATGACGTCGTCAAACGCATCCTGGACCGCAGTCGGGGGTTGAGCGCTTTCAATGTTCACGCCAACCACCGTGATACCCGTATTATAGGTATCCAGATAGCGCTGCAGCCTTTCCGTGGTTTCGACCGCCATTTGCGCACGACCTTCGGTCAGCACCTGGTGCATGGGAGTTGACCCGACTACGTGGCGCAAAGCGCTCTCTGTAGCGTGACGCAGGCTGGTTTCCGGATCTTCGACCTCAAGAATGAAGTTTTCCAGATTGGATATCCGGTACTGGATTGCTACGGGCACCTCGACGATGTTCTCGTCCTGGGTGAGCATCTGCCCCTGCTGTCGGTACGAACGAACCTGGGTAACGTTGCGCTGGAATTTCTTCTCGAACGGCGGATAGTAGAGATGCAGGCCTGATTCGACCGTACGGTGGTATTCGCCGAAGCGCAGGACAATCGCCTGTTCCTGCTCATCTACAGTGTAAACGGCAGCGAACAGCCAGATAGCCACAATAACCAGGGCGACAATACCCAGTATGGCTTTTGGGAATCCCTGCCCAGACCCGGTGCCACGTCCACCGCTCTTGTCGCCACCGCCTTTCTTGCCACCAAACATGCCATTGAGACTGTCCTGCAGCTTGCGTAGCGCTTCGTCCAGATCCGGCGGGCCTTGCTTGCCCCCGCGGTTACCGTTATTGCCACCACTACCCCAAGGGTCTTGATTCTTGCCACCACCAGGCTCATTCCAGGCCATAGCCTTCTCCGTTATTCGTAAACTGGTTTGCGAGAGGGCTATGCAGCCATTTCGCTTATCTGATCAAGAGTACAGCATACCGCGCTCGGCGGGCGAATCGTACGGCGCCTTTATTGCAGCGCATGTTCTTCGATAAACGCATCCACTTGCCAGCCTTCGCGCTTGAGTAGGCGGTTCAGGTCGCTGCGCTGCAGCCGGAGATCCAGCTGTTGTCGGCCGTCCTCGGCGATACTTTCGCCGACCACCGCGCCAATCTCGTAAAACTGCGCACGCAGTCGCGCCTCGGCCGGATCGAGCACCACGGATTCCTGGATAACATCCACTGACAGAAGTTCGGACATGGCCTGCGCGAGAAGATCCAGGCCACCACCGTCCTGGGCGGACAGCCAGACGCGCACGGCTACGCCCTGCTCGTCTCGCTGAATATGGGGCTCAACACCGTCCAGCAGATCGACCTTGTTATAGATCTCGAGCATCGGCAGATTTGCTGCGCCAATTTCACCCAGCACTTTCATTACCTGCTCGATATGCGATGTCCGCTCTGGATCGGCTGCATCAACCACGTGCAGCAACAGGTCGGCCTGACTGGACTCCTCAAGCGTCGCCCGAAAAGCTTCCACCAGTTTGTGCGGCAGATGGCGGATAAAACCAACCGTATCCGCGAGAATCGTAGGGCCGATATCCTCCAGCTCGATACGCCGTAGGGTCGGGTCGAGGGTTGCGAACAGCTGATTGGCTGCATAGACTTCGGAAGTCGTCAGCGTATTGAACAGCGTGGATTTGCCGGCATTGGTATAACCGACAAGAGAAACTACCGGGATCTCGGCACGTCGACGGGCACGCCTTGCCTGCTCGCGCTGGCTGCGCACTTTTTCCAGACGTCGGGTAATCTGCTTTATTCGCTCGCGCAGCAACCGGCGGTCGGTCTCGAGCTGGGTTTCACCCGGACCGCGCAGGCCGATACCACCCTTCTGACGCTCGAGGTGAGTCCAGCCACGTACCAGGCGGGTACTGAGATGGTCAAGCTGGGCCAGTTCGACCTGCAGCTTACCCTCATGGGTGCGGGCCCGCTGCGCGAAAATATCCAGGATCAGACCGGTGCGATCTATCACGCGACACTTGAGTTCGCCCTCCAGATTGCGCTCCTGACTGGGCGTAAGCACATGATTGAAGATGACCAGGTCTCCCTGATGCTCTTCTACCAGCGCCTGCAACTCTTCTACTTTGCCACTGCCGACGAGAAAACGCGGGCTGGGCTGGTGCCGATTGACGGTCAGAAACGCAACAATCTCCGCGCCGGCCGAGTTGGCCAGCTCGATGAATTCCTGAGGATCCTCCCGGGTGCGTTCATCGGTACCTTCGAGATGAACGAGTATCGCTCGCTCACCCCCTTCATGGCGCTCAAAGAACAATCAAGCCTCCGGACAAATCAAGGATTTTCCAACTCGCCCTCTTCACTGCTGCCCTGAACAGGCAAGCGTACCGGCCGACCCGGCACCACAGTGGAAATGGCATGTTTGTAGACCATCTGGCTGACTGTGTTTTTCAGCAGGATGACGAACTGGTCGAATGATTCGATCTGGCCCTGCAACTTGATGCCATTGACCAGATAGATGGATACCGGAACACGTTCCTTGCGCAGAACGTTCAGGTAAGGGTCTTGTAATGAATGCCCTTTTGACATTGCCTTACTCCTTATGGGAACCGTATTTTTATGCATTTATACAATGCGTTATCGCCGCCGGGTCCCTTATCCATCGGACGAGGCGGCGCAATTGCCAACATGACCAGCCAAAGCAAGACCAGCGAATCACTCCTGCCTTATATGGTGATTCGCTCCAGATGTTTCAAGGCCTGATCAAATCTGTTCGGATCCAGGCTGTCAAACCAGTCAATCTCTGCCTGCCAACCGCGCAACCAGGTCATTTGCCGCTTGGCCAACTGCCTGGTCGCTATGACTCCCCGTTCGACCGCCTCGTCGAGCGAGAGTTTCCCGTCGAAATAGTCCCATAACTGCCGGTAGCCGACCGCCCGCACTGAAGGCAGCGCCGGATGCAGGTCGGAGCGGGCATGCAGTGCTTCGACCTCGCCAAGAAACCCCTGCTGCATCATTGTCCGGAAACGAGTGGCAATACGCTCATGGAGGACACTTCGCTCACATGGCGCAATGGACATATAGTGCATAGTATAAGGCAAAAACGACGCGCCGGAGTCTTCCGCCTGCGCTTTTTCTGTGCTTTGCCTGCGATGCCATTCGGTCAGGCTTATACCTGTCAGCAGGTATACCTCAAGAGCCCGCTGCAGGCGCTGGGGATCGTTCGGGTGGATGCGCCTGGCAGCTTGCGGGTCAGCATCTGCCAGACGAGCGTGCACTCCCTCCCAGCCCTCGCTGGCGGCCATTGACTCGATCTGCTTGCGAACCGCGGGATCTGCAGCCGGCATCGGCGCCAGACCTTCGGCCAGGGCGCGAAAGTAAAGCATCGTGCCACCCACCAGCAGCGGAATTCGGCCGCGGGCAGTGATCTCGCTGACCAGTTGAAGCGCATCGGCACGAAAAAGCGCCGCGGAGTAGGCCTCGGCCGGATCGAGGATGTCGACCAGATGGTGCGGGTAGCGCGCCAGGGTCTCTGTGTCCGGCTTGGCGGTGCCAATGTCCATACCCTGGTATACCAACGCCGAATCCACACTCACCAGCTCACAGGGAAATCGATCAGCCAGGTACATGGCCAGGTCGGTCTTTCCGGAGGCGGTCGGCCCCATCAGGCAGATGACCGGGGGCAAGGTAGCCGCCATCAGTCAACCACCGGAAACAGGTCAGCGGCCACGCAGGAACAGCTTATCAAGGTCCGGCATACTCATTCGCGTCCAGGTCGGGCGGCCGTGATTGCACTGCGCGCTTCGCTCGGTGCGCTCCATGTCGCGCAGAAGACCATTCATTTCGGCAAGCGTGAGGCGCCGGTTGGCCCGTATCGAACCGTGGCAGGCCATGGTCGAGAGCAGTTCGTTACGGTGCGCCTCGATACGGTCGCTGGTACCGTATTCAAGCAGATCGCTCAGTACGTCGCGCACCAGCTGCACTGCGTCAGCCTGGCGCAGCAGCGCCGGAATCTCGCGAATGCCCAGGGTTTCGGGCCCCATGCGCTGCACTTCGAACCCCAGCCGGGAGAACCACTGCGCATGCTCTTCAGCGCAATCCACTTCGCGCTGGCTCAACGCGACAGATTCGGGAACCAGCAGCGGCTGCCCACGCAGACCTTCTTCATCCATTGCCTGCTTGAGCCGTTCGTAGGTAATTCGCTCATGGGCGGCATGCATGTCGACCACGATCAGTCCTTCGGCGTTCTCCGCCAGAATGTATACCCCATGCAGCTGCGCGAGTGCATAGCCCATGGGCGGCACATCATGCTCAGCGTCCCTGGCCGGCGCGGACAGCGCCGCACCAGACCCAGCCGGCGTTGATACCTCGGCAGGGGCGCTGACGCCATAAAGCCCGGGGAAAGCCTCGAGGGTGCCGGCCAGCTCGCGGGGCGAGGGACGGTCCGGCACAGAGCCGGGAACTGACCAGCCCGCAGCTGGCTCGTGCAGCGGCATGCGCTCCTGGCCGGAAAAAACGCCAGCAGACTGGCCCCCCGCTCCGGGCATGCTGACCGCTGGCGCTGCGGAATACGCTTCCCCCTGCGGGCGGTCACCAGGACGCTGGTCGGCCAGCGCGCGGTGCAGCGTACTGAACAGAAAATCATGCACCATCCGACCATCGCGAAAACGCACCTCGTGCTTGGTCGGATGCACATTGACGTCCACCACTGCAGGATCGACCTCGAGAAAGAGCACGAAGGTCGGGTGGCGACCATGAAAGAGTACATCGCGGTAAGCCTGTCGCACCGCGTGCACCACCAGCTTGTCCCTGATCATGCGCCCGTTGACGAAAAAGTATTGAAGATCAGCCTGACTGCGCGAAAAAGTCGGCAGGCCTACCCAGCCCCATAGCCGCAGACCACTGCGCTCGCTGTCGATCGACAGTGACTGCTCGACGAACGCCGGGCCGCAGACAGCGGCAACGCGCCGACGCGACTCCATTTCCCCGTGCGCCGGGCGCAGGCTGAATATGGTGCGCCCGTTGTGCCGCAGCGTGAATGCCACATCGAAACGTGAGAGCGCCAAACGCTTGACCACTTCTTCCAGATGGCCGAACTCGGTCTTCTCGGTGCGCAGGAACTTGCGACGGGCGGGGGTGTTGAAGAATAGATCGCGCACCTCGACGGTGGTGCCCTGGGGATGGGCCGCCGGCTGCATGCTTGGCGCCATGTCACGGCCTTCGGTCTCAACCGCCCAGGCCTGATCCGCCCCCTTGGCACAGGATGTCAGAGTCAGCCTGGACACCGAGCTGACCGACGCCAGCGCCTCCCCACGAAAACCCAGCGTGATGACCTTTTCCAGGTCGTCAAGGTCGCGAATCTTGCTGGTGGCATGCCGTGACAATGCCAGCGGCAGGTCATCCTGCACGATACCGTCGCCGTCGTCGCGGAC
This sequence comes from Halopseudomonas sp., assembly GCF_041579695.1. Taxonomy (GTDB): domain Bacteria; phylum Pseudomonadota; class Gammaproteobacteria; order Pseudomonadales; family Pseudomonadaceae; genus Halopseudomonas. The sequence goes on from NZ_JBFGFI010000012.1 coordinate 42,004, forward strand.
CCTGAGAAGCTTGACACCCCCCTGCTCCACTTCAATGTCGATGCGGCCGGCTCCAGCATCCAGAGCGTTCTCGAGCAACTCCTTGATTACCGAAGCGGGGCGCTCCACCACCTCACCCGCTGCGATCTGGTTGGCCAGACGCGGGCTGAGCAATTCTATTCGCGACATATCAGGGCTCATTCTTGACCAGCATGTTGCCGACCGGAACTTTCAGGATCTGACCTACGCGGATCTGGTCGTTTCCCAGACCATTGGACTGGCGCAATCTGGCCAGACTGACATCAAAGCGAGCGGCAATCAGCGACAACGTATCGCCGCGCACCACTTGGTACTGGTGGGGGCGCGCTGCCTGCAGTTTACCGTCGGCTTTCAGAGCGGCGATACGGGTGCCCGGCGGCGGGTTACGGTGAAAATAATCCCTGATACCCGAGTGCATCGCCCGAGCGAGGGCCTGCTGGTGGTCGCGTGTGACCAGCTTGCGCGCTTCACCCGGATTGGAGATAAAACCCGTTTCGACCAAAATCGACGGAATGTCCGGCGATTTGAGCACCATGAAACCCGCCTGCTCGACCCGGCGCTTGTGCAATGGTGTCATGCCTCCGACCGCCGACAGTACCTGCTGACCCACGTCGAGACTGGCTGACAGTGTCGCAGTCATGGACAAATCGAGCAGCACACTGGCCAGAACCTGATCCTTGTTGCCCAGGCTTACCCCGCCTACCCCACCGATCAGGTCGGAACGGTTCTCGCGGTCAGCCAGAAACCGCGCGGTCTCCGAGGTTGCGCCGCTATCCGAGAGTGCAAACACTGATGCTCCAAAGGCACTGGCGCGGGTGAACGCATCGGCATGCACGGAAACGAAAAGATCGGCACTGTGCTTGCGCGCAATCTCGGTCCGCTTGCGCAGCGGTATGAAGTAGTCACCAGTGCGGACCAGCACCGCCTCGAAGCCCGGCTCGGCATCGACCAGCTTTTTCAGCTCGCGAGAGATCGCCAGCACGACCTCCTTTTCCCGCACACCCCCGGGACCGATAGCCCCGGGATCTTCACCACCGTGGCCCGCGTCGATTGCGACCTTGATATTACGCCCCCCCCCCGGGCTCGATGACCGAGCGGGCTTTTGCGGCAGCGGCGAAGCGTTTGGCGGTGCCGGCGCGGTCAGCGTCTCGCGTGGCTCGGCATGGTCGTACAGATCGATAACCAGGCGATGCCCATATTGCTGGTTGGGCGGCAGCGCAAAGCTCTTGGGATTGACCTGACGGGAAAGATCCAGCACCACCCGCAGGTCGGTTTCGTCCCTGGGGGCAGAACGCACACCAGTTAGCGGCGTATCACTGAGCGGCAGACCGGAAACATCGGCAGAAAACCGCGCACCGCTGATATCGATAACCAGTCGCTCGGGATTGGACAGACTGAACAGACTGTGATCAGCCGGCCCGGAAAGATCGAACACCAACCGTGTGTTATCCGGCGCTCGCCAAAGCCTCACATTCTGGATATCAGCTGCCTGCGCCAGGCCGGCAACCAGCATAAACAGGCCCGCAATCAGCAAGCCAGCGGTCGCGTAGCCTTTATTTCTGCCATTCAAGATCACGTCTGTGCATCATCCTGTGTTTGTAGTTGTCGGCATGCTGTCTGGCCATGCGCATTGTGCCCTTCAACCACGAGCCGGCGCCCGGTCTCCGTGGCAGTAATGGTAATAGTCATGTCCGGGCTTGGCAAAACCCCCGCGCCCTTTTCCGGCCATTCAACCAGACACAGGCTGTCGGCTGAAAAATAATCCCGGATACCCAGGAATTCGAGTTCTTCCGGATCCAGAAGACGATACAGGTCAAAGTGATAGATAGCCCGACCATTCAGCTCATACGGCTCAACCAGCGTGAAAGTCGGGCTCTTGACCGCACCCGCATGCCCCTGGGCGCGGATAAGCCCGCGGCTGAGCGTGGTCTTGCCCGCGCCCAGGTCACCCTGCAGATAGATTACGCCACGGGCCTGCATCGCGCGACCAATGGCCGCACCAGCGGCCTCCATGGCACGATCTCCCTCGGCAAGTATGACTTGAATCATTTCGGATCCCGTATATTGAGCAATCGACGAATGGACATCATCAGGTCAGTGGCAAGCAGGCCGCGCTCATCCCCTGCGGCCGCGCTATCACCTGCCAGGGCATGAATCAGTGTGGCGTAGCGGGCCGCAGTGCCCGCCGGGACTTTTTGCGCCAGCATCGCACCGCACAGGCCGGACAGCACATCGCCCATACCTGCCGTGGCCATACCCGGATTACCTGCGGTGCACAGCGCGAAAGGTTCGCCTTGCGGCTCACCACCGCCCACCAGGCTGCCAACACCCTTGAGCACTACCGCGCACTGATAGCGTTGAATCAGGCGTTCCAGGGCGCCCACGCGATCGGCCTGGATCTGCGCAGCGGAGCATCCCAGCAGCCGCCCCGCCTCGGCGGGATGCGGCGTGATGATACAGTTTTCACCCAGCTCGATGCCATTGGCAAAACGCTCGGCGATGATATTCAACGCATCAGCGTCCAGCACCTTGGGCAGGTCGCTGCCCAGGACCAGATCCATCACCTGTTGGCCCCACTCCCCTTTCCCCAGTCCCGGACCGATGATCAGTACGCTGGCGCGCTGGACCAGCTCACCAATCGCGCCCGGATCGTCTGCGGCATGAGCCATGACTTCCGGACAGCGGGTCAGCAACGGTGCAATATGGGCGCTGCGTGTCGCCGCACTGACCCTGCCCGCGCCGCTGCGCAGGGCTGTCTCGGCTGCAAGCAAAACGGCCCCACCCATACCCAGATCGCCACCGATGACCAGCGCATGACCAAACAGACCTTTGTGCGCTCCCCGCGGGCGTGTTGGTAACGTGCCTGACCAATCGTCCAGGCGCAACTGCTGGGCGACAGCCTCAGGCAGCTGCCCGGGTAGATCGGCCAGAGGGGCAAAGTGCAAGTCGCCGGCATGATCGGGACCCTGACCGGTGAGCAGACCGATCTTGAGCGTAATAAAGGTAACGGTCATGTCGGCCCTGACCGCATCACCCAGTATCGCACCACTGTCAGCGTGCAAACCGCTGGGCAGATCGACGGCGACGACAGGTAACCCGCTATTGTTGATGGCTCTGATGGCGCCTGCATAGGGCTCGCGAACATCTGTATCAATGCCGGTGCCCAGCATGGCGTCGAGTATCACGCCCTGTAGCAATTCACCCTCCTGCCACTGCTCTGGCGTGATGCCCGCAGCCATGGCAACCTGACAAGCCCACTGGGCGTCGCCGCTCAGCTTCTCGGGTGACGAGACGGCCAGCACACGCACTCTCCAGCCTGCCATGTGCGCAAGTCTGGCCACCAGATAACCATCACCGGCGTTGTTGCCACCACCGCACAGCACGGTGAGTTCCCCGGCGCGCGACCAGCGTCCCTGCACTTGCTCCCAGAGTGCTTCGGCTGCGCGCTGCATCAGCTCGCCACCGGCGATGCCGCCTTCGATAATGGCTGCATCAATTGCGCGGGTCTGCGCGGCGTTGTAGATCCGGGTTGGCAATGGGATGGTCATGGGCATGTTACCTCTGGCAATGTCTGGCACAATTGTAGGTTCTTATCAGCCGCCTCCCCAACTATTCAGACCGGATCAGCATGATCGACGCTACCGCCAACCCCGACCAGCTCGCCGAACGGATTCGCGAGCTGGGACAGGAACTGGGATTTCAGCAAGTGGGAATCAGCGCCGCGCACATCGGCGAGCATGAGGAGCGGCTGAACGACTGGCTGGACGCCGGCTACCAGGGCGAAATGCAGTGGATGGAAAGCCATGGCAGCAAGCGCACCCGTCCAGCCGAACTGGTTCCCGGTACCTGTCGAGTGATATCGGTGCGCATGGACTACCTGCCTGCGGACACGGCGATGGCAAAACGGCTGAAGCAGTCCGAGCATGCGTACATCTCCCGTTACGCCCTCGGCCGCGACTATCACAAACTGATGCGCCGCCGCCTGCAGCAACTGGCCGAGCGCATTCAGAGCCTGATCGGTCCGTTCGGCTACCGCGCCTTTGTCGACAGCGCACCCGTGATGGAGCGGGCACTGGCTACCCGCGCAGGCCTGGGGTGGATCGGCAAGAACACCATGCTGATCAATCCACGGGCCGGCAGCTACTTCTTTCTTGGCGAATTATTCACCGACCTGCCTTTGCCTGTGGATGCCCCACAGGAAAAAGAGCATTGCGGCAGTTGCACCGCGTGCCTGGAAACCTGCCCGACCGGCGCCTTTGTCGACGCCCACGTACTGGATGCCAGACGCTGCATCTCCTACCTGACCATCGAGTTGAAGGGGGCGATCCCGCCGGAATTGCGGCCGCTGATGGGCAACCGCGTGTTTGGCTGCGACGACTGCCAGATGGTCTGTCCGTGGAACAAGTTCGCCAAGCCAACTGGCGAGACCGACTTCAGCCCACGCCACCAGCTCGACCAGGCCACGCTGACCAGCCTGTTTCTATGGGACGAAGACACCTTCCTGCGCAACACCGAGGGCTCACCGATACGGCGGATAGGTCACGAACGCTGGCTGCGCAACCTGGCCGTCGGCCTGGGCAACGCGACCACCAGCATTCCGGTGATCGAAGCGCTCAGGGCCCGGGCCGAACACTCATCCGAGATGGTTCGCGAACACGTGCAATGGGCCCTGCAGCGCCACGGCGAGGCGCCCTGAGCTACCCGCTCAGAACTTGATAAAGTGCTCGCGGTAATACTTGAGCTCGGCTATCGAGTCGTAGATGTCATCCAGCGCCAGGTGACTACCCTGCTTCTTGAAACCACCCTTTAGCTCCGGCGCCCAGCGTGATGCAAGCTCCTTCAGGGTCGAGACGTCAAGATTGCGGTAATGGAAGTACTGCTCCAGCTCAGGCATGCCGCGGTGCAGAAAACGTCGGTCCTGACAGATACTGTTGCCGCACATGGGCGACTTGCGCGCAGGTACCCACTGCTGCAGAAAAGCCAGGGTCTGCGCCTGGGCCTGGGCGACGTCGATGCGGCTCTCGCGCACACGCTGGGTCAGGCCGGAACCGCCATGCTGACGGGTATTCCATTCATCCATACCATCGAGCATCGCGTCCGGCTGCTTGACTGCCATGACAGGCCCTTCCGCCAGCACATTGAGCTGCGCGTCGGTTACCACGGTGGCGATCTCAATGATCACATCGTTATCCGTGTCCAGACCGGTCATCTCCAGGTCGATCCAGATGAGGTTGTCGTCGTTGGTCATGCGCTCTCCTGCTGTCAGATGGTTGTGATCGAGTATACGCGGCGCATGCTACACTGGCGAAACTTCCGGAATCAGTGCAACACATGGCCAAGCGACACCTCACCCGGCGCCAGAGCTGGCGTATTCAGAAAATCCAGGACGAACGTACTGTTCGCGCCGGCCGCCGCGCCGACCAGGCCGAAGAAAGCCTGATCGGCGGCGACCTGGGGCCCGAACAACAAGGTCTGGTCATCGCCCACTTCGGCGTGCAGGTTGATGTCGAAGCGACCGAAGGCCCCGACAGCGGGCAGATTCGTCGCTGTCACCTGCGCGCCAACCTGCCAGCGATGGTCACCGGCGACCGGGTAATCTGGCGGGCGGACAATCAGGCCGGCGGCGTGATCGTCGCTCAGCTGCCGCGCGAGTCGGAACTCAACAGGCCCGATCACCGCGGCCAACTCAAGCCGGTCGCAGCCAATGTCGACCGGCTTGTGATCGTTTTTGCTCCGCTACCCACGCCCTATACCACGCTCATTGACCGTTACCTGGTCGCCGCTGAGCAGTCCGGGCTAAATCCGCTGCTGGTGCTCAACAAGGCCGACCTGCTGCGCGGCGGCGAATTTGCCGAGGTACGGACCTGGCTGGATGTGTATGCAAAGCTGGGCTATGAGGTACTGGAGCTGTCCGCCAGTTCGGGCGCGGGCCTGGACGAACTGCAGGCGGCACTGAAAGATCACATCAGTGTGTTCGTCGGCCAATCCGGGGTGGGCAAGTCATCGCTGATCAACGCACTACTGCCAGGCATCGATCTGCGCGTAGGGGCATTATCGGAATCCAGCGGACAGGGCACCCACACCACGACGACCGCCAAGCTGTTTCACTTTCCCGAGGGCGGCGACCTGATCGACTCGCCCGGCATTCGCGAGTTCGGGCTGACGCACATCAGCCACGAGGACCTGCTGGAAGGCTTTGTCGAATTCAGACCGTTTCTCGGCTACTGCAAATTCCGCGACTGCGCACACCTGCATGAACCCGGCTGCGCACTGCTTAACGCCGTGGAACGTGGCGACATATCAGCCAGCCGCATCAGCAGCTACCGGCAGATACTGTCCAGCATCGGGCCTCAGAGCTACTGATCCGGCGGCAGCGCTATTGATCGATCGGCTGCAGGTTGCCGCCATCATCAAAGAAGTTGGTCGATCTCTGCGCGGGGGCGACGGCATCACCTGCCGGCGCGCCTGCCAGGTCGTCACCCTCGTCACTTTCGTCAGTGCTCGGACCCGTTGAGGTGTCCGGCCGCGACTCAACCTCGCCCGGCACAGGCTCAGGACCAAGCTCTTCCACGCGATCACCGAGTCCTTCGAGGATCTGATCCTCGGCGCGCTTGTTCAGCACCACGATATCGATGCGTCGATTAATCGGATTAAACGGATCGGTGCGATCGAACAGCGCCGAATCGGCGAACCCTACCACCCGCGCGAGCTGGTTTTCCGGGTAACCCGCGGCAAGCAGAGTGCGCCGCGCGGCGTTCGCCCTTTCGGTAGACAGCTCCCAGTTACCATAACCGCCGCGACCGATGAAAGGCGCAGCGTCGGTATGGCCACCAATGCTGATTTTCTTCGGAACCACGGCAATGGTATCGCTGAGCGCCAGCAGGATTTCTTCGAAGTAGGGTTGCAGCTGCGGACTGCCGCTGGCGAACATCGGTCGGTTCTCGGCATCGACGATCTGGATGCGCAAGCCGTCCTGGGTGATCTCGAGCAGGATCTGATCCTTGAAGCGCTGCAATACCGGCTCGACGTCGATCTTGTTCTGCAGCTCCTGGAGCAACATATCCAGCTCAAGCCTTTCTACCTGCTCACTGACAACCTGCTCTGCCTGCTGCGAGGCAGACTCCGATTGCGTGTCGTCCGGAACCGGCGATTCGTCTTCCTTCACATCGCTGAGGGTACGGTCCGGCGCCACCGTAGGCGTGCCGCCCAGGTCGATGGCATAGGGACTGCCGCCCGCTTCAAAGCCGATGGGATCGTTGAAATAGCCGGATATCCGCTTCAACTCTTCCGGGGTTGCCGCCGTCAGCAGCCACATCACCAGAAAGAACGCCATCATCGCCACGGCGAAATCGGCGAAGGCAATCTTCCAGGCGCCGCCGTGATGCCCCCCAGCCTTGCGGGAGATACGCTTGACAATGATCGGCTGGTTATTGTCCACCGATCAACGTCCTTTTACCGAATCTTCCAGTTCGGTAAAGCTCGGCCGATGCTCCGGCAGCAGAGCCTTGCGGCCGAACTCGACTGCGAGCGCCGGAGGCAAGCCCTGGGCGCTGGCCACCAGGCACATCTTGATTGCCTCATAGGTATTGACTTCCTCGTGGGCCTCATGCTCCATCGCCGCAGCAAACGGGCCAACAAAACCATAGGCCGCCCAGATACCCAGGAAGGTACCTACCAGCGCGGTTGCCACTTTTTCACCAATCATCTTGTTGTCGGCATCGCCCAGAATACTCATGGTGATCACGATACCCAGCACCGCAGCGACAATACCAAAGGCCGGCAGACCGTCGGCAACCCGTGTGACCGCATGACTGGGACCTTCAAGCTCTTCGGTGAGGCTGGAAATCTCCACGTCGAACAGAGCCTCGAGTTCGTGCGGCGCCATATTGCCGGTCGACATGATCCGCAAATAGTCGCAGATGAACTCGATCATGTGTTTGTCTTTGATAATCGCCGGATACTTGCTGAATATGGGGCTCTCCGCCGGCTCCTCGATGTCGGCTTCGATCGACATCATGCCCTCGCGGCGGCTCTTGTTCAGCACTTCGTAAAGCACACCCAGCACGTCGAGATAAAAGGGCTTGCCGAACCGATGACCAAAGATGATTACCGGCACCTTGGCGAAAACCTTTTTCACCGTGGTCATGTTGTTGGCAACCAGGAATGCGCCAAACGCAGCCCCGCCAATGATCAGGATTTCGAACGGATGCCACAACGCGGCGAGCTTTCCGCCGGAGGCCATAAAGCCTCCCAGCACGCTGCAAAGCACTACCAGATAACCACCGATTTTCAGCATAAACCCATCAGATTCCTTGGAAGACACGAAACCGCCGTGCTACGGCAGCAAAACAGCCCTGTTCACGTTATAGTCTTGCGAGTAGCCACGACACTGATTGTAAAGCCGCAGACACTATGAGCACAGAACAAGAAAGCAAAAGCGCGGTAGAGGATGATATCGGCAGACTGCGTCAAAGTCTGAATGCCTTTGTGTTGCCAATTGAAAAAAAGCAGCAACTGGCGCTGTGCAGCCATCTCGAAAGCGAAATGTTGAACCTGTCTGAGCTGACTGCCAGGCTGCTTCACGTGCCCGCCGCGGCGCTGCAAGTATGCCGCGTGGCCGGCGAGGCAGGCCGCCGCAGGGATATAGACATCCTCACGCTGGAACACGCCTGCAACCTGCTCGGCACCCAGCGTCTGGCCAGCATCATAAAGGATCTGCCGGTTGTCGAAGCACAGGACATGCCCGCTGCCTACCGGCAACTGCTGAGCATCAGTGAACATGCGCTGACCCAGGCACAAGGTCTGTTCGCCAATCGAATGGCGCGCCTCTGGCACGAAGTGTCACTGGCCAGCCTGCTGTTTCTTGCCCCGTGCTGGGTACTGGTGTACCAGCGACCCGAGGTATTTGCCGAGTGGGAAGCCCGGCATCTGGAACACAAATCCTCAACAACCTCCTTCAGCCACTGGCTGCTGGACAGCGAAAATGTACTCGGCCTGGCACAGCAGTTGGCTGAAGACTGGTGGCTTCCGCCATGGATTCTGCAGGGCTACCGCTCCCTGGGCAGCAGCCGTAGAACCATGGTCCGGGCGCTGCACATCGCGCGCGACACCCAGCATCCCCAGGAACAGCAAGCCGCTCTGGATGCCGACCGCAGCCTGTATCGCTGGCTGACGCTGCCGGCCAACAGCCTGCTCATGGCCAATGGTCTGGCACTCGGCGCGCACCACGACTGGGACGCCAGGCATACCCGGCGCTGGCAGCAACTCACCGCACTCTATCTGGGGCAACAGGTTTCCGCGGTGCAGAGCGCCAGCCATGCCAATGCAGTCGACAGCGCCCGGACGCAATACGCGCACTACGGCGACTCGGTCTGGCTGCCGGCAGAAGCGCTCCTCTGGCCCTACGGATCGCGCAGACACCAGGGCCACTCGTCCCTCGCGCCATCAACGGCAGCGTCGCCGGATTGCTGCACCTCCAGCGCCACGCCCGCTGCCAACGCAACATTATGGCGGGAGAACTGCATCGCACTCTCTGCCCAGCCCGGCAATTTTACCGGTCTGAACGGGATCATCGAGACCGCTTTACAGGCCGTCACCGCGGGGCTGGGTATCGAGCAGGGCTGGGTAGCGCTGTATAACAGCCGTCAGCGCCAGCTGACCGTGCGCGCCGGCCTCGGCTTTGCCAACGACCGCGACCCAACAGGCGTCGCGCTGGGCGACTGCCGCAGCAGTGCCTGGGGTCGTTGGCTGCAAAGCAGGTCCAGTCACCAACTGGCTCCCGGCAGCATGCGCCGCGAGAGCGAACTGCTGCCAGCCAACCTGAACCAGCTGATTGGCGACGGTCCCGCTCGCCTGTTTCCCTTGCTTCACGCAGGGCAGGTGGTAGGACTGCTCGGCACCCAGGGCGCGACCGACCCCAGCCTGACTGATGATCGTCGTCGCCAGGCACTGGTCAAAACAGCGCAATGCCTGAACCGCGCGCTGATCAGCTTCATGCAAAAGCGCTGAGCCGGTACCATAGCCCCAACCTGATCGATGGAGACTCGCATGTCCGACCCGATGTTACCGTTACTAATCGAGCCCGAGGAGTTGCCAGCGAAACGCGAGCTGGCCTTGTTTCGTCTGGTAGATCTGAGTTCTGCGGAACAATATGCCGCCGCCCACATACCCGGCGCCGTGCACCTGGTCCCTGCCCGGACCACATCGGGTCCACCAGTACCTGGCCTGCTGCCCCCGCTTGAACAATTAGAGCAGATACTCGGTGAACTGGGCCATCATGCGGACCTCCATTACATCGTCTACGATGACGAAGGGGGCGGCTGGGCCGGCCGTTTCATCTGGCTGCTCGATTGCGTTGGGCATCAGCGCTACAGCTATATCAACGGCGGGCTGAAAGCCTGGATGCAAGCCGGATTCCTGACCGAACAGACTCCCAATACCGTGAAACCCACCACACCCGAACTGCGCATCGAGCATGATCCGAGCATCAGCCTGGACGAGCTGCGCGCCGGTCTCGACGATCCCGACCTGGTCATATGGGATGCCCGGTCACCCGCCGAATATCGCGGCGAGAAAGCCTTCTCGCGCAAAGGCGGACATATCCCCGGCGCAGTCAATTTCGAATGGACCGCCGGCATGGACGCGCAGCGCGGCCTGCGTCTGCGCTGCGATCTCGCCGGGCAGCTCGAGGCACTGGGCATTACCCCCGACAAACAGATCGTTACCCACTGCCAGACACACCACCGCTCCGGCTTTACCTATCTGGCCGCAAAAATTCTTGGTTACCCACGCGTCAGGGCCTACCCCGGCTCCTGGGCCGAGTGGGGCAACCACCCTGACACCCCCGTCGAATCCTGAGGAAACCCCATGCGCGATCGCCTGTTCATCATCATGCAGTACCTGCTCCCCCAGCACCTCCTCTCGAGGCTCGCCGGATGTGTCGCTGACTGCGGATGGCCCTGGCTGAAGAATGCCTTCATCAACTGGTTCGTAAAGCGCTACCAGGTAGATATGTCGGAAGCGGTCCAGGAAGAGCCGACCGCCTACGCCTGTTTCAACGACTTCTTCACCCGGGCTCTGAAAGACGGCGCGCGACCGATTGACCCGGCAGCGGACAGCGTCCTGTGTCCTGCCGAC
>NZ_JBFGFI010000013.1:0-52083 GCF_041579695.1 Halopseudomonas sp.
AATGGTGACATCTGGACCGATTTCGATTTCGCCCGCCTGGATCTGCCGGCCGGCAAGCTTGCGCATCTGGTACTGGTGGACAATCCGGCCCACAAGCAGATCGGCGATTTCAGCCTGCATGATGGCCATGTCGTCAATCCGATAGAGCGCAGGGGTGATTCGTCGACGCTGACCTATTCGGGTATCGCCGTGCTCAACCCGCAGCTGTTTGCCCAACGCGACGGCGGCGCTTTTGCGCTCGCGCCGCTGCTGCGTGATGCGGCGGATCGGGGGCTGGTCAGCGGGGAGTATTTCTCCGGCACCTGGCTGGATGTCGGTACGCCCGAGCGTCTGGCCGAGGCCGAGCGTCTGGCCGGGGGAGTTTGATCACTATGCTGTGGCCAGTGACGATTGCGGGAGCGGTTCTCGGTGCTTGGCTTGGCGATGTGCCCGGCGCAATTCTGGGTGGGGTCCTGGGCCATGCGCTGGACCGTCATTGGCGGATCAGACGCTGGTCAGAACTGCCGTCGCGAGTCCGCCAGACGTTTGCCACGCAGCCCCTGAGCTTCGAACAGATTCTGTTTCTGTGCCTGGGTCGGATAGCCAAGTCGGAGGGTCGGGTGATACCCGAGCATCTGCAGCTGGCGCGTGATCTGATGCAGCAGTATCGCCTTGATGACGAGGGGCGCATGCAGGCGATGCGCTGGTTCAACGAGGGTAAGGAAGCCGGCGATCGGTTGACCCCGATGGTGCGCAAGCTGCATCGGCGCGAACCCGAGCGGAGCGCGGAGCTGCTCGATTGCTGCTGGCGAATGGCGCTGGCCGATGGCAATCTGGGTGGTCGTGAGCGCGATCTGCTCGACCAGTGGGGCAGTAAGGCGGGCCTTGGGAGCGCCGAGCAGCAGCGGATGCATCAGCGGCATCAGCGCCAGCGCAGCGATCGCACCGAGCGCCGGACGCGGCAGACACCGGTTACCAGCCGGGACAGCCTAAAAGCCGCTGCGCTGTTGCTGGAGGTCGATCTTGACGCCACTCCCGAGGAAATCAAGCGTGCCTATCGAAGGCAGTTGAGCCGACATCACCCCGACAAGCTGATGGCCCGCGGCGATGGTGAGAAGAAGACCCATGATGGCGCAGGGGAGCGTATTCACCTGATCCAGGATGCCTACGAGCGGCTGAAACGATACCGTGGGTTTCGCTAGGGCTGCGCTGGAAGCTTCTTGTCCAGCCAGCCCTGCAAGCGCTTGACCAGCATCCGCTGGCCCAGTTCCGAGCGATCCTGTTTTGGTAGCAGCAACTGCTGATATTGCCCGTTGGCATTGCGCCTGGCGCTGAGCTCATGTTGCCGGGCGCGCTTATGTGTCACTGCGCCGGAACCGGCGAATATCTCATAGGCCGGATTCTGCCACTGCGCCAGTAGCTCGTCGATTTTTTCCCAGCCACCTTCGGCCAACGCTGGCGGTCTGGAGTGGGCCAGAATCAGCGCCGCGGCTTCGATTTGGGGTCTTGCCGAGGCTGCGGTTGCATGAAGTGCCCAGAATGCCCCTTCGCCCCGCCCGAGCAGAACAAGACTCTTCGCGCCCTCAGCCTGAAGGGCCTGGGCAGCAATGTTGATGCGCCTGATGGTGCGCTCTGCTGCTTCTGCCATCATTTCAATGCGGTCAGATCCCTCCAGTGTCGGGTCTGCCAGAGGGGCGTCGGGGAGGGTGATTGCGAGGGTGTGCCAGCCCAGGTCACTCAGCTGTCGCCGCGCCGGGGCGATGAGTTCGGGCCAGTCGGCATGTTCATTGCGATCGGCAATCAGCAGCACGCCGCCACGCGGTTCGGGTTGCGCTGCCGCGAGGAAAAGTCCCAGAAAATGATCATCGCCGGACTCCAGCTGGCGTAGCTGCGCGCCGGGCAGCTGCTTGTGCAGCGCCTGCTCCTGGCGCTCGGCGCGGGGCAGACTCGCCGCTGGCGCTGCCTCTTCCTGTGCTTCCGGCTCGGCCTGCCCGGCAGGCTCGGCGGGATCCCCGGCTTCCTGGGCATGGATGCCCGACGCCTGTGCGGCCAGCGCAAGGCATATACTCAGAAGCAGTATTGGACGAAGCATGGGTCGGTATCCTAGGCGGGTAACGGGGAAGGTACGCCAGTATACAGCCCATCAGCCGCTTGCTGGGTTAGACTGGTGCATCCGTTTGCTAGCCGAGGTCCGTCATGTCTGATTATGCGATTGCCCCTTCGATTCTCTCCGCCGACTTCGCCCGCCTGGGCGAGGAAGTCGACAAGGTTCTGGCCGCTGGTGCCGACATTGTTCACTTTGATGTAATGGACAACCACTATGTGCCCAACCTGACTATTGGTCCGATGGTCTGCAGCGCGCTGCGCAAATACGGCATCACCGCCCCGATCGATGTGCATCTGATGGTCAAGCCGGTAGACCGGATTATTGGGGATTTCATCGATGCCGGTGCCTCGTTCATCACCTTTCACCCGGAGGCCAGCGAGCACATCGATCGCTCCCTGCAACTGATCCGTGAGGGCGGTGCCAAGGCCGGGCTGGTGTTCAATCCGGCGACGTCGCTCGATAGCCTGAAGTACGTCATGGAGAAGGTCGACATGGTCCTGCTGATGAGTGTGAACCCGGGGTTTGGCGGCCAGAAGTTCATTCCTGGCACGATCGACAAGCTGCGCGAGGCGCGGGCTCTGATTGAAGCCAGCGGCCGCGATATCCGCCTGGAAGTCGACGGTGGCGTCAATGTGCAGAACATCCGTCAGGTCGCTGAAGCGGGCGCCGATACCTTTGTAGCCGGCTCGGCAATCTTCAATCAGCCCGATTACAAACAGGTCATCGATCAGATGCGCGCCGAACTGGCCCAGGTGAAGGGCTGAAGTGACCCAGCTGCATAGTCTTTTTGATGGACATCTGCCGGCTCTGGTGATCTTTGACCTGGACGGAACCCTGCTCGACTCGGTGCCGGATCTGGCTGCGGCCGTGGACGCCATGCTGGTGCTGCGCGGTCGTCCGCCGGCCGGGCGCGACAGGGTGAAAAACTGGGTCGGCAATGGCTCGCTGGTACTGGTACGTCGGGCATTGGCGGGGAATATCGAGCACGCCAGCGTGGATGCGGCGGCAGCGGATGCTGCGCACCGGGATTTTCTTCAGGCGTACGCCGGAGAACATCATCTGACCCAAGTCTATCCGGGCGTGAAAACGCTGCTTGAGTGGCTGCAGCAGCAGGGCGTCGCGATGGCTGTAGCGACTAACAAGCCAGAGCGTTTTGTCGCGCCTTTGCTGCAGGAGAAGGGTCTCGGCAACTATTTTTCCTGGCTGGTGGGCGGCGACACGCTGCCGGTGCAGAAGCCCGACCCGATGGCGCTGCTCTGGATTATTCAGCAGGCGGGCGTCACCGTTGAAAATACCCTGTTCGTCGGCGACTCACGTAACGATGTCCGGGCCGCCCGGGCCGCCGCGGTGAAGGTCGTTGCGGTCAGTTATGGCTATAATCACGGTGAGCCAATAGCCGTGGAAAACCCGGATTTGCTGGTTGATTCACTTGACGCGCTCATATAGTCTTTCAGCCTTACTTCAGACCCTTTCGAGACGGATCAGCCGTGTTTGTCAGCAACCGCAAACTGATGAGAGTGATCAAGGCGCTCGCCCGCTGGCGTTGGCGCACCTGATTCTGCTTGTCTGCGCTCGGCGCGGGCCTTCTCTGTTTGTGTGACAATTACCCGCCCCATGAGGCTGATCATGACTCAAGACGAATTCCTACGCCTGGCTGACCAGGGCTACAACCGTGTACCTGTGGTACGTGAAGTGCTGGCCGATCTGGACACCCCGCTGTCTACCTATCTGAAATTGGCCGACGCACCCTATTCCTACCTGCTCGAGTCTGTGCAGGGCGGCGAGAAGTGGGGCCGCTACTCGATCCTTGGGCTGCCGGCCCGCACGGTACTGCGTGTCTACGGACACAGCGCTCGCGTGCTGATCGACGATGTCGAGACTGAACGCCATGAGTGTGAAGACCCTCTGGCCTTTGTCGAAGCATTCAAGGCCCGCTACAACGTCCCCAGCATTCCCGGCCTGCCCCGTTTCAACGGCGGACTGGTGGGCTATTTCGGCTATGACTGTGTGCGCTACGTCGAGCCGCGTCTGGCCCACTGTCCCAACCCCGACCCGCTGAACAATCCCGACATCCTGTTGATGGTGTCCGACGAGATTGTGGTGTTCGACAATCTGGCCGGCAAGCTGCATGCGATTGTGCTCGCCGATCCGGCAGCCGAGAATGCGTTCGAGCGGGCCAATGCACGTCTGGAAGACCTGCTCGACAAGCTGCGCCAGCCGCTGGCCCAGCGCCGCTCGCTGTCACTGGACAATCCGCCTGACCGTGATCTGGATTATCGCGCGAGTTTTACCCGCGAGGATTACGAGCGGGCGGTGGATACCGTGAAGGAATACATATTGGCCGGCGACTGCATGCAGGTTGTGCCGTCCCAGCGCATGAGTATCGATTTCAGCGCCGAACCGATTGATCTGTACCGGGCGCTGCGCAGCCAGAACCCGACCCCGTATATGTACTTCTTCAACTTTGGCGACTTTCATGTCGTGGGCAGCTCGCCCGAAGTGCTGGTACGGGTCGAGGATGGCGAGGTTACCGTGCGGCCGATCGCCGGCACGCGGCCGCGTGGGGTAACCGAGGAAGACGATCTGGCGCTGGAGCGGGACCTGCTGGCCGATCACAAGGAGATCGCCGAGCATCTGATGCTGATCGACCTGGGCCGCAACGATGTCGGCCGGGTTGCCAAGATCGGACAGGTAAAGGTCACCGAAAAGATGGTGATCGAGCGCTATTCCAACGTTATGCACATTGTTTCCAACGTCAAAGGTCAGTTGCTTGATGACCTGAATGCGATGGATGCCCTGCGCGCGATTCTGCCCGCCGGTACGTTGTCCGGCGCGCCGAAGATCCGCGCAATGGAAATCATCGACGAGCTGGAGCCTGTCAAGCGCGGCGTCTATGGCGGTGCGGTGGGATACTGGGCGTGGAACGGCAACATGGACACCGCGATTGCGATTCGCACCGCGGTGATCAAGAACGGCGAGCTGCACGTACAGGCCGGGGGCGGCATCGTTGCCGACTCGGTGCCGGCGTTGGAGTGGGAAGAGACGATCAACAAGCGTCGTGCAATGTTCCGGGCCGTAGCCCTGGCTGAACAGTCGGTAGAGTGAGGAGCACCATATGTTACTGATGATCGATAATTACGACTCCTTCACCTACAACGTGGTGCAGTACCTGGGCGAGCTGGGCGCTGAGGTCAAAGTGATCCGTAACGACGAAATGAACGTGGACCAGATCGAAGCGTTGCAACCGGAGCGCATCGTCATTTCGCCCGGTCCCTGCACGCCGAATGAGGCAGGTGTCTCGGTGGAAGTGCTTCGGCACTTTGCTGGCAAGCTGCCGATTCTTGGCGTGTGCCTTGGCCATCAGGCTATTGGTCAGGCTTTCGGTGGTGATGTGGTACGTGCCCGCCAGGTAATGCACGGTAAGACCAGCCCGGTATTCCACGAATTCCAGGGCGTGTTTGCCGGTCTGGCCAACCCTCTGGTGGTTACCCGCTATCATTCATTGGTGGTGAGCCGCGAGACGTTGCCCGATTGCCTGGAAATCACCGCCTGGACCCAGCACGAGGACGGTTCGGTGGATGAGATCATGGGCGTGCGCCATCGCGACCACATGATCGAGGGTGTGCAGTTTCACCCCGAGTCGATTCTTACCGAGCAGGGTCACGAATTGCTCGCCAACTTTCTCAAGCAGCAGGGCGGCCAGCGCAGCTGAACTAGACAGGGAGTATTTATGGACATCAGGACAGCACTGGCGCGGGTCGTCGACCATATTGACCTGAGTACCGAGGAGATGCGTGAGGTGATGCGCGCGATCATGACCGGGCAATGCACGGATGCACAAATCGGTGCATTCCTGGTTGGCCTGCGCATGAAAGGCGAGAGCATCGACGAGATTACCGGTGCTGCCATGGTGATGCGCGAGCTGGCATCCGGTGTGGCGGTCACGGGCGACCGGGTGGTGGACACCTGCGGTACCGGCGGCGACGGCGCCAATATTTTCAACGTCTCCACTGCAGCGGCGTTGGTAGTAGCGGCGGCCGGAGGCAAGGTCGCCAAGCATGGTAACCGCGCGGTTTCCGGCAAGAGCGGCAGTGCCGATCTGCTGGAGATCGCAGGGGTGAACCTGACCCTCACGCCTGAGCAAGTCGGCCGCTGCGTCGAGGCGGTGGGTGTGGGCTTCATGTTCGCTCCGGCCCACCACAGCGCGATGAAGCACGCAGTGGGCCCGCGCAAGGAGCTGGGTCTGCGCACCCTGTTCAACATGCTTGGACCAATGACCAACCCGGCCGGTGTGCGTCACCAGGTCATCGGCGTGTTTACCGACCGGCTGTGCCGGCCGATGGCCGAGGTGCTCAAGCGTTTGGGCAGTGAGCACGTGCTGGTGGTCAGCGCGCGCGATGGCCTCGACGAGGTCAGCCTGGCAGCGCCCACCCATGTGGCCGAGCTGAAGAATGGCGAGATACTTGAGTACGACATCAGTCCCGAGGATCTGGGCATCGTCAGCCGCAGTCTGATCGGCCTGAGCGTTGAAGATGCCGCCGGATCGCTGGCGCTGATAAACGATGCCCTCGGCAAGCGCAAGACCGAAGCGGGCGAGAAGGCCGCCGACATGATCATTCTGAACGCCGGCGCAGCGTTGTATGCCTGTGACCAGGCCGCCACTTTCCTGGAAGGTGTGCAACTGGCGTCGGATGCGCTGCATTCGGGCCTGGCCCGGGAGAAGCTTAACGAGCTGATCGCCTTTACAGACATCTTCCGTGAGGACTCAGCCCAGTGAGCGTACCGACAATTCTGCAGAATATAATCGCGCGCAAGCACGAGGAAGTAGCCGAGCGAAAGACCCTGATTTCGCTGGCCGAACTGGAGCGCGAAGCAGCCAGTGCCGACGCGCCCCGCGGTTTCGCTGACGCTATCAAACGTGCGGCCGCTGCTCGGCGGCCGGCGGTAATCGCCGAGATCAAGAAGGCTTCCCCGAGCAAGGGTGTGCTACGCGAACACTTCATGCCGGCCGAGATCGCCGCCAGTTACGAGAAGGGTGGCGCGGTCTGTCTTTCGGTGCTGACCGATATCGATTTCTTCCAGGGTAGTGACGATTATCTGCGTCAGGCTCGCGCTGCATGCAGCTTACCGATCATCCGCAAGGATTTCCTGGTCGACCCCTATCAGGTGGTCGAAGCCCGGGCGATGGGAGCCGATTGCGTGCTGCTAATCGTCTCTGCGCTGGATGATGTGCAACTGGCCGAGCTGGCCGCGGTCGCCCGCGAGCAGCGGCTGGATGTACTGGTCGAGGTGCATGACGGCGACGAGCTGAATCGGGCATTGAAGCTGGACACCCCGCTGATCGGTATCAACAACCGAAACCTGCACACCTTCGAAGTGACGCTGGATACCACCCTCGAACTGCTCCCGCAGGTACCGGCCGACCGCCTGCTCATTACCGAAAGCGGCATCCTCAGCCGCGCGGATGTAGAGCTGATGCTGGCCCATGATGTGTATGGATTCCTGGTTGGTGAGGCTTTCATGCGGGTGGCCAATCCGGGCGGGGAGCTGAAGCGGCTGTTTTTCTGAGAGCGTAACGCCGGGCGTAAGCATCAATTTTTCCGATTGTTTTCAACTGATTCTTGCGCTTTAGGTTTGCCTGTTTCGATGTAAGAATCAATGCATCGTAAACAGGATTGGCATGATGCAAGTACGGAACACTCGAAAAACATATGGGCTGATGGCTGTCAGCCTGCACTGGATTATCGCCCTGGGCGTGATAGGGACTGCAATTCTCGGTCTGTGGATGACCGGTCTGGATTACTACAGCGCTTGGTATCGCAGTGCTCCGTTCTGGCACAAGAGTATCGGTATTACCCTGGCAACGCTGATAATCCTGCGGCTGCTCTGGCGCTGGAGCAATCCCCGCCCGGCGCCGCTACCCCACCACCCGCGCTGGGAGGTCAGGCTGGCGTCGCTGGTTCACGCCCTGCTCTACCTTCTGCTGTTCATTATCATCGCCAGTGGCTACCTGATTTCCACCGCCAAGGGGCAGGGTGTCAGCATATTCGGCTGGTTCGAGCTGCCCGCTATTGTTACCGGCCTGCCGGCCCAGGCAGATCGCGCCGGCTTCGCCCACTACTGGCTCGGGGTAAGTCTGCTGGGCCTGATCGCGCTACACGCACTGGGCGCTCTCAAGCATCATTTTCTGGATCACGATAATACCTTGCGACGCATGCTGGGCATGCGCTCGCGCACATCCGAGGAGAAAGACGCATGAAAAAAGTAATTGCCGGTATGGCTCTGAGCGGTCTGGTTGCGCTGAGTGGCGGGCTACAGGCGGCCGAATATGCTATCGACAAGGAAGGTCAGCATGCCTTCATCAACTTCAAGATCAGTCACCTGGGCTACAGCTGGCTATACGGTGGCTTTAATGATTTCGATGGCTCCTTCAACTGGGACGCAGACAAGCCCGAGGACAGTACCGTCAATGTGGTGATCAATACCGCCAGTGTCGACTCCAACCATGCCGAGCGCGACAAGCATCTGCGTAGCGACGATTTTTTGAGTGTCGATGAGCATCCCCAGGCAACGTTCAAGTCCACGTCTGTGGAAATGACCGGAGATGAAACCGCCAACATTACCGGTGACCTCACGCTCAATGGTGTGACCCGACCGGTTGTGCTCGAGGCGCAGTTCATTGGCGAGGGCGAAGATCCATGGGGTGGCTACCGCGCTGGTTTTGCGGGTACTACCACGTTGAAGCTGGCCGACTTTGATATTACCAAGGATCTCGGGCCGGCTTCCGAGGAAGTGGAGTTGATCCTCAGCGTCGAAGGCATTCGTCAGTAACGGCGGAGGTTGCAAGCGCCCGGACACCGACAGGTCTCCGGGCTTTTTTTCAGGCCCCCCGGTAGCGGGCGGCTTCCTCGATTATCCAGTCTCTGAACGCCTGCAGTGTAGCGGATTCAGATTTTCGTTCCGGTATGACCAGATGGTAGGCGTGATCGCTGTCAAAGCTGTGTTCGCATGGCGTGATCAGGCGACCACTGTCCAGTTCGTCCCGAATCAGGAATGGCGGAATCAAAGCCACCCCCATCCCGTGCGTGGCCGCCTTCGCGAGCATGGAAAACAGCTCAAGACGCGTACCGTTCAGGTCGTGCTCAACCCGCATATCCAGAGACCCGAACCACTGCCGCCAGGCATAAGGGCGCGTAGTCTGTTGTAATAATGGCAGTTCGGCGATCTGCGCGGGTTCCAGCCGGGTCCGGGGCGCAATCAGTCCGGGGCTGCAGACCGGCACAGGTGACTCCTGCATTAGAAAGTGCGCCTCCGTACCTGACCAGTCGCCGTCGCCAAAATAGATGGCGGCGTCAAACTCGGTGTCAGCAAACAGAAAGGGCCGGGTGCGGTTGGTCAGATTGACCGAGACATGGGGATGTTTCTGCAGGAAATCACCCAGACGCGGCAACAGCCATTGCGTACTGAAAGTGGGGACGGCGGCCAGCTCCAGCGTCGCCGTGCCCTGATTGCCCATGACCGACAAGGTGTCGCGTTCCACCGCGTCCAGTCGGCTGCTGATTCGGCGACTATAGGTCTGCCCGGCCTCTGTCAGTTTCACGCCGCGGCGGGTGCGGCGAAACAACTGCACATCGAGAAATTCTTCCAGATTGGCGATCTGGCGGCATACTGCACTCTGGGTCAGCGAAAGTTCCTCGGCTGCTTTGGTAAAGCTTTCGTGGCGTGCCGATGATTCGAAACATACCAGAGCCTGAGTGGGAGGTATCTTGCGGCGCATGAGGGTTCCTTCGGAGCTGGAATTACAGAGTTCCAAAATAGCACAGGTAGCTGACAAAAAGGCGTTTGCTGCCAGAGTCCGACAGGTCTAGTCTGTTTACATCGAATGCGCCTGCCGGCGTTTCAGTCCTCACATTTACGGAGTTCACATGGCCGAATCCAAAGCACAATTCAACTGGGTCGATCCCCTTTTACTCGAGCAGCAGCTTACCGAAGAAGAGCGCATGGTGCGCGATACGGCGGCCTCCTACTGCCAGGAAAAGCTGATGCCACGTGTGCTCGAGTCTTTTCGTCATGAGCAGACTGACGCAGCGATCTTTCGCGAGATGGGTGACCTCGGGCTGCTGGGCGCTACCATCCCCGAGGAGTACGGCGGGAGCGGCCTGAACTATGTGTCCTACGGTCTGATCGCCCGCGAAGTGGAGCGCGTCGATTCCGGTTACCGCTCGATGATGAGCGTGCAGTCTTCCCTGGTCATGGTGCCGATCAACGAATTCGGCACCGAAGAGCAGAAGCAGAAGTATCTGCCCAAGCTGGCCAGCGGCGAATATATTGGCTGCTTCGGTCTGACCGAGCCAGACCACGGGTCCGATCCGGGCTCGATGGTCACCCGCGCGAAGAAAGTGGACGGTGGCTACAAGCTCAACGGCGCCAAGATGTGGATCACCAACAGCCCGATTGCCGATGTATTCGTGGTCTGGGGCAAGACCGAGGACGACGTGATCCGCGGTTTCATCCTGGAAAAGGGCTGGAAAGGTTTGAGCGCGCCAGCGATCAAGGGCAAGGTTGGCCTGCGTACCTCGATCACCGGCCAGATCGTGATGGAGGATGTGTTCGTACCGGAGGAGAACCTGATGCCCGGCGTCACTGGTCTGAAAGGTCCTTTCACCTGCCTGAACTCGGCGCGTTACGGTATTTCCTGGGGCGCCCTGGGTGCCGCTGAATTCTGTTGGCACACCGCCCGCCAGTACACCCTGGATCGCAAGCAGTTCGGCCGTCCGCTGGCGCAGACACAGTTGATCCAGAAGAAGCTGGCCGATATGCAGACCGAGATCACCATGGCTCTGCAGGGCTGTCTACGTCTGGGCCGCATGAAGGACGAGGGCACTGCCGCGGTGGAGATTACCTCGATGATGAAGCGTAACTCCTGTGGCAAGTCCCTGGACATCGCCCGCGTTGCCCGTGACATGCTCGGCGGTAACGGTATTTCCGACGAGTACGGGGTGATCCGTCATGTGGTCAACCTGGAGGTGGTTAACACCTATGAAGGTACCCACGACGTGCACGCCCTGATTCTGGGTCGGGCACAGACCGGTCTGCAGGCGTTTTTCTAAGCCGCTCGACCGTAACAGGTAATCTCCAGCGGGGCTGATGGGCAGAGTGCTGACCATCGGCCCCGTTTGGTTTTGGCAGGCTTATCAGGAGTGGAGCAAATGGCCGAGGCGTTGAGCGGGCTGAAGGTGCTGGATCTCTCCCGCGTTCTGGCCGGCCCCTGGGCCGGGCAAATGCTCGCGGATCTGGGCGCCGACGTGGTCAAGATAGAGCGGCCCGGCTGCGGCGATGATACCCGTGCCTGGGGCCCGCCCTATCTGCGCGACGCGGAGGGGCGGGACACATCCGAGGCCGCTTATTTCCTGTCGGCCAACCGCAACAAGCGCTCACTGGCAGTTGATTTCACGCAGTCGCAAGGACAGGACAGGCTGCGTCAGCTGGTCATGGCTGCGGACGTGTTGATCGAGAACTACAAGGTGGGCGGGCTCGCTGCCTATGGCCTGGACTATGCCAGTCTCGCTGCGATCAATCCGCGGCTTATCTACTGCTCGATCACCGGTTTCGGTCAGGACGGTCCTTATGCCGAGCGTGCCGGATATGACTTCATGATCCAGGCAATCGGCGGGCTGATGAGTGTGACGGGTCGGGCCGACGACGAGCCAGGAGCCGGACCGGTCAAGGTGGGCGTCGCGGTGACCGATATTCTTACCGGGCTGTATGCCAGCAACGCCATTCTTGCCGCAGTTGCCGAGCGTGAGCGCAGCGGCCAGGGGCAATATATCGATCTGGCGCTGCTGGATGTGCAGGTGGCCTGCCTGGCCAACCAGAGCCTCAACTACCTGACCACCGGCCAGGCGCCTCAACGCATGGGCAACGCCCATCCCAATATCGTGCCTTATCAGGATTTCCCCAGCGCCGATGGCGATTTCATTCTGACTGTCGGCAACGATGCGCAGTTCAGGCGTTTCAGTGAGGTGGCCGGACATCCGGAGTGGGCGGACGACCCCCGTTTTGCGACCAATGCGCAACGGGTTGGTCATCGCAAGATACTGATACCACTGATCCGGCAGGTCACCGTTTTTCGCTCCACCGCCCAGTGGGTGGCGGATCTCGGAGCTGCGGGTGTGCCCTGCGGGCCAATCAATAGCCTCGCCGAGGTTTTCGATGATCCACAGGTGCTGGCACGCGGTCTGAAGCTTCGCATGAAACACCCGCTTGCCGGCCAGGTTGATCTGGTGGCCAACCCGATACGCCTGTCGCGTACGCCGATACGCTATCGTTCGGCACCGCCATTACTTGACCAGCACGCATCAGAGGTGATGCGCGACTGGTTGGGCTGTGCTGACTGAGCGCTGCTTTACGGGTTGGTCAGGGTATAAGCAGGACCGGGTTATGGCTTTCCCTGCAGACATGCTCGGCGACGCTGCCCAGCGGCAGCTCGTTGATCGGTGTTGCACCTCGCTTGCCGAGGATCAGCAGGGTCACGTCTTCCTGCCGCGCCGCCTCGACGATTTCCTTGCCTGGTGACCCGCTGAGGCGCTGCACCGACAGGCTGCCGTATTCACTGCTGAGTGCCTCGAGCATCCCGCTGGCATCGGCTTCCCCTTCGTCTACCCAGACCACCAGCCCAAGGTTGCCCCCGTCCATGAAGCTGCGGAAGCATTTTTCCGCCTTCTGGCTCGCTGTTGAGCCGTCGGTGGCGAGCATGATGGCGCCGTCCGGTTCGGCTACCTTGCTGTCCATCGGCAGGATAAGCAGGGGGATACGGGTCATACGCGCCAGGTTCAACGCAATGTTGCCGCGGAACAGTTCGCGCCCGGAGGAGTGACTGCGATTCAGGGCAATTACCAGGTTCGCCTCGACCTTGCGGGCCGCGTCCAGCAATTCGGATGCGGCAAAGCCTTTGCGAAGCCGGTAGTCGACGGTCAGATTCAGTTCGGCAGAGAGCTGTTCGGCGAGCTTCTTCAGTCGTCCCTCGATGACGCCCTCGCTGTCCTCGATATGCTGGCGCTTGTGGGTTTCGATGACGTGGACCAGGGTCAGCCTGTTCAGACCAAGCAGTCTCACGGTAGCGGGCAGATGATCGAGGGTCTTCTCCCAGCTCTCGGAATAATCGACGCTCAGAACGCAGTGTTTCAGCATGAATAAGCTCCTTGTTGCAGCGCCATGGCGGGCCACAGTTACTTTTTACTCTGGAGGCTCCAGGTCGCCACAGTCAGCGGAGAGCCACGTGGACACCTCGGTATGTTCAATTGCGACGGGTTGATCACCGGCCATGCCTTGCAGGGCAGGTGGAGTCTGACCCGCATCCATCTGCTTGGTGCCGGTACCGCTGAAGGTCGAGCGCATCTCGCGGGCGCTGACGATGGTCAGCTCGCCCTGCATTTCGCCAGCGTATCCCTGGTTACCTGCGCAGCTGCCAGCAATGGCCATGGTCGAGCCGCTAACCTTGTTGATGGTCAGTGAGCACTCGTCCATACCGTCGCGTGCACGCTGCAGAAGTGCTTCATCGTCGCGTGCACGCTGCAGAAGTGCTTCAGGATCAGTCAGATCAGCCGCCATCTGCGGTGAAATGCACTCCATTTCGACACCAGGCTCACCGCCCAGGTTCATCATCTCCTCCATCATCTGTCGCTGTTCGGCCGGCAGCGTCTGCAGCATCTGCTGTTGAGCGTCGCGGATGGCCACCTGCAGATCCTGACCATTGACCAGCGTGGTGGACTCGCGCCGCCACAGGCCGGGCTCAGGCTCGGGGGAGATAGTGTCGGCCTGTGCGCTGGCCAGATACAGGCAGGTAGCGATACTGGCCAGGCAGGTGCGCAGTCTCATCTGCTTGTTTCTCTTTGGAAGCGGTCCCCAAAACTATAGACGCTTAAGTCATGTCCGGCCAAAAAACGGTTTATCCGCATCCCGCCTGCAGATATCTGTGGTGTTGACCGGGCAGAATCTGCATCACGTCTATACTGCAGTAGCTCCATTACCGACTCATCAGAATTCGAGGAACTGGATATGCGCCGTATAACGTTATTTCTGGCTGCCGCCGTAATCAGCACGCCCCTATTTGCAATGCATTGTCCCGCAGACATGGCACGAATCGATGCTCAGTTGGAGGGCAGCCCGCCGAGCGATCCTGCTGTTCTGGAACAGGTGCGAAGCCTGCGCGAGGAAGGAGGAAAGCTGCATGAGGCAGGCAAGCATGCGGAGTCTGTCGAGGTGCTCGGCAAGGCTATGGCACTGCTTGACGGATGAGGTTAAGGGTGCGCTAGGAGGAGGCCTTGGGCCTCCTTTTTTTTGTCCGCGGTTTCGCTCGGAGTTTGGGTATTTGCGCCGCCAAAAAAATAACGCGCTTTCAAATGGTTGAGCGATGTGTCAAAAAATGTTTATCATTAGTGATGTCAGAGTAGAATCACTGTTTAATCGGCCGGTCGAATGTTCAAGCTTTCGACATGTTGCCATGGAACCGTACTAAACCATCGAGGTTGATCAACTTGCCCAGCAGATCGGTAGGGAAGCTCGCTCTAGCCTGCTTTATTGCGTCCGGTATCGGCATCTGCGGGGCGCCCGCGTTCGCCGCCCCGTCTTATGCCCAGCTGGTTGAGCAGGCCCGCCGAGGCGACCAAGCAGCCGCTCTGGAATACCTGCGTGCTTTGCCGGCGCCCACTGCGGCTCAGCGGCTGGACCACCTGCTGATTGCGGGCTGGGCGGGCAAGGATGACGAGGTCATTCGCCTCTACGAACAGAACAAGCCACTGGTTGCCAATAACCCTGATGCGGTGGCGGCGATGGCGCGGGCGCGGCGAAACAGGGGTGAATGGAGTGAAGCGTTGAACGGCTACCACCTTGCCCGTTCGCTAGCGCCCGAGCGCAACGACTTCCACCTGTCTTTGCTCATGACCATGGCCGATATGGGTCAGACCCCTGCAGCAATCAGGCGAGCCCGCGTATGGTTGGAGCGCGCTCCCGATTTGCTCGATGCCCGCCTTGCGCTAGGCTACGCCCTGATGCGCGACGGCCAGCAACATGCCGCATTGGCCGAATATGATCGCGCGCACGACATGGCCCCTGGCAGATCCGACGTTTTGCGCGAGTACATATTTGCTTTGCAGCGTTCAGGTTTGCCGGTAATGGCGCTACGCGTCGCCGAAGAGAATCGAGATTTGATAGCGGGCGCCGAGTTTCGTGCGATTCGTGGCGACATACTGGCTGAGCGAGTGAGATTGGCTGACACTGCTTCGCGCGCCGAGCATGAAAGATTCATGGTTGCGGATCGCGCGCTCCAGCAGGCCGACGCGTTAGGTGATGAGTGGCAGAATCAACCTGCGGCCGATGCCGATCTGCAGCGGGTTCGTGTTGATCGGCTGGGCGCGTTGCATGCGCGAGTCCGAATGGCGGAAGTGGTCGCAGAATATCGACGTTTTCAGGCCGAGCAATCAGTTTTGCCCCCTTATGCCCTGCGCTGGGTAGCCAGTGCGTTGCTTTATACACGTCAGCCTGCGGAAGCGGCGGAGCTTTATCGGCGTGTGATAGCGGCGGGTAACAGCAGAGATCCTTTGTGGATCGCCGATCACCAGGGCTTGTACTTTTCCTTGATCGAGAGTGAGCAGTTAAGTGAGGCCGATGACCTGAGCAAGCAGCTTGCGGCGGCTCAGCCGGCCCGGCTTTACCCTCTCGGAATTCCCCAGGGGCGGCCGAACAATGCTTGGCTCGACAGCCAGAGTTTGCTGGCGAACAATTCGCTTTATCGTGATGATTTACCGGCAGCGCAACAGGCGTTCGAACAGCTTTCCGATGCCGCACCCGGTAACGTATCCCTGCGTACCAGCCGAGCCAGCGTTTACGCGGCCCGTGGCTGGCCGCGCCGCGCCGAGCAGGAGCTGAAGATCGCTGAGAGCACGTCGCCCCGCAGTCTGGAAGTCGAAGCCGGGCAGGGGTTCAACGCGTTGAGCCTGCAGGAATGGCGACAGGCGGATGATCTGGCTGATGATCTAATCCAGCGCTTGCCCGAATCGCTGACTGCGCAGCGGCTCGAGCGTGCGCGGCAGGTGCACCATATGGCTGAACTGCGCCTCGCCGGCTACCGCGGTAGCAGCTCGGACGACAGCATATCCGGCGCGGGTGACCTTGGGCTGGAAGCAGTGGTATACAGCGAGCCAATGCGCGATGCCTGGCGTCTATTTGCTGGTGGCGGGTTCGGCCGTGGTGAGTTTCAAGAGGGCAGTGCCGATCACCGATGGCTGCGTGCCGGCGTCGAGCACCGTATTCGCGATCATACGCTGGAAGCGGAAGTATCGCGGCATGACTTCGGCTACGGGAATCGTCTGGGTGGGCGCCTGTCGGGCACCCATGATATCAACGACCTCTGGCAGTATGGCTGGTCGGCCGAACTGCTGTCTGCGCAAACGCCGCTGCGCGCGTTGAACAGCGATATCGACGCTGACAGTCTGTCAGCCTTTGTTCGCTGGCGAGCCAGCGAGCAGCGCGAAGTCGGTCTGTCCGTGTCGCCTATGCAGTTCAGTGACGGCAATGATCGGTTCAGCGTCGTGCTGGACGGGCGTCAGCGCCTCTACACTGCGCCCAGACTGCTGCTTGACCTTGGCGCCGAACTCTCAGCCAGCAGCAATAGTCAGGGCGACGAGGGCCCCTATTTCAATCCACAGAATGATCTGGGTCTGATGGCTACGCTGAACCTTTCGCATATTCTGCGCCGGCATTACGAGTCGATCTGGAGCCACGATCTTCAGGTGGGTGTCGGCCATTACAGCCAGAACGGATTTGATGGCGGAGCTATGGGTCTGGTTGGCTACGGCCAACGCATTCGCTTCAACAGCGTGCTTGATGCCGGTTTTGTCGTGTCGGCGTTGAGCAGGCCTTACGACGGCGAACGGGAGCGGGAGTACCGTCTCGTACTCGATCTCAATTTCCGCTTCGAGGGGCTATGATGAATATGCTTGAACGTTATCGCCTGTTGCTGGTCACCATGCTGTTTCTGTTGGTGACCGCGTGTGCGCAACAGCCTGTCCCCTACACTGCTCCCGCGGATCGCCCGGTCGCAGCGCGCGAGACGCCCTGGCCCGCAGGTCGCTTGCTGGCGCTTTCCTACCATGACGTCCAGGACGCCGATCCAGACAACGCTTTTCTGTCTGTTGGTACCGCGAATCTGGTTGAGCAGCTTGCCTGGTTACGCGAGAACGGCTATCAGGCAGTTTCGGTGGATCAAGTGCTCGAAGCCAGCCTGGGCGGCAAGCCGCTGCCGGAGAAGGCTGTGTTGCTGACATTCGACGACGGCTTTGCCAGTTTCAGAGAACGTGTTCTGCCGATCCTGAAGGCCTATCAATGGCCGGCTGTTCTCGCGCCGGTCGGAGTCTGGCTGGATACGCCGGCGAATCAGGCAGTGGATTACGGTGGTATTCCGGTGCCCCGAGCCCGCTTTGCCGACGCAGCGCAGCTACGCGAGATCGTCGACTCGGGTCTGGTAGAGATTGGTGCTCATACTGACAATCTGCACTTTGGCGCGCGCGCCAACCCGCAGGGTAATCTGCAGCCCGCCGCAGCCAGTCGCCTGTACGACGAGCGCACCGGGCGTTACGAGAGTGAGGAGGCTTATCGCCAGCGTATCGCTACCGATGTGGTGCGGATTAACAGCAAGATAAAGGCGATTACCGGCACCGAGCCACGGGTCTGGGTGTGGCCATATGGCGCCGCCAGCGGCACCGCGCTGGAGATTGTTGCCGCTAACGGACACAAGGTAGCGCTGACCTTGGTCAGCGGTCTTGCCAGCGTCAACGATTTGCGCAACGCGCCGCGCCTGTTAGTTGGTGAAAACCCTGACACCCGCAGTTTCGCCAACGCCGTGACCAGGGTCGAAGAAACCAATGCGATGCGAGTGGCCCACGTGGATCTGGATTATGTTTACGATCCTGATCCGGTTCAGATGGAAAAGAATCTTGGCCTGTTGGTGCAGCGTATCGCCGACATGCGCATCAATACGGTCTTTTTGCAGGCTTACGCCGATCCCACCGGTGATGGCACGGTCAGGGAGCTGTATTTCCCTAATCGCCACTTGCCGATGCGTGCCGACCTGTTCAACCGTGCGGCCTGGCAGCTGCGCACGCGATCCGGCGTTGAGGTCTTCGCGTGGATGCCCGTGCTCAGCTTCGCGCTGGATCCAGAGTTGCCGAGAGTCGCCTCGATTGACCCGGAGACAGGTTTGATTGCTGTGGATCCAGATCAGTACCAGCGACTGTCTCCGTTCGATCCGCGTGCCAGACAGCAGATTGCAGAGATCTATGAAGACCTCGCCCGGCACGCGAGCTTTCATGGGCTGCTGTTTCACGATGATGCGTTACTTTCAGACTTTGAGGATGCGAGTCCGGCTGCTCTGGCTGCTTATTCTGCGGCGGGGATGCCGGCCGATATCGGCCAGTTGCGCTCGGACGCCGAGCAGATGCAACGCTGGACCCGATTCAAGAGCCGTTTTCTGCTCGATTTCACCCTTGAGTTAGCGGGGCGGGTCAAGGCCATTCGCGGACCACAAATACTTACCGCGCGCAATCTGTTCGCCAGACCGGTGATCAATCCCCGGAGTGAAGCCTGGTTCGCGCAAAACCTCCAGGACTTCCTGGTCAGCTATGACTGGACCGCAATCATGGCGATGCCCCTGATGGAAGGTGTCAGCCTGGAGCAATCCGATAGCTGGCTCGCCGCCCTGGTGCAGCAGGTTGCAAAGCACTCAGGCGCGCTGGAGCGAACGGTGTTCGAGTTGCAGGCGCAGGATTGGCGAGCCGGGCAGCGAGCCCCGGTAGATAGCGATGTGTTGGTGCGCTGGATGCGTCAGTTGCAATGGAATGGAGCCCGTCATTTCGGTTACTACCCTGACGATCCTCACACCGATAACCCCTCCCTAGGCAAGATTCGGCCTGTCTTGTCGAATGCGTGGAGTACCCAGCGATGAAAGAGCGCCTAATTGCATTTCTCGTACTGCTCTTGGTGCTTGCCGGTCCTCTGGGTTTCGCGCTGATGCTCACGGGTGAGCTATTACTCAGTTTTGTTTTTTTCTATCCGTTGTTGATGTCTGCCCTGTGGATTGCCGGTGGACTCTACTTCTGGTTGCACTGGGAGCGGCGCTGGCCCTGGTCGCGCACCGGCGAAGTGCCGGCCCCGGAGCTGGAAGGCAATCCTCTGGTGACGATCCTAATCCCCTGTTTCAATGAAGGAGGCTGTGCGGTAGAAACCATACAGGCCGCGCTGGCGCAGCGTTACTGGAATATAGAAGTGATCGTCATTGATGATGGGTCCAGTGACGGCACCCCTGCACTGTTCGACAGTCTGCTCGAGACTGACAGTAGGTTGCGTGTGGTGCATTTGGCGAAGAATCAGGGTAAAGCCGTTGCGCTGCGCATGGGCGCCCTGGCGGCTCGTAGCGAATATCTGGTCTGTATCGACGGGGACGCGTTGCTCGCCGAAGACGCAGTCGCTTATCTGGTTGCGCCTCTGATTGAAAACCCGCGTGTTGGCGCCGTAACCGGTAACCCGCGTATACGCACCCGCTCGACGTTGATCGGACGTATCCAGGTTGGGGAGTTCTCGTCGATCATCGGGCTGATCAAGCGCACTCAGCGGGTTTATGGGCGTGTTTTCACTGTCTCGGGTGTGGTTGCCGCCTTCCGGCGCAGTGCTCTGAGCCGGGTGGGTTACTGGAGCCCGAACATGATCACCGAAGACATCGACATCAGCTGGAAGCTGCAGCTGGACCATTGGTCGGTCTTCTATGAGCCGCGTGCGCTGTGCTGGATCCTGATGCCGGAAACGCTTCGCGGCCTGTGGAAGCAGCGTCTGCGCTGGTCCCAGGGCGGCGCAGAGGTGCTGCGCAAGAATATCAGCAGTATCTGGAAGTGGCGATTCCGCTACATGTGGCCGTTGCTGATAGAGTTCGGTCTTTCTGCAGTGTGGGCCTTTACTTTCGCGATGACAATCGTGCTCTGGACGCTGGGTCTGTTCGTTACGCTGCCGGAAAGCCTTCAGGTAGTGACTATCGTACCGCCGGGCTTCACCGGGCTTGTGCTGGCCTGTGTCTGCTTGCTGCAGTTTTCCCTCAGTCTGATGATCGAAAGGCGCTACGAAGAGCGTCTCGGTCGCACACTGTTCTGGATTATCTGGTATCCGCTGGTGTTCTGGATGATCACGCTGTTCACCACGCTGGCCAGCTTTCCGCGTGTCATGCTCAGGCCAAGACAGAAGCGCGCCCGCTGGACCAGTCCCGATCGCGGCATCGCCAGGAGGCAAGCATGAATCTTATTCGCACACCTCGGCATTGGTTTCCGCAGTTGGTCGATATTGTCTTTACGCTCATTGCCTGGCTGGTATTCATCTGGTTGCTGCTGGGCAACATTCGAGGAATCATGATCGACGAGCGGCAAGGACCAAGGATGAAGTTGGGTGTCAATACGCTCTCTGGTGTAGACAGTCTTGTTTTGTATCTTATCTTGAGTCTGCTTGTGGCTGCCACGATCATCATCTGGGCCGGTTATCGACGTCGTCAGGCAGCCGGTTACGAGCGCCGTGCGCGAGTACCTAACCTCTCCGAGGAAACGTTGTCGAGAAACTTCGGGGTGGACGCGACGCTGATGAGGGAGTTGCAGAGTAGTCAATTGATGACTCTGCATAATGATCGGGAAGGCAACCTGCAATCGGCAGAGCTCCCGGAGCGGATGAGCGGCCAGCATAGTGGAGCGAAACGACAGTTTCCGGTCGAGTCTGACCCGGTCGAGCGCGACCCGGTTATCTGATACTGGCCACGGAAATGAAAAAAGCGGACCTGGTGCAGGTCCGCTTTTTTTGACTACTCTAGAACGATCGCTTTTACCGACCGAACAGAGCCGGCTTCTCGCGCTGCGGACGGTTGCCGGCAGGCTTGCGCGGTGCGTCGGCTGACGCCGGGCTTGGCGCGATGCGATTGCCCAGAGCCTGATGACGACGTTCTTCGCTCACGCTGTCCTGTGGCTCGCTGTTCGGACGCGCGGCACGTGGAGGCTGATTGCTGCGCGGTGCATCGCTACGCGGTCGGTCTGTGCGTGGACGGTCGCCGCGTGGCTTGTCTCCGCGGGGTTTGTCACCGCGGGGCTTGTCGCTGCGAGTCTGCTGGCCACGCCCGGCGCCGTTGGCCGGCCGCTGGCCGCGACCGTTGTTAGACGGCGCGCCACGGGCTCGCTCGGGACGGTCGCTGTTCAGCTCCGCCTGCGCCGGCGGCTCGAATCCTTCGAGGCTGCCGTCTTCGATTTTCTGCTTGGTCATACGCTCGATATCGCGCAGCAGCTTCTCTTCGTCCGGGCTGACCAGTGATACCGCGCCACCACTGCGGCCGGCACGGCCGGTCCGGCCGATCCGGTGTACATAGTCTTCCGATACGTTCGGCAGCTCGAAATTGACCACATGGGGCAGTTGATCGATATCCAGACCGCGGGCCGCGATATCGGTGGCAACCAGAATGCGCAGTTTGTTGGCCTTGAAATCCGCTAGCGCCTTGGTGCGAGCACTCTGGCTTTTGTTGCCATGGATCGCGGCCGCCGGAAGACCGTTCTTGTCCAGGTATTCGGCCAAACGGTTGGCGCCGTGCTTGGTGCGGGTGAATACCAAAACCTGTTCCCAGGCACCCATGGTGATCAGGTGGGCAACCAGTGCACGCTTGTGACCGGCCGGTACGCGATACACGGTCTGTTCGATACGCTCGACGGTGGTGTTCGGTGGCGTAACCTGAATGCGAGCCGGGTTGTTCAGCAGCTTGTTTGCCAGATCGGTTATATCTTTAGAGAAAGTAGCCGAAAACAGCAAGGTCTGACGCTGGGAAGGCAGTTTGGCGATGACCTTTTTCACGTCATGCACAAAACCCATATCGAGCATGCGGTCAGCTTCGTCAAGCACAAGGATTTCGACCTTGGACAAATCGACGGCGCGCTGGCCGACCAGATCAAGCAGCCGACCGGGGCAGGCGACCAATACGTCCAGACCCGGTGCGATGGCTTTCATCTGCGGGTTGGCGCCGACGCCGCCAAAAACGCAGGCGGTTTTCATCGGCAGCTCGCCACCGTAGGTACGAAAACTTTCATGTACCTGAGCCGCGAGTTCGCGGGTCGGCGTCAATACCAGCACGCGAACCTGCTTCGGCGCGCGGCGCTGGCCGGCCTCGGCCTGGCCGGCCGGATACAGCTTTTCGATGATCGGCAGCGCAAAGCCTGCGGTCTTGCCGGTACCGGTCTGGGCAGCAACCATCAGGTCGCGACCTTCGAGAACTGCTGGGATGGCCTGGGCCTGTACGGGGGTGGGGGAGGTATAACCAGTGGCTGCAACGGCGCGCACAAGCACGTCGGACAAGCCGAGAGTAGCAAAGGACATTCAGATAACCCTGTGATGGCCGTTTGCGGAGCTAAGTTGCCCGTGCGGCCGATGATGAAAAAAATGGAGGAGCGAGATTGTAACAGAAACAAGGCAATACCGCAGCTAAAACGTTGATGCCAGCTGGCGGAGGGTGAATCAGGGAGACAGGGTGAGCGTTCCGTCGACGCTTTCCAGGCGGTAATCGCGCAGGATGCGTTGATACTCATCCGTGGTTTTGAATGCTTTTAACGCCTGGGAAAACGCCCGTGCGGTCTTCTGCCATCGGGGCGATTGATGGAAGGCAAGGTAGAAATCGCTCTGGCTCAAAGGCGTCGGGTGATAGTGAAGCTGGTGACTGATTCCCAGGCTACGGCTCGTGTACAGCCCCACCGGCCGACTCATGGCGACCATGTCCAC
Source organism: Halopseudomonas sp. (assembly GCF_041579695.1). GTDB lineage: Bacteria > Pseudomonadota > Gammaproteobacteria > Pseudomonadales > Pseudomonadaceae > Halopseudomonas. The sequence continues at coordinate 22,922 of NZ_JBFGFI010000013.1, forward strand.
GCGGCCACGCATCAGTTTTTGCATATTGGCTTCGAAAGTAGGAGCGGGCTCGCGAAAAAAGGCATCGGATGAAATGAACGCATCGTTGTTGTACAGATAGCCAGGAGAGACGCCGATCCTCAGCCCCGCCAGGTCATTTACGCCACTGAATGCAAAGGGGCGACGCTTGTCATGGAATAGCACGGTTTCATGGCTGGACAGGGGCTCTTCGGCGAACAGGAAGCGGGCCCGGTATTCGGGGTGCGGGGCAATGTCGAGGATGGCATCAGCTTCGCCTCCCGCCACCTCACGGAGCACGCGCCGCCAGGGCTTGAGCTTCCAGGTCACCTGATAACCAAGCTGATGGAGCAGATGTTCGGTAATTTCCTTGTCAGCACCCTTTATTTCGCCCTTTTCGGCATATATGAAGGGTGGCCACTCTTCCGTGACGATGCGCAGAGGCTCTGCGTATGCCATGGCGCCCACTGTCAATGAAGATATGAACAGAAAGATTGTCAGCTTCATCAGTGGGCTCCGGTCCTGGTAAGGCCTGCGGCGGCTTACTTGCCGTGCAGGTTGCGCCATACAGCCAGACTGGGTTCTGCCTGGTTCAGGGTATAAAAGTGCAGGCTGGGCGCGCCGCCGTCAATAAGGCGTTGGCATAATCGGGTTATGACCTCGGTGCCGAAGGCGGCAATGCTCGCGCTGTCGTCACCATAGGATTCCAGTTGCTTGCGAATCCAGCGCGGAATTTCGGCGCCGCAGGCGTCCGAAAAACGGGCAAGCTTGCTGTAATTGGTGATGGGCATGATGCCCGGCACTATGGGTATCTCCACGCCGGCCTTGCGAACCCGCTCGACGAAGTGGAAATAACAGTCGGCATTGAAAAAGTATTGAGTAATCGCGCTGTCGGCACCCGCATTGGCCTTGCGAATGAAGTTGTCCAGGTCTGCATCATAGTGCCGGGCCTGGGGGTGGGCTTCGGGGTAGGCGGCCACTTCGATATGGAAATGATCACCGGTTTCCTGGCGGATGAAATCAACAAGCTCGTTGGCATAGCGCAGTTCACCAGATGCCTGCCCCATACCCGAGGGCAGATCGCCGCGCAGAGCGACGATGCGCTTGATACCTGCTTCGCGGTATTCGGTGAGCAGGTTTCGCAGGTCATCCCGGCTGTCGCCGACACAGGACAGATGCGGAGCAGCAGGCACCTTCACTTCCTGGTCAAGCTGCAAGATGGTATTGCGCGTACGGTCACGGGTGGAGCCACCGGCACCGTAGGTGACGGAAAAGAATTCGGGGTTGTGCTCTGCCAGCACGTGGGCGGCAGCAATCAGCTTTTCATGCCCGGCGTCGGTCTTGGTCGGGAAGAATTCAAAGCTGACTTTATTGGTATGTTCGGTCATTGCGGTTCCTTGGGAGCTACGGCTGCAGACTGCGCGCCGCGGGGCGCGCAATCTGTCGCTGCTTAGTAGCGGTAGCTGTCGGGCTTGAAGGGGCCTTCGACTTCAACGCCGATGTAATCGGCCTGGGTTTTGGTCAGTTGGGTGACGACGCCGCCAAAGCCCTTGACCATTTCCAGTGCGACTTCTTCATCAAGCTTCTTCGGCAAGACCGTAACAGTGATGTTCTTGGCCTTCTCTGCAGGGGGCAGGTCGCCGAACTTTTCGCCGTACATATGGATCTGCGCCAATACCTGGTTGGCAAACGAGCCATCCATGATCCGGCTTGGGTGACCGGTGGCATTGCCCAGGTTCACCAGACGGCCTTCGGCCAGCAGGATCAGATAGTCATCGTTCTGCACGTCGATGGTCTTGCCGGTACGGTGAATCTTGTGCACCTGCGCTTTGACTTCTTCCCAGCCCCAGTTCTTGCGCATGAAGGCGGTATCGATTTCGTTGTCGAAGTGTCCGATGTTGCAGACGATTGCACGCTTCTTCAGCGCCTTGAGCATACCTGCGTCACACACGTTGGCGTTGCCGGTAGTGGTCACGATCAGGTCTATCTTGCCAAGCAGAGCGGCGTCCACGCTGGCGTCGGTGCCATCGTTGATGCCGTTCTTGTAGGGCGATACCAGTTCGTAGCCGTCCATGCAGGCCTGCATCGCGCAGATCGGATCGCATTCGGTGACTTTGACGATCATGCCTTCCTGACGCAGGGATGCAGCGGAGCCCTTGCCGACATCACCATAGCCGACAACCAGCGCCTGCTTACCGGACAGCAGATGGTCAGTGGCACGCTTGATCGCATCGTTGAGGCTGTGACGGCAACCGTACTTGTTGTCATTCTTGCTCTTGGTCACCGAATCGTTGACGTTGATCGCCGGTATTTTCAAGGAGCCATTCTTCATCATGTCGAGTAGACGATGGACGCCGGTGGTGGTCTCTTCGGTGACGCCATGTACGCCTTCGAGTACCTGCGGGTACTTGTCATGCAGTATCTGGGTCAGGTCGCCGCCGTCATCCAGGATCATGTTGGCATCCCATGGCTTGCCGTCTTTCAGGATGGTCTGCTCGATACACCATTCGTACTCTTCGTCGGTCTCGCCTTTCCAGGCAAAAACCGGCACGCCAGCAGCGGCGATGGCCGCAGCAGCCTGATCCTGGGTCGAAAAGATATTGCACGACGACCAGCGAACTTCGGCACCCAGTGAGGTCAGGGTTTCGATCAGCACAGCGGTCTGGATGGTCATGTGGATACAGCCGAGGATCTTCGCGCCCTTGAGGGGCTGCTCGGCATTGTATTTGCGACGCATCGCCATCAGCGCCGGCATTTCCGACTCGGCGATGATGATCTCCCGGCGACCCCAGTCGGCCAGCGACATATCGGCGACCTTGTAGTCGTTGAATTCTTTCTCGTTCATGACTGCACTCATGCGATTACTCCATTCGTAGTTAGCGAATGGGCGCGGTTACCTGTTTAGTGACACCAGCCGAGCCTGACGACCTGTTGGCGGTACTGTGCCTGGTCGCTGCAGCGCCCCTCGGATGGGGTCAGAATCTGTTTACAGTCCGGCGTCGGCTTTCAGGGCCTCGGCGCGGTCGGTCTTTTCCCAGGGGAAAGTGGTAAAGGTGTCGCCATTGACCGTTACTTCCTGCGGCGTGCGGCCAAAATGGCCGTAGGCCGCAGTGGCTCGATACATCGGATGGAGCAGGTCAAGCATGCGCGTGATGGCATAGGGGCGCAGGTCGAAGTGCTCGCGCACCAGCTGAATGATCTTGTCATCGCTTATCTTGCCAGTGCCGAAGGTGTTGATCGACATCGACGTGGGTTGCGCGACGCCGATGGCGTAGGAGATCTGGATCTCGCAGCGCTCGGCTAAACCTGCGGCAACGATGTTCTTGGCCACGTAACGACCGGCATAGGCAGCGCTGCGATCGACCTTGGACGGGTCCTTGCCGGAAAACGCGCCGCCGCCGTGGCGGGCCATGCCGCCGTAGGTGTCGACAATGATCTTGCGGCCGGTCAGGCCGCAGTCACCTACCGGGCCGCCAATCACGAAATTGCCAGTCGGATTGATGTGGTACTGGGTGTCGGCGTGCAGCAGTTCGGCCGGAATCACATGGCGCACGATGTTTTCCATCACTGCCTCGCGCAGATCGCTCAGGCTGATCTCGGGATTGTGCTGGGTCGACAGCACGATGGCATCGATACCCACCACCTTGCCGTTGTCATAACGACAGGTGACCTGGGATTTCGCGTCTGGACGCAACCATGGCAGGGTGCCATTTCTGCGGATTTCGGACTGCCGCTCGACCAGGCGATGGGCAAAGGTGACCGGCGCTGGCATCAGCACATCGGTCTCGTTGCTGGCGTAGCCGAACATCAGGCCCTGGTCACCGGCACCCTGGTCTTCCGGCTTCTGCCGGTCGACGCCCTGGGCAATGTCCGGCGATTGCTTGCCGATGATGTTGATCACGCCGCAGGTATCGCCGTCGTAGCCGACATCGGAGGAGGTATAGCCCACATCCTTGATCACATTGCGCACCAGATCTTCGAGGTCGACCCAGGCGCTGGTGGTGACTTCACCGCCGACAATCGCGACACCGGTTTTCACCATGGTTTCGCAGGCGACGCGTGCATGCTTGTCTTCGCTGATGATCGCGTCGAGCACGGCATCGGATATCTGGTCGGCCAGCTTGTCCGGATGGCCTTCGGAGACCGATTCGGAGGTGAATAACGAGTAATCGCTCATGGTGCCATCCCTCTTGTTGTCAGTTTGTCAGTTCGTTGTGGTCAGTTCGGGTGTGAAATACTGCTGTACTTGTATCTGGAATCCGTTGCGCAGCCCGATATACAGGCTACCGCCCGCCAGCAGGCCGGCATCGGCGGCCCAGCGGCTGAGGTCATGCTGATCGAAGCCCAGCCAGAGATCGCCGCAGGTATCGCGTACCCAGCTTTGATCATGGCTGCACAGCTCGGTCAGGATCAGGCTGCCGCCTGGTTTGAGCAGGCGGGTAAAGCGTTTCAGGGCCTCTGCCGGAGCGGGCATGTGATGCAGGACCATGTTGCACACCACGCAATCGGCCAGTGGCAGTGCCGATTGGGCTGCGAGCGCATCGGCCAGCAGGCACTCGACATTACCCAGGCCGGCCTCGGCACATTGCTGGCGCGCCCGATCAAGCATCGAGGCAGCATTATCCAGACCGACTACCCGGTCGAAGCGGGCTGCCAGGTCGGGCAGAAACCCGCCTTCACCCGGCCCCACCTCGATAGCCAGGCGACGGGCCGGTAACCGCAGGCCGTCGATCAACCCCAGCAGCGGCTCGCGATACAGGCCAAAATGCGCGATCAGATCCTGCTGCGCCGGCGTGCCTACGGCAAACCGGGCGAAGAACTGACGGGACATTTCCGCGCGCTGGCTGTGGATCACCGCGATAGCCCGTTGCAGATCAGCGCTAAGCGGCAAGTCGTCCAGGCCATTGAGCAGCTCTTCATGCACGCCTGACCAGCAACCCCCTGCATCGGGCAGGCTACGCCGGTAGAAAATCGAATTGCCTTCCCGTCGGGTGCTGACCAGGCCGACATTGGCCAGCACCTTGAGGTGGTGGCTCATGCCGGACTGGCGCATCGCGAAAATCTGCGCCAGCTCCAGTACGCCGAACGAGTCATTACGCAGCACGCGCAATATATCCAGACGCAGCGCATCCCCGGCAGCCTTGCAAAAGGCGGCGAGTTGGTCGGTGGGGCTGGGATGCTGTGGCGCGAGCCGGGCGAGATCATTCATGTGGGCAGTGTAGGTGGCCAATGGCAACGGCGCAAGATCTATATCAAAATAGTTTGATATAGGGTCCGAGTTGGTGCCCGGATGGTGCCCGAAGCAATCGCAATGGGGTTTTCATTGCCCGGCGCCGCGGTTTGCGCGAAAATGCCGGGCCTTGCACCTGGTCGGATTATCCGCTGACCAGTCAATCTGTCAGCCTCACAGGAGTTACCCATGCCCAGCCGTCGTGACCGAGCCAATGCCATTCGTGCCCTCAGCATGGATGCTGTGCAGAAAGCCAATAGCGGCCATCCCGGCGCGCCGATGGGCATGGCCGATATCGCCGAAGTCTTGTGGCGTGACTACATGAGGCACAATCCGCTGAACCCCCAGTGGGCTGACCGCGACCGCTTCGTACTGTCCAACGGCCATGGGTCGATGCTGATCTATTCGCTGCTGCATCTGACCGGCTATGACCTGCCGATCGATGAGCTGAAGAATTTCCGCCAGTTGCACAGCAGGACGCCGGGTCACCCCGAATATGGCTATACGCCGGGCGTGGAAACGACCACCGGCCCCCTGGGGCAGGGGCTGGCTAACGCTGTGGGTTTTGCCCTGGCCGAGAAGATCATGGCTGCCCAGTTCAACCGTCCGGGTCACGATGTGGTCGATCACCACACCTATGTGTTTATGGGTGATGGCTGCCTGATGGAGGGTATCTCTCATGAGGTCTGCTCGCTGGCGGGCACCCTGGGGCTGAACAAGCTCATCGGTTTCTACGACGATAACGGCATCTCGATCGACGGGGAGGTGCATGGCTGGTTTACCGACGATACGCCCAAGCGCTTCGAGTCCTACGGTTGGCTGGTCATTCGCAACGTAAACGGTCATGACGCCGACGAGATCAAGACGGCGATCGAAACCGCGCGCAAGAGCGATAGGCCGACCCTGATCTGCTGCAAGACCATTATCGGCTTCGGCTCGCCGAACAAGCAGGGCAAGGAAGACTCACACGGTGCCGCGCTGGGTGATGAGGAAATTGCGCTGACCCGCGAGCAGTTGGGCTGGAAGCACGGTCCGTTCGAGATCCCCGACGACATCTACGCCGAATGGGATGCCCGTCAGTCCGGTAGCCAGGCCGAGCAGCAATGGAATCAGCGGTTTGCTGCGTACCAGAGCGAATATCCCGAGCTCGCCGCCGAGTTTCTGCGCCGAATGGCGGGTGAGCTGCCGGCAGAATTTTCCGAGAAGGCCTCCGCGTTCATCCGCGATGTGGCCAGCAAGGGCGAGTCCATCGCCAGCCGCAAGGCCAGCCAGAACTGTCTGAACGCCTTTGGTCCGCTATTGCCGGAACTGCTTGGCGGCTCGGCTGATCTGGCCGGCTCCAACCTGACCCTGTGGAAAGGCTGCAAGCCGGTAGTGCAGGAAGATGCCTCGGGCAACTACATGTATTACGGCGTGCGCGAATTCGGCATGAGCGCAATCATGAACGGCGTCGCATTGCATGGCGGTCTGATTCCCTACGGCGCCACCTTCCTGATGTTCATGGAATATGCGCGCAATGCAGTGCGCATGTCTGCGCTGATGAAGGTGCGGGTGCTGTATGTATTTACCCACGATTCCATCGGTCTGGGCGAGGACGGTCCGACGCATCAGCCGGTCGAACAGCTGACCAGCCTGCGCAGCACACCGAATCTGGATACCTGGCGTCCGGCCGACACAGTCGAGGCGGCGGTTGCCTGGAAGTACTCGGTGGAACGCAAGGGCGGGCCGAGCGCGCTGATATTCTCGCGCCAGAGTCTGCCGCACCAGCTGCGCGATAACGAGACCGAGGGCGCGATCGCCCGCGGCGGCTATATCCTCAAGGCCTGTGAGGGTGAGCCCCAGCTGATCCTGATCGCTACCGGTTCCGAAGTCGGTCTGGCGATGCAGGCGCATGCCAGGCTGACCGAGCAGGGGTATCGGGTGCGCGTGGTTTCCATGCCGTGCACCAGCGTGTTCGATCAGCAGGATGCCGAATACCGCCAGGCAGTGCTGCCACTGGAAGTCGGCGCGCGTATTGCCATCGAAGCCGGCCACGGGGACTTCTGGTACAAGTACGTGGGTCTCGACGGCCGTGTTATCGGCATGAATACCTTTGGCGAATCTGCGCCCGCGCCAGCGCTGTTCGAGGAGTTCGGCTTTACTGTGGAAAATATTCTGGCAGCAGCCGATGAGCTGCTCGAGGAGTGATGGTGCCACCGGCCCCTTTTCGTATCGCCCTCAATGGCTATGGCCGGATAGGGCGGTGCGTGCTGCGTGCGCTGCATGAGCGCGGCGGCGAAGGGATGCAGATCGTTGCGCTGAACGACCTCGCCGACGAAGCCGGTATCGAGTATCTGACCCGGTTCGACTCGACCCATGGCCGGTTTCCCGGAAAAGTGTCGTTTGAGCGCGGGCACCTGCAGATCGACGGTCAATCCATCCAGGTGTTGCGGCAGTCCGAGCCCGAGGGCATAGACTGGCGTGCACTGAATATCGACATGCTGTTGGAGTGCTCGGGTCAGTACACCACCCGGGAGGAAGCATTGCGCTTCAGTCACGCCGGGATTCCCCGAGTATTGTTCTCCCAGCCGATGGCCAACGCCGAGGCGGTGGATGCCACTGTGGTCTACGGTGTGAACCAGACGCAGCTCGATGGTGATGCACGGCTGGTCTCCAACGCCTCCTGCACGACTAATTGCAGCGTGCCCCTGCTGAAACTGCTTGATGAGCAGATTGGTCTGGATTATGTGTCGATCACCACCATTCATTCGGCGATGAACGATCAGCCGGTAATCGATGCCTACCATCATGACGACCTGCGTCGGACCCGTTCCGCGTTCCAGTCGGTCATTCCGGTCTCTACTGGACTGGCGCGGGGGATAGAGCGACTTTTACCGGAACTGACAGGCCGGATTCAGGCCAAAGCCATCAGGGTTCCGACGGTGAACGTGTCAGCGTTGGACATCACCCTTCAGACACGCCGCGACACCAGCGCCGCAGAGGTCAATCGTCTGCTTGAGGATGCCGCTCATGGAGCCTATCGGGGGCTGCTCGATTACACCGAGCTGCCGCATGCCAGTTGTGATTTCAACCATGATCCGCACTCGGCCATCGTAGACGGCAGTCAGACCCGGGTGTCGGGCCCGCGCATGGTCAACCTGCTGGTCTGGTTCGACAATGAATGGGGCTTCGCCAACCGCATGATCGATGTGGCGGGTTACTGGCTGAGAAAGTGAATAGTGTCCGGGAATTGCAGGCCCGGGCGGTCCGCCCCGGATAGCACCCAGGGGCATGAATTCTGTAATTGACTAGCAAGGAGTCGCAAATGAGCGTATTGACGATGGGCGAACTGGATCTGAAGGGTCAGCGAGTGCTGATTCGCGAGGACCTGAATGTGCCGGTCAAGGACGGCAAAGTGCAAAGCGACGCGCGCATCCTGGCCGCGCTGCCAACAATCCGGCAGGCGCTGGACAAGGGTGCTGCAGTGATGGTCTGTTCACACCTGGGGCGGCCGGAAGAAGGCGTGTTCAGCGAGCCGGACAGTCTGGCGCCGGTCGCCGCCTACCTGAGCAAGGCGCTGGAGCGTGATGTGCCGCTGATTCGCGACTATCTTGCGGGCGTGGAAATCGAGCCGGGCCAGGTCGTCCTGCTCGAGAACGTACGTTTCAACCGCGGCGAGAAGAAGAACGATGACGAGCTGGCGCAGCAGTATGCCGCGCTTTGCGATGTCTTCGTCATGGATGCCTTCGGCACCGCCCACCGTGCCCAGGGTTCGACCCATGGCGTGGCCAAGTTTGCCCGTGTGGCTTGTGCCGGCCCGCTGCTGGCTGCCGAGCTGGATGCACTGGGCAAGGCGCTGAAGCAGCCGGCGCGTCCGATGGCCGCGATTGTTGCCGGCTCAAAGGTCTCGACCAAGCTGGATGTGCTCAACGCCCTGTCGGAAAAGTGTGATCAGTTGATCGTGGGGGGCGGTATCGCCAACACCTTCCTTGCTGCCGCAGGTTATCCGGTAGGCAAGTCGCTGCACGAAGCCGACCTGCTGGATACCGCGCGCGAGCTCGCCGCACGTGTCAGTGTGCCCCTGCCAACCGATGTGGTGGTGGCCAAGGCCTTTGCCGAAGACGCCGAAGCCACCGTCAAGCTGATCGCTGACGTTGCCGAGGATGACATGATTCTCGATATCGGCCCGCAGACCGCTGAGCATTTTGCCGAACTGCTGAAATCCGCCGGGACTATCCTCTGGAATGGCCCGGTCGGTGTATTCGAGTTCGACCAGTTTGGCGAGGGTACCCGCGCGCTGGCGCTGGCGATTGCCGAAAGCTCCGCATTCTCGATAGCCGGGGGTGGCGACACCCTGGCGGCGATAGATAAATATGGTGTAGCTGATCGCATCTCCTATATTTCCACCGGCGGCGGCGCCTTTCTAGAGTTCGTCGAGGGCAAGACCCTGCCAGCGGTACAGATACTCGAAGAAGCCGCCGCGAGCCCAACCAAGCTCTGAGGCAATACTCGTCCCGCGCGGACCGCTCGGGTTCGCGCGGCTGACAACTTGCAGCCATCCGTCAGGTGCGGCAGGCTGATACACAATTTTTGCACCATTCGTTCAGGAGAACATTCATGGCTCTTATCAGTATGCGCCAGATGCTGGATCACGCGGCCGAGTATGGCTACGGAGTGCCGGCTTTCAATATCAACAACCTCGAGCAGATGCGCGCCATCATGGAAGCTGCCGACAAAACCGATTCCCCGGTTATCGTTCAGGCCTCGGCCGGCGCCCGCAAGTATGCCGGTGCGCCCTTCCTGCGCCACCTTATTCTGGCCGCAATTGAAGAATTCCCGCACATCCCGGTCGTCATGCACCAGGACCATGGTACTACCCCGGCCATTTGCCAGCGCTCGATCCAGCTGGGTTTCTCCTCGGTAATGATGGACGGCTCCCTGTGTGAGCTGGGCAAGACTCCTACAGAGTATGACTACAACGTCGATGTGACCCGCCGTACCGTCGAGATGGCCCACGCCTGCGGCGTGTCGGTCGAGGGCGAGCTGGGGTGTCTGGGTAGTCTGGAAACCGGCCAGGCCGGGGAAGAGGATGGTATCGGTGCGACCGGCACGCTGGATCACAGCCAGATGCTGACTGATCCCGAAGAAGCTGCTGATTTCGTCAAGCGGACCCACGTCGACGCGCTGGCGATTGCGATTGGTACCAGTCACGGGGCCTACAAGTTCACCAAGCCACCGACCGGCGACACCTTGGCGATCGACCAGATCAAGGCCATTCACGCACGCATCCCCGACACTCACCTGGTCATGCATGGGTCGTCTTCTGTGCCGCAGGAATGGCTGGCGATCATCAATCAGTACGGTGGCGACATCAAGGAGACCTATGGCGTCCCCGTCGAGGAAATCGTTGAAGGCATCAAGCACGGTGTGCGCAAGGTCAACATCGATACCGACCTGCGTCTGGCGTCCACCGGTGCGATGCGTCGCCATATGGCGCAGAATCCAAGCGAGTTCGATCCACGCAAGTTCTTCGGTGAAACCGTTAAGGCGATGCGTGACATCTGTATCGCCCGCTACGAGGCCTTCGGTGCAGCCGGCAATGCCTCCAAGATCAAGCCGGTCAGTCTGGAAGTGATGTACCAGCGCTACGCCACTGGCGAACTGGATCCGAAAATCAACTGAGCCTGAGGGTTCGCAACCCGCTGTTGCAAGGAGAGGCCATGCGCGCGCCAGAAGAAGAGCCAGACGAGAATTTTGCACGCGAGAGGTTGGTCGAGGCGGTGGAGAATCAGCTTGCTGCTGACCAGCCTCCTGCCGCGCAGGCTACCCAGAACAAGCTCACCCTGGTGGGTTATGCGCGGGAGGAAAGTGTCGAGCTCATGGCCCAGGTGCTGGCCTACAGTGTCGGCCTGATGCTCGATCGCGACGAGCCCTTCGACATGCCTGCTTACGAGCAAGCGTTGCGCAATTTGCCTGAGTTGCCCGAAACTACTGACTGAGCACGACAACAAGAACAGGAACAGGAACACGATCGATGCTAATGACGATCTTGCGGGTGATTTTCTTCTATCTGGTCTGCGTATTGCTGGCCACCGCGCTTGGCTCCATCGCGCAAACCCAGTTGAATCTGTGGGAACTCCAGCAGTTGGGCGTCCCGATACCCTGGTCCGAACGGCTCGACGCTACCCTGCGCGACCTGGGAGGGTTTACGCCATTTTTCGGGGTTATGGTGGCTGCCACCTTCGTTGTCGCCTTGCCGGTGGCACACGGGCTCGGCAAGATCTTCAAGCCCTGGCGCTGGCTGCTGTTTTTCCTGGCAGGTTCGGTGGGCATATGGGTGGCCTTTCTGACCGCCAACTACGTATTGCCGATGCCGACCTTTATCGCTGCCACACGTGAAACGCCCGGTTTGCTGATAATGATGGCTGCGGTTGGTATGGGTAGCTGGTTGTTCGGTCGACTGACCCGCCCGCCAGCACGCCGTGGTTTACGCGTACTTGGCTGAACATCGTCCATGGGAGATTTGAGCATGAAGAGCAAGAGTGGTGGTGCCCTTGTTGCAATGGTCGCGGTGGCATTTGCCAGCGCCGCACAGGCAGCGGATTACCAGATTGAAACGGTAGCTGAAGGACTCGAGTTTCCGTGGTCCCTGGCCTTTTTGCCTGACGGTGGCATGCTGGTCACCGAACGGGCCGGTCGTTTGCGGCATATTGATGCTGCAGGTGAACTGCAGGCAGCGGCGATCGAGGGTATCCCAGAGGCGTTTGCCAGCGGCCAGGCCGGGATGTTCGAAGTAGCCCTGGACCCGGAGTTTGAGAGTAACAACCGCATCTTCCTCAGTTATGCCTGTGGTACCCAGGAGGCCAACCATACCTGTCTGAGTAGCGCGGTCTTCACCGGCGGCAGCTTGCGGGAGGTGGACGAGCTGTTCCGTGTGCAACCTGCCAAGGCCGGCGATGCCCATTACGGTGGACGCATCGCCTTTCTGCCCGACCACACGTTGTTGCTGACGCTGGGTGATGGCTTCGATTACCGGGAAGAAGCACAGAAGACCGCCAGTCATATCGGCTCGATCGTGCGCCTGAATCGTGACGGCTCGGTGCCGGAAGACAATCCCTATATCGACCAGAGCGACGCGCTGCCGGAGCTTTACAGCATCGGCCATCGCAACGTGCAGGGAATTGTCTATGACGAGCAGAACGGTCGCGTACTGAGCCACGAGCACGGGCCGCGTGGCGGCGATGAGCTGAACCTGATCGAGTCGGGTAACAATTATGGCTGGCCGAAGATCACCTACGGCTTGGATTACAACGGCTCGGTCATCAGTCCCTACACCTCGTTACCTGGGCTGGAGCAGCCATTGGTGCAATGGACGCCGTCCATCGCCCCCTCCGGCATGACGCTGTATCGCGGCGACCTGTTTCCTGCCTGGCAAGACAGCCTGATGATCTCTGCGCTGGCAGCCCGTAATGTGCGCCGGGTCGAGCTCGAGGGTAACGAAGTCATCGCACAGGAAACCCTGTTCGAGGAACTGGGAGCGCGTTTTCGTGACGTGCGCACCGGCCCTGACGGTGCCTTGTATCTGCTGACCGACGCTGCTGAAGGCAAGGTTCTGCGAGTGGTACCCGCAGATTGAGTGGACGGGACGGCCGATCAGCTTGCGGTCAGGCCGGCTGGCCGTCAACCGGACCTGGATGATAGAAGCTGACGCCACCCCTACCACTGCGCTTGCGCGCGTAACGCGCCATGTCGGCGTGGCGCAGCAGTAGCGGCATGTCCAGTTCCGCCGCCTGGGTCAGAGTCACCCCGACATTTGGCTCCATCGACACGCTCTGATCCTCCAGTTCGACGCTTGGCGTGAGCGTTTCAAGCAGCCACTCGGCTACAATCCGCGCCGCGTTCGGGTCTGATACATCATCAGCTACCAGAACAAATTCAGCACCTTCCAGGCGGGCAACAAAGTCAGTTTCCCTTGCCGCCCGTGCCAGCCGATGGGCGATGACGCAGAGTATCGCGTCTGCAGTCGCGCCGCCCAATTGGTCAGCCAGTTGCCTGAATCTGTCCAGGTCGATCAGCATCACTGCCAGCGGCGTTTGGCGCCGCCGGCTGCGCCGCAGGACTTGATCTATATGGCGATCCAGCGCAGCTCGGTTAGCCAGACTGGTCAGTGGATCCTCGAGCAATGCCTTGCTTGACTTGGCTCGGGCATCCTCCAGTTCCGTAGCGGTTTGTTTCAGTTACAGTTGGGCCCCCGCATGCGCACTCGGCGCGACACTGAGTTGATTCTGACAGGCTTGCCGCGCTGCTGCCCTGGACAGCCAGGTCGGTCAGCGAATGCACAGGAACCAGGCCTGTTGCGCGCAGCGTAAACAGCGTGATACCCAGGGCATGAATGTGGTTTCCAGTAGAAAGACTCTGACCGCGGTGAGCTGTTGCCCCACGGCTCGCATTAGGCAAATGAACGCAAGCAGCGTACCCGCGATCGCCAGCCAGGGTACGGCGCGGCTTGCCCACGCAGGGGACAGCAGCAGGCTAATCAGCGCGAGCGCCGCGCTGATCAGTGCCAGCCCACCGAGCAGCGCGCGCCAGGGGTCGGAAAGCGCTTGCCAGCATACAGGTTGCGCAGCAACAGCAGGCCACAGGCATTCGCCGCGGCCAGCATGAATAACAGAAGGTGATTGCCGTAAAGGAGGTAATTGCGATTACGCAGCAAACCGCCGAGCAGCAGATGATAGATCCCCAGGCCAAGCATCAGTCCGCAGTAGAGTGCGACCGTTGCTGTGCTTCCCACGTTGTGGCTGGCGAACGCCGCCGGGGACCAGAGCTGGCTGGTAACGCCAATGCTGCCCATGGATTCGGCGCGCGCATACACAGTGATCTGCTCGCCCGGCGCAAGCTTAGCGTGAAAACAGCATTGCGGCGGGGGAAGTCGCGCTCGGCCAGCGCTACGCCGAGACCGCTTACACGCTCGGGCTGGCCTTCCTGGAATAGCCACCACCCGGCTCAGCGAAGAGTAGGGGAAATAAACATGCAACAGGCTCTCGTGGGTTGCAGTGGACTGGATCCCGATATTCATCCGGAGAGCATCAGAGCTGTAGCCGAAGTGCATGTTGTTGTAGTTGGAAGTCGCAGTCCAGGCCTCGGTGCCGCCGGAAGGCAGCGCCGGAGGTGCCTCACGCCTCACGCCTCGAGGGCGACGGTGTGGTATGCAGCACGACGCCATGACGGCCGCTCCGCTTGCGCTGATACATGGCCTGATCCGCTTGGCGCATCAATGCCTCCACGTCAGGCTCGATGCCGTTGCTCAGACTGATGCCGATGCTGGCACCAACGCTGACACTGACACCGTCCAGCTCGAGCGGCATGCTCAAGGCGTCGAGCAGTCGCTGCCCCTGCTGCAGGGCATCCTCCGGGCCTGCTATTCCTTCGCTGATCAGTATGAACTCGTCGCCTCCAAGCCGGCCGACCAGGTCGGTCTGGCGGGCGCAGTCAGTCAGGCGCCTGGCGATTTCAACCAGCACCTGGTCGCCGACATCGTGCCCCAGTTCGTCATTGATCGACTTGAAACCGTCCAGATCAATAAGGGTCAACGACAGAAACTCGCGTCGTCGGGCAGTGCGCTGCATCGCTTGCGGCAAGTGGCGGCTCAGCGCACTACGATTCCCCAGACCGGTCAGCGGGTCCTGCATGGCGAGTAATTCCAGTTGCTTGTTGGCTTCGGCCAGTGCTTCGGTGCGCTCGGCAACGCGCAGCGCGAGTATGCGCTCTTGATGGACCAGCGCCTGCACAACCTGTTTCTGCGCGGAAAGTGCCTGGAGCTGGGCCTGTTCCTTGAGACGTTTGAGCTCGTTGAATCGCGCCGCCAGTCCCAGCGAGAGAAGCAGCATTTCCACTGCTGAGCCGATCTGCATTGCGTTTACAGTAATGAAGTTGGAGGGGACCAAGCCGAAATTGCGCAATCCCAGGAGCATCCCGCCAACCAGCAACATGAGCCAGGCAATGACGAATATTCTTGCACCGGGGATCCGCTTGATCACGCAAACCAGGCCAGCAGCGAAAAGTACCACCGTGGTCAACAGGCCGGTAATCGACATCAACTGCAAGGCCGGCTGGATAGGAATGAACAGGGTGACCAGGGTGGCCAGCATCGCGCACCAGGCAAAGGTCGCCAGCAGCGCATCGAGAACCGGTGTGCGCCTTGCGGTATCGAGAAACGAACGGGTGAACAGCACGCCCACTGCAGCTGAAAGGCTGAGTCCGAAAGGGAGAATGCGATTGCCGGGTGCGCCCAGACCGGGCCAGATGAACTGAGCGCCCAGGCCATTGATTGCAGCCACACCGGCGCCGAAAGAGACGACGAAGCATACGTAGAGTACAAAAGAGCGTTCACGCAGTACGGCGAACAACAGAAGGTTGTAGATGGCCAGTGCCAGCAACATGCCAAAATAGAGAGCTAGCAGGACGTAGGAGGCTTGGCTGTGTTCATGGAAATGCTCTGCCTGCCATAGTTGCGCATCGAGCGTGAGACTGCCATGCGATTGCGCGGCAATGTACAGCGTGCGGGTTTCCCCAGGCTCCAGGCGCAACCCGAAGATGGGGTTCCGATGCTTCAGATCCCGTTGCTTGTATGGCAGCGTATCGCCCTGGTGCTGCACGCTGGTGCCGTCTGCACCGACACTGTAGAGAGTGACCCGGTCCAATGACGGATAGCGCATCTCGAGTATCCAGTCGGTGCTGTGCTCGGCTGCGGAGACTACCGTCACTTTCAGCCAGACCCGATCCTGGGTATAGCTGAAATTGAGGCCGCCGCGTTCGCTGGTCGGGCGAAACGCACCAGGCTGGTCCATTACACTGCTGGGGTCGAGACTGTTTCCGGGGTCGCGCAGGTAACTGACAAAAGGCTGCAGGTCGGAGACTGTTACTGTGGAGTCATCGAGCACCAGCGTTGGAGCGGCCAGCGCGGTGATGCTGAGCAATGAAACCCAGGCGAGCAGCAGAATGCGCAATGACAAGACGCGCATGGCCTTGCAGGGTCGAGCGTGCGTTAAAAGGACCATATGCGAAGTGTGACCTGAATCCCTGGTAATTCATCATCGGCGGCCGGCGTGTTCTGCCAGGCTGGCTGAAATTGCGATCAGCAGCTTTTGTGAAGTGGTTGGCTTTCCCTGACCGCGACTATAGGTCTGTGCTGGTGCTTGCGTCAAACTCGGATGACGAGCGTCGTGCCTGCTGCCGAAAGCCACGGGGCGTCACACCCAGCCAGCGACGGAAGGTGCGGCTGAAGTTGGTCGGATCGAGATAGCCCAGGCGCTCCGCCACGCTTTCGATACTCAGGCTGGTCTGGGATAGAAACCAGCACGCCAGATCACAGCGGACATCGTCCAGCAGGGTCTGGTAGCGCACGCCCTCATCACCCAGATGACGTATCAGCGTGCGCGGCGCCATGTGTTCCTGGGCCGCCATCTGCTCAAGGGTCGGATACTGGCTGTCACAGCTGAGCAAGCGTTGCTTGATCCGCTCGCTGAGAGAGCCGCCGCGCACCAGGCGCTGTAACTGATTCTCACAGTCGCGCAGGGCAAGGCGTTCTGCTTCAAGATCCGAGGCCAGGCAGGGGCTGTCCAGATAGCCTATCGGCAGCTCCAGGCGGAGCTGATCGCTGTTGAACTGCACCTTGCCCGCCACCTGGCGATAGGCCTCGGACCACTGGGTTTCCGGCATGGGCCAGTGCAGGGTCAGCTGCTGATGCATGGGCAGGCCGGTCGCCGTTTCCAGCAAGCGCAGTATCGCGGTGGTGAAATGGCCAAGCAGATATTCGCGCAGTTCGGGCAGAATCAGTCGTTCGTCGAGCACCAGCATCGCTGGCTGCTGGGGATCGATCCTGAACGCGGCAATGTTCTGCCGTAGGCTTGAGTACCGATTGATTATGCCCACGGCTGAGCGGACGTTGCCGGTGACGATACTGGCATAGCCAGCTGCGCCGTGGGCGGAGACGTCGGTGTGTCGACCCACTTCGATGCCCAGCCACGGGCATTGGCTGAGCGCAAGCGCGTGCAGTACCAGGCGGTGCATCTGATCAAAGCTGAGAAAGCTGTTGTCGTGGTGCAGCGTATTCCAGTTCAGCCGCGTTCCTTCCAGAATCTGCGTTTCGGAAAAACCGCGCCGTTTCAGTTCGGCGCAGATCAGTCGCGCATAGACCGGATGAATCGAGGGGCTTAGCCAGAGTTGCTGGTTGAACATGAACCGCACCGCTGCCGAATGGAATTGTCACAATATGACGATTTATTGCCCGTTGCAACGGTAGGCGGCGTCAGAGCGGGGGAGGATGATCGAATTGTAATCGGCTAATTCCGTGAAATAACAACAAAGGTATCCGATATGAACAGTTTCGCCCCTGCCTCCGAATCGAGCCCGGAGTATGTCGACCGCAAGAGACACCTCTGGCTGTTTTCGCTTCTCGTGCCCTGCATCGCTCTGATTGGCCCTTTGATGTACATGTTCGTGTCGGCGAATCCGTTGTGGTTATGGCTGCCGACCCTTTTCAGCTATCTGATTATTCCGCTGCTCGATGCGGTAATCGGTGAGGACCAGAGCAATCCTCCAGAGGACGCGGTTCCGGCACTGGAAGCAGACCCGTACTACAAGTACGTCACCTATGCCCTGGTGCCGATTCTCTGGGCCAGCTTTCTGGTCAGTGTTATTTTCGTCGGCACTCACGATCTGCCCTGGCATGGTGTGCTGGCGGTGATACTGGCTGCCGGCGGTACCCTGGGATATGGCTTGAATCTGGGCCACGAAATGGGCCATAAAAAGACCAGCCTTGAACGCTGGTTGGCAAAGATTACGCTGGCGCTGGGCTTCTACGGACATTTTTTTGTTGAACATAACCGGGGTCACCATCGCGACGTGGCCACCCCGATAGACCCGGCCTCCTCGCGCATGGGCGAAAGCATCTACCGCTTTGTCTTTCGCGAGATGCCCGGCGCCTTCTTCCGGGCCTGGGATCTTGAAGCCGAGCGACTTGATCGCTGTGGCAAGTCAGTATGGAGTCTGGACAACGAAATCATCCAGCCGGCGCTAATCAGCATTGCACTATATGGCACGCTTATCGCGTTTCTGGGAGTGGAGATGATTCCGGTGCTGCTGCTGATCGCGTTCTGGGGTGCTTTCCAGCTGACCCAGGCGAATTACATCGAGCATTACGGTCTTTTGCGCAAGCAGCAGGCCAATGGCCGCTATGAACGGTGTCAGCCCTACCATTCGTGGAACAGTAATCATCTGTTCTCGAACTGGGCTCTGTTTCATCTGCAGCGTCACTCCGACCACCATGCGCATCCCACGCGTCGCTACCAGTCCCTGCGTGATTTCCCCGACCTGCCGCGCCTGCCGAACGGCTATTTCGGCATGTACGCGATTGCCTACGTTCCGTCGCTGTGGTTCAAGGTGATGGACAAGCGGTTGCTTGACGCCGTAGAGCGCGACCCTTCGCGGATCAACTTCGAGCCGGCCAAGCGTGAACGGCTGATGCGTAGGTATGGTCTGGGCGATGCACAGAAAGACCCTGTGGCTGAGGGGGTGGTTGCATGAGCCGCTATCTCTGTCCTGAATGTGGCTATGTCTACGATGAGGCGGTTGGCGATGCGCACATGGGCTTCTCGGCAGGGACCGCCTGGGACGAGCTCCCGGAGGACTTCGTCTGCCCCGATTGCGCCATTAGCTACAAGGACGACTTCACCGGCAGCGACGAAAGCCCGCCCTAGAGCGGCCAGACCCAGAGCAGCATCGGCACGCTGACGGCAACGACCAAGACTTCGACCGGTAAGCCGAGACGCCAGTAATCGCCAAAGCGGAAACCGCCCGGGCCAAGAATCAGAGTGTTGTTTTGGTGCCCGATGGGTGTCAGAAAGGCGCACGAGGCGCCTATGGCAACCGCCATGAGGTAGCTGTCGGGATTGACTCCCAAAAGATTTGCGATGCTCAGCGCAATCGGGCACATGACGGCCGCCGTAGCGGCATTGTTCATGAAATCAGAGAGCATCATTGTGATGATCAGAACCAGTGTCAGTCCGACAACAGCGTTGCCCTGTGCCACCTGGTCGAGCAGCGTTCGGGCCAGAAGGTCCGCGGCGCCAGTTTCGGCCATTGCCGCAGCCAGGGGCATTAAGGCTCCGAGCAGAACGATTATCGGCCAATCCACCGCATCATATATTTTGCGCAGCGGAATGACTTTGGTCAGCATGTAACCTAGGACGCCCAGCGTGAATGCCAACGCAGCGGGCAGTACGCCGGTCGCCGCGAGCAGCACGACTGCGAGCATGATGGCCACTGCGGTGATGGCCTTGTTTCGGTGCGGAATCAGTATTGCCCGTGGCGCCAGGGGAATGCAGCGGTACTCGCTAGCAAATGTGTTGATTGCTTCGGCCCGGCCTTGCATCAGCAATACGTCGCCCGCACCAAGATGTGTCCAGCGCAGGCGCCTGATGGAGCGATGACCTTGCCGTGAGATGGCGAGCAGGTTAATGCCGAATCGAGAGCGGATCTGCAGGTCCGTTGCGCTTCGATCGACTAGCAGGGAGTTGGTTTGTACGACCAGCTCCTGCAGCGTCATGTGATCATCCTGGTTCTTCTCACTGCTTTCTTTTTTTGCTTTTTCCTTTGCTTCCGCTGGTTCGACAGCTGCAGATTGTGCATTCGCATTTTGTGCCGCGGTGGTTCCCGAACCATCCTCTGTCTCTTCCTGGTCGTGGGCGTGCGCGCTCTTACGCGTGTCCACAGCCTCTTCCAGTTTCATGCCCAGCGTGGTGAGCGTCGTCCCCAGTGCGCCGGGGTCTGCTTCTATGACCAGAATGTCACCGGCGCGCAATGTCTCATTTGGCAGCGGGGAGATGACCCGGAAATCGTTACGTACCAGTCCGACTATCTGGGCATCTTCTTCGTCCAGGAGCTTTTCTACGTCGCCGAGCCGGCGATCCACCAGTTTGGCATCTTCTCCTATACGCACTTCAGTAAGGTAGGTCCCGGTATCGAAGCTTTCAGCGTCATGTTTCTCGCGATGGGGGACAAGCCAGCGTCCAAAAAGGACAATAAATATGACGCCAATCAGGGCGACGGATAGTCCTACCGGGGTAAAGTCGAACATAGTGAAGGACGAGCCGATCTCAGCACGACGGAAGTCTGCGACGATCAGATTGGGCGGCGTGCCGATAAGGGTAGTCATGCCACCGAGAATCGTGCCGAATGCCAGGGGCATCAGCACCTTGCCAGGGGCTATCTCCTGACGTTTAGCTATCTGCATGGCGATGGGCATGAGCAGTGCCATGGCGCCAACGTTGTTCATGAATCCGGAAAACGCGGCTCCCAGGAGGGTCAGCGCACCAATGCTGATTAGCGGTCCGCTGTCTCGCGGCAGAATCTTTTGAGCCACATACTCAACGGCGCCCGTGGTCTGGAGGCCATAACCGAGAATAAGCACGGCGGCTACCGTGATGACTGCAGGTTGAGCGAAACCACTGAACGCTTCGGTAGTCGGGATCAGGCCGGTAAATACGCAAGCGAGCAAAGCGGCGAGGGCGACAACGTCGTGACGCAGGCGATCCCACAGAAACAGGCCGATGGTGGTGGCCAAGATAGCGAAAATCATAACTTGCTCAAGATTCATCTTGTACTCATCTTGGCAAAGCTTTCAATACTTTTGGATGCGCTCAAAACAGTCGCACCTTGAAACGACGACCCTTGATCTTGCCTTGCTCCAGACGCTGCAGCGCGACCGGCGCCAAGTCGCGCTTGATCGCAACCAGCGCCTGATAGTCGGTGATGCTGATCTTGCCAATCGCATCGGCGGGCAGTCCTGCGTCTCCGGTCAGCGCGCCAAGCAAGTCGCCGGGACGTACCTTGTCCTTTCGGCCCCCGGAAATCGCCAGGGTACGCATCGGGGCAATGAGCGGGGTATCCAGCGTTTCCGGTAGCTGGGCGGTAGGATGCCAGTCAAGCGGGCGCCCTTGGGCGGTTTCGATCGCGGTCGCGCGGCCGCCCTCCGAGGGAGCAACCAGACTCAGTGCCAGGCCGGGCTCGCCGGCGCGGCCGCTACGCCCAATACGATGAGTATGCACTGCCGGATCGGGGGAGAGCTCGACGTTGATCACGGCGGCAACACCAGCAATATCTATACCCCGCGCGGCCACATCGGTGGCGACCAGTACGCTGCAGCTCTGATTGGCGAACAGCGCGAGCACTTCATCGCGCTCGCGCTGCTCCATATCGCCATGCAGGGTCAGGGCACTGACCTTGTGCGCCTGCAGGTGCTGGAGCAGGTCCTGGCACTGCTGACGGGTATGGCAGAACGCTATGCAGGGTTGCAGGCGTTCTGCGGCCAGCAGGCGGACTACCGCCTGCAGCCGTTCCTTGGGCGTGATTTCGTAGAAGCGCTGCAAAATCGGGTTCTGTGGTTCGCTATCCTCGATGCTGACGCGCTGGGGCGCCTGCAGGAAACGGCTGGCGAGCGCCTCGATCGACGCTGGATAGGTAGCCGAGAACAGCAATGTCTGTCGGCGTTTGGGCGCCATTTCGATAATTGCGCTGATGGCATCATGAAAGCCCATGTCGAGCATTCGGTCGGCTTCGTCCAGCACCAGGCAGTTCAGCCCGTTGAGTTCCAGCGTGCCGCGATCAAGGTGATCCTTGATCCGGCCTGGGGTGCCGACGATAACATGGGCTCCCTGTTCCAGTGAGGCCGCCTGGGGCCCGAAAGGCGTGCCGCCACAGAGCGTGACGATCTTGATGTTGGGCATCGCCCTGGCCAGCGTGCGCAGCGCAGTGGCGGTCTGCGCGGCGAGTTCGCGGGTGGGGCTCATGACCAGCGCCTGACAACCCAGAAAGGCCGGATTGAGCGGTACCAGCAATCCGATACCGAACGCGGCGGTCTTGCCGCTACCGGTCCGCGACTGGGCAATCAGGTCGTTACCAGTGAGGATCAGCGGTAATGCCGCAGCCTGCACCGGCGTCATCTGTTCGAAACCCAGGTGCTCGAGGGTTTGCAGGAGTGCCGATGGCAGCGGTAGCGATGAAAAGGAAGACGAATGCAAGGGGGGCACCTGAAGCGTAATGGCGGCCCATTGTAGCAGAATGGCTAATTGGCTGGCCGCACCAATTTTTTATCCCTCAGCGCCTGATACGTGACCTGCGAAACCCGCCATGGCTGGTGAAAGAGCCGGTATCGCCGGTCATCCAGAAACGCGTCGCACGAATAACTGCGCTGGCGCGGGAAACATGATAGCTGCGTGCCTTGTTGTACGCCCAGCTCCAACCGCGGTTGCTACTGCCCATGATAATCACTCCATGATGATCATTGTCTTAAACGATTTTTGAATAGATGACTACCAGGATGTGACGGGTTAACGTCATCGGGAGAGGATAGGCTATCCCTGCGTCTATCTATTGGCACGTCCTGGTTCGGCGCATATTACGTCAATGTGCCAGCACAATAAAAGAGCGCGGAGCGAAGAACCTACAAATATTCATTTTCTGTCTGCGACTAGTCATTTGCTGCAATCGTCGTGCAATTACGTCCATTTTCCTTGGACTGATACAGGGCCTTGTCTGCCGATTCGATTAGCTGAGTGTGATTGAGCATGGTGTCGACCAGCTCCGCCACACCGAGGCTGATGGTCACGTGCAGGACCTGCCCATTATGTGGGATCTGCAGTGCCGCTATTGCCTTGCGCAGGCGTTCGGCAAACTGGTAGGCCCCGTCGACCGGGGTGTCGGGCAGGAGTACCGCAAATTCTTCCCCGCCATATCGCCCAGCGAAGTCGGTCTCCCTGGCATAGAGCCGGGTCAGACGGGCCACCTCGCGAATTACCTCGTCGCCTAGCTGGTGCCCATAGGTATCATTGAAATTCTTGAAGTGATCGATATCGAACATCAGCAGACTGGTCGGGCGCTCGTAGCGCTGGTGGCGGGAGAACTCGTTCTCCATGCACTGTTCCCAGTGGCGGCGGTTGAGCAGCCCGGTAAGGCCGTCGCGCAGCGCCAGCTCCTGCAGCTGGGTGTTCGCCGACTCCAGTTGCCTTTTGTTGACCGCCACGCTGGTCACGTCATAAATGATCAGGCAAACATGGTCGCTGACGCCGCTGGTGCTGCGCAGCGGCAGAATGGTGACGTTCTGATACATCTCGTCTGCCAGTCCGGTGATCGGCTGGTAACTCTTGAACCGGACCAGGTTGGGACGCTGCTCCCAGATCGTGAAGGCGCGCGTGCCCAGCATCACCGCCGTTTCGACCTTGCGGCTGAACCAGTTGCGCTCTATTTCGGGAAACACCTCGAACAGTGTTCGCCCGGCAACTTCGTCCGCTCCCAGCCCGGAGTGGTTTTCCATGAAGCTGTTCCAGACGTCGATCCGGTACTCGCGATCCATGACCACTACACCGACGTCGATGCTCTGGACTACGTCCAGAAGCCAGTGAAGTTCGGTGATGTCAAACTGGGCGGGCATTGTCCGGTCCTTTTCGTGCTTTCAGTTGATCATAAAGTCGAGTTTTTCCCGTAGCCGGGGAACCGAATCCTCGGTGAACAGCAGCAGCAGGTCGAAATGGATATCCAGGTCTTCCAGTCCATAACTGATTTCCACAGCCAGAGTGCGTTTCCAGCGCCGCTGGTTGATGCGTACCAGGTCTTCAATCGGGCAGTGCTGCCCGAGTACCAGGGGATGGCTTTGTGACAGACTGATGTTGAGCTGTTCCGATAGGCCATTGAGGCAGGCGCCGATAATGATGGTAGCCAGATCGAGCAGCATCTCCAGCCGCGCCGACTCATCCTCCTGGGTCTCCAGTAGCCTGGCAACATCGTTGATTTCAGCATCATGAAATATGAGCAGCGCTTCGCCGGCCACGCCGCCGCCAATATAACCCTGACAAATGGCAGTAAGACTCTGGCCGCGCTGGGCATCAGCGAGAGTCATGTGCAGCTCGCCGACCTCCAGGATGTTCACATTGGGTATCGGTAACTGGATGAACACGCCGAGCACCTTGCTCAGCAGGTTGGCTGCCCGGCCCATGGCAATGTTGGTTACTTCCCGAAAAGCGTCGCGGAATGAAACATTGGGCAGGTCGGAGAAATGGGATGTCTGTTCTGCTGCCGTCCGGGTCAGCGGAATATCGACTCCGAGTGCATTGAGCGCGTCGGCCAGCTGCATCGGGTCAGCTGGTTTCTTTATGAAAGCCTTTGCGCCCAGCGCCTTGGCTCTGCGTACCGCTTCATCCTGGACGTCGCCGGACACTACAATGACTTCAGCCTGCAGTCCTTCTTCGCGCAGCCGGGAGAGCAGCCCGAAACCGTCCATTTCGGGCATCGTCAGATCGAGGAGAACGATTTGGCCATCGCCCTGGCGAATGGCTTCCAGTCCTTCCAACCCATTGGCTGCCTGTGTTATCCGGAATGGCCAGTTGGATGGCAGCGACCGGATAAGTTGTTTGCGGGCCATGTTCGAGTCGTCGCACACCAGCAATGGTATGGTACTCACATCCACTATCCTTGTTACATTGCGCGATTTGAATGAATTTGTCGCCAATTGGCGCTTGCCTAGCGAAGGCATTTGGCCATACTTTGCGCAAGAATGCCAAGCCGCGTGGTAATTGAGAAGCGATTATGCGCAAAAGTCGAGGACTTTTTCGTTAACCGCCAGCCGGGGAGGCCCATGGAGAAAATTGGCAGCCGATTCAGGAGTGAACGGATGGACGAGGGATTGGAGGCCAGCCAGCAGCACAGGCGACTGGTACTCAAGGCGCTATTATGGATGACAGTCGTGAGCGGTACCCTGTTCGCTGGATTGAATATAGGCCGCGAATTGTGGCTTCTCGCGGTGGGCGAGGTTTTTTTTGTGCTGCTTGCCCTCGCTGTATTGCGTCTTGTCGACCGTACCCGGCATCTGATGTGGGTAACAGTAGCCTTTCTGGTTCCATTTTTTTCATTGATGGTACTGGCGATGCTGCTCCCACGCACTTCTTTCACCGTGTTCGCCTGGATCCAGACTATTCCGATCATCTGCTATTTACTGCTGGGTCTGCGCGGTGGTTTCTGGATGTCGTTTGTGTTTATCAGTCTGGCCGTGGCCGCTTTCGGTTATCGCTATCAGGTGCAGGAATCGCTGCTTAGCCTGATGATGATGGCGAACGTAGGTTTAAGCAGCATGGCAATCCTGCTGCTCTCTCATATTTACGAGCGCAGCCGGGTCAGGAACGAAGCGCGACTCATCGAGCTGGCGAGCACTGATAATCTGACGGGCCTGGCCAATCGCATGAAGCTCGCCGAAGTACTCGAACGTGAGCGTAGCCATGCACTGCGCGACAACAAGCCGCTCTCGCTGATTGTTCTGGATGTCGACTACTTCAAGCGCATCAATGATCAGTATGGCCATGACGTGGGTGATCGCGCGCTATGTCATCTGTCCACAACGCTCTCTGGCCGCCTGCGTGACACCGACCTGCTTTGCCGGCTCGGCGGCGAGGAGTTCGCTATTTTGCTGCCGGGCGCTGCGCTTGATCAGGCTGCCGAGCTTGCCAATGATCTGCGCCGGCATCTTAGCGACAATCCCCTGGATGTCGGCGCGGCTAGCCAGGTTATGACCTTCAGTGCCGGAGTGGCGGCGCTCGGAGAGGATGGACAATCCCTGGATGAGCTGATGCAAACCGCTGACAGGCGCATGTACGAAGCGAAAGCGGCCGGACGCGACCAGGTCGTGGCTGCCGGCCAGCAATATCCGCTCTCTACCCCGCGTCATCTATGACGTAACGCGGCTGTAATAAATAACGCACATATGTAAATAAAACTGAATACGCACTGTTATCTTCTACACTGATTGTCGGGCGTGAGGCCCCTGGTCCGAGCAGAAGGAGAATGACATGCATATTGGTGTGCCGCGGGAAATCAAGAACCATGAATATCGGGTAGGCCTGACGCCGACGGCCGTTGCCGAACTGGTGCGCAGCGGGCATGAGGTAACGGTCGAGCATGATGCAGGCGCGGCGATTGGCTTCACTGATAACGACTATGCCGCGGCCGGCGCGCAGCTGGGTAGTGTCGAGACGGTTTTCCAGCGAGGGCAGTTGATCGTCAAGGTCAAGGAGCCGCAGGAGCAGGAGCGCGCGCGCCTGGGACCGAAGCACATTCTTTTTACCTACCTGCATCTCGCTCCGGACCGGCCGCAAACGCAGGGCCTGCTCTCCTCCGGCGCGTTGTGTATAGCCTATGAAACAGTGACCGATGCCCGCGGCGGCCTGCCCTTACTGGCGCCCATGTCGGAGGTGGCGGGGCGGATGGCCGTGCAGGCCGGTGCCGGGTGTCTGGAAAAAGCCCGTGGGGGCCGCGGTGTACTGCTTGGCGGCGTTCCAGGCGTTCCGCGTGGGCGGGTAGTGATTCTCGGTGGTGGGGTCGTCGGCAGCAACGCGCTGGCCATGGCAATTGGTATGGGCGCCGACGTTACCGTACTGGACAAGAATCCCGAGGTGCTCCGCCTGCTTGACGCTCGCTACGGCAACCGTATCAATACCCTTTACTCCACCACGGCAACGCTCGAGGAGCAGGTCGTGGTTGCGGACCTGGTCATCGGCGCCGTTCTGGTTCCGGGTGCCGCTGCGCCAAAGTTGATCAGCGCGGAGCTGGTTTCACGCATGCGGGCTGGGGCGGTGCTGGTTGATGTGGCTATCGATCAGGGTGGTTGCGCCGAAACCTCGCGCGCCACGACCCATGCCGATCCCACCTATGTAGTCGATGATGTAGTGCATTACTGTGTCGCCAATATGCCAGGTGCGGTGGCGCGCACCGCCACTCAGGCGCTGAACAACGCGACGCTGCCCTTTGTATTGGCGCTCGCCAACAAGGGTGGCAGGCAGGCATTGAGCGAAGATCCCCACTTGCGCCGCGGACTGAATGTGGCGGCGGGGCAACTTACCAACGCCAGCGTCGGCGAAGCGCTGGGAATACCGGCTCAATCGCCTGAAGATGCTTTGGCTGCGATGCGCTGATTTGCGTCGGTGGACACCTGCGGAATCAGGTACACGGATCTGCGCTGCAGTATCTCGGCATGCAGCTCCTCTATGCGCTGGTCCTTCGCCTGCCACAGATTATTGACCCATTTCTGAAAGCGGATCCGGAACGCGGGGTCATTCGCATAGTCGCCGGCAAACAGCTCGTCGGCGAGCTCTAGCTGGCGGATGTCGATCACCACCCGGTCGACGCGTCCGCTGATTAGAGCCCAGAATCCGGGGGGCTTGCCCTGCGGATAGACGATAGTAACGTCCAGCAGCGAACGCATTTGTTTGCCCAGGGCAGCCATTACAAAAGCGACGCCGCCGGATTTGGGTCTGAGCAAATACCGGAAGGGTGAGTTCTGCGCCCGATGCTTGGCCGGGGTGAGGCGCGTACCTTCTAGATAGTTGACGATGGTGACAGGCATGTCGCGGAATTTCTGGCACGCGCGCTGGGTAATCTCCAGATCCTTGCCCTTGTCCTGTGGTCTTTTTGCCAGATGGGCTTTGCTGTAGCGTTTCATGAACGGATAGTCCAGTGCCCAGAATGCCAGGCCGAGGAACGGGATCCATACCAGTTGTTTCTTCAGGAAGAACTTGAAATAGGGCGTTTTGCGGTTGAATGCCTGCAGTAGGGCCGGAATATCAACCCAGGATTGGTGGTTGGAGACCACCAGATACGAATGTTGGGGGCTCAACTCGCCCTCGCAGCGGATATCCCAGCGGGTGCCAGTCATACGGCTGATGGTCGCATTCACGCCTTCTGCCCAGGTTTCCGCGATCCACATCACAGCCTGGGAACAGCGCCGTTGGAAACCCCGCAGGGGTATGGCAACCTTGAGCAGTCCTAGGATCAGCATCGGTCCGATTCCGATCAGGGTATAGAACAGAATGACCAGGCAGGTCAGCGTGCCGGTTAACCAGTGTGGCATGTAGCTGTTTCCAATCCGCGATAGCAAAAGAATAGCTTTTT
Organism: Halopseudomonas sp.; assembly: GCF_041579695.1. Classification (GTDB taxonomy): domain Bacteria; phylum Pseudomonadota; class Gammaproteobacteria; order Pseudomonadales; family Pseudomonadaceae; genus Halopseudomonas. The sequence continues at coordinate 51,117 of NZ_JBFGFI010000013.1, forward strand.
TTGCCTGTGCTGGCAGCCTGTGTCTCACTGACTGCGGCTGCCATCACCCGTTAGGGTGATTGTTCGCGTGCTGGGTTGTACTTAACGTGTCGGCTCAATAGCCTCGGCCTTACTATCCGCCCGGGCATGCCCTGGAGTTCCTGTCCGATGTCGCGGCAACTCGTTTCATCACAGGCCATCGATGGCACTTCCAAGCGGACAGACCCGCACATCAGCGCACTGCCGCTAACGGTGCGGCTGGCGCTCGCGTTTCTCGGCGGGGGCTTCATCGGGATTCCCTGGCTGAGTCCGGAGCTATTCTGGACTGCCTGGTTTGGCTGGGTACCCCTTCTGTTCGCGCTTCGCCATGCCAGTCCCGGCACGGCCCTGCTCTGCGGATGGACTACCGGCACGGTATGTTTTGCCATCGCCAGCCATTGGATGCTGGACTTTGTCGCTCATCTCGACGACTACTCAACTTTCGCTACTGTACTGCTGAGCCTCGGCTTCTGGTTGTACGCCGGTCTTTCTCTGGGGTTGGCCTGCCTGCTTTTCCACTGGTTGACCCGTCGGCTGGGGGGGGCGGAGCTTCTGAGCTTTCCACTGTGTCTGGTCGGCGTGATGGCAGTCTATCCTTTGTTGTTCCAAACACATTTCGCCGAGGCGCAATCCTCGTTTCTGCCTGCTCTGCAGGCGGTGGATCTGGTTGGCGCCAAGGGCCTGGATATCATCATGCTGCTGTTCGCCGCACTGGTTTACCGCATACTGGTGGGCCAGCGACACGGAACAGCGCTGCGCGGGAACCTCGTTGCGGTAGCCATACTGCTTGGCTGGTTTGCCTATGGCGTCATCAGCCTGTCTGTCTGGGACACCCGCATGCAGGATTGGCAGTTGCGTCGCATCGGGCTGGTGCAGCCCAATGATGCTGTGTCACTGGCCGTGCCCGAACCGCCGAAGGGATTCAGCCGGGAAAATCCTGAGGAAATGG
>NZ_JBFGFI010000014.1:0-51237 GCF_041579695.1 Halopseudomonas sp.
CGAAAATCGTCATCTGACCCCAATTCTTGCTGACCGTCCATTTGGTCACCCACCAATACTGACCGTCCCCGGTGCCACCAGTACGTTCGCTCCAGGCGGACACCCGCAGGCAACATAGTCACCGGCTCTGGCGGCTGGGCCGGCTGGCAGGTTTGCGGTGCGGGGCCCGACTGCGACGATGGGGCCGATGCCCTTTTTGCAGGCCGGGCAGGTGGCCTGGTGGCCAACGGAGCTGGCTACCAGCCCATCAAACATGACGCCGCCATTACCCTCGATAACGGCGCCGTCGGTAGAGGTTTTCGAGCCTATCCCTATGCTATGCATCTATGCCAACGCTCCCTGTACGTTTCAGTCCGACCGATGTCAGGCGAGGATCATAGCGAATTAGCGTTATCGGGGCTGATACCTGCGTCACGTTTCACGAAAAGCTGGGTATGGATCTTCTACCGAAGGGGAGCTAAATCGGGCTTCAGAACCTATTCGGCTCACCGGATCCAGCAGCTATACCGCCGCCGACCGAAACCGCTCCGTCAATTGGCGCATAGACAGGGATTCCTGACGCAGGGATTCGCTGACTTCCCGCGAGTTGTTCACGCTGCCGAGCAACACCTGCGAACTCTCGCGCAACATGGCTGAGCGTTGTTCGATCAGGTCCAGCGCATCGCGTTGCAGGGAGACCGAACGGGACACCTGCTGGCTGCCGGACTCCATTTCGACAAACTGGTCTGCCAGGCGCGTCAGGTGGGTCTTGAGCTGGTCCAGATTGCTGCGGTTGCTGGCGCCGGCTGCACGCATCTCATCCAGCAAGCCGTCGACGCCAGTGACGCCTTCGACCAGATCCAGCACCCATTGGCGGATTTCCCGGGTGGAGTCGGCGGTGCGCTGGGACAAGGTTCTGACTTCATCCGCTACCACGGCGAATCCACGCCCGTGCTCTCCGGCCCGGGCTGCTTCGATGGCCGCATTCAGCGCCAGCAGATTGGTCTGGTCGGCGATGGCAGCAATCACGCCGATGACCTGTTCGATCTTGCTGGTCGATTCGCTCAGGGCCTGGATCGAGCCCGAGACGCGGCCTATCACATCAATGGCGTTGTTGGCCGCCGCTTCACTGCTTTGCAGACCCTGCTGCACATGGGCGTTGGCCTGCACGGCTTCACGTATGGTGGCCGCCGATACCTCGGTGGCGGATTCGATCTCTGAGGCCTGGCCGGCGATAGCGCCCATCGAATGGCTGACCTTTTCGATCTGATCACGGGTTATTTCAGATGCGGCCTGCAAGGCTTCAGCTTCCTGGTCCAGTGTCACGGAGCGCTGATTCAAACCCGCGGCGGAATGCCGGATGTCGCCGACAAACTGATCGAAGCGTCCGACCAGACCATTCAGTGCCCGCGCTACGCCGGCCACTTCGTCCTGTCCGGTCACCACCGGCGGGCGGCTGAGATCGGAAGTGGCGTCCATCTGCTTGATATCGCTTTCGATATTCTGCAGCCGGACAATGACCGTGCGCCTGAGCCAGAGCGTCATCAGGATGATCGCTATCAGAAAAACCGCCGTGCCGGTAATCAGGGTGGCCTGCTGGTCGCTCAGATAGGCCAGCAGCTGCTCCGAGTCCTGCTGAATGGTGTTACGGCTGGCGCGCTTTCTTTCATCGATCGCGGCAAGCATCGGTCCGAGAGTCGGAAACAGGGCGAAGTCGACCACCTGGCCAACACTGTAGTAACTCTTCTCGCGAATACCGGGGGCGAGCTTGGCGAGAAGCTCCTGCACGTTCTGGAATTCCCCACGGTGGGCTTCGGCCCATGCGCTAAATTGCGGGCTCTGCTCGATTACCTGCCAGCGCCCCGGCAACGATGCCGCCAATGCCTCGAAGGTGGGTTCTATTTCGTCCCAGAGCAGCAGCTGCGCTTTTATCTTGTAGGCCAGATCCTGCAGTTCCCGGTGATCCTGCTCAAGATCCTCGAGCATCCAGGACTCCTGCAGACCGGCAGTAATCAGGCGATTGGAAGCGGTTTCCGCCTTGTTGATGATCAGCAGCGACAACACGGCCAGGGCGGCCAGGGCGCTGACTGACAGAAAGGCAAAGCACAGGATGCGGGTACGAACAGTGGAGAGCATGGTCACCTCACGACGGGATGGGCACCCGAAGGCTATTCCCGTGATGTGACAACGCCATTACAGATGACAAACACACCTACCCCTCATGGGCAATTGCCAGCGCGACAGTCAGCCGCCAAACTGGCTGCATGAAAACAGCCCTCCTGCTCCTGCCGGTAATCGCGTTGTCCCTGGCTGCCCTGCTTAGCACCAGGGCGGTCGCTGCCGAGCCTGTGCAGGTATTCGCCGCGGCTAGCCTCGGCGGTGTGCTGGAACCTGTCGCAGCTCGGTGGACGGCCCGCAGCGGCCAACCAGTGTCGCTATCCTACGCGGGCAGCTCGGCACTGGCGCGGCAGGTCCAGCAGGGCGCACCGGCTGATCTATTCATCTCGGCGAACAGCCTGTGGATGGACGCATTGGCAACCTCCGGAGATATCCAGCCCGCAAGCCGGCTGGCACTGCTGACCAACAGCCTGGTGCTGATTGCCCACGGTCCTGACACTCCACCGATAGCCATAGAGCCTGGCTTCGCACTGGACGCGCTACTCGGCGACGGCATGCTGGCGATGGCCATGACTACCGCGGTGCCTGCCGGCATCTACGGCAAACAGGCCCTGACCCGGCTGGGCGCCTGGCCGAAGGTCCGCAGCCAGATCGCCCAGACCGATAACGTGCGCGCAGCCCTGGCGCTGGTTGCGCGCGGGGAGGCGAGGCTGGGTATCGTGTATGCCAGCGACGCACTGGCAGAGCCCCGGGTATCAGTGGTGGGCCATTTTCCTGCGGATAGCCACGAGCCGATCATTTATCCGGCAGCCCTGACCACCCAAAGCAAGCATCCACAGGCCCAGGCCTTTCTGCAATTTCTGACCAGCGAGACGGCCCGGGCAGAGTTCCGCCGGGCGGGCTTCCAGGTGGCAGACTGATGTTCGCCGACTGGCTCGGCCCGGCAGAATGGCAGGCGGTTGCATTGTCCCTGCGCGTCTCCTTCTGGGCCACCCTGCTCAGCCTGCCGGTTGGTCTGCTGACGGCCTACGCGCTGGCCCGCTGGCGCTTTCCGGGCAGGCAGCTGTTGAACGGTCTGGTGCATCTGCCGTTGATCCTGCCGCCGGTGGTGACCGGTTATGTGCTGCTGCTCGGATTCGGCCGGCGCGGGCCAATAGGGCAATGGCTGGAGGAAAGCTTTGGCGTGGTGTTGGCGTTCAACTGGACCGGCGCTGCGCTGGCCGCGGCGATCATGGCATTCCCGCTGATGGTACGGGCAATGCGGCTGGCGATCGAGGCGGTAGATCCGAAGCTCGAGCAGGCGGCCAGCACCCTGGGCGCCGGGCATACCTGGGTGTTCATCACGATCACGCTGCCGCTGATCCTGCCCGGCGTCATTGCCGGCACCATCCTGGCGTTCGCCAAGGCGATGGGTGAGTTTGGCGCGACCATTACCTTTGTCTCCAATATTCCCGGCCAGACCCAGACCATACCCTCGGCGATTCATGCCTTCCTGCAGGTGCCCGGCGGCGAGCCAATGGCGGCGCGGCTGGCTATCGTCTCGGTGATTGTCGCGATGGCGGCGCTGTTACTCTCCGAGGTGCTGGCGCAGCGAGTCGCACGGAGGATCGCCGGCCGATGACACTTGCCGTGGAAATCCAGCATCAACTGGGTGATTTTGCGCTGGATGTAAGCTTTCAGGCGCCGCGCGGGCTGACGGTGCTGTTCGGCGAATCTGGCGCCGGCAAGAGCAGTATCATCAATGCTGTAGCCGGCCTGCTGCGGCCGGATGCGGGCCGGATCGAGCTGAACGATCGCGTGTTGCTCGACACCTCCAGAGGTCAAAGCCTGCCGGTGCGCAAACGGCGGATCGGCTACATATTCCAGGATGATCGGCTGTTCCCGCACATGACGGTCCGGCAGAACATTCTCTACGGCCGCCGCTTTGCGTCCTCTTCGGCCGCACCGGCCGATCTGCAGCGGATCATCGCGATGCTTGGCATCGGCCCGCTGCTCGCGCGCAGGCCGGCGGGGCTCTCGGGCGGCGAGAAGCAGCGCGTGGCCATTGCCCGGGCGCTGCTATGTGGCCCGGAACTGATTCTGGCCGACGAGCCCCTGGCAGCGCTGGATGATGCTCGCAAGGCCGAAATACTGCCCTACTTCGAGCGCCTGCGCGATGAGCTGCAGATACCCATGCTGTACGTCAGTCATTCGCTGGCAGAAGTCGCGCGGCTGGCCACCACGGTGGTTACCCTGTCGGCCGGTCGCGTGGGTCAGGTCGGGCCCGCGGCGCAGATACTCTGCGATCCGCATATCGCTCTGGGCCTGCGTGATGCCGGTGCGATCCTCAGCGGCCAGCTATGCGCGCATCACAGCGACGGTCTGAGTGAACTGACTACCGCTGGCGGCGCGCTGTTCATCCCACGCAATGCTGCCGCGCCCGGTACCCGGCTACGCGTGCGTATCGAGGCGCAGGATGTGATTCTGTCGCGCGAGCGCCCCATAGGCCTGTCGGCGATGAACATTCTGCACGGCACGATCACTGCCATCACCAGCCGCGACGACAGTGATGCCATGGTAGTACTGCGCATGGGTGAGGAAAGCCTGCTGGCGCGGGTAACCTGTCGTTCGGTCGCGCTGCTCGGCCTGCGGGTGGGTGATCGCTGCCATGCGGTGATGAAATCGGTTGCGCTGGCGCCCAACGACATCAGCTAGCGCCAGAGCACACTCAGACTCTCAGATCGCTGCTCGCCGGGCGTTTCTGGCTACCCAGCGTATTAAAAGCGATATGCGTGCTGGGGAAAACTTCGCCCACCTGCTCGTTGATCCAGTCCGTCTCCTCCAGATGATCCATCACCGGACCCTTCACCTCGGCCAGATGCAGGTGAATGTCCTTGTCCGCCAGACCCTCGGTCAGCTCGCTGAGCATGTCCAGACCGGTGCTGTCGATGTGATTGACCGCAGACAGGATCAGCAGCACCTCACGGGTATCGGGATAGTCCCGCAACGCACGGTAGAGCGCATTCTCGATGGCCTTGGTGTTGGCGAAGAAGATGTTCTCGTCGATGCGCAGCGCCAGCAGATGCGGTTCTGTTTCCACCAGATGGCGCTTGGTATTACGGAAATCCTGGGTCCCCGGCACGCGTCCGACGATCGCGATATGCGGCCGGCTTCCCCGCCACAACTGGGCGGCGATCGACAGGCAGATACCCAGCGCAATCCCGCCCTCGATACCCAGCAGCAGCACACCGGCAGCGGTGCTGAACAGCGTCAGGCCCTCCGCCCGGTCATAACGCCAGGCGCGCTGAAGGCTGGCCAGATCGATCAGCGGCGTTACCGCCACCAGGATCACGACCGCCAGAATGACCAGCGGCAGATGGGCGAACAAGGGCGCGATGGTCAACAGAATCGCACCGATGATCAGCATCGCGATCACCCCGGCCAGTGGCGTGTTGGAACCGGCCTCGATATTGACCATGGAGCGTGAGAAGCCGCCGGCAACGGCAAAGCCACCAGTCAGGCCGGAACCCAGGTTGGCCGCGCCAAGGGCCAGCAATTCGCGATTGGGATCAATGCTCTGGCGCTTGCGCCGGGCCAGGGACTGGGCGATCGAGACGCTCTCAACGAAGGTAACCAGGCTGATCAGCGCCGCAGGCAACAGCAACGAACGCAAATCCGACCACTCCGGTGTGGCCCAGAAAAAGGCGGGTAGGCCGGCCGGAAGAAAACCGACCACCGGCACACCTCGTGTAGCGAGATCGCCGCCGATGGTCAGCAGCAGCGCAGCAATCACCAGCACAATGGGCGCGAGCCGTGCGAGCAGGGTAGCGGCCACATCGGGCAATCCCAGCGCGCGCAGGTGACTGCCCAGCAGGCTACGGGCATATAACAGCCAGGCCAGCGAGACCAGCCCGATCCCCAGCACCCAGGTGTTGACCGGCTGCCAGCTGTCGAGCAGTTGCTCTGGACTGCCTGGCAGGGCGGGCAAGCCGAGCAAATGGGGCAGCTGACTGATCGCAATCAGGATAGCGGCGCCGCTGATGAAGCCACTGATAACCGGGTGGCTGAGAAAGTTGGCAAGAAAACCCAGCCGCAGCAAACCCACCGCAAAAAGCATCACGCCTGACATCAGCGCCAGCCAGATCGCCAGCTGCAGGTAGGCACCGCTGCCAATGGCGGCGAGCGGCGCCAGCAGGGTGGCAGTCATCAGTCCGGTTACCGCAACCGGGCCGACCGACAGGCTCATGCTGCTGCCGAACAGGGCGTAGGCAAGCAGCGGCAACAGACTGGCATACAGGCCGATCTGTACCGGCAGGCCGGCAAGCATTGCGTAGGCCATGCTTTGCGGAATGATCATCACGCTGACCACCAGGCCGGCGGTCAGGTCACCACTGAGCCAGGCCAGGCGATAATGCCGCAACCATCCGAGCAGGCCGGGATCGCCGGGGGGCTGCAGCCGGGGATTATCGATCATGCATTCACGCGGCGGTCATATAGATTGAACAGGACCATACCACCGAGCATCGCCAACACGAAGAGCAAGGCCTGCGGCATTCCCGCGCCTAGTGCAACCAGCGCCGGACCAGGGCAGAACCCGGCAATCCCCCACCCGGCACCGAATATGATGCTGCCGGTTATCAGCCGTGGATCGATCTGCCGGGTTCCCGGCAGGGTCACTGGCTCGCCGCGCAGGGTATGGCCCGAACGCTGTACCCACTGCATCGGCAAGAAAACCGCGGCGATCGCGCCGACCATGACCAGAGCGAGGGACGGATCCCAGCGGCCGAACAGATCGAGAAACCCCAGTACCTTGGCCGGATTGGCCATGCCCGAGATGACCAGGCCCAGACCGAACAGCAGGCCAGCCAGCAACGCTGTCAGAAATCGCATCTTCAGCCTCCCCACAGGTGGCGGAGCAAAAACACCGTAGCGAAACCGCTACCCATGAACGCCAGCGTCGCCACCAGTGAGCGCGGGGATAGCCGCCCCAGGCCGCAGACACCGTGACCACTGGTACAGCCCGAACCCAGCCGCGAACCGAAACCGACCAGCAGGCCGGCAATTACCAGCGCAAGCGGCCCTGCCTCGATCACAATCTCGGGGCGCTCCTGCAGCCACCAGTACAGCAAGGGTGCCAGCACCAGGCCTGCAATGAAGGCCGCGCGCTCGCCATATCCGGATGAGAGCGGTGTCAGCAGACCAGCAAACAAACCGCTGATCCCGGCGATTCGGCCATTGAGTAATATCAGCATCCCGGCAGAGACACCAATCATGATGCCGCCGAGTAATGCGCTCCAGGGAGTGAAATGCGCCCAGTCAATGATCATTCTGCTTGCTCCTCACAGTACAGCCGGTAAAGCGTGGTGATCACCGCCAGCGCCTCGTCGCTTGCTATACGATAGTAGACCAGCTTGCCATCCCGGCGGGTCGCGACCAGGCCCTCGCGCCGCAATACGCCCAATTGCTGGGAAAGTGTTGGTTGAACGATGCCCAGGCTGGCCTCCAGCTCACCGACATTGCGCTCGCCATCGACCAACTGGCAGAGCAGCATCAGCCGGTCGCGATTACTCAACGCCTTGAGCAGGGCCTGAGCCTTGTCCGCGGAGCCGCGCAGGCGCTGCATGTCGATTGTGTCAGTTGTTGACTGCATGGTGCATGTCCATCGTGAGATCGTGAGTAACACTATATATAAAAATATAATGTTTTCAAGCGGGGGCTGAGTTCGCAGGGCTGGAGCAAAGGGCCCGCATGACCGATACTTTGCCCCATCAGAAAAAAGGGGTGCATGCATGACTTCAAATCGTTTCGATCTTGCCGGCAAGACGGCACTTGTTACTGGCGCCTCCAGCGGGCTGGGCGAGCATTTTGCGCATATTCTGGCCGCCGCGGGCGCCCGGGTGGTGGTTGCCGCACGCCGTGCCGAGCGTCTCCAGGCGCTGGTTGACGACCTACGCGGCCAGGGTCATGACTCGCTGGCCGTCACCATGGATGTGACCGATGCCGAAAGTATCGATACCGGATTCAGCCAGGCTGAGGAGCATTTTGGCCGCGTCGACATTCTGGTCAATAACGCCGGCATCGGCGACGCGGTGCCGTTCCTGAAGATGGATGAGGGCAACTGGCGCAGCATGCTGGATACCAACCTGGATGGCGCCTGGCGCGTGGCCCACCGGGCGAGCGTGGCCATGGCGGCTGACGAACAGGGCGGCAGTATCATCAATATCGCCTCGATTCTCGGCCTGCGCGTGGGCCAGGGGTTAAGCCATTACGCGGTAGCCAAGGCGGGCGTGGTGCAGCTGACCAAGGCCATGGCAATGGAGCTGGCGCGCAACCATATCCGGGTCAACGCTATCGCGCCGGGCTATTTCCGTACCGAGATGAACGATGACTATTTCGCCTCGGAAAAGGGCCAGGACTATGTCCGCCAGGCGGTGCCCATGCGACGGCTGGGGCAGCTGGAAGAACTCAGCGGACCCTTGCTGCTGCTCGCCAGCGAAGCCGGATCCTTCATGACCGGCACCGTCATCAATGTCGATGGCGGCCATGTGAACAACAGTCTGTAACGAGCATTCTTTTCAGCCGGCTGCTGATCTTTCTCATTCAGGCCTAGCGATCCCCGTCAGTTGACCAACAAGGTCCGCGGCGGGGATAGCCCGACAGCCGCTGGCGTTCTGCCCGGACCATAACGGCGAAAAATCGCCGCTGCCCTGGCTCTCGGCCGCCTTGCGCAGAGGTGTGATCGCGGTGCCAGCCAACGGAAATTCTGGCGCCAGCGGACTCATCGGTCCCAGCTCGCGTATCACCCGATTGACGATACCGCGGGCCGGGCGGCCGGAAAAGACATTGGTCAGCGTGGTATGGGCGGCTGCCTCGCTGGCCAGCGCCGCCCGATGAACCTGGCTGGTTGTCGCTTCCGGACAGAGCAGGAAAGCTGTACCGATCTGCACGCCAGAGGCTCCCAGCGCCATCGCCGCGCTGATACCGGCGGCATCGGCGATCCCGCCGGCGGCGATTACCGGTACGCCAACCGCGGCGACCACTTGCGGCAGCAAGGCAAGGGTGCCCACCTGGGTAGTTACATCCTCGCTCAGAAACATTCCTCGATGACCGCCGGCCTCCAGGCCCTGGGCGATCACCGCATCGACTCCGCGAGACTCAAGCCAGCGGGCTTCAGCCACGGTGGTAGCGGAGGATAGAACAACCGTTCCCCAGCGCTTCAGCTCTGCCACCAGTTCCGCATCAGGCAGGCCAAAGTGAAAGCTGATCACGGGTGGTTTGAACTCGCGCAGGATTTCCAGCACCTGGGCATCGAAGGGTCTGCGCCCTCCGCCCGCACGGACATCCGCCAGATCCAGCCCCATCTCGCGGTACCAGGGCGCCAGGGCCTCGCGCCAGCGTTCCTCGCGTTCGGCATCCGGCTCGGGCGGGGTATGGCAGAAGAAATTCACGTTCCATGGCCCGGCGCTCTGCTCACTCATGATCTGCAATTCTGCGCGCAGCGCGTCTGCTCCGAGCATCGCGGCAGGGACCGATCCCAGCGCTCCCGCGCCGCAGACCGCCAGGGCAAGCCGACTGTCCTGCACGCCGGCCATGGGCGCCTGGATGATCGGCAGCCGGGTGCCCAGCAGGTTCTGGAGAGACATGAACGTTCCTCGTATCGTTGTGTGTTCTGCCCGACAGATTAGCGTCTGAAGGTCGCCACTTCCATGGCATACGCGTACTGGTCTAAGGTGTACTCAGGAAATGAGCACGCTAATCCATCGATTATCAGGAGAAAAATACATGGGCATTCCCGCAATCGGCCTGGGCACCTACCGCCTGAAGGGCGAGGAGGTCAGCGATGCGGTCAGCCAGGGGCTGCACCTCGGCTACCGGCATATAGATACTGCGCAAATATATGAAAATGAACAGGAAATTGGCCAGGTAATCGCTGACAGCGGAGTACCCCGCGACGAGCTGTTCATTACTACCAAGATCTGGATTGCCAATCTGGCACCGCGCAAACTGATCCCCAGCCTCGAGGAAAGCCTGCGCAAGCTGCGGATGGATCACGTGGACATGACGCTGATCCACTGGCCTTCACCCGATGACAAGGTGCCGATGGAAGAGTATCTGCCGATGCTGCTGGAGGCAAAGGAGCAGGGCCTGACCAAGCGGATCGGCGTATCCAACTTCACTATCGAGCACCTGAGCAAAGCAATCGATCTGGTCGGCGGGGAGAATATCGCCACCAACCAGGTCGAGATCCACCCGTTCATGCACAACCGCAAGGTCGCCGAATTCGCCCGCGAACATGGCATTCAACTGACCGCCTACATGCCGCTGGCGGTGGGCAAGGTAATGAAGGACCCGGTATTGCAGGCAATCGGCCAGGCCCACGAAGCCACCCCGGCCCAGGTCACGCTGGCCTGGTTGCTGCAACTGGGTTATGTGGTCATCCCGTCTTCAACCAAGCGCCAGCACCTGCAGGACAACCTGCGCGCTGGCGATCTGAAATTGAGCCAGGAAGACATGGCGGCGATTGCTGCGCTGGAGCGCAATGAGCGTATTGCCGATCCCGATTTCGCGCCAGACTGGGATTAGTCAGCCGCACAGCCAGCGCTGACTAACACCAGAGCGCCTCTATTGCCGCGATCTGCTCCAGCGCTTCGGGGTTGGCCAGCGCCTCGCGGTTGGTCACTGGCTCGCGGCGCAGGATTTTCGCCACGGCCAGCTCGACTTTCTTGCCACTGCGCGTATAAGGCACCTGCTCGACAGCCTCGATCCGGGCCGGCACATGCCGTGGGCTTGCGTTGTCGCGGATGCGCTGGCGAATACGCTGGCGCAGGGGCTCATCCAGCGTCTGACCGCTATTCATCACCACCAGCAGAATCACGCGCACATCCCCGTCCCAATCCTGGCCGACCACCAGACTGTCGGCGATTTCGTCCAGGGTCTCGACCTGCCGGTAGATTTCCGCGGTACCGATCCGCACGCCGCCGGGGTTGAGGGTTGCATCGCTGCGTCCGTGAATGATGCAGCCGCCCTCTTCATCGAACTCGATATAATCGCCATGCGCCCAGACACCCTCGAAGCGCTCGAAGTAGGCGGCGCGGTAGCGGCTACCATCGCTGTCATTGAAGAAGCCCAGCGGCATGCTGGGTGCCGGCTGCAGGCAGACCAATTCTCCACGCTCGCCAATTACCGGCTGGCCCTCGTCATTGAACGCCTGCACATCCATGCCCAGCATGCGGCACTGGATCACTCCGCGACGCACCGGTAGCAGAGGGGAGCAACCAACGAAGCAGGAGACGATGTCGGTACCGCCAGATATCGATCCCAGCAGCATGTCCGTCTTTACCGCACTGTAGGCCCAGTCGTAGTCCTCGGGCAGCAGCGGCGAGCCGGTCGACAGCAGCACCCGCATCGGGTCCAGATCAAAACTGCGGCCTGGCTGCAGACCCGCATTGCGACAACCGCCGAGAAATTTCGCGCTGGTGCCAAAATGCGTGACGCGGTAATCCTCGGCCAGTTGCCACAGGCGCTCCATATCCGGATAGCCGGGATTGCCATCAAACAGCACCAGCTCGGCACCGGTCAGTAGCCCCGAGGCCAGCCAGTTCCACATCATCCAGCCACAGGTGGTGAAGTAGAACAGCACATCATCCGGGCCCAGATCGCCATGCAGGATCAGCTCCTTGCTGTGCTGCAGCAGTGTGCCGCCGGCCCCGTGCATGATGCATTTGGGCACGCCGGTGGTGCCGGATGAGTAGAGGATATAAAGCGGATGGTCGAAGGGTAGTGCGGCGAATTCCGGCTGTGCCCCGGCATGCCGGCGTTGCACATCCTGCCAATCCACTACCGCTGCAGGCAGCGCGATGTCCGGCACATTGTTGATCATCAACAGATGCTCAACCGAGGGCATGCTGCGCTGCAACTCGAGCGCCTGCGCGGTGCGGTCGAACACCTTGCCACCATAGCCGTAACCGTTCACGCAAATCAGCAGCCTGGGTTCGATCTGACCGAAGCGGTCGAGAATGCCTGCGCTGCCGAAATCCGGCGAAGCCGAGGACCATACTGCGCCGATGCTGGCGCAGGCGAGCATGCCGATGATGGCCTCGGGGATGTTGGCCACCACGGCGGCCACGCGGTCGCCCGGCTCTATGCCCATCTCCCGCATCCAGGCCGCCAGTGCCGCGACCTCCGCCAACAGTTCGGCGCAGCTGAGAGTAAAGTCCGCTCGAGTTTCCGAGCGCGCATGCACGGCCGGTCGGGATGCGTCACTGGTCAGGGCGTGGCGCAGCAGGTTCTCGGCAAAATTCAGCTGAGCCTCGGGAAACCACCGGGCGCCAGGCATGGCGTGGCTTTGCAATACCGGTCCCGGTTCATTGGCACTGATCACACCGGTGTAGTCCCAGATGCTCTGCCAGAACCGCTCGATATCTGCGACCGACCAGGCATGCAATGCCTGATAGTCGGCGAGCGGTGTTTCGTCGGCGGCCTGCAGCCAGTCGCGGTAGCGCGCCATGTGGCTTTGCGTCAGCGCCTTGCGGCCAGGCCTGTGAACGATTGTGGGCAGGGTCATCGATCTTGCTCTCCGGTATGCGGTTGGGTATCAACAAGGGTGCCACCAAGGGTATCAAGGATCGCGGATCGCTCGGCCATCGGCGCACTGCCAAGACGCTCGACTTCCAGATAGAAGCGCTGCCAGTCTCCATCGACTCGCCGAAACAGTTCGGCGAACGCAGGAACCCACTGATCATAGATGCCGAAGGGCAACAGGCTGGCGTTGTTCAGCTCACCGGCAAACCAGCCGTCAAAGCGCGCACTGTCGGGCCATCGCTCCGCTTGCCAACGATCGTATTCACTGCGCAGCCGGGTAAATTCTTTCTCCTTTGCGGCGCGCTTGGCCACGTCCGGCAGATCAGTGGCGTACAGTGCCTGCAGCCGCTCGCGGGCGGCCATGATCAGTTGCGTGAACTCCGCCTGCTCGCGTTCCAGTGCCGGATCCGGCGGCGGCAAGCCACGGCTAGCACGCCACTGGCGCAGGCCTTCACGCCCCACAAAAGTGGCGAAGGACTCGTTGAAAGCGGTGTCATCCTTCACGTAGAACTGCTGATGCGCGAGCTCGTGGAACAGCGTCATTGCCACGTAATCATCATCCCAGTGGAGCATAGAGCTAAGCAAAGGATCGTCATACCAGCCCAGGGTGGAATAGGCCGGAATGTCACCGATAAAGACCTCCATGCCCTGCTTGCGCCAGTCGTCCGCAGCCGCTTGCGCAGCCGCCAGGGAAAAATAGCCTTTATAAGCAAGGCACCCGGTAAACAGGTAGCAGTGCTGCACCGGCTCGAGGGAGAGCTCGGGCGCCACAAACAGGTTCCAGAGCACGTACGGGCGGGGCAGTGCGCTGTAGCGGGTATAGCTCTGGTTGTCCGGTAGACCCAGGGCGCTGCTGGCGAAACGCCGGGCGGCCAGCGCCTCGGCCAGCCGCGCTTTCAGCGCCGGATCAGTGTCGGGGTTGTCGAGCAGATCGGCGATCGGCACACTCAGTGCCATCACCTCACGCTGTCCCTGCCAGGAGTGCTGCACGAAGGCGATGCTGCTGCAGCCGGCGAGCAGCAACGACATCAGCACAGCAATGACGCCGGCCCTCACAGGTTGGCCCCAAGCCAGTCCGCCAGCTGGCGAACCTGCATTTGCGGCTGGCGCTCGGGGCTCCACAGCGCGAGCTGGTTCGATGTTTCAACAAAGCCCCAGGGCGCCAGCAGTCGGCCATTGGCAATATCGTCGGCCACCAGTAGCTGTGGCGCGATCGCTACCCCCAGGCCAGACAATGCCGCTTCGAGCAGGTAATAGAGGTGCTCGAAACCCTGCCCCTGGCGCAGGCTCCGGGGCTCGAGACCGCTGGCTCTGGCCCAGTCATCCCAGGCGCCGGGGCGCGACAGGGTATGCAGCAGCGATTCGTTCACCAGCGCACTGGCTGGCTTGTCTGTGAGCGCTGCTGCGCGGGCGTAACGCGGACTGAAGACCGGGCCAATGCACTCGGCCAGCAACGGATACACCTGCATGTCGGCCGGCCAGGGCGGCTCGGCAAACAGCAATGTGGCACTGACCCCCGGCTTGCGTGGATCCATTTCGCCTTCGCTGGCTGACAGGTGCAGATTCAACTCGGGCAGCTCGGCGTTCAGCCTGTCCAGCCGCGGGATGAACCAGCGCGCCAGCAGGCTTCCAGGAACGGCTAGCAGGAAAGGGGCGCTCGCCTGGGTCTGGCTGATCTCCGCGCAAACCGTGCGCAAACTGTCCAGTGCCTCGCGGCTGGCATCACGCAGGCGGCGACCGGCTGGGGTCAGCTGCACACCACGCCCGGCCTTTTCGAACAGAGCGACGCCCAGCTCTGATTCCAGCGTGCGGATCTGCCGGCTTACTGCGCCATGGGTCACATGCAGCACCTCTGCCGCCTGGCTCACGCTTTCCAGCCGGGCAGCCGTCTCGAAGACACGCAGGGCGTTGAGGGAAGGTAGGTCTCGGCTCATGGCGATATGTCACTTTTTCTCACAGGTCGTAGCCATCTTATCGATTTTTTTCCATCGCTGCCTGCCCTATTGTGGCCGCATTGCAAAGCCACCCTAGAGCAAGGTACCGACCATGCAGAACACCAGCACCTTTACCCGCGGCGCCGATGCCCAGGGCCAGTTCGGCTCGTTCGGCGGTCGCTTCGTTGCCGAATCGCTGATGCCGTTGATCCTCGATCTGGAAGAGGCCTTCAACACCGCGCTTGCCGAACCGAATTTTCTCGCTGAACTGGACCGTTTCCAGGCCGAGTTTGTCGGCCGTCCCAGTCCCTTGTATTACGCCGAGCGACTGACCGAACTGTACGGCGGCGCGAAGATCTACTTCAAGCGCGAGGAGCTGAACCATACCGGCGCGCACAAGATCAACAACTGCATCGGCCAGGTATTGCTGGCCAAGCGCATGGGCAAGACGCGTATCATCGCCGAGACCGGCGCCGGCATGCACGGGGTGGCGACCGCCACCGTGGCTGCACGCTTCGGTCTGCCCTGCGTGGTCTACATGGGCGCCACCGATATCGAACGTCAGCGCGACAACGTCTCGCGCATGCGCCTGATGGGCGCCGAGATCGTACCGGTCACATCTGGCACCGGCACCCTGAAAGATGCGATGAACGAAGCCCTGCGCGACTGGGTGACCAACGTCGAAAACACCTTCTATATGATCGGCACCGTCGCCGGTCCGCACCCCTATCCAACCATGGTTCGCGAATTCCAGGCGGTCATCGGCCGTGAGGCACGCGCGCAGATAGTCGAACGTGAAGGACGTCTGCCCGATAGTCTGGTTGCCTGTATCGGCGGCGGATCCAATGCCATGGGCCTGTTCCATGCGTTCCTGGATGATCCGGGGGTACAGCTGATTGGCGTAGAAGCGGCCGGGGAGGGTCTCGACAGTGGCAAGCATGCTGCCAGCCTGAAGGGGGGTATTGCGGGCGTACTGCACGGTAATCGCACCTACCTGCTGCAGGACACCGATGGCCAGATTACCGATGCGCATTCGGTTTCTGCTGGCCTGGATTACCCGGGCATCGGGCCCGAGCACGCCTGGTTGCATGAGCAGGGCCGGGTCGATTACTCCGCGGTGACCGATACCGAAGCGCTGGAAGCATTCCATGTGTGCTGCCGCCAGGAAGGCATCATCCCGGCGCTGGAAACTGCCCACGCGCTCGCCGAAGTAGCCAAGCGCGCGCCGCACCTGCCCAAGGACCATTTGATGATCGTCTGCCTGTCGGGGCGCGGCGACAAGGATATGCCCACCGTACTGCGTCTAATGGAGGAAAAGGCATGACTTCACGCCTAGCTGGCCGCTTCGCCGAACTCAAGAGCGCCAACCGCGCAGCCCTGGTGACCTACATCTGCGCCGGAGACCCTGGCCATGACGCCAGCCTCTCCCTGCTCAAGCAGCTACCCGCCGCGGGCGCGGATATTATCGAACTGGGTATGCCCTTCAGCGATCCGATGGCTGACGGTCCGACCATCCAGGCCGCGGCCGTACGCGCGCTGAAAGCCGGCCAGACGCAGCTGAAAACACTGGAGATGGTCCGCCAGTTTCGCGTTGAAGACCAGACTACGCCGATCGTACTGATGGGCTATTACAATCCGATCTACCGCTACGGACCGGAAGCCTTCATGCGCGATGCCCGGGAGGCCGGTGTTGATGGTCTGCTGGTGGTCGACCTGCCCGCCGAGCACGACAGCGAACTCGGCCCGCTGGCCCGCGAAGCCGGGCTGGACATGATTCGCATGGCCACACCGACCACCGATGCCAAGCGCCTGCCGGCCGTGCTGGACCGCGCCAGTGGCTTTTTGTACTACGTATCGCTCAACGGCGTGACGGGCGTCGGCCAGGCTGACAACGCCACGGTACGCGATGCGATCGGCGCGATACGCCAGCAAACCGATATTCCGGTCTGCGTCGGCTTCGGGGTGCGCACGCCGGAGCAGGCCGCACGCTTTGCAGTGGATGCCGAGGGCGTGGTGGTGGGGTCGGCGCTGGTGGATTGCATCGCCAATGCGAGCACGCCGGAGCAGGGCGTCAAGGATGTGCTTAGCCTGGTATCGGATCTGGCCGAAGCGGTACGAGACGCTCGGACCTGATTCCGGGAGGGCCGAGTTCCAACTCGGCCAAGCAGAGTAGCGGTCAATCTCCTTGTCGAGCTGGAACTCGACAATCCCGCTAGCGTAGCGCCTTGAGCACCGGCACGGTATCCGGGCGGACGCCGCGCCAGAGCAGAAAGGCTTCGGCTGCCTGCTCTACCAGCATTCCCAACCCATCCAGACACCGCGCGGCCCCCTGCTCCGCAGCCCATCGATTGAATGCGGTGAGCTCGCTGGCGTACATCATGTCGTAGCACCAGGTATGTCCCGCGCGAATGAGCTTGGGCGAAATGTCCGGCAGGTCGCCGGCCAGGCTGGCCGAGGTGGCATTGATGATCAGGTCCACCGGCTCTTCGATCCACTGGAAACCCGCGGCACTGACCGGACCCTGGTCCGCAAACAGCGCAGCCAGTTCCTCGGCCTTGCTGACGGTGCGGTTGACGATACAAAGCTGTGAAGGCCCGGCCGCAAGCAGCGGCTGTACAACGCCCCGAGCCGCGCCTCCGGCACCCACCAGCAGGATCTTCAGCCCGGCCAGGTTCAACCCGGCATTGTGCTCGATGTCGCGTACCAGACCCTTGCCATCGGTGTTGTCCCCCAGCAGAGTGCCGTCGGCCAGACGCTGGATAGTGTTCACCGCGCCGGCACGCTCGGCTGCCGGCGTGTGTCGGTCAACCAGGGCCCAGGCCTGCTCCTTGAAGGGTACGGTCACGTTGACCCCGAGCCCGTCGGCCAGAAAGCGGTGCAAGGTGCCGGCAAAGTCGTCGAGCGGCGCCAGCAGGGCCTCGTAGGAGATCGCCTCGCCGGTCTGCTCGCCAAACATCCGGTGTATCTGCGGCGATTTGCTGTGTCCGATAGGGTTGCCGATTACGGCATAACGATCCACTAGCGACCTCCGCCGAGCCAGTCACGCGCTACCAGAAACTCGTCGGTCAACCGCGCCTCCGGCGTTCCCGCTGCAGGCTGCCAGTTGTAGTCCCAGCGCACCACCGGCGGCAGTGACATCAGGATCGACTCGGTGCGTCCGCCAGTCTGCAGGCCGAATAACGTACCGCGGTCGTAGACCAGGTTGAATTCCACGTAGCGCCCCCGGCGGTATTCCTGGAAAGCCTTCTGCTCGGCAGTATATGCGGCTGTACGTCGACGTTCGATGATCGGCAGGTACGCGTCGATATAGGCATCACCGATTGCGCGGAGAAACTCGAAACTGCGTTCAAAGCCCCACTGATTGAGGTCGTCGAAGAACAGCCCGCCAACGCCGCGCTGCTCCTGTCGGTGCTTAAGGTAAAAATATTCATCGCACCAGGCCTTGTAGCGCGGGTAGACATCTTCACCAAAAGGCGCGCAGGCATCACGGGCCACCTGATGCCAGTGAACGCAGTCTTCCTCGTGGGCGTAGTAGGGGGTCAGATCAAAACCGCCACCAAACCACCAGACCGGGTCCGCTCCTTCTTTTTCCGCGACGAAAAAGCGCACATTGGCGTGGGAGGTCGGCACATGGGGGTTTTCCGGGTGCATTACCAGCGATACGCCCATGGCCTGGAAACTCCGTCCCGCCAGCTCCGGACGATGGGCCGTCGCGGAGGGGGGCATGCCGTCGCCGAATACATGTGAAAAGCCTACCCCGCCTTTTTCCAGCAAACCGCCCTTTTCCAGAATCCGCGAACGCCCAACGCCGCCGGCAGGGCGGTCCCATAGCTCTTCGGCGAAGCGGCCGACACCATCTGCGCCTTCCAGGGCGGCACAGATGCGGTCCTGCAGATTCATCAGATAGTCTTTTACGGCGGCCACATCGGTGGCATCGGGCATATCTTTCACGGGTTAACCTCAGGCGGGGCGGATGATCTGGTCTGTCTGCAGGTCGCGAATGATACTGGGATTGCGCTGCGCACCCAAGGTACCGGGTACTACCGCGTCCAGCGTATCGTGAAAGTACTGCTCGATACGCAGCCGCGAGCGCGCCGGCGGACGGCCGGTCGGATTGGCCGAAGTGGACACCAGGGGGCCGGTCACTTTGCACATCTGCTGGATTAGCGGATGGTCGCTGACCCGCAGCGCGACAGTCTGATGCACGCCGGTAATCCATGGTGGCAAACGCTCGCGATGGGGCACCAGCCAGGTATTGGGTCCAGGCCAGGACAGCTGCAACTTGGCCAGCAGTCCGTCAGGTAAATCCCAGAGCAGAAAATCGAACTGCTCGATATCGCCGGCAACCAGGATCAGCCCCTTTTCCACCGGCCGGTCCTTGAGCTCCAGCAGGCGTTCAACTGCTTCGGCCTTCCAGGGATTGCAGCCGAGCCCCCAGACTGCCTCGGTGGGATACGCGATTACGCCCCCGGCATGCAAAATCCGGTTGATTTGTACCAATCGCCAGCGTGCCAACATGCCACCTCCCCAATGACCACGGCAACCCCGCAGGCGTTGCCGGCTTCGGAGATGCTCTGAATAGATTTGCGAAGTGAGACAGTAGCCGAGCAGCGCGTCCGGCTCAAGGGTAACGGCTCAGCTCAGGCGTGAATAGCCATGGGGGGTATGCTGAATACGGCCATCGAGTTCCAGCTCCATCAACTCCTGCATCACCCGCTCCACCGGCAATCGGCTTTGTTCGCCGAGCCAGTCGACACTGACCGGGTTGTGATCGATCAGTGGCCACAACGGACTGGCCGGAGCGCTCTGGCCTGCAATGTCCCCAGGCTCTGGCTGCGCCTCGATAGCTGCAAGCAGCGGCAGGCGAAGTACTTCAAGCACGTCCCGCACGGTCTCGACCAGATGCGCGCCCTCGCGCAACAACTGGTGACAGCCACGGGCCTGGGCGCTGTGAATCGAGCCGGGCATCGCGAACACTTCGCGGTTCTGCTCGAGAGCAAGACGCGCGGTGATCAGCGAACCGCTGTTGAGGCTGGCCTCGACAACCAGCGTACCCAGACTGAGGCCGCTGATGATTCGATTGCGCCTGGGAAACTGTCCGGCGTGCGCCGCAGCATCTGGCGGCTGCTCGGAGACCAGCAATCCCCCCTGATCGACAATCGCGCGGGCGAGGGCGCCATGGCGTTTCGGATAGCAGTTGTTCAGTCCCGTACCCCACACCGCGATGGTCTCGCCGCCTGCGTCCAGCGCACCTTGATGGCATGCACCGTCGATGCCCAGCGCCATGCCACTGGTCACCACCAGACCACTCTCGGCGAAGCTGCGGGCGAACTGACGTGCGGTAGCGGCGCCATGGGGACCGGGATGGCGCGAGCCAACCATTGCCAGTTGCGGTTCGTGCAGCAGTTGAGCGTTACCTTGCAGATACAACAACGGTGGCGGATCGGCGATTCGCCGTAACTGGGCGGGATAATCCGCCGAGTTAAGGCACAGCACCTGACAATCCGGCTGCTGAAGCCAAAAGTTTACCGCCTCCAGGCCTGCGCCGAGCGCTGCATCGCCCTGCTGATGACGCTGAATGATATCCAGCGCAGCCGGCCGCAACCCGAGTGACTGCAGGGTGAGGAGATCGGCGTCGAGAGCGCGGGCGGGATCGGGGAAATGCTGCAGCAGACGCGTCAGCGTCAGTGGCCCGACCCCATCCAGCATGGAAAGAGTCAGCCACGCCTGCAGCGAGGTCGTGGTAGAAGCGGGCATTGATCATCCTTGATCGGAACCGGCGCCGCAGGGGAGGCAGCGCCGGAGAGGTTAGGGGTTGCGAATCTTGTCCATGATCTCCATCTGACGGCTGGCATCCAGCACGATGCCGTAACTCAGCTTGTCGTAGGGACGGAACACCATCAGCATGCCGGCGCGCTCGTCGGGCAGTTGCACCCGCTCGTTCTGGATGCGGTCACGCACCAGTTCGCCGGTCTTGTAGATCGCTAGTACGCTGCCCTGTTCCAGGCCGTCGCGCAGGCCCTTGTTGATAATGACCACATCGTACTGGCCGATCTGGGTGACGCCATTGGGCACCCCGATGATCAGACCGTTAACTTCGCTATCCGGCTCGCTGGGGAAGAAGGTCGAGGTGATAGGACGCTCTTCGGTCTCCAGCAGGCGGTCATTGACGCGTACTTCCTGGTTGCTGCGGGTTACATCAAGACTGATGATGGAGTCCTGGACGTCGACCACATCGCCGCTACCTATTTCCTGGGCGTGGATGCCGAGGAATTCGCTGGTGACCGGATCGAGATAGGCTTCGCCGCGACGGAAGATACCCATGGCACGTATCGCCGGGTCGATTTCACCCCGAGCATAAGCGCGGCTGCCAGCTCCCACCACTACGCTCTGGCTCTCGCCACCCAGGATGTAAGGAGCGGACTCGAGCACACTGGGATCATCGATGATGCGTCCGGCCCTGAGGAACGCGTCGATAGCCTCCAGCGGGATGGTCGGGATAGCTTCGGCGATGGGTTCATAACGCACGGTGGGGGACATCTTGATGGTCCCGCCATGACCTCGGCCCACGGTCAGGCGCGGCTGGCCATCGATATAAACAAGGGAGATCAGGTCGCCGGGATAAATCAGATGCGGATTGCTGATCTGAGGGTTGGCATGCCAGACTTCAGGCCACTTCCATGGCAAATTGAGGAAACGCCCGGCAATATCCCAAAGGGTATCGCCCTTCACCACCTCATAGGTTTGTGGATGGCCATCCCTGAATACCGGCTCCTGCGCCTGCACCCAAAAGCTCATCGAGAGCAACAGAAGGCCGACTAATGTTTTCCTCATGACATGAATCCCTTTATTATAGAGGCCAGCATCGGTCTGAAGACGCATTAGACATGCCAGACCCGTGTTATTTCCAAGCTGCTCATCATCTTAGCAGCACAATTTAGCTTTATTCCACAACTGCATCACAAACTGACATGGCCATATTAAACATTCTGGAATTTCCCGACCCACGCTTGCGCACGGTAGCCAAGCCCGTTGATCTGGTTGACGACCGGATCCGCCAACTGGTGGATGACATGTTCGAGACCATGTACGAGGCTCCAGGCATTGGTCTGGCTGCCAGTCAGGTCAATGTCCACGAGCGCGTGGTGGTGATCGACATATCTGAAGACAGTAGCGAGCCACGGGTATTCATCAACCCCGAACTGGAGCCACTGACTGAAGACCTGGAAGAGATGCAGGAGGGCTGCCTGTCGGTCCCCGGCTTCTACGAAACCGTCACCCGGCCGGAACGTGTCCGGGTGCGCGCAATAGGCCGCGATGGTGAGCCCTTTGAGGAAGTCTGCGAAGGACTGCTGGCAGTATGCATCCAGCACGAATGCGACCACCTCAACGGCAAGCTGTTTGTCGACTATCTGTCCAACCTCAAGCGCGACCGGATTCGCAAGAAACTGGAAAAGCTACACAAGCAGCAGGCCAGTGCCTGAGGCATTGGCAGTGAACCCAAGGGCTTGCTTCGGCAAGCCTTTTTGTTTGGCCGCACCAGGAGCAGCATGAATTCTTCAGATCTTCGCATCGTATTTGCAGGCACACCCGAATTTGCCGCGGCGCACCTGCAAGCGATGCTCGACGCCGACCTCAACATCGTTGCGGTCTACAGCCAGCCGGACCGGCCGGCCGGGCGCGGACATAAGCTGCAGGCCAGCGCCGTCAAGGAACTGGCCCTCCAGCACGGGTTGCCGGTATACCAGCCTGTCAGCCTGCGCGATCCGCAGGCGCAAGAACAATTGGCCGCCCTCAATCCGGATCTACTGGTGGTGGTCGCCTATGGCCTGATCCTGCCCCAGGCGGTACTTGATATTCCGCGCCTGGGCGGCATCAACAGTCATGCGTCATTGCTCCCGCGATGGCGCGGCGCGGCACCGATTCAGCGCGCGATCGAGGCCGGTGACAGCAAAACCGGGGTTACCGTGATGCAGATGGAGGCCGGGCTGGATACCGGCCCGATGCTGCTCAAGGTCAGCACACCGATCTCGGCCCAGGATACCGGCGGCAGCCTGCATGATCGACTGGCCGAACTTGGGCCGAAGGCCGTAATCCAGGCAATCGGTCAACTGGCGCGGGGCGAAGCGCGTCCCGAATCGCAGGATGACAGTGTGGCGACCTACGCCCGCAAACTGAGCAAAGCCGACGCCCGTATCGAATGGCAACGTCCAGCGATCGAGCTGGACCGGCTGATCCGGGCATTCAATCCCTGGCCGCTGGCACATGCCATTTGGGAGCAGCAGTCACTGAAAGTGCTTGCCGCCACGCCAACCGGCGACCATGGCGCACCAGGACGCATACTCGAGTGCAGCAAGACCGGGTTGCTGGTGGGCTGCGGCAGCGGGGCGTTGCGCCTGACCCGTTTGCAGCTTCCGGGCGGCAAGCCGCTGTCCTTCGCCGATCTCTACAATGCCCGCCGCGAGCAGTTCGCACCCGGCATGCAGCTGGGCGACGGACAATGAGCCCACGCCTGGCAGCAGCCAATGCGCTGGCTACCGTGATGGCCGGCAAGGCGTCACTGGGAACCAGTTTGCCGGCTCAATTGCAGCACGTCAGCGATCGTGACCAGGCGCTGGCACAGGAACTGGCTTTTGGTACCGCGCGCTGGTTTCAACGTCTTGATGGTCTGGCCAACGCGCTGCTGGACAAACCACTGAAGGCGGCCGATCGCGATCTGCATGCGCTGCTGCTGGTCGGTCTGTATCAACTGTTGTTCACGCGCATACCGGCCCACGCTGCCATCGACGAGACGGTCGATAGCGCCAGAGTCTTGAAAAAACCGTGGGCCAAGGGAATGCTCAATGCGGTACTCCGCCGGGCCCAACGCGAACACACCGAGCTGTTCGCCGCACTGGAGCGCGATCCGACTATCCGCCTTTCCCACCCACGCTGGCTGCAAAAACACCTGAAACAAGCCTGGCCTGAGTACTGGGAGGCCATCTGCATCGCCAACAATGCCCACCCTCCCATGACGCTGCGGGTCAATCAGCGGGCTATCGATCAGCAAAGCTATCTGATGAAATTGGCTGAGGCCGGCTTATCCGCCCGGGCCACGCCATTCAGTGCCCAGGGCATAACCCTGGAACAATCCTGCGACGTTCAGCAACTGCCGGGCTTTGCGGCCGGCGAGGTGAGCGTACAGGATGAAGCCGCGCAGCTGGCCGTGCCCCTGCTGGAACTGACTGCCGGCCAGCGGGTGCTGGACGCCTGCTGTGCTCCGGGCGGCAAGACCTGTCATATTCTGGAACAGGAGCCAGGTCTCGACGAGTTGATCGCGCTGGACCTGGAGCCCAAGAGACTGCAACGGGTGCGCGACAATCTTCAGCGCCTCGGATTGCATGCTCAGCTGAAGGCCGCCGACGCGCGTGAACTGGGAGCCTGGTGGGACGGCCAACCCTTTCAGCGTATTCTGCTGGATGCGCCGTGTTCGGCCACCGGAGTGATTCGCCGCCATCCGGATATCAAGCTGACACGCCAGGCCGACGACATTCCGGCCCTGGCGATCTTGCAGGGAGAGTTGCTTGATGCGCTCTGGCAGACGCTCGATGTCGGCGGCATCCTGGTATATGCAACGTGCTCGGTGCTGCCAGAAGAAAACAGCCAGGTCATTGCCGCGTTTCTCGAGCGCCAGTCCGCTGCCAGGGAGCTGCCAGTAGCAGGCCCATACGGCCTGAAGCAACCTCATGGTCGCCAGTTGCTCCCTGACGATAAAGGTCATGACGGTTTCTATCTGGCCAAGCTGGTAAAAATAAGCGCCAGCCCCACGGTCACAGGCTACACTGCGCAAGATAAGGGGACGCCTGGAACATGAAAATCATTATTCTCGGAGCCGGCCAGGTAGGAAGCAGTCTGGCCGCCGAGCTGGCCAGCGAAGCCAACGACATCACCGTGATCGATACCGACAGCACCCGACTGCGCGAACTCGGCGACCGTCTGGATATTCGCACCGTGGTCGGTCGCGGGTCTTTCCCCACCGTGTTGCGCCAGGCCGGCGCCGACGATGCCGATATGCTCATCGCGGTGACCAGCAGTGACGAAACCAACATGATCGCCTGCCAGGTGGCCTATACGCTGTTCCGTACGCCGACCAAGATCGCCCGCATCCGCGAGTCGGCCTACCTGACGCGCGGCGGCCTGTTTCATAACGAATCGGTACCGATCGATGTGCTGATCAGCCCCGAGCAAGCCGTAACCACCTATGTGAAGCGCCTGATCGAGCATCCCGGAGCACTGCAGGTGCTGGACTTCGCCGACGGCAAGGTGCAGCTGGTTGCAGTACGGGCCTATTATGGCGGCCCGCTGGTCGGCCAGGAGCTGCGCTTTTTGCGCCAGCACATGCCCGGCGTGGATACCCGGGTGGCTGCGATCTTCCGCAAGGATCGGCCGATCATCCCCAAGGGTGACACCATCATCGAGGCCGATGACGAGGTGTTCTTTCTCGCCGCGACCCACGATATTCGTGCCGTCATGAGCGAGCTGCGCCGTCTGGAGAAGAACTACAAGCGGGTACTGATCGCCGGTGGCGGCAACATCGGCGAGCGTCTGGCCGAGGCGATCGAAAACCGCTACCAGGTGCGCATCATCGAAAAGAACAAGTCGCGCGCCGACTATCTTTCGCAGAACCTGGACAAGACCATCGTGCTGCACGGCAGCGCCTCGGACAAGGAATTGCTGCTGGAAGAGAACATCAAGGACGTGGATATCTTTTGCGCCCTGACCAACGACGACGAAGCCAACATCATGTCCTCGATGCTGGCCAAACGGCTGGGCGCGCGCAAGGTGATGGCGCTGATCAACAACCCGGCCTATGTGGATCTGGTCCAGGGTGGCGAGATCGATATCGCGATATCACCGTCGCAGGCGACGATCGGCACGCTGCTGACCCATGTACGCCGCGGCGACATCGTCAATGTCTACTCGCTGCGCCGCGGTGCGGCCGAGGCTATCGAGGCAGTCGCCCATGGCGATTCCCGGTCATCCAAGGTGGTCGGCAAGATGATCGGTGAGATCGATCTGCCGCCAGGTACAACCATAGGCGCGGTCGTCAGGGGCGAACAGGTATTGATCGCCCATGACAACACGCTGATCGAATCCGAGGATCACGTGATCCTGTTCGTGATCGACAAGAAACATATCCGCGACGTCGAGCGCCTGTTCCAGGTCGGCCTGACATTCTTCTGATGATGATCCCTTTGACACTGGCTCGCAGGTAACCGGCGCATGCAGTACACCCAGATCCAGCGCATCCTCGGCATTCTGCTGATGCTGTTTTCCACCAGTATGCTGCCGGCAGCGATCGTCGGCCTGTACTACGGCGAGCAGGCAATGGAAGCCTTCATCGTGGCTTTCGGTATCACTGCACTGGCCGGACTGCTGATCTGGCTGCCGGCGCGCCGCCAGCGCAACGAACTGCGTATTCGCGACGGCTATCTGATCGTGGTGATGTTCTGGCTGGTTCTAGGGCTTTTCGGTGCGGTACCGCTGTACCTGCTGGACATGCCCAACCTGAGCGTGGCCGACTCGGTCTTCGAGTCCTTTTCCGGTCTGACCACCACCGGCGCCTCTGTAATCACCGGCCTGGATACGCTGCCGCGCTCCCTGTTGTTCTATCGTCAGCAGCTGCAGTGGTTCGGGGGCATGGGTATCATTGTGCTGGCGGTAGCCATCCTGCCAATGCTCGGCGTTGGCGGTATGCAGCTGTACCGGGCCGAAATGCCCGGGCCGCTGAAAGAGAACAAGCTTACCCCGCGCATTGCCGAGACGGCGAAGGTGCTCTGGTACATCTATGCCGGGCTGACCCTGGCCTGTGCGCTGGCCTACTGGGCCGCCGGCATGAGCCTGTTCGACGCAATCGGCCATGCATTCTCGACAGTGGCGATCGGCGGCTTCTCTACCCACGACGCGAGCATCGGCTATTTCGACAGCCCGCTGATCGAGTTCATCTGCATCCTGTTCATGTTCATTTCCGGCATCAACTTCGCGCTGCATTTTCTTGCCTGGCGCTTCCGCTCGATCGCCAATTACTGGCTGGATCCGGAGTGCCGGGCCTATGTTCTGATTCTGGTTTCACTGTTCATTGTCTGCTGCGTGATACTGATTCACTTCCAGACCTATGAAATCTGGACGTCTATCCGCTTTGCAGCGTTCCAGACGGTTTCCATAGCCACCACCACCGGTTTCGGCGTGACCGATTTTTCCGCGTGGCCAACGGTGCTGCCGTTCCTGCTTCTGTACGCGAGCTTTATCGGTGCCAGCGCCGGCTCGACCGGTGGCGGTATGAAGGTCATCCGGGTATTGCTGCTGTACAAGCAGGGTACACGGGAGACCAAGAAGCTGATCCACCCCCACGGAGTATTCCCGGTCAAACTGGGCAACAAGCCGGTGCCTGACCGGGTGGTGGAAGCGGTATGGGGATTCTGTGCGGTATACGTGTTCGCTTTCGCGGTACTGTTCCTGATCCTGCTCAGCACCGGCCTGGACTTTGTCACCGCGTTTTCCGCGCTGGCGGCCTGCATGAACAACCTCGGCCCCGGACTGGGAGAGGTGTCGGCACACTACGGCGAGCTCAGTGCAACGGTAAAATGGATCCTCAGCTTCGCGATGCTGCTCGGCCGTCTTGAGGTGTTTACCCTGCTGGTGCTGTTCACCCCGATGTTCTGGGCCCGCTAGAAGAGGGACCTGGTTACTGTTCCTCTTCCTCATCGAGAAACGCCATTCCTGCCCCTTCCCCGGCAATATGACGCTGCACGATCATCCTCAGGATGGGCGCCTCGATTGGCATGTCCTGCACCTGACCCTCGACGATGGTGCCGATAGCCAAAGCGGCAAGGTCGGGATTCTCGACGAATACGCCGCCATCGGACAGATCACGCGTCTGTCCATACACATTGCCGATATCCGGATGGCTGATGCGGATTCTGCATTTCATCGGGGTGCGCGGGTGTTGCCGCTGATTTGTCATGCTCGGGTCCCTGTCAGATGACTACCTGGTGAATCAGTACCATTTATTCTCGCCCGGCGGGCGTTTCTTGAAGCGTTTCATGCTCCACATGTACTGGCTTGGCCAGCGCCGCACATAGCTTTCAATCACGGCACTCATGCACGCCGTCGCTTGCGTCACATCACTACTGTAAAGCGCATCGGGCGCTGCTTCCACAATCACCTTGAATCCGGCGCCATCCGGGAGTCGCACGCAGTGCAGGAACAGCGCCCGGGCATCGCCGCCACGCAGCAGATTGGGAACGAATTTGCTGGTCAGCGCCGATACCGCAAAAAAAGGCACGAATACGCCACTTTTCACTGCCGGCTCGGGGTCGGCCGGAATACCCACCGCACCGCCACTGCGTACTTCGCGCATGACCATCGTAATGCCCTCGCGGGTCGAGGGCGCGACCCTGTTGCCCAACTGCGCCCTTTGTCGGCGCAGAAGCGCATCCACCGCTGGCTGCTTGGGCGGACGGAAGAAAATGACCGGTGAGCATTGTGAACAATACCAATGATTGAGCACCTCCCAGTTACCCAGGTGACTGGTGATACAGACCACACCGGCTCCGCGCTCCAGAGCTTCATGCAGCAACTCTGCACCCTCAACTTCCCGAATCAGCCCGATCGTGCGTTCGGGCTCCCACATCCACGCGCAGGCACTTTCGGCAAAGCTGCGGCCGCTGTCCAGCAGCGTGCTACGCACCAGTTGCTCGCGTTCAGTTTCCGGCATCTCCGGCAGGCAGTGAGCGAGATTGATCCTTACCACTTCCCGGGAACGGTTGGGCGTTATCCATAACAACCAGCCGCCAGCCGCGCCCAATCGCTGGGCCAGCCTGAACGGAAGTAATGCAAATAATCTGAGAAATCCAACAATGACTGCGCCCTTGAACCGCTCCACAGATACTCTCCGCCCGTTCGAAAACCCAATTGTAGCCGCATAAGGACAGCAACCAGCAATGCAGCGTTCGTCGTGTCATGCAGCGCGCCTCAGGGCCGGGTCAGCTCCACACGGCGGAAACAGTCCCGCGTGTGGTCCATCACCATGCCGGTGGCCTGCATGAACGCATAACAGATGGTCGGACCGACAAAGGTAAAGCCCGCCTGTTTCAGCGTCTTGCTCATCGCGCGGGCCTGTTCGGTCATCACCGGCACCTCACTGATATCGGCGAAATCGTTCACCTTGGGAGCGCCGCCGACAAACTGCCAGAGCCATTGACCAGGATCCGTCTGCTCGGCCAGTCGCAACCATGCCTGTGCGTTCTGCCGCGCCCCCCTGACCTTCAATCGGTTGCGGATGATGCCCGGATCCTCGAGCAAAGCCAGCAGGTCCTCGTCGCTCTGCTGCGCCATGAACTGTGGATCGAAACCCTGGTATACCTGCCGGTAACGGTCGCGCTTCTTCAACACGGTGATCCAGGAAAGACCCGCCTGAAAACCATCAAGTAGCAACTTCTCGAACAGCCGCCGGCCGTCGTACTCCGGAACGCCCCACTCAGTGTCATGGTAGTGCTGGTAAACCGGGTCATTGGAACACCAGGCGCATCGCGAATTGGCCTGTTCTGCCGTTTCAGCTACCAAATCCATGCATCCTCCCCATGATTACCCCAACTAACTATGCCACGCCGCGGCTCCACGCCTGTATGTCCGGCCCCGTCTGATTGTATACTGCGCCCTTTCTCAAAATGCCAAATCGGACAGACAACGTGACTCAGACCAACCCAGCCACCCAAAGCTTCCAAGGACTGATCCTTGCCCTGCAGAGTTACTGGGCAGAGAAGGGCTGTGTCCTGCTCCAGCCCTACGATATGGAAATGGGTGCCGGTACCTTTCACACCGCCACCTTCCTGCGCGCCATTGGCCCGGAAGCCTGGCATGCCGCTTACGTGCAACCCAGTCGCCGTCCGGGCGACGGCCGCTACGGCGAGAACCCGAACCGTCTGCAGCATTATTACCAGTTCCAGGTGGTACTCAAGCCAAATCCGGCGGATATGCAGGAACTGTATCTGGATTCCTTGAAGCATATCGGTATCGATACCAGCGTGCATGATGTGCGTTTTGTCGAAGACAACTGGGAGTCGCCGACACTGGGCGCCTGGGGTCTGGGCTGGGAGGTCTGGCTGAACGGCATGGAAGTTACCCAGTTCACTTATTTCCAACAGGTCGGCGGCGTCGAATGCTACCCGGTGACCGGCGAGATCACCTACGGCCTGGAACGCCTGGCGATGTATCTGCAAGGTGTGGATTCGGTGTATGACCTGGTGTATTCCGATGGCCCCTTCGGCAAGGTGACCTATGGCGATGTGTTCCATCAGAATGAGGTGGAACAGTCGACTTACAACTTCGAGCACGCCAACGTCGAGAAGATGCTCGAACTGTTCGATTTCTACGAGAGTGAAGCCAACCGCCTGATGGCCGCCGAGCTGCCATTACCGGCCTATGAAATGGTGATCAAGGCCTCCCACACGTTCAATCTGCTGGATGCCCGGCGCGCCATCTCGGTGACCGAGCGCCAGCGTTACATCCTGCGCGTACGCACGCTGTCCCGTGCCATTGCCCAGAGTTATCTGCTGGCCCGCGCCCGCCTCGGTTTCCCGATGGCAACAGCTGGACTGCGCGATGAAGTCCTGGCCAAATTGAAGGAGGCCGAATAATGCAGCAGGATTTTCTGGTTGAACTGGGCACTGAAGAGCTGCCCCCCAAGTCCCTCAAGCGTCTGGCCGAAGCCTTTCTGGCCGGCGTCGAGAAGGGCCTGCAGGATGCCGGACTGAGCTACGCCGCCGCACGCTACTATGCCGCCCCGCGCCGCCTGGCCATCCTCGTCGATGCACTGGAAACCCAGCAACCCGATCGCAGCAATCAACTGGACGGCCCACCCGTACAGGCCGCATTCGACGCTGAAGGCAAGCCCACCAAGGCGGCCGAAGGCTTCGCCCGCAAATGCGGCGTCGACGTCGCGGAGCTGGACCGCAGTGGCGCTAAACTGCGCTATGTGCAGAGCATTCCCGGGCAGGCTTCTGCCCAGTTGCTGCCCGCCATTGTCGACACCGCCCTGGCTGGTCTGCCTATTCCCAAGCGCATGCGCTGGGGCGAGCGCAAGACCGAATTCGTGCGTCCTACCCAGTGGCTGGTGATGCTACAGGGCGATTCCATCGTACCCGCCGAAATTCTTTCCCAGAACGCCGATCGCAGTTCTCGTGGTCACCGCTTTCATCATCCCGAGCCGCTGCGCATCAAGACGCCGGCAGATTACGCAGAGCAGATGCGCGATGCCAATGTGATCGCCGATTTCGCCGAGCGCCGTGAGCTCATTCGCGCCCGGGTCGAAGAGCTTGCGGCAGCGGAGCAGGGCACCGCAATCATGCCTGATGACCTGCTCGACGAAGTGACCGCGCTGGTCGAGTGGCCGGTACCGCTGGTTTGCAGCTTCGAGGAGCGATTCCTCGATGTGCCGCAGGAAGCGCTTATTTCGACCATGCAAGACAATCAGAAGTACTTCTGTTTACTCGATGCAAAGGGCAGGCTGCTGCCGCGCTTTATCACAGTTGCCAACATCGAAAGCCGCGATCCCGCGCAGATTGTTTCCGGCAACGAGAAGGTCGTTCGCCCACGGCTCACCGACGCCGAGTTTTTCTTCCGCCAGGACAAGAAAAACCCGCTGGCAGAACGCAACACCCAATTGGCCAACGTGGTGTTCCAGGCCCAGCTTGGCAGCGTGTACGACAAGGCCAAACGCGTATCCGCGCTGGCGCAGTTCATTGCCGAGCAGATCGGCGGCGACGCCGATCGCGCCGCGCGCGCAGGCCTGCTGAGCAAGTGCGATCTGGCTACCGAAATGGTTGGCGAGTTCCCCGAGCTTCAGGGCATCGCCGGCTATTACTATGCGCGCCATGACGGTGAGCATGAGGACGTGGCGCTGGCCCTGAACGAGCAGTACATGCCCCGTGGTGCCGGCGCCGAGTTGCCGACAACCCAGACCGGTGCCGCCGTGGCGCTGGCCGACAAGCTGGACACCCTGGTCGGCATCTTCGGCATCGGCATGTTACCCACCGGTAGCAAGGATCCCTACGCGCTGCGCCGCGCAGCGCTGGGTGTGCTGCGTATCCTGATCGAGAAGGGTCTGGAACTGGATCTGAACGCGGCGATCGCTGTTGCGGTCGAGCAATATGCTGACCAGATCAAGACCGCCCCTGATCTCGCAGCCCAGGTCCAGGATTTCATCTTCGACCGCCTGCGCGCCCGCTATGAAGACGAGGGCATTGACGTCGCGGTGTACCAGTCAGTGCGGACGCTTTCACCTGCCTCACCGCTGGACTTCGACCAGCGGGTGCAGGCGGTTCAGCATTTTCGCAGCCTGCCGGAAGCCGAGGCCCTGGCCGCAGCCAACAAGCGCGTCTCGAACCTGTTGGCGAAAGCCGAGATGGAGATCAGTAACGAAATCGACCAGCAACTGCTCCACGAACCCGCGGAGCGCGCGCTGGCCAGCGCCATTGCCGAGGCAGAGCAGCAGGTAGCTCCGCTGGCAGCCCAGCGTCAGTATGACGTGGCCCTGGAGCGTCTGGCCGCGCTGCGTGACCCGGTAGATACCTTCTTCGACGAGGTATTGGTCAACGCAGAAGACGCCCTGTTGCGAGCCAACCGTTACGCCCTGTTGGCGCGCCTGCGTGGGCTGTTTCTCGGCGTGGCCGATATCTCGTTGCTGGGTTGATCGCGGTAAAGGTGAGGGCATGAGCAAACTGATCATTCTGGACCGCGATGGCGTCATCAATGAGGACTCCGATGAGTACGTCAAGAGCCTGGCCGAGTGGATCCCGATTCCGGGCTCCATCGAGGCCATTGCCCGACTGAGCAAATCCGGCTGGCTCGTTGCGGTCGCCACCAACCAGTCAGGGCTCGCGCGCGGCTATTTCGACCAGGCTACGCTGCAACAGATGCATGACGCCTTGCAGCAACGCGTTGCCGAGCAGGGTGGCAGGGTGGATCTGATCCGCTTCTGTCCCCATGGCCCCGATGATCTCTGTGACTGTCGTAAACCCCGCAGCGGGCTGTTCCGGCAGATAGCCGAACATTTCCAGCTACCCCTGGCCGGCGTACCCGTTGTCGGCGACAGTCTGCGCGATCTGCAGGCAGGTACGGCCGTAGGCTGTTCGCCGTTCCTGGTCAGAACCGGAAAGGGCGCTGAGACCGAGCTCAAGCCGCTGCCTGCAGGTACACTTGTATTCGATAACCTGGCCGCTGTGGCCGACCATCTTCTGGATAGTGACCCATGTCATTGATGCCCCTGCGCGTCGTCCTGTTTTATTTCCTGCTTGCTACCAGTGCCGGCCTCTGGGGCCTGCTGATGCTGATCATTGCGCCCTGGCTGCCCTATCGCTGGCGCTTCACCCTGATCGTCGGCTGGTGGAGCCGGGTGGCTATCTGGCTGACGGTACATATCGTCGGCATACGCTATGAAGTGACCGGCGAGGAAAACATTCCTGACCGGGCCGGCGTGATCCTGGCCAATCACCAGAGCACCTGGGAGACCTTTTTTCTGCAACAGGTATTCCGCCCGCAAACCCAGCTGATCAAGAAAGAGCTACTGTATGTGCCTTTTTTCGGCTGGGCCTTTGCGCTCGCCAAGCCAATCGCGATCGACCGCGCGAAGGGACGCGATTCACTCAAGCAACTGAGCCAGCTCGGTGGTAAACGCCTGGCTGAAGGCATTTGGATTCTGGTTTTCCCCGAAGGTACCCGCAAGTTGCCGGGCGAGCCGGTCAAGTTTTCCCGCGGTGGTGCAGCGCTGGCCTGCATGAACGACGCACCGGTGGTTCCCGTTGCACACAACGCCGGTGAGTTCTGGCCCAAGGTGGGGTGGGGCAAGAAACCAGGAACCATCCGCGTCATGATCGGACCCGCGCTGTATCCCAAGGGCAAGGATCCCCGTGCTATTGTGGAGCTCAACAAACAAACCGAAGCCTGGATCAATCAGGCCCTCGCGACGGTAGTTCAAAGCTGACCGCTCTTCGGAAGACTGCTGCCAGGAGGCCTTAAACCATGGGTATCAATGACTATCTGCGTCGCCTGGCTGACCTCAAGGGCTCCGACCTGTTTCTCAGCGTAGGCGCACCTCCCACGGCAAAATGCGACGGCTCATATGTCCGCCTGGGGTCTGAGCCACTGGGCAAGGGCGCCGTGAAGGTCATGGCCTACGAGCTTATGAGCGAACGCCAGGTGCACGAGTTCGAGCGCGACCTGGAGATGAATTTGGCTGTCGGCATCGCCGGCACGGGGCGTTTCCGCGCCAATGTATACCTGCAGCGCGGCGAAGTAGCCATGGTCGTACGTTACATCAACGATCAGATTCCCAGCTTTGCCGACCTGGGTCTGCCTGCGGTGCTGGAAAAGCTCGTCATGCTCGACAGGGGGCTGATTCTGGTGACCGGCTCAACCGGGTCGGGCAAGTCCACTACCCTTGCGGCGATGCTGGATTATCGCAACACAAACCGGGCGGGCCATATTGTCTGCATCGAAGATCCGATCGAATTTCTGCATCACCACAAGGAATCGATCATCGACCAGCGGGAGGTCGGGCTCGATACCCACAGTTTCAAGGATGCGCTGCACAATGTGCTACGCGAAGCGCCGAACGTCATCATGATCGGCGAGATTCGTGACCGGGAAACCATGCAGCATGCGCTGCACTACAGCGAAACCGGTCACCTTGTGCTGGCGACAATGCACGCAACCAATACGGTGCAGGCTGTGGACCGGATGGCAAATATGTTCCCGGAGGATGCCCGCCAGCAGTTGCTCGCTGATATCTCGATGAACCTTGCAGCAATCATCGGTCAGCGTCTGGCAAAAGGCATCGACAAACCCCGCCTACCGGTTGTAGAGGTGCTGATCAGAACGCCCTATATCGTCAACCTGATTGCCCGGGGTGAAATCCAGGACATACGCGATGCAATGACACGTGCGACCGACGACAAGGCGCTGCAAACCTATGACCAGCACTTATTCCAGTTGGTTACCGAAAAGGCGATCACTCTGAAAGAGGCGGTGCGCCTGGCAGATTCGCGCAACGACCTGATTCTACGTACACGGATGGAGACTTCCGGCACCGCTACGGCCGCTGCGAAACCTGCTCCAACTGCCAATCTGGCCCCAGCCCAGGCCAAGCCGGCTGAATCGGCTGAGTCGGTGCCATCAACGTCTTTCGACTCGGACCTGACCGACGACTTCCGTTAATCACATTTAACACTGCGGCCGTGTATGACACGCCGCAGCCTCAAATCTCTCAACGGCTATTTTATGAGCCGAATTTCTCATGCTCACCGATATCAGGCAGCTCGCCCTTGAGTTTGGCCTTTGCCATTTTATAACTTTTGACCATGGTGCTGGTGTCCGCATCCCAGTGCTCGCCTTTCTGCACCTTGATCTCCAGCATACCCACGTTGGGCGACTCCTTACCCTCGGGAAACCAGACGCTGACAAAGCCATTCCAATATTTGTCGATCAGGTTCTTGTCCTTCATCGCCCTACCTACACCGGTCAGGCAGACGTACGTATCGTTCTGCGTATCGGCAAAAGAGACGCAGACATCGTTATCGCCTTCTACTTCAAAGACCTTTTCCGAATCAAGGTCGGTGAAGAACCAGAGAGTACCGTCGTACTCTTGCTGCACGAGGGTCATCGGGCGCGAGCGCAACTCCTTACCATGTCGGGTGTTGAGCATTCCTGTCTTGATACCCTTGATCATATTCCATATTTTTTGCTTGTGTTCCGGACTGGACATGCATCGACTCCTTTATCTGTTGGTTGCATACAACCTAGTCATCGATCACCAAACCGTCAATTTGACCAAAGGACTCGGACACCGCAAAAGACGCCCTAAGCCATTGATAATAAAAAGAAACCCCCAGTAACATGTCGCTACTGGGGGTCTGTTTCAAGCTAGCTGTAATATCGAACTGGGCGATGTCGATGGGCACTATAAGTGTCATTCAGCCCCCCCCGTAAATAGGGCGTTTCCGAGATTAGGGGAAACGATTAATGTCATGACTGCGCCACATTAAATGACATTCTACTGC
The DNA here is from genome assembly GCF_041579695.1 of Halopseudomonas sp. Classification (GTDB taxonomy): domain Bacteria; phylum Pseudomonadota; class Gammaproteobacteria; order Pseudomonadales; family Pseudomonadaceae; genus Halopseudomonas. The sequence continues at coordinate 35,687 of NZ_JBFGFI010000014.1, forward strand.
GAAATAAACGCAATAAATGTCATTTTCTGGGGATTGCTCATTTGAACCTCTTGGCTACCTAGATCATCAGGCATGGGGGTGGCTACGAAACCAGGAGCTACTCACCTAATTACTGGCGGCGGCTCGAAACCGCGCTTCTCCAGCGACTGGTTCATTGCTTAGTCGTGTTCCTTCAAGGCTCCGCTCTGGCGACTACGATACCAAACCACTGTGGGGCCATTATCGGATTGGCTTTGCTTTCGAACTTCAAACTGCTGTGACTCATGGATGACGTGACGCCAGCTGCCACACCCATAGCGCTTAGGCGTATGCTCTGGGTAGGTCTTGGTAATCCAGTGAATCGAGTCGAAAAGAGGTGTCCAGCCCGCTTGAGCCAGATTGATTTCTGCTTCACGCAAGCAGGCAACTATTCCACTGCTAGGCCAATGTATGGTGCCGCCTGGCACAATACCGTGAATAACGAGATCTCTATATTCTTGGGTTTGCATAAAGGACACCATAAGCCGCCGAGCATCGTCCATGGACTTAGCCCACTGACTCAGCGTTAGATAGTGCCCGTCGATGGTTTCATAACTCTCATCAAGGTACATTTCAGCGGCGATACAGCCATCCAAACACCAGAGATTGAAGCGCTGAAGGAAATGGTGCACTAACTCGTTACGTAGGTTGACGAGCTCCTTGAGAGCAATCTTGGTCTCGGCATAGCGCTCCTCAGGCAACTCCATCTGATATCGGACGCTAAACCATACCCGGTCACTCGGTTCATCCTCTGCTTGTTGCGGCTCATCGGATGAGTTTGGGGGCTTCAGATAGCTCTCAGTCAGCATCCCCACCAAGGCGCCAAGAGTTTTCTTATGGGCACAGGCAACCCTATCATCGCGAACAGCCTGAAGACGTTCCGTAGTGCCACTCAGTTCGCTATGAGCCACTATCGCTTTGAGCAGTAGCTCGTACTGCTGCAACTGCAACATGCAACGCCCCAGCTTACGCTGCACGGTTCGTTGCAGATCAAGTATAGCTTCCGAAGGCAGGGTAGTGATTTCGTCCATAATGAGAGACTCAAACTGTGCAATTGAGACTATCGAGCTTGATCTGCTGTTTGCCGCTTATCACTGACGGGCTCTACCCCGTAACTGCCGTCAATTTTTCTTGGGCATTAGAACAGGGCAGGCTGATGGTCTTTTGGTTCTTGAAGAGCTGGATACATAGATGCGAAGAGTTCATCTCTTTCGTCCATTCGCTAGCCTCCTGCCTGTAAATTCCCTTATAGACCACATCACGACACCGTATTTTGGGGTTCAGGTGCGTAGTCATTTATAACTATACCGCAGCAGAAGCTTGAATCCATTCGGCAAGTCCCTGCTCTACGTAATCTTGAGACAAACGCTCCTGTTCTAGTCGGCCAACCCCGTGCCGACCGAAGCGTAGTTCGTCAAAAAGGCTCCGCTCGGCAGGGGTCAAACCGTATGCTGGTAACCCAGCTAATCGGTCTTCGTCTACTCCTCTCTCCACATGGGTGAGCAGCGTCTTCAGATCCATCATCACGGCCTCAACATGGGGCTGCCTGAGTCGCGCATCGGCGAGAAACTTCAGTCCCCATGTATCGATATCACCCCAGTAGCCTACCCGCCTGTCTTTTAACCATTCGGCTTGAAGCCAGGCCGTATTGGCTCCTCCACCGAACACCGCAATCGTGTCTGGCAACTCAGGAAGCCCGTAGCCAGCCTGGAGGTTCTCAATCACCAGCACGTTGCTAGCTGGCAACGAATAGGTCGTCAGTTGCTCAAAGCACAGTCGAACAAGGTCAAGCCCAGCCAAACGACCTTTCACTTCAGGACATAGTGGCTTCACATGAAGCCAGTTAGATGGCGTGACGCGGCACTCCAACCAAGCCTCTAACCCACCATGGACGGAAACCTCTTGACCATGTATTACATCCAGCAGAGCGGTAATTAGGCTCTGGTTCAGCTCCACGAACTTAGTATCCACCTTCTGGAGTGGTAGGGCCCGCAAGTATCGACGGCGGCCCATTCCACGCTGGAGTTGTGGCAATACGCTGGCCAATAAGTGAATATCAGTCATGGAGAGCCTGTCCAGCTCCTCAAGCCGATTGATGAGGGTAGTGAATAGAGCCTTATCCAACGAGAGCAATGGTTCCATTCGCTCAGCCCAGCCCCTGCTTCTTTCAACAGCCTCATCCCCCAGCGCAGCGATGAGGGCTTGCGTTGACTCGATCTCCAGCCTGACCGGGACCTCAAATTGACCCAGTTGTCGAAATCGTTTCGTCACCCAAGTAACTTGATGCGGCCACGGCCATTTGCGCCAGGCCGCGATGTAGCCATGGAAATGGTCAAGATCCTCAAGCGCCTGATTACCGGTAGGAGGCTTCAGCAAGCATGGGATTGGAAAGGGTCGCCTACCCAAGAGTCGCTCCCGCAGCCGGCCTGTGTGCTCCCATTCCAGCCGGCGCAGGTCCTCAATAGCATCACCTGGAAGTCGTCCCCAATCCCTCACAACGCTCGGTCCACTTCAATGCCCAGCGAGCTAGCTGCCTTTTGTATCCCCTGCTGTTCATGACGTGCCAGCTGCTCGTCAATTTCCGCCCAGGTGACCTCGCAGAGCCGGCTCTCATGCGTGTCCTGATCCCGCTCAGCAATTAATAGTGAACGCGCCGATTCACGCGCAAGGTTAAGGTTTTTGTAGGGCGTTATCAGATTCACGTGGATTTTCAGTTCTCGGAAGACCTTGAGCACCCGGCGACTCACCGCCTCAGCGGTATTAGAGAACGCTTCATCCAGAAAGACGGTGCAGTAGAGCGGACGGTCACTGCCATCGGGCGTCAGCACGTAAGCCAAGCTAGCAGCCACGATGGTGCCGGCAAACGACTCTTTTTCCCCGCCTGACTTACCGCTGGAAGATTCCAGTACATCGCGTATTTTTTTGCTGCCTTTCTCTACTTCCTCAGCGAAGAAGGAAAGCTGGTAGCGCGAGTCCAGCAGTCGCAAACTCTCCAAATTGCCCGAACTTGCAGGGTTGGTAGCCTTTTCCAGTTTCTCGATCAGCTCCTTCAGATCGACAAATCGAGCGTCATGATCGTCACTACCAGCTCTCGCCAGCACACGCATTAGCTGCCCATTGAACGCTTTCACATGATCAAAGTTTTCTGCCCGGCTTCCCAATCGGAGGTAAGTTCCTTGTCTGAATTCCGTACGCTCCAAAACATTGTTGATCGTCTCAATACGATCCCTGATGTCCTCACGTTCGGACTGAATCGTTTGACTGATTCGGGCAAGCGATTGGGTTGCGTTACGGTTCAAGCGCTCCCGGAACCGCTCGACTAGATCTGGCAGCCCCTCCTGCTCCAAGTGGGCGAGGTGATCGACATACTCTTCCAGAGCATCAGCGCCTGCGAGCCAATCATTTGCGATGATAGGCCATTTTATTTTGAACTCGGAAACGATCCCACTGGCTTTAGTTGATGCTTTAATTTCTCGGCTGTGAGTCCCCTTGCGGGCATCCTCTAGATCAGCACGGTGACGATTCGCAAGCTCCGAAACGATCTCCAAATCTTCAAGATTGAGCTGCCCCGCACGCTTAGAAAGCAACTCTCTGACCTCATCCGGCAAACCGGCCCGAGCAGCATCTAACGCCAGCGCCTGTTCTTGATTTGCCTTGATTTTGTCACCCTCCAGTCTCCCGACCTTCTTGTTGACTTGTTCTTTCTGGCCTTGAATCCCCCTCAGTTCAGCTCCTGCCTGCTCCCAGCGCGCCTTCGCCACCCCAAGCTCGCTATTCGGTCGTTCAAGCGCGTCCAGATCGTCCTTAAGAGACTGCATCCGATCTTGAGCTGCCTGGATATCAATTGCCGCCCATGTGAGATGGGCAATGCGCTCCCAAACCCGAAGATGCTTTTCGAGGTCGTCCATGGCGTTCCGCGCATCCGCTGTAAGCTGGGCCAGGTTTCTGGTCTCGACCTCAAGCTCAATATGGTCCCTCCTTAACGCCGACAGACGTCCCTTGTTACTGAATCCCAAACACCAGAAGCGAGGGTTATCAATGCGCTGCTGATCCTTCTTCTCAAATCGCCCTTTATCCAGGTGCACCAGCCCCTGAATGGTCATCGAGAAGTCAGTCTGGTCCAGTATTTCGGTCGACGCCACACAGTGCAGGTCGAAACGCGAGAGGTGCTTCTTCAGCCAATCACGATAAGGGTGCGGTTTCCAACCAAGCATCTTTAGGAAGCCATCTTGTAGAAACTCAGCAATTTGCGGATGCTGGTTCAGCCGGACGACCTGCACCCTTACATGGAGCCCTGTATGGCGAGTGTTCAACCACTTGGTCACCAAGCGATATCGCTCATCAGGCACCAGCAGCGTGGTGCGGTGCCCACCCAGCGCCCGCTCAATGGCGCCTTGCCAGGGTCGATGCTCCTCCAGGACATCAATCAGCTCACCGACGAAAACAACTTCCGCAGGATCAAGCGACAAGCTCCCTACCAGTTGGTCACGAAGCTTCTGATAGGAGGGATCAATGTTGGAGTCAGGTCGCGACTCCATGTCTTTGATTTCATCTGCCAGCTCCTTGAGCTGTGTTTGCCCACTGGAAAGGTCCGCTGCCGAGGAGGCGAACTGATCCTGGCGCGCCTTGCGCAGCGCCGGCATATCAGCCAGCTCCATTTGCGCTTTCACCTGATTTTGTTTGAATGCATCAAGCGACAATGTGTCAGGCAAACTTAGAACTCGTGTATCCATCTGATACAGGCGCGCATCGCGTACGCTGTCATCATGAGTCTTGGTCGCTGAGTTCAGATCATTCCGCAATCCCTCCAGCCGCTCACCACCTTGCGACTGGTAAGCATGGAACAGTGCCTGTACCCTTCCCGATGCTTGCTCCTCCAATGCTCCAAGACGGGTCATCTCCTCTGCCAACTGAGACAGCTCCGCCTCGGATTGCTTCAGGCGAAGCCCCCAAAGCCGGGAGCACTGTTCACCAAAGTAGATTGGCAGACCGGCTAGCTCACCTGAAGTCCGTCGCATCTCCTCCCTGGCTTGATTCAGCGCCTGGCTTGTCTCTGGTAATTCGATCAATGCATCTCGTTGGCGGCGAGCATCATCAAGTTCGTTATGGACACCTACCAAGTCATCAAACTCACTCACAGCATGCTTCGCATACTCCTTGACCTGACTGGGCTCCAGTACCAGGTCACGAATCAAGCTGGTGAGGTCATCAATCTTCTTCAAACCCAACGCTCGGGAAAGAAGGGCGGGAGCATTGCGGTTCTCCATGCGCAGAAGGCGAGCATAGGTCTCTTGATATTCAGTAAACGAATCGAATGCCTCGACCTGCGGGTCCTCCCTGAGGTGCTGCTTCAGCACACGAGCATTGCCCTCCCCAAAGAGATGCAACAGCTCCTCCAAACGCACATCGCGCTTACCCACAACAAAAAGACGCTTGAGGTGGTCGAGTGAATTACTGGCCTGAGTAATCCAATATAGGGCAGCCAAGGTGACCTTCGAACCATCCTCCGCTTGGTAAAGCGCCCTAAGCCCCGTTGCGGTGGCCCCTGGGCGCTTAAGCAATGTAGCCGTCTCACTACCATCATGGGCCTTGCCATAGTTGCCTCGCACATACGACATCAGCGTGCGATCCGTACGATCACCTTGAGCAGCCGCGATATTGAACGATGCCTTATTGGAGGGCAGCAAGAGTGCCATCAACCCATCGATGAGAGTGGACTTGCCCGCTCCGTTGTCACCGGTAATGAGGGTGCCATCGGGATCAATCTTCGCGGAATGGAGCCCATGGAAGGAACCCCAATTGTATACCGACAGCTGGGCTAGACGGATCTGGCCGGTACTGAACAGCTCACTCAGACTTACCTCGCCTGCCTCAAGCATCCTGCACCCCCTCATCTGCTTTGGCGCCCGAGTCACTGGCTAGCCGCTCATACTCTTTCAATAGGCGCTCAAGAAAATCTGCATTGACGACATAGCGGATCACCGAGGTGATCTCAAATCGCTCGTCATCCCCACGGACCGCACTGATAAGACGCTTGTCTTTCAACAAGGCAAGTGCACCATTGAGCGTCCTCCGCTCGGAGCGGGAGCTGTAAGTCAGCGGCAAAAAGGGTGTCATCAGTGCCTCGATCCGCTCGCTATCAATGATGATTTTCTGCTCGCCCGCAGTTTCGCGCTCCTGGTAGTACTTACGCAGCACCAGTAACAGGAGCGTGTCGTAGAGGCTGAGCGTGCGCTTGTTGATCAAGTGTGACGCTTCGTCCGTCTCCTCGTCCTGCTCCACTGCGTCTTGCTGGAGCAGGATGGCGATACCGCCTTTCATGTCCAGTAACATGCGCATGAACATGTTGCCCAAATGCTCTGCGATTAGGCCCTCGTGTCGGCACAGCGCTTCGAATGCCAAACGTTTGCTATCGGCCATCACCACCCCTTGCCGAAGCAGCAACACCAGAGCGCGCCGTGCCTCAAATGGCATGCCAACTTCGGAAGCCTCATCAGCAGGTAGTTCAGTCGGGAATTCTTCAAAGGACTCCACCTCGCCATGGCTTGTCGAATCCTCAGGAAGACTCGTTCGGTGCTGATCGAATAGGGCAGGGGCCTGCTGGGAATGTTGCTCTTCCTCGGTCATAAAGCGAGTTCCTCCAGATCCGCAGGAAACTGCTCGGCGGACATCAGCAATGAGGGAATATTGGCTCGAATCCAATTGCCGGTCCGATCCAAGACCACTAGGCTTTCTGAGCTTTCTAGCATCACAGCCCTGATCGCCTTAGCGACCCGAACATGGGCTACTAACTCCTCAATCCCTCCCGAGATAGGACGGTGGCGAACAACACTCGCCACCGTCATGGGGCCATGCTCAGTGAGTAATCGCTTCATATCCTGCGCAACCTCAAGCACCTTGACCGTATTGAGGTGATCCAGCATGCCGAGACTGGCGACATTACTATTAGTGTTCGCGGCCACTTGGCGAGTATCCAGGCGCTCTTCTGGAAGTCGTAAATGAATACTGGACGGTGAGCGAATGCGAAGACTGCCCGTTGGTAAATCCACTGCTAAAGGCTCGCGAAGATTTAGCTCCTGGTCCTTAAATTTCACCGCCAACCGTTCTAACTGCCGAAGCAGGCGTTCAACTGCACGGCGTTCCTGTTGAGCGCCGCTTTCCACAAAAGCCCGAAGGTTTTCCTCGGTTCGGCGTCGAACCTGGAATACCCGTTCGCTTTCCTTGCCTAGTTCGCGGACCAGATGAGATAGATAACGAAGCTCGTCCGACTTCAGATGCTGGGATGCCGGACGAGCCAATATCGAGCGGATTTGCTCACGAAATTCAGTGATTCGATTCTGATCACAGAGCAATTGATAGAAGCCATCGAAGGCCTGTCCCGCATCGGTCAGGAGTAGCGCGCCTTCATGTTCCATCAACGCTTTCACTACCTCACCACGCCCAGACTCCGACTCGATCATGCGGACTCGCATGCGCTGATCTAGCTGACGAATCTCGTCTTCCAGCCGGCGAAAGTCGCCTGTGAGCACGGATGTCAACTGATACAGGCCCCGAATGCGTTCACGCTGCTCTGGCACGCTTAGTTCCGGCACATCACCCATCTGCAATCGCTCGATCTCCAGGTCGAGTTCCAGGCGCCGGGCGGTTAGCAGGGTGATTCGCTCTTGCGGGTTTGGGCTCAGTGCGACAGCCAAACCCCGTACGGCGTCCTGCACAATACGCAGGTGCGAAGCCGTAGCATTGCTATCTCGCTGATCCAAACTCTGGGCAAAACGCAATGCCAACTCGAAGGCATCGGTTCGAGTGAGCTTGTCATCCAGTTCGCGTAACCACCCAGCTTGAATCCACTGGCGCAGATATGTGCCTGCGTTGTCATGTAAGCCAAAAATCTCCTGCCAGGTCGGCAGTTCAGCCTCTAACGCCACACGTGCCTTGCCGAATGGCACTTCGCTGTCTTGAGCAAAGAGATCATTAATGAAGGCGAGGATAATGGGCGCATTTTCTGCGTGTAGCAGACGCCATGCAGCATGCTCCGAGAGCAATCGCCTGAAGCGTGCCTGCTGTTCATGTAGGCTCATCGGCACCTCCTTGTGTGGCAAACGCAAGACCGAGTATGTCAGCATCACATTTATTTGATAACTAGCCGGTTATCAATGCTGGACTTCCCCCACTATGCATGACAAGCCCAGGCATTGAATTGGCCTGCACTCAGCATGTGTCTACTGAACCTGGAGCGATTCAGAATGTCGCTGACGAAGTCGTAAGGCTGTGGTACGTCCATGTTCATGGTCCCAACAATTCGATGTAGGACGTTACCAATATTACACAAAGCGGGATCAGCCATCCCCAGACTACCAATCGTTTACGAAACGGTGCCGCTCTCAACGAGCCCCTCTAGTAAGGTTTAATCACTAATCAACGGCGAACTTTGTAAACGAAATCTGCCTGTCCCTGTATCTGGAGTACCTCAACACAGAGAAGTTCAACTGCACTGGCCTCGAAAAAGCCTTCCAGTGTCTCGCAGTCCAAGTCGGTACCGAAATGCCGAATTCGAAACTCACCTGTAGGCAGGCACGCTGGTGCATGGCCTGTCTGGTATTGCTTAAGAACCAACCGACCATCCAGGTAACGGCTGATTCCAAGCTGAGCGCCATTCACGAGCGGCTCGTCATGACGGAGGGTGAGCGCTTGTGCGGGAATGGAGTTGTCACTATCAGCCAAAGCCTCAAGCGCCTGCTGAAGTAGTCCTCTCGCCCAAGAGGGGAACATCCAGTTCCTGTACTTGGCTACATAGTGGCCGCTGTATTGCCGAGCAAGCCGCTTGAGCAGGTCAACGATCAATGGACTGTATGCGACAGACCTCAACACTACAGACCCATGCTCAAGGACCCGAAGATCCACCCACAAACCCTGAATTGTGAATCTCACTCGCTCGGGAAATTTTGGGATCCGATCATACTCCACGATGGTTTCCGTAAACGACAGCGGGGATTCACAAACCAGGTCAATTGCTGGAGCTAGTGGGTAAAGCCACCGCTTCAAGTCAGTGTCATGCAGAATCGCATTTTTGAGCCCTAGCATCCCCTCTGATGAAGGTTGAACGCACAAGCCACTCAGATCGATCTCGATTGCACGAATGCCAGCACGCTCGATCCGCACCTGCTTTTCATCCAGAACGAAAGAGGTACATGCGAACTCGATTAGCAATGGGCCATCTGACAGCTCTGCGATCAGGTCAAGTCTGAAATCACCCATCCAGACCTCCTCTTTGACCGACTCAAAATCCCACCAAGAGCTTTGATCTTCAGAGTCAGGAACATGTCCTGGCTGCGGGGGCAACTGCAACCCCAAACTTTCTTTTACAACCTGCTTGGCGTATCGATGCAAGAAACTCTCGGGCGTCACCTCACAGGGAATTTTCTGCGAAGCATGTGAGAAATGGTGGATCCGTTGCTGGCCTTTACGCGCAATCACGGTTTCGTCGCATTCAATACATCGGCATTTGCAACCCAAACCGCGCACTACTTCGATTATCGAAACTACTCGTCCATTGGCATCTACTGCAACTGTCATAGTCATTAGGCTTTCCTCTGGAGTTAAGAAGGCCTCAAGATTGATAATATGCGGAGAAGAAAACCTCCAATAACCGCCGAAATCCGGTAATTCAGGTTAAAAAGTCTATATTTATCATTAGCATAGGGAATTGCATGATCGAAGCACTCCAGCGCCTCAAATCTCATCTCATAGAAAATCCAGCAAGAGGACGCGCTTACGAAATCCTGCTGTTTATGGTGAATTCATCCCTGGAACGGCCTGATTCAGACGAAAAGTTAACCTTCGAGGCCGACGCGCTGCTCAAAAGCTGCGGCACGTTCGCCGAAAGGGACAAAGGGGCCAAAGACTGGATTCCCAACATCAAAGTCCTAAACAGAGCATTGAGACTCGCTCAACCGGCAGATGAACCTCGTCTTCGTATGGGTTACATGCCTGGTGGTGGAAGAGGTGTTGTCAGTCTCTACTGGCTCGAACTGTTACCCGCGAACATCTCAGCACAAGAAGAATCGGCTCCCTCATCGACCGTGGTCTACCGCCGCTCCGAAAATGGATCAATAAAGCCGTCATTCGCCGCCCGGTTGTTTCTGCGCGACGGAATGATGCCCAACCTTAGCGTTAGAGGAATCACCTTTCTCAGTACCATCCTGCTCGGTAGCGTAATTTCGGTGGCCATGCTTGGGGTCATGCTGCTCAGTCTCAGCCTAAGCGAAGGACCTATCACCATGGCGAGCCTCATCACCCTCGCCGTCACACTGATGGGCTTTGTGTTCATTTGGAAACAGGTTTACGCCCCTTGGTTTCAGGTCATAGACGACTGCATCGTCAAAGCACCGCTTTGGGTCACAGCGTTGAGAGAGGATGGATGCGAGCTGGAGATGTTCAGACAAGAAAAGTATCGATGGACAAGGCTTGTTCGGTTTTCAACTGACTGCCCTATCTGTGGAAGCAACGTCGAACTTCGACCCGGCAAACCAGACCAGAAGTATCCCCTTGTAGGCCGTTGTGTTGAAAGCCCCTATGCCCATGTCTACAGCTTCGACAGAATGACTTTGCGGGGAACATATTTGGGTCCTATTTTTTCAACGACAGGATAGGGCTTTTTACCGTCCACCCTCGTGGATCAATAAAGCGCCCAAAGATAGCTTGGTCGAGATGGCTGATGGGTGCACCCAAAAGGAATGGCCGTGACCAGGCGCGGATAAGGAACAGCTAAATCCCATCCACGGTTTCCTTCGTAGAAACTGCGAGGTAGACTTCTCCTCAGTCGCACAGGACTGCATCGTCTATTAAGGGAATATTATGAAAAAAACTCTCGTACTGATTTTGGGATTGCTCGTGGTAGCGGGCTGCGCGGTAAAGAAACCGTATTACGCTACAGGTGGAAGCCGGGCTGATGGCACGGTAGATATGGCTTACGATATCGCGTTCATGGAAAAGGCCATTGTCGACACTAATCAAGCAAAACAAATTGCGAATCAGAAATGTAAGGTCTGGGGGTATGGCGCCGCTGAACCGTTCGGAGGTCAAGTCGAGAATTGTTACGCTAGAGATGGATACGGTTCTTGTTTGCGCGGCCAGATGGTGACCAAGTATCAATGTCTGGGCAATCTTGATGCTAACAAGTCCAACCAGTTCATTTCGCCCCTTGCGCCTGCACCCATGTCCAAAGACCAGTACAAGCAAATGCAAGTGGAAGAACTTTCTAAAAGAAATCTTCCCTACGCTGAGTACACGAAACAATACAACGCGATAATGGCTCAGTGATTTAACTGGCAGCCTCTCTAATAGCCGGACAAGCTTGATTCAGCGCTGTCACAATTCTGATGGCGCCGAGTCATTACTCGCATCTATGACATCCACCGGCGTTAAAGGTCTACTTTCGTTACCTGCCATTCGGTACTGGCTGCTATCGGCCAGGAGCGGACAGTCAATGTGTCTATGAAACCAGATGTGATTCACAGGGTTTGCTTGATATCAACTCACACGCGAGCATCGGTGTAACTCAGCTCTGCATCGTGATAAGGGGCAGCCATCGTCCGTGACACATTCGTGAAGTTTTCGAGATACATTCTTTATTAACCGGTGATTGTCTCGTAAGGATGGACGCAGAAGATGATACCGAGCCTGTCATATCGGCAAGCGTTCATCCTTGGAGTAATTACTATGAACAACATGACAAGAATCGCGGCAATGTGCCTGTTAGGACTGATGGCAAGCGTTAGTCAGGCAGCTGACATGGCATCCGATGACGGTATGATGAAGGACGACATGAAGAAGTCGATGGATCATCAAAAGATGATGAATGATGACATGCCGGACGCCACAGAGCCTGATATGGAACATAAAGGCATGGTTATGGAAGACACGATGAAAGACAGCATGGATAAAAAGATGGACGACGATATGGATCACGAGGACATGCAGAAATCGGACTCCATGAATTAATGGAGCGCTTGTCTGGTACCTTTAGTCTATGACACGAAACGTATTGATCGTTGAAGACAATCTAGAGATTGGTGAGCTCGTCTGCATTCATGTGGCCGAGCTTGGCCTGAATCCGATTCTGTGTGATCGGGGTAATACAGGGCTAGACCGTTTTCGTGCTGGAGGCATCGATCTGGTGGTGCTTGATCTGATGTTGCCCGGGTTGGATGGTCTGTCGGTATGCCGTGAAATTCGCTCTGGGCCGGGTTATGTTCCGGTATTGATTTTGACAGCTAAAAGTACCGAACTGGATCGGGTGCTGGGTTTGGAAATGGGTGCCGACGACTACCTGACTAAGCCTTTCAGTGTCGCCGAATTGTCTGCACGTGTTAAGGCTTTGCTCCGGCGGGTGGATGCTATGGCGTCGGCGCCGATGCTAGAAGCCTGCGATGAAGAGCTGGTCGCGGGCGGTCTGCGTATCGACCCAATGCGCCGTCGGGTGTTAGTTGGGGACAAGGCGGTTGATCTCACCGCGCGCGAATTTGACTTACTCTGGCACTTTGCGCGGCATCCCGGGCGAGTGTTCAGTCGTGCTCAGCTGCTGGACTCGGTGTGGGGTTACAACCATGAAGGTTACGAACATACCGTTAATACGCACATAAACCGTCTGCGCGGCAAGATTGAAACAGACCCAGCTCAGCCGGCGTTTATTCAGACCGTCTGGGGGGTGGGCTATCGCTTCCTCGAATGATCCATGTTGAGAACACTCTATACCCGCCTAGCTGCCGGGCTTTTTGTGCTGCTGCTGTCCGTCGGGTTGCTCTATACTTTTATTAGTTTGTACTCGTTGCGCGAATACAGTGCCTCAGTCAATCAGACATTGCATCGCGACCTGGCAACTAATCTGGTATCAGAAAGGAATCTGGTCCGCGAGGGCAAACTCGATAGAGTTGCCGTTGAGAAGTTGTTCGCGCTCTATATGACCATCAACCCCAGCATCGAAATTTACCTCCTGGACCCGGATGGACGCATCCTCTCTTATTCGGCGGACCCGTCGAAAATCAAGCGCAATCAGGTCTCGCTCGATCCCATACGCCAACTAACGAACAACGTCGGCCTTTATCCGGTATTGGGCGACGATCCCCGCAGCCATGACCGGCGAAAAGTTTTTTCCGTCACGCCTGTGCCTACCGCAGAAGACCCTGAGGGGTACCTCTATGTGGTGTTGCGCGGAGAGGAATACGATAACGCCGAAACCATGGCTCGGGGTAGCCAGTTAGTGGCATTGAGCGCTTGGGCGTTGCTGATCAGTCTGGCGGTGGCTATGGTTACCGGACTGGTTATTTTCCGATTGCTGACGCACCGTCTAACTTCCTTGACACGCCTGGTGCAGGAGTTTGAGAGCAACAATATGAGTCTGAGTCCGCGCGTGACGTGGCGTGACAGGCGACCATTAGTACGTGACGAAATTGATTATCTAGGCGTGAGCTTCGACGACATGGCCAGTCGAATTGCGTTACAGATCGAGCAATTGACCGAAAAAGATGTCCAGCGCCGCCAGCTAGTGGCCCAGGTATCCCATGATCTGCGCACGCCGTTGGCTGCGATGCAGGGTTATATCGAAAGCTTGCGACTGCGTCGCGAGCGCCTCAGCCCATACGAGCAGGACCGTTATCTCGACATCGCCCTCAGGGAGGGCCGGCGTCTCAGCCGTTTGGTAGAAGAACTTTTTGAGCTGGCCGCACTGGAAGCTCGAGAGAAACAACCCGCGCCGGAGCCGTTTCCACTTGCCGAACTGGTGCACGATGTTGTTCAGAAGCATGGGCAGGTAGCGCGCGATACTCAGCTAGAGCTTACGCTGAGCGGCGACCCCACCATGCCGATTGCCTTCGCGGACCTGGCCATGACCGAGCGTGTACTGGATAACCTGATCGGCAACGCTATTGCTTACAGTCCGGCCGGGGGACGCATTGAGGTGGTGGTTGGTCAGGTGGACGGTCTGCCACAGGTGTGCGTACAAGACAGCGGTCCGGGCATCCCAACGCGGGATTTGGAGCATATCTTCGATCCTTTCTATCGCGGCCAAGTCTCTGACGGGGCCGGCCATGCCGGGCTTGGGCTTGCGATTGCGCGCAGAATAATGGTGCTACAGGGCGGGGATATTAGTGTTGAAAACCGCGTCTGTGGTGGTGCCGTTTTTTGCATCCGGCTACCGATGTACAACTCAGACTGAAATAACGTTTCTAAATTGTGATAATTCGAGGATTTTGCTGTGATCAATCCCACTCAAACTGGGAGCATTCAAACAGCATAAGGACACAATCATGAAACGCTATCTAGTACCGATATCCGCAGCAATCGTTATTACCCTAACTGTGTTCCAGCTTAACGCTGCCAGCGACTTGAATTCTAAAATGACTTCAAAATACGCGCCGGCTGATTCTAAGCTAGCGATTGCTACGTTTGCGGGTGGCTGCTTCTGGTGCGTTGAGGCCGCCTTTGAAAACATCCCCGGCGTGGTAGAAGCAGTGTCCGGTTACAGCGGCGGCGATGAGGTCAAGCCGGACTACCAACAGGTTTCCAGCGGGCGTACGGGCCATACAGAGGCAGTTCAAGTCTATTATGACCCAACGGTTATTACCTACGACGGCTTGCTCCAGGCGCTGTGGCGTACCGCCAACCCAACTGACGCCGACGGTCAGTATGTGGATAGGGGTGCGCAATACCGGCCAGCCATTTTTTATAACAACGACATTGAAAAACGGGCTGCGGAAACCTCTGTGGCAGCGCTGGAAGACTCTGGCCGGTATGACAAGCCAGTGGTGGTCGAGATAGTGCCCTTCGAAACCTTTTATGATGCTGAGGATTATCACCAGGATTACTACACGAAAAACCCGCTTCGCTATAAGTTCTATACCTTTAATTCGGGGCGCTATCAGTTTATCGAAGAGGTCTGGGGCGAGGATCTGGCCGTGGATTTTTCCGAGTATAGCCCGGCAAAAGGCGACGAGTCTCCCGGGCAGCAAGACATGGTAAATGGCTTTGATCCCGACACCTTCAAGAAGCCGAGTGACGAGATGCTCAGGGCCCGGTTAACGGAAGAGCAATATAGCGTTACCCAGAAGGATGGCACTGAGCCGGCCTATAAAAACGCATACGACGATGAGAGTCGAGCAGGAATTTATGTCGACATCGTGTCCGGTGAGCCGCTGTTCTCATCCCGTGACAAGTATGATTCTGGTACGGGTTGGCCGAGCTTTACCCAACCAATTCAATCTGACTGGGTGGTGGAGAACGAGGATAGAGGGCTTTTTTCGGTCCGAACTGAGATCCGTAGCCGATATGCAGACTCACACCTGGGTCACGTGTTTGACGATGGTCCAGCGCCTACCGGACTGCGCTACTGCATGAACTCGGCAGCGCTCAAGTTTATTCCTTTGGACGAGATGCGAGATCAGGGGTACGGCTGGCTGATAAGCCAGGTGGAGAAGCGGTCATAGCGGGTTTAATCCACAACCGATATCTGCCCGTTGTGACCGACTGCTCCTGGCCGA
>NZ_JBFGFI010000015.1:0-50982 GCF_041579695.1 Halopseudomonas sp.
CCCATCAGCACTGCCGCGCCGGTCAGTACCAGCAGCGCGCAGACGTGCCGATGCAGGAAGGATGAAGGCAACCAGAGCAGAATTCCCGCCAGCAACATGCAGAACAGGGCCGGCGCGCGCAGATTGTCCTGCGTGATGTTCAGTCTTTCGGTCAATAGAAACACCAACAATCCCTGGCCTGTGAGTGACAACGCCAAACCGATCTGATTGGCAAAGGGTTGCCCGCGACGGAACAACCACAGCGCCGCCAGAATCAGCAAGACACCGGCAACGCCCCGGCCGACCGTGCCCTCTATCAGCATCAGCCAGGGTCCGAGGAAGGCCAGAATAAAAAATAGCGAAGAAATCCAGGCGGCCAGCCCAAGCAACGCCGACAGCCACCAGGGGACCTGCGAACCTGCCAGCAGCTGTTCGCGCTGTCGGGCTTCAAGGTCCAGATGCCCGCCAAGCTGCCCCAGCAGTTCATTCAGCCAGTCACGCTTCATGCTTGCAGCTCCCGGGCCAGACGGGTGAGCCATACCGCAGACAGCGCGCTGCTGACCAGAACAAACAGTGCGACCGTGTTAATCAGCAGAAAGATGGCGTCTGCTTCAGCTGTCAGACGAACGAGCCCCGAGCTGCCGACCACGATCAACCAGAACAGCACCATTGACAGGATCGGTAGATCACGGCGTCGCTGGTGATAGAAAACCAGCATGCCTCCCGCTACCAGCAGGAATATGGGCACCAGCGGGGTATAGGCCCATTCCCACCAGGCGCCCGCGGCGCCACAGCCAAGGGCGGCCAGCACACCCAGGCAAGTCAGGCGCTGAACGGTCCGCCCGGGATTGAATAACAACATCCGACCGTGGAGTTCGAATACCAGCAGCAAAGCTCCATTGCTGACCGCCAGCACCAGCAAAATCTGATAGCCTTGCAGGCCTGAGAACAGATCCCGCCATTGTGTCTGGGCGAAAAATGCCAGCAGCGCAAGGTTGCCCACTGCCCAGAACAGGCCCCAGCTCGCTGCCGAGCCCGAAAGCCAGGCCCACGGGATCATCAGCACGGCCCACATCGCAAACAGCTGCCAGACATCTGCACCGGTCTGGTACGTCTGGCCGATCAACGCCAGCACCGCGCCTGTGGCAATGCAACACCCCAGCAGGGCCGAGCGGTAAAGCGTTGAGCCGGGCCGGGCGAAGACGGCTAGGAACGCAAAGCCGGTCAATCCAGCCAGGGCCAGTGCGAATTTTGCGAAACGATGCATCTCGGCCCAGTTCCAGGCAAAGAAGAAGATCACGCCCGCGCTGAGCAGCACAACGCCTGCGACAGTAGCCACACGCTCGAGCAGCTTCTGCCAGTGCAGCTCCTCGGGCGAAAGCGACGCCCGCGCGGCCAATGCGGACAGCTGCTCGCTGGTGAGCAGACCCTCCTCGGCCCAGGCCAGTATCTGTTCGTTCTGTCTGAGGCTGCGACTCACGCCGCATCGCCCCTGAGCTCCGCCACCCGCTGCTGTAATAATGGGGCAGTGGCCTCGCCCGCTGATACCGGGTCACCGGCAACAAGACACACGCGGGACCAGAAGCGGCGGAAGAATCCCTTGTTCGGGTCACGGCTAAAGAAACTGCCCCACAGGCCCCGCAACGCCATGGGGATCACCGGCACCGGGTTGTGCTCGAGGATTCTGGCTATGCCGTTGCGGAACTCGTTCATTTCGCCGTCGGCCGTCAGCCTGCCCTCGGGAAAGAGACAGACCACCTCGCCAGCATCCAGATAATCGGCAATCTGTCTGAACGCTGCTTCGTATATACCGGAATTTTCGTCCCTTGGCGCAATCGGAACCGCACCCGCCGTGCGAAAGACAAAATTGAGCACCGGCAGATCATAGATGCGGTAGTACATGACGAACCGCACCGGTCGCCTGACGGCGCCGCCAATCAGCATGGCATCGACGAAGGACACGTGATTGCATACCAGCAGGCAAGGCCCCTCCTCCGGGATCGCCTCCAGATTCTCATGCCGCACGCGATACAGCGAATGCCCGAGCAACCAGATCAGAAAACGCATGCCGAATTCCGGCACGATGCTGTAGATGTAAGCGCTGACCGCCACGTTCATCAACGAAATGACCAGAAACAGCTGCGGAATAGATAGCTCCGCTACCGTGAGCAGCACAATCGCGGTGACCGCGGAAAGCACCATCAGTAGCGCATTGAGAATATTATTGGCGGCGATTACCCGCGCCCGCTCATTCTCACTGGTTCGCGACTGGATAAGCGCATACAACGGCACGATGTAGAAACCGCCGAACACCCCGATACCCAGAATACAGCCCATCACCCACCAGGCCGAAGGCAGCGTCATCAGTTGCAGCCAGCCATAGGGCGCTGCAGCCGCCGGCACCCCGGTCGAGCTCCACCAGAGCAGAAGACCGAATACGGTCAGGCCCAGGGAGCCGAAAGGAACCAGGCCGATTTCCACCTTGCGCCCGGACATGCGCTCGCACAGCAGCGAGCCGGTCGCGATCCCGACCGAGAAAACCGTAAGAATGAGAGTTACCACACCCTCATCGCCATGCAGATAGTCCTTGGCGAACGCGGGAATCTGGGTCAGATAAGTCGCACCGAGAAACCAGAACCAGGAGTTGCCGAGCAGCGAGCGGGATACCGAGGGCACCTGCTTAACCAGTCCCAGGTGCAGAATCGCCCAGGACTGGCGGAAGATGTTCCAGTCGATCTTCAAATCCGGCATCGCAGCATGGGCCCGCGGTATCCAGAGGCTGACCAGAAAACCAAGCGTAGCCAGAATCAGCACCGAGCCGGCGACCCAGCCAGCCCAGGAAACCCCTGACATCAGCAGGCCCGCATACAGCGTGCCGCCGAGGATTGCCAGAAAGGTACCCATCTCGACCAGCGCGTTGCCGCCAATCAGTTCGTCCGGCTGCAGATGCTGCGGCAATATTGAGTATTTTACCGGGCCGAACAGCGCCGACTGGGTACCCATGGCAAAGAGCACGAACAGTAGCAACGGCAGACTGCCCAGTAGAAGGCCCGCTGCGCCGACCAGCATGATGCCGATCTCGCCAAGCTTGATGATGCGGATCAGCGCCTCCTTGGCAAATTTCTCACCAAATTGACCACCGAGCGCAGAAAAAAGAAAGAACGGCAGGATAAACAACATGGCACTGAGATTGATCAGTACGTTGCGATCGGCAAGCACGCTTATCTTGAACAGAATCGCCAGGATAAGCGCCTGCTTGAAGACATTGTCGTTGAACGCACCGAGGAACTGCGTCAGAAAAAACGGCAGGAAACGCCGTTTTCCCAACAGATTGAACTGAGATTGCTGTGCCATCCGGGCTCTATCCTTTTATGCCTGACCTTCCTGTTGGAGGCAGCATAACGGAACAAAGGCACATGCGGATACGGTTGCGCTTAGCCCGGGCGCTCGCTGGCGACCGACCGACCGGGCCAAGCGCTCTACCTCAGGGCTGGACCTCCAGGCGCACATTGCGACGCTGGATCCACTGGTGGATACGCTCGTGACGCGCCGATGTCAGCGGATAGTTCCAGGCGATGGCAAAGGCAATCATGTACAAGCTCACCGGCCCGAGAATGTACAGGACACGCAAGGCCATCAATTGAGTGTCGTCGTGGACTGATGCCTGGGCGTTAAAGCCGACCAGCCAGAGCAAACCCAACGACAGACCCAGCCCGAGCGCCATGGCCAGCTTTTGCGCCATGCCGGACATGGCGAAGAACAGACCGGTCCGATGCTCCTTGCTGCGCGCTGTATCCAGATCGACGATATCGGCCAGCATGGCCAGCGGCAGAAACTGGAACGCCGCGAAACAGAAGCCCTTGAGAGCAAACATGATGGCAAATGGCACCACCTGCCCCGCCTGTAGAAAGAACATGCCGAGGATACTTGCGCTGGATACCGCAACCGCCACACAGAAAGCCTTGTGCTTGCCGATCTTCTTGCCGAGGATCAACCAGAAAGGAATGCCGAGAATACCGATACCGAAGTAGATCAGGTACATCAGACCGATATAGGACTGGATCTGCAGCACGTGCTGCATGAAGAATACCGACAGCGCATTACGAAAGGACTCACCCGTGACCACGATCAGCAGCATCAGCATCATGCGCTTGAAGGGGCCATTGTACTTGAGCACTTTGAGGCCTTTTTTCCACTCGGTCTTTTGTACCGTTTTCGGAGGCGCTTCGCGAACAAAGGCCAGTGCCAGGAACACGGTGATCGGCAAGGTGAGGATAAACAACCAGGCCATCCCGCCAAGAATCGGGCCATACCCCCGGGTGAGCTCACCATCGGTGCCCAGGAGCCAAATGATGAAACGCATGAAGAAGCCATCGGTATGCCCCTCGGCAAACCGGCCGGCCATCGCCTGAATGATGGCGGGCGCCAGCGCCGCCAGAAACAGACCGATAAGCACATAACCTTCGCGGGACGCTGTCACCCTGCTGCGTTGGTGATAAAGCGGCGACAACTCGGCGCCCCAGGCGCCATAGGGGAGAGTCACCATGGTCCATCCCAGGTACATGAACACAGTCCAGAACAGCAGATGCCCAACGCCGACTCCTTCGGGCGGCATAAACAGCATCACCGTACCGATCAATACCAGTGGTGTGCCAGCAAAGATCCATGGCTTGCGGCGCCCAAAGCGGGTATTCCAACGGTCGCTGATAGTCCCGATCAGCGGGTCGGTTAAAACATCGGAAAAACGTGCCAGTACCAGTACCAGCGCTACCAGGCCCATGTTCATGCCGATTTCACCGGCATAGAACGGTGGCAGGTAAACGACCAATGGATAGCCAATGATGGCCAGAGGCATACCGATGGACCCATGGATCATCAGTGTCGAGCGCTTCAAGATCCCGTCTTGACTCATACTTCACTCCCGCCGAGATGGCTCGGGTTCAATCCCGAATACGGGATGCCCGGCCTGTTATTGTTATCCGAACCCTGGCTACTTCTGGCGCAATTCATCCATCTGCCGCACCATCGAGCGATAATTGTGTCTACTTGCCGATTCTAGAGCAGACGCGATGCAATACAACCAAAGTCGACCAAGCAGTCACCCACTGATCCGGTCTAGCCCTGGGATTGCCTAGCATGCCGGTCCAGATCGCCCGTCTGGCATAGCCTGGCGCCACTATCAGAAATTGCGATGCGCCATATTCAGCTGCTTTATGCATCTTTTTCGTCGGGAGACAGTCGTTCCGGAGATGAGTTCAACTCATTTTGGAACCCAACAGCCAATTTGTTGTCCAAATTCGGAACAGGAGAATGATATGAAAAACTGCCCCACCCGCCTTTCGGCTATCACGTTGATGCTCGCCCTTGGACTAAGCTCCACAGGCATCGGCGCCCAGCCACCCGAGAACCGTGGCAAACCTGATAAGCATCCAGGCAAACATGCCCAACATGCCAGCAAGGAGCATCGCGGCGACAAGGATCACGACCGGTACGAGCGAAACGATGAGCGCTACTACGAGCGCGATGATCGCTACGAGAGTCGTGACCGCCGTGATATCGACATTCAGGAAGCTGTCATTCGCGAGATATTTCGCGACCAGCGCGACTACATAGAGCCTGCGCGCTCGCTACCACCGGGCATCCAGAAGAATCTGGCGCGGGGCAAGCCGCTTCCTCCGGGAATTGCCAAGCAATTCGACGGTCGTGTGCAGTCGCGCCTACCGAGCTACCCGGGTTATGACTGGCGCCAGGTAGGTACTGATGCGGTGCTGATCGACGCTACCACTGGTATTGTCGAAGCCATTATTGCCAACGTTCTGCGATAGGAACCAGCCACGCCCCGGACCGGAAAAGACACATATTCCCGATGCGCAGCCAGCCCGGAGGTAATATCCTGGAAACTGCGCAGACAGGAATCATTATGTTCAACTATCACCCATACCCCCGCTGGAGGACGCTCCTGCTGGTCACGAGCGTTCTACTTCTCGCTGGCTGCAGTGCGAGCCGCCTGGCCTACAACAATCTCGACTGGCTGATCGGCTGGAAAGTCGATGACTATGTATCGCTGGACCGCAACCAGAAGCGCTGGCTCTCATCCCGAACCAGACAGCATCTGGCCTGGCATTGCAGCACGGAACTGCCCCGCTACCTACCCCTGCTGGATGAACTCGAATCCACTCTGGATGCCGCACACCTGGACGCGTCAATGCTGGTGGAGGGTCTGCCCCAGGTCGAAGCAGCGGCAGATCGACTCCTGCTTGAAACCGCCCCTACCGTTATTGGTCTTCTGCGTCAACTTGACGCCGGTCAGGTAAAAGAGCTGGCAATCAATCTGCAGGAAAAACACCGGGAACTGGAAGAGAAATACATCGAGCCCGATCTCACCACCCAGCATCAGGAACGGATTGAGCGGGCGCAGGAACGCCTGGAAGACTGGCTCGGCCCGCTCAACAGCCAACAGTATGCTCGCCTTTCGGACTGGGCTGCACAGCTGCAGGGGCACAACGGGATCTGGCTACAGAACCGACAGGCCTGGCAGCAGGCATTCGTGCAGGCATTGGCCAGCCGCGACGAAAGCGATTTTGATGAGCGCATCATCTCGCTGCTGATTGACCGGGAGCGCTACTGGATCACCGATTTCAAACGCATTGCCGCCGCGAACAGGGAGCATGGAACGCGCCTCGCGGCGGATCTGGTAAAAATGGCCAGCAGCAAACAGAAGGCGCATCTGACCCTTCGCTTCGATGGCCTGCGATCAGACATCGAGGCGTTGCGTTGCTCCGAAGCGTGACACCTGTCCTGCCCGGAGCGGCGCCTAACCCTGCAGCTCGGCCAGTATTTTTTCAAGCGCTAGGGCGGGTTCGGCTGCCCGGGTAATCGGCCGCCCTATGACCAGATAACTGCTGCCGTTGGTCATCGCCTGGGCGGGTGTAACGATCCGCTTCTGGTCGTCTGCACTGGCTTCGGCAGGGCGGATACCCGGTGTCACCAGCAAAAGCTCATCACCCAGCGCAGCGCGGAGCGCACGCGATTCGCGGGCAGAGCAAACCAGCCCATCGAGACCGCAATCCTGCGCCAGACGTCCAAGCCGCTGAACCTGCACCATCGGCTCGATATCCACGCCGACTTCCTGCAGGTCCTCCTGCTCCAGACTGGTCAGCACAGTAACCGCTATCAACAGGGGTCTGAGGCCCTGTCTGGCATGCAACGTTTCAGCGCATGCCTGCATCATCCGCCGACCGCCGCCGGCATGCACGTTGACCATCCAGACGCCAAGCTCCGCTGCGGCCCTGACTGCACTGGCCGTGGTATTGGGAATGTCGTGGAACTTGAGGTCCAGAAAGACCTCGAACCCGCGCTGATGCAACTGATCGATGACTGCCGGACCGCTGCTGGTAAACAGCTCCTTGCCCACCTTTAGCCGGCACTGCGCTGGGTCGAGCTGGTCGGCCAGCGCGATGGCTGAAGAGGCTTCGGGAAAATCCAGGGCAACTATTACCGGGGTATCGCAGGGCATGTATTTACCTATCCTGTAGAAAATATTGATAGTTTCAGGCCGTCTCGCGACCCTTTAGCGGCCTGATGGTCGACCAGCCATGACACGTCGGACACTGCCAGTGCAGGCGCTTGGCCATGAACCCGCAGGATGTGCAGCGGTAACGGTGCTTCGCCCGAACCAGCGCTTCAACGACCCCACGCAGGATGAGCAGGTTCTCCCTGCCCTTGCCCTCCACATGATCCAGATGCAGGTCGATAAGATACATAAGCCCCCGCAGCGAAGGCTGATTCTGTATATGCTGCAGCACAAACCGGCTGACGTCACCGATACTGCTGTTGGCGCGCATTTCATCGGCCCGGGCAAGCACTGTATCGATCAACGGCGGACCGTTCGCGATTGCCGAATCCAGATAATCGCCAAAATCCAGCGCGCCATTATCGGCGCTGCGACGTACCAGCGGCAAGGCTTCGGGCACCATATCTGCGTCTGTGCCGGCGAGGCGCTGCAACCAGCCGCCAGCATCCTTGTATCGCCCCAGGCCCTGCTCGAGCTCTGCCAGCATCAGGATGGCCCGGATACACCCTGGGTCTGCCCGCAGCGCATCCTGTAGATGCTTGCGCGCCTGTGCCTGCTCTTGCTGGCCGAGAGGCTGCCGGGCCATCTCGCAATAGTAGTGCGACAGGGTGATGGCGAAATCCGGGCGCTCACGTACCAGCTTTTCACCAACCACGGTCGCCTGCGCCCACTCATGCTCGCGTTCGTATACCTTGACCAGATCTACCAGCGCTTCGGCGCGCAACGGAGAGCCATTGTCTACCAGCTCTTCCAGCAGGCGCTCCGAGCGGTTGTGCATTCCCACCGCCAGGTAGTCGCGGGCCAGTTCCAGTTGCACATTGTCCGCCTGCAGCCGACTGAGGTTGGGCCGCGCAAGCAGGTTCTGATGGACTTTGATCGCCCGCTCCACATCGCCGCGCTGGCAGAACAACTTGCCAATGGCGATATGCGTCTCGACGGTTTCCGGGTTCACTTCCAGGGCCCGGATGAAGGTTTCGATCGCTTCGTCCGGCTGCTCGTTAAGGAGGTAGTTCAGTCCGATAAAGTATTGTCGGTCCAGTGCGCTGCCGTGGGGCTGAACCATGAAACCGACCTTGATCGCTTCCCGGCGGCCGAGAAACCAGCCTATACCGAGCGCCAGCACGAACAGTCCGAGGAACATCAGTTCCTGCATGAATATCAGCCTTTGATTGCCTGGGTACGAAGCTTGTCGATTTCCTTGCGATAGCGGTTCAGCTCATTGCTCTGCACCATCAGTTTCAGGCGCAGGCGCGTCGTAATAAGCCAGCCAATTAAAACGCCGAGCAGACTTCCGAGGATAAAGGCAACCACGACAAACAGGGAAAGAGGCATTGCCGGAGACTGCAGCTCAAGAAACTGGAGCTGAGTGCTCTGTTGATTTTCCAGAACAAAATCCAGAGTTGCCAGTGCGACTAGCAAGAGGAAGATAATTAGCACTGCGCGCTTCAGCCATTGCATACCACACCACTCCAGTCCATTCGTGTCTGGGCAGTATAGCGCAGTGCCGAGCGCCGGAGATACCGCTTCACGCCATCTGCAGTGACTCGTTGACCCGGTCACGCAGTTCCTTGCCGGGCTTGAAATGCGGCACGTACTTACCGTCCAGCTCTACCGAGTCGCCTGTTTTGGGGTTGCGTCCCACTCGCGGCGCCCGGTAATGCAAAGAGAAGCTGCCGAAACCGCGGATCTCGATCCGCTCCCCGGTCGCCAGCGCCTGCGACATGTGTTCCAGCATGGTCTTGATCGCCAACTCGACATCCTTGGCTGATAACTGCCCCTGTTGCTCGACTATGCGCTCGATCAACTCCGACTTGGTCATGATTTTCCTTTTTTATCAAGCGGCTAGATCTATTTTTATCGGTTTTAACACGCTTGGCAGGAAGCCGCAAGCTACAAGCACTCAGGCACAAAAAAGGGCGACCGAAGTCGCCCTTTTTCTGCTGGATCGCAAAGGCTTAGTTGCCCTTGTTTTCCATCTGCTGCTTGATCAGATCACCGATGGTGGTCGGACCGGAAGCGGCCATTTCCTGCTGACGCAGACCCTGGATCGCCTCTTTCTCGTCTTCAACATCCTTCGCCTTGATCGACAGGCTGATCACGCGGCTCTTGCGATCAATACTGATGATCTTGGCCTCGACTTCGTCGCCGACGTTCAGAACGTTACGTGCATCTTCAACGCGATCACGGCTGATTTCGGAGGCTTTCAGTGTGCCTTCGATTTCCTCGGCCAGGGTGATGATGGCGCCCTTGGCGTCAACTTCCTTGACGATACCGTTGAGGATGGTGCCCTTCTCGTTCAGGGAAGCGAAGTTGGAGAACGGATCGTCTTCCAGCTGCTTGATACCCAGGGAGATACGCTCACGCTCCGGATCAACCGACAGGATGACAGTCTCGATCTCGTCGCCCTTCTTGAAACGGCGTACGGCTTCTTCGCCAGCTTCGTTCCAGGAGATGTCGGACAGGTGAACCAGACCGTCGATGCCGCCGTCCAGACCAATGAAGATACCGAAATCGGTAATCGACTTGATCGAGCCGGAAATCTTGTCGCCCTTGTTGAACTTACTGGAGAACTCTTCCCACGGGTTCATCTTGCACTGCTTGATGCCCAGGGAGATACGACGACGGTCTTCGTCGATGTCCAGAACCATGACTTCCACTTCGTCGCCTACCTGAACGACCTTGGAAGGATGGATGTTCTTGTTGGTCCAATCCATTTCGGATACGTGTACCAGACCTTCAACGCCCTCTTCCAGCTCGGCAAAGCAGCCGTAGTCGGTGAGGTTGGTGACCTTGGCGGTAACACGAGTACCTTCAGGGTAACGACCGGTGATGGCGACCCATGGATCTTCACCCAGCTGCTTCAGACCCAGGGAGACGCGGTTGCGCTCGCGGTCGAATTTCAGCACCTTGACGTCGATCTCGTCGCCAACGTTGACGATCTCGGAAGGATGCTTGATACGCTTCCACGCCATGTCGGTGATGTGCAGCAGGCCGTCTACGCCGCCCAGATCGACGAATGCGCCGTAATCTGTGAGGTTCTTGACGATACCTTTGACAACCTGGCCTTCCTGCAGGGTTTCCAGCAGGGCTTCACGCTCGGCACTGTTCTCGGCTTCGAGGACGGCGCGGCGGGAAACAACAACGTTGTTGCGCTTCTGGTCAAGCTTGATGACCTTGAATTCCAGTTCCTTGCCTTCCAGGTGCGTGGTGTCGCGCACAGGGCGGACATCGACCAGCGAGCCTGGCAGGAACGCGCGGATAGTGTTGACGTCGACGGTAAAGCCACCTTTGACCTTGCCGTTGATAACACCCTTGACGATTTCTTCTGCGGCGAAAGCTGCTTCGAGGACTTTCCAGGATTCGGCACGCTTGGCCTTCTCGCGGGACAGTTTAGTTTCACCGAAACCGTCTTCAACGGCTTCCAGTGCAACGTGAACCTCATCACCCACATTGACCGTCAGCTCGCCCTGATCGTTCAGGAACTGCTCACGGGGGATGACACCTTCGGACTTCAAGCCAGCATGAACGGTGACCCAATCGGAGTCGATGTCCACGATGATACCGGTGATGATCGAACCCGGCTGCATGTCGAGGTTTTCTAGACTTTCTTCAAAAAGTTCGGCAAAGCTTTCGCTCATTTGGAATCCTGTAAATGGTTATAAAGGCAGTAACCGCCTGGCCGCTTGCTTCGCGCGCCCTGCAGCCGACATACCCGCCACATCACCAGCTGATGTGGGTTGATTATTAAATGTCCGTTGCCGGCCAGGCTGGTTTTCCGGCAGCGGATGTCCTGATCAGCTCTGCAGGTCGCGCTTGCGCGCCTCCGACAGAACGGTTTCAAGTACTTCTTCAATCGACAGGCTGGTCGAATCAAGAACGATTGCATCGTCAGCCGGACGCAAAGGCGCCACGCTGCGATTCATATCGCGCTCGTCACGCGCCAGAATCTCATCGAGAAGACTCGCCAGATTAGCAGCTTCGCCCTTTTCGAGCAACTGCTTGTAGCGCCGCTCGGCACGGATATGCGGGCTGGCGGTCAGAAAGATTTTCAGATCGGCATCGGCAAACACGACCGTACCCATATCACGGCCGTCGGCAACCAGGCCTGGCGCCTCGCGGAACGCCTGCTGACGCTGCAGCAACGCATCCCGAACAACCGGAATCGAGGCCACCTGGGAAGCACCGGTTCCCATGGATTCGGTCCGTATTGCGCGCGTTACCTCCTCGCCCTCGAGGATGATGCGTTGCTCCCGGTTGCCGTTATCGGCCAGAAATTGCACGTCGAGGTGCGCTGCCATGGTCTTGAGCGCCTCCTCATTGGTGAGATCCACCCCGTGATTCTGCGCAGCAAAGGCCAGCAACCGGTAAAGGGCGCCGGAATCCAGTAGATTCCAGCCGAGCCTGGCGGCCAGCAAGCCTGCAATCGTGCCTTTGCCGGACCCGCCGGGCCCGTCGATGGTGATGACCGGTATGGCTTGATCTGTCACGCGCTCTCCTCCAGCCGGACCATGATGCCGACCGAACTGGCCAGCTCCACAAAGCCCGGGAATGATGTCGCCACATTGGCGCAATCGTTGATATGTATGTCATGCAGCGCACGCAGCGAAGCGACGCTGAATGCCATTGCAATACGGTGATCACCATGGCTTTCGACTGCACCGCCCTGCATCTGGCCGCCATCGATGACAATGCCGTCATGTGTCGGCTCCGCGTGGATGCCCAGCGTCTGCAATCCGTCGGCCATGACCTGGATACGATCGGACTCCTTGACCCGAAGCTCCTCCGCGCCGCGCAGGATCGTGCGGCCCTCGGCGCAGGCCGCCGCTATGAACAACACGGGGAACTCGTCGATCGCCAGGGGTACCTGGTCGACCGGGATATCGATCCCCTTGAGCGCCGCGTGGCGAATCCGGATATCGGCGACGGGTTCGCCGCCCACTTCGCGCTCGCTCTCCAGAGTGATATCGCCACCCATCTCGCGCAGGATATTGATCACACCGATGCGGGTCGGGTTGATACCGACATGCTCCAGAAGCAGGTTCGAGCCTTCGGCAATGCTTGCTGCCACCATGAAAAAAGCCGCCGATGAAATATCAGCCGGCACGTCGATCTTGCATGCGGTCAGCTTGTGACCCGGCTCGATGGTGACTTTCGCTCCCTCGACCAAAACCGGATAGCCGAAGCCCTTGAGCATTCGCTCGGTATGGTCGCGGGTGGGGGCCGGCTCGATCACCGAGGTACTGCCCGAGGCATACAGCCCGGCGAGCAGCAGGCAGGATTTAACCTGGGCGCTGGCCATAGGCATGCTGTAATCCATGCCTACCAGACGGCTGTCGCCCTGAATATGCAGCGGCGGACGACCGTCTTCACCGGTCTCGATGCGCGCTCCCATTTCCCGCAACGGCTTGGCTACCCGACCCATCGGACGATTGGACAGGGAAATGTCGCCGGTCAGCACGCTGTCGAACTGCTGCCCTGCGAGCAAGCCTGAAAGCAGGCGCATCGAGGTACCCGAGTTACCCACATACAGCGGACCGGGCGGTGCCTGCAGGCCATGCAGGCCAACGCCGTTGATCGTTACGCGGCCGTGGTGCGGACCTTCGATAACCACTCCCATGTCGCGAAACGCCTGAAGCGTGGCCAGGCTGTCCTCTCCCTCAAGAAAGCCCTCGACCTGAGTAATACCCTCGGCCAGCGAACCAAGCATGATCGAACGGTGGGAAATGGATTTGTCACCCGGTACGCGGATCGTGCCCTGCACGCATCCGCCGGGACTGGCGATGAAATTCACGATTTGAGTCTGCATAGGTTCCACATAGGCCCTGCGGGCCAGAATATTGCTGAAATGTTCGCGGGCCGATTTGGCCCGGGTAAAGACGCCCAGTAATGCCTTGGCATCCCCCTCTTCTATTGCCGAGCGCAATCGGTCCAGATCCCGGGTAAAGGCATCCAGACTACGCAGTACCGCGCCCTGATTAGCTAGGAAGATATCCCGCCACATCGTCGGGTCACTGGCGGCAATCCGGGTGAAGTCACGAAACCCGCCAGCCGCGTAGCGAAAAATCTCAAGGTTCTCGCTGCGCGACGCCAGCGTGTCCACCAGCGAGAACGCCAGCAGATGGGGCAGATGGCTGGTCGCCGCCAGCACTTCATCGTGGTCGGCGAGCGCCATATGCTCAACGTCAGCGCCCAGCGCCTGCCAGAGCTCACTGACCTTCGCCAGCGCCTGCGGATCCGTCTGCTCCAGCGGCGTCAGAATGACCTTGTGTCGCTGAAACAACGTTGTGTTCGCCGCTTCGACACCACTACGCTCGGACCCGGCGATCGGATGCCCCGGCACAAAACACGCCGGCACCTGGCCAAAGGCCCTGGCCACTGCCTCTACCACCGCACCCTTGGTGCTGCCGACGTCGGTAATGACCGCAGACCCGAGATCCAGTTCCGCCAACTGCGTGAGCACTTTCTCCATCGCCAGGATAGGAACCGCCAGCATGATCAGGTCAGCACCGGATACGGCTTCTTCCAGACTGCCGGCCATGCTGTCGACCACGCCCAGCGGGACCGCCAGATTGCAGGTCAGAGGGTCGGGGTCATAACCGATGACTTCCCCACACAGATTCGCCTCACGCACGCCCTTGGCAAAGGACCCGCCGATCAGACCCAGGCCAATGATAGCCACGCGCCCGATTGTGCCCGCAGCATATGACAGTTGATCGCGATTACTCATTCAACAGGGCCTGCTTCAGCACATCAAGCAAGCGCTGATTTTCCTCCGGCAAGCCGATGGACACTCGCAGGTGATCAGGCATGCCGTAATTGGCGACCGGGCGCACAATCACGCCTTGGCGCAACAGGCTCTGAAACACCGGTCCCGCCTCACGCCCCAGATCCACTGCGATAAAGTTGCCGCGCGAGGGAATCCATTGCAGCTTCAGCGCAGCAAAGCCCGCCTCGAGCTGGGCCATGCCCTCGCGATTGACCCGCCGGCTTTCAGCCAGATAGGCATCATCCGCAAGAGTCGCCAGTGCGGCTGCCTGGGCCAGGCTGTTGACATTGAAAGGCTGACGAACCCGGTTCATCGCATCGGCTATCGCCGGCTGGCAGATACCGTAGCCCACGCGTAGTGCGGCGAGACCATAAGCCTTGGAAAAGGTCCGTGACACCAGCAGATTGGGATACTGACTCAGATAATCCAGGCCGTTGGGTACGTCGGTGGTTTCGACATACTCGGTATAGGCCTCATCGAGCACAACAATCACCTGCTCCGGTACACGGGCAAGAAAGCGCTCGAGCTCGCCCCGCTCGATCCAGGTGCCGGTCGGGTTGTTCGGGTTGGCAACGAATACCAGACGGGTGTCCACGGTAACCGCAGCGGCCATCGCGTCCAGGTCATGCCCCCAGTTCTTGGCCGGCACCACGACTGCGCGAGCGCCCACCGCCTGGGTGACGATCGGATAGACCGCGAAGGCATGCTCACTGAAGACCACTTCGTGCTGCGGACCTACGAAGGCGCGCGTGACCAGCTCGAGGATATCGTTGGAGCCATTGCCGAGGGTGATCATCGCCGGACTCACCGCCAGACGGGCGGAAAGCGCCTGTTTCAGCGCAAAGCCATTACCGTCCGGGTAACGGGTCATTTCCGGCAGTGCTGCCTGAATCGCAGCTATGGCCCTGGGACTGGGGCCGAGCGGGTTCTCGTTGCTTGCCAGCTTGACGATATCTGCGGGATTGAGCCCGAATTCACGGGCCAACTCTTCTACCGGCTTGCCTGGCACATAGGGGGACAGCTTTTGCACGCCTGGCTGCGCCAGGGCAAGGAAATCGCAGGTCATGAGACACGCCTCAAGCTATAAGCTGCAAGCCACAAGCCTTATCGCGCTGCCATTACTTGCAGCTTGCGGCTTGTAGCTCATTGCTATGGATTCAGAGTACCGCCTTGGGATACGACCCCAGCACCTTGAGCGCGACGGACTCGTCATTGATCTTCTCCAGCGCATCCTTGATCAACGGGTCGTGCTGGTGACCGAAGAAGTCGATGAAGAAGACGTAGGTCCATTTGCCGCTGCGTGAGGGCCTGGTTTCGATCCGCGACAGGTCAACGCCGTTGTTGTGGAACGGCTGGAGTAGATGGTGCAGTGCGCCCGGCTTGTTGCGCATGGAGACAATCACCGAGGTCTTGTCGTCGCCGGTTGGCGGGACCATCTGGCTGCCAATGATCAGAAAACGCGTCGAGTTGTCCGGCCGGTCCTCAATCTTCTCGGCAATCTTGCTCAACCCGTAGAGCTCACAGGCCATATCGCCGGCAATCGCAGCAGAATTCCACTCACCCTTGACTCGCTTGGCAGCCTCAGCATTGCTGGAAACCGCCACACGCTCGACGTTCGGGTAGTGCGCGTCGAGCCATTTGCGACACTGCGCGAGAGATTGAGCGTGGGAATACACCCGGGAAATCTTGTCGGTCTTGGTGTTCTCGCCGATCAACAGGTGATGGTGAATACGCAGCTCCACCTCGCCACAGATGACCATGTCGTGCTCGAGAAAACTGTCCAGCGTATGGTTGATAGCGCCTTCGGTGGAATTCTCCACCGGCACCACACCGAACTGCACCGCACCTGCGGCCACTTCGCGGAATATTTCGTCGATCGCCGCCATCGGCACGCTGATCACCGAGTGACCGAAATGCTTGATTGCCGCCGCCTGGGTAAAGGTACCTTCCGGCCCCAGATAAGCGACCTTGAGCGGCTGCTCCAACGCCAGGCAGGCAGACATGATCTCACGGAACAGCCGGGCCATCTCCTCGTTGTCCAGCGGACCCTTGTTCAATTCCATGATGTGCTTGAGCACCCAGGCTTCGCGTTCCGGACGATAGAACACCGGCTCGCTGCCGGCGGGCAGTGACTTCTGCTTGACCTGAGCCACCGTTTGCGCGCAGTGGGCGCGCTCGCTGATCAGGTCGAGAATCTTCTCGTCCAGTGAATCGATGCGCTTGCGCAGCGCCTTGAGTTGGTCTTCGTCAGACATGCCAATCAGCCCTGTTGCTTTTCGAACTCGGCCATATAGGCCACCAGCGCATCGACCGCTTCCTGGGAAACGGCGTTGTAAATCGAAGCACGCATGCCACCGACAGAGCGGTGGCCCTTCAGATTGAGCAGGCCGCGCTCTTCAGCACCCTTGAGAAACGGCTTGTCCAGACGGTCATCAGCCAACCGGAAGGGCACGTTCATCCATGAGCGGTCCGCCGGATTGATCGGGTTGCTGTACAGCTCGCTGGTATCGATAGCCTGATACAGCGAGTGCTGCTTGGCGTTGTTGATTCGCTCCATCGCCTCCAGACCGCCCTGCTCCTTGAGCCACTTGAAGATCAGGCCCGCCAGATACCAGCCAAAAGTGGGCGGCGTGTTGTACATCGAACCGTTCTTCGCCGCTATCGCGTAATCGAGCATGGTCGGGCAACTGGAACGTGCTTCGCCCAGCATATCTTCGCGCACGATCACCACGACCAGGCCGCTGGGACCGATATTTTTCTGAGCGCCGGCATAGATCATGCCGAACTTGGAGACGTCCAGCGGTCGTGACAGGATCGTCGAGGACATGTCTGCAATCAGCGGCTTGTCACCCACCTGCGGAATCCAGCCGAACTCGAGCCCGCCGATGGTTTCGTTGGGCGTGTAGTGCACGTAGGACGCAGCATCGGACAGATCCCAGTCGTTCTGCCCCGGGATAGCAAAGTAATCATGCGCCTTCGCGCTGGCAGCCACATTGACGTGTCCGTAACGTGACGCTTCCTCGATCGCCTTGGCAGACCAGATGCCGGTATCAATGTAATCGGCACTGCCGCCTTCGGGCATGAAGTTCAGCGGAATCTGCGCAAATTGCTGGCTCGCCCCGCCCTGCAAAAACAGCACCCGGTAATCTTCGGGAATGCTCAGCAAGTCCCGCAGATCCTGCTCGGCAGTCTCCGCCACGCTGGTGAACTCCTCGCTGCGATGGCTCATCTCCATCACGGAGAGGCCCTTGCCATGCCAGTCGAGCAATTCGGCCTGCGCCTGCTTCAGCACGGCTTCGGGCAGCGCGGCCGGGCCAGCGCAGAAATTGAACAGTCGCTTGCTCACGTCAGCTATTACTCCTGATCATTATCGGTTGCTTCAACATCATCGACCGGGCCGATAGGCGCGCCTTCGCTGACGATGGCGCCCTCTATCTCGCCACCTGCGTGATGAATATCCTCTTCTTCCTCGGATGGCTCCTGGATGCGTTCGAGCCCCACCAGCTTCTCATCGCTAGCAACCTTGATCAGCGTCACGCCCTGGGTGTTACGCGACAGACTGGAGACCTCAGCAACCCGGGTACGCACCAGCGTGCCCTGGTCGGAAATCAGCATGATCTCCTCGCCGTCGACCACCTGCACAGCGCCGACCAGTGGGCCGTTACGCTCGTTGCTGACCATCGCGATCACGCCCTGGCCGCCCCGCTTGTACTGCGGGAACTCTTCCACAGCGGTGCGCTTGCCATAACCGCGAGCCGAAGCGGTCAGAATCTGCGTGCCTTCCTCGACGATGATCATCGAGATCAGTTTCTGATCACCCGCCAATCGCATACCGCGCACACCGCGGGCAGTGCGGCCCATGGCGCGCACGTCGGTTTCCTTGAAGCGGGTTACCTTGCCGCCGTCGGAAAACAGCATGACTTCGCGCTCGCCGTCGGTGATAGCTGCAGAGATCAGCTTGTCGCCTTCGTCCAGATCGAGGGCGATCAGACCGACACTGCGCTGACGGCTGAACTGCTCCAGCGGCGTTTTCTTGACCGTGCCGTTGGCAGTCGCCATGAAGATGAACCAGCCGGCGGTATATTCGTCGACCGGCAGCATCGCACTGATGAACTCGCCTTGATCCAGCGGCAGCAGGTTGACCAGCGGCCGGCCACGCGCGGCGCGGGACGCCTCGGGTATTTCATAGGTCTTGAGCCAATAGACCTTGCCCTTGCTGGAGAACAGCAGCAGCGTGGTATGGCTGTGGGCAACCAGCAGGTGGGACACGTAATCCTCATCCTTGACGCCGGTCGCCGCCTTGCCACGCCCGCCGCGGCGCTGGGCCTGGTAGTCAGCCAGCGGCTGGCTCTTGGCGTAACCGCCGTGAGAAATAGTAACGACCCGCTCTTCTTCGGTAATCAGGTCGGCTAGCGACAAATCCAGACGCGAAGCCAGGATCTCGGTGCGGCGCTCGTCGCCGAAGTTGGTGCGGATCAGCTCCAGCTCTTCAACGATGACTTCCATCAGCCGTTCCTGGCTGTTGAGGATACGCAACAGCTCGCCAATCTGAGTGAGGATCTCCTGGTATTCGGCCAGCAGCTTCTCGTGCTCCAGACCCGTAAGGCGATGCAGACGCAAGTCGAGAATCGCCTGGGCCTGTTCGGCCGACAGGAAATACTTGCCATCGCGCAGGCCGAACTGCTCGTCCAGCCCATCCGGGCGACAGGCGTCGGCACCTGCGCGCTCGACCATCTCGATTACCGCACCTGGCTCCCACGGATTGGCGATCAGCCTTTCCTTGGCTTCGGCCGGGGTGGGCGATGCCTTGATCAGCGCAATGACCGGATCGATGTTGGTCAGCGCAACTGCCTGACCTTCCAGAATATGGCCACGCTCGCGCGCCTTGCGCAGCTCATAGACGGTACGGCGGGTAACCACTTCGCGACGATGCCGGATAAAGGCATCGAGCAGCTCTTTCAGGTTGAGAATGCGCGGCTGGCCATCGAGCAGACCAACGATGTTGATGCCGAACACGTTCTGCATCTGCGTCTGGGTATAGAGGTTGTTGAGAACCACCTCGGCCACGTCGCCCCGGCGGATCTCGATAACCACGCGCATACCATCCTTGTCGGACTCGTCGCGCAGCTCGGTGATGCCTTCGATCTTCTTTTCCTTGACCAGCTCGGCGATCTTTTCGATCAGCCGGGCCTTGTTCAGCTGATACGGCAGCTCATTGATGATGATCTGCTGCCGGCCGCCAACCTTGTCGATGTCCTCGATAATGCAGCGAGCCCGTACATAGATGCGGCCACGGCCGGTCTTGTAGGCCTCGACGATACCGGCCCGGCCGTTGATGATACCGGCGGTGGGGAAATCCGGGCCCGGGATATGCTCCATCAGGTCGTCGATGGACATGTCCGGGTCCTGGATCAGCGCGAGGCAGGCATTGATCACTTCAGTCAGGTTGTGCGGCGGAATATTGGTCGCCATGCCTACTGCGATGCCGCTGGAACCATTGACCAGCAGGTTCGGTACCTTGGTCGGCAGCACTGCGGGAATCTGTTCGGTGCCGTCGTAGTTGGGCACCCAATCGACGGTTTCCTTGTCCAGATCGGCCAGCAGTTCGTGGGCCAGCTTGGTCATGCGAATTTCGGTGTAACGCATGGCGGCGGCGTTATCACCGTCGACCGAGCCGAAGTTGCCCTGACCGTCCACCAGCAGATAGCGAAGCGAGAAAGGCTGCGCCATACGTACGATCGTGTCGTAGACCGCGGAGTCGCCGTGCGGGTGATACTTACCGATCACGTCGCCCACCACACGGGCTGATTTCTTGTAGGGCTTGTTCCAGTCGTTCTTCAATTCGCTCATCGCGAACAACACGCGACGGTGCACCGGCTTGAGCCCGTCACGCACGTCCGGCAGTGCCCGGCCAACGATTACGCTCATCGCGTAATCGAGGTAGGACTGCTTCAGCTCATCTTCGATATTGACTGGAAGGATTTCTTTGGCCAGTTCACCCATGAAACGGCATTCCTTTTATTGTCGGCAACATGACGATGCCCATAGCAATTGTTCAGCGCACTTGAAGACCCTGAAGGGCCACTGAAAGGCTTTTGTCGCAGCGATTCAACAGCCAAACCCGGCGGGCCGATTAAAGCCCGATAGAATACCACAGGGCACGCTGAGGAGGGAGCCGAAACACGCCCGGGAGACTGCGCAGCACCCCGCAGTCCCCAATTGGCATGAACGGCCTAGTGCAGATGCCTGTGGCTCATCAGATCGGCCAGCTTTTTCGCATCCGGTCGCTCGATGACGCCTTTCTCGGTGACAATCGCGTCAACCAGGTCGGCTGGCGTGACATCGAACACCGGATTGAACGCCGGAACGCCAGTATCTACAGACTGATCACCAAGCATCAGCAGCTCGTTGGCGGACCGCTCTTCGATGATCACGTCATCGGCGTTTTCCAGCGCCATATCGATACTCGAGCTGGGGGCCACGACCATGAAACGCAAACCGTGGTGCATCGCCAGAATGGACAGCGCATAGGTACCGATCTTGTTGATCACATCCCCATTGGCGGCAATCCGGTCGGCACCGACAATCACCCAGGTAATCTCGCGGGTTTTCATCAGATGCCCGGCTGCAGCGTCCACGTGCACGCAGGCGCTGATACCCTCGCGCTGCATCTCCCATGCGGTCAACCGCGACCCCTGCAGCCATGGCCGGGTTTCGTCGATGAATACGGTATCGACCAGCCCCGCTTCATGGGCGGCACGAATGACCCCGAGGGCCGTGCCGTAACCGCCGGTTGCCAGCGCGCCGGTATTGCAATGGGTGAGCAGATTCTGCGGGGTCTTGTGGTGCTTGCGGATCAGCTGCATGCCCAGCTTGCCCATGGTCAGGTTGGCTTCGTGATCACTCTGATGGATTGACCGCGCCGCTTCCAGCAGCCGCGCCGGCACATCTGCATCCGGCGCCAGACGGCCGAGACGATCGCGCATCAGCTTGAGCGCCCAGGACAGATTCACCGCGGTGGGACGAGCTGCCTCGAGAAGCGCGAATGATTCGGCCAGCGCCCCCGACCAGTCGTCGCTTTGCCCAATGAACCGCGCCTGCAACGCGATGCCATAGGCCCCAGCGATACCGATCGCCGGCGCTCCGCGCACCAGCATGTCGCGGATGGCGGCTGCAACCTGGGCCGCGTCAGTGCAGTCGACGTACACCTCACTGGCCGGCAGCAGGCGCTGATCAAGCAACCGCAGGGCATTGTCCCGCCAGGCCAGCGCACTGAAACTGTCGGCAACAACGGGTTGAACGGCTTGCTGCATGAATAACTCCCAAAACATCATTATACCCGCGGCGACCACGCGCTGACGAACATCGAAATGAAATGCCGCTGCACGGCGGATCAGGCAGACGTTATACTGCCGGGCATGATCCAAGACGAACTCCCCATGACGCCACTACCCGACCGGGTCGACCTGCTGATCCTGCCTCGCTGGATCGTGCCCGTAATTCCCGCCGGTACGGTGCTTGAAGACCACGCCCTGGCGGTACACAAAGGCCGCATTGTCGGCATCCTCACGCGCGCCCAGGCCGCCAATGTCGCGGCCAGTGAACGACGCGAGCTGCCTGACCAGGTACTCATCCCGGGACTGATCAACGCGCACGGTCACGCCGCGATGAGCCTGTTCCGCGGCCTGGCGGACGATCTGCCGCTGATGAGCTGGCTGCAGGAGCATATCTGGCCGGCCGAAGCGCGCTGGGTAAACGAGGACTTCGTCCGTCTGGGTACCAGGCTGGCCATCGCCGAGATGCTGCGCGGCGGTACCACCTGTTTCGCCGACATGTACTTCTTTCCCGATGTTGCTGCCGAGGCGGCAATAGAAGCTGGCATGCGCGCACAGTTGGCCTTTCCGGTGATCGACAACCCCATCCCGGGCGCCCGCGACAGCGCCGAAGGTATCTCCAGGGGGTTGAAGCTGCGCGATGAGATCAAGCATAACCCGCTGATCAATGTCGCTTTTGGCCCGCATTCGCCCTATACCGTGGGTGATACCACGCTGGCCAATGTGCGGATGCTCGCCGACGAACTGGAAATGCCGGTGCACATGCACGTGCACGAAACGTCAGGAGAGGTTTCGGACGCTATGAGCCAGAGCGGTCAGCGCCCACTGCAGCGCCTGAAGGCGCTGGGCTTGCTGAATCCGCGGCTGCAGGCGGTGCACATGACACAGATCGACGAAGACGACCTGGATTTGCTGGTCAGTCATGGCGTTTCGGTAATTCACTGCCCGGAATCGAACATGAAGCTGGCCAGCGGCATATGCCCAGTGCAGCGACTGCTAGAGGCTGGCGTCAACGTGGCCCTGGGCACTGACGGTG
Organism: Halopseudomonas sp.; assembly: GCF_041579695.1. Classification (GTDB taxonomy): domain Bacteria; phylum Pseudomonadota; class Gammaproteobacteria; order Pseudomonadales; family Pseudomonadaceae; genus Halopseudomonas. The sequence continues at coordinate 22,689 of NZ_JBFGFI010000015.1, forward strand.
CGGCGAGCAACAACGACCTGGACATGTTAGGCGAGATGCGTACCGCCTCGCTGCTGGCCAAGAGCAGCAGCGGCTCGCCAACTGCACTCAATGCCCACCAGGCATTGCATATGGCAACAATGGGCGGCGCCATGGCGATGGGGATTGCCGAGGAAACCGGCTCACTGGAAGTGGGCAAGGCCGCCGACATCACTGCGGTCGACCTCTCGGGCCTGGTGCATCAACCGGTCTACCACCCAGTCTCGCAACTGCTCTATACCTGTCACGCGAGCCAGGTCTCCCATGTATGGGTTGCCGGGCGGGAAAAGCTGCGCGCCGGCCGGCTGATACTGCCGGATCAGGACGGGCTGCTCGCGGCGGTCAATCAGTGGTCACAACAGATTCTACAAAGGGATGAAGAAAATGCTTAACGTCGATCGTGCCGAAATCGCGAAATTCGAGGCCCTGGCCAGCCGCTGGTGGGATCGCAACAGCGAATTCAAGCCGCTGCACCAGATCAACCCCTTGCGCACCAACTGGATAGAGCAGAAAGCCGGTCTGGCCGGCAAGGAAGTGCTCGATGTGGGTTGTGGCGGTGGCATACTCGCTGAGGCCATGGCGCTGCGGGGAGCCACCGTGACCGGTATCGACATGGGCGAAGCGCCGCTGGCCGTGGCCAGGCTGCACCAACTGGAGTCTGGCGTCGAGGTCGATTACCAGCAGACCACCGCCGAACAGATGGCCGAGCAGCACCCGGGGCGATTCGACATCGTCACCTGCCTGGAAATGCTCGAGCACGTACCCGACCCCAGCTCGGTCATCCGCGCCTGCGCGACCCTGGTCAAGCCCGGCGGGCATGTATTCTTCTCGACCATCAATCGCAACCCCAAGTCATTCGTGTTCGCCATCGTCGGCGCCGAATACATTCTCAAGCTGCTGCCCCGCGGCACACACGAGTTCGCCAAGTTCATCAAACCGGCTGAACTCGGTGGCTGGTCGCGAGACGCAGGCCTGGATATGCAGGACATCATTGGCCTGACCTACAATCCGCTTACGAAGGTCTACAAGCTCGAGCAGAACGTCGATGTGAACTATATGGTTCACACCCAGCGGAGCCTTTGAACGCATGCTGACCAGTGTTCTCTTCGATCTGGACGGCACGCTGATCGATACCGCAGATGACTTCCTGGCGATTATCCGCGCAATGCGCACCGAGAGTGGTCTGCCGGCCGTGGACGACGACCTGGTCAGACATCGGGTATCCGACGGCTCGGCCGGCATGCTGGCGGCAGCCTATTCGCTCGGAGCGGAGGATTCACGCCTGGCCGAGCTACGCAGCGATTTCCTGCTACGCTACGAGCGCGACCTGGCCGTTCATGCCCGCCTTTACCCCGGCATATCGGAACTGCTCGAGTGGCTGGAAATCGAGGGCATTCCCTGGGGCGTTGTGACCAACAAGCTGAGTCGGTTCAGCACCCCGCTACTGGAAGCCGTCGGGCTCGGCAGGCGTTGCCGCAGCCTGGTCTGCCCCGACCATGTTGTGCAAGGCAAACCACACCCCGAGTCATTGCTCAGGGCCTGTCGCGAGATGGGTGCCGAGCCACAGCATTCGGTATTTGTGGGCGATCATCTGCGTGACATCCAGGCGGGCCGCGCAGCCGGCATGGCTACGGTCGCAGCCCTTTATGGTTACATCCCACCAGACCAGGACCCGACTCACTGGCAAGCCACCCACAGCATTCAAAGCCCCGCCGAGCTACGCCCATGGCTTGAGGCGCGACGCACCCAGGAGACATCCGATGTTTGATTACCAAGCGCCACAGAATCTGCTAACCGATCGTATCATTCTGGTTACCGGGGCTGGAGATGGCATTGGCCGAGCCTGTGCGCTCAGCTGTGCCGCCCACGGCGCCACCGTAGTCCTTATTGGCAGGACGCCTGCCAAACTCGAGGCGGTGTATGACGAAATCGAAGCGGCCGGCTATCCGCAGCCTGCAATGTGTCCGTTGAACCTGGAAACGGCGCTGGAAAAGGATTATCAGGATCTGGCCGACCAGCTGTTCGACACCTTCGGCAAACTAGACGGTCTGGTGCACAACGCTGCACAGCTCGGCCCACGTACAATGCTCGACAATGTAAAGGCCGAGGCCTGGCTGCAGCTCATGCAGGTCAATGTAAACGCACCGTTTCTGCTGACCAAGGCGATGATGCCCCTCCTGCGCCAGGCAGGTGACGCATCGGTGGTATTCGTATCCTCCAGCGTCGGACGCAAGGGCAAGGCCTATTGGGGGCCGTACGCGGTGAGCAAGTTCGCTCTGGAAGGCATGATGCAGATCCTGGCCGACGAGCAGGACGGCACCAGCGCGATACGCGTCAACAGCCTCAACCCAGGTGCTACGCGGACCGCAATGCGCAAGGCCGCCTATCCGGGCGAGCCGCCGGAGAAAAACCCCGAGCCCGGTGAAATCATGCCGGCCTTTCTCTACCTGCTGGGCCCTGCTAGCACCGGCGTCAACGGTCAGGCCCTCGACGCCCAGTAGGCGGCATTTTGACATTGCGCTGGCATCGCACCGCCCCTTCCAGCGGGCGATGCGGCAATTTCCTGCCGCCCACGGCAGCTCACCGGCAAAAGTTTTTATTAAATACCTGTTTTTAAAGACATTAATCATGATGGCACGCTCCCTGCATTAATCCGGTTACACCATACCGGCGCGCAGGGCTGCACATGACACTGACCCAGGGAAACACCATTGATTTCGACTCGGCCCGACTCAAGCTGAGCGCGGGAGCCTCGGCCGTCGCGGTCGCGCCGGTAGAGAATCCCCAGCGCAGCCTGGCCATGGTGCAGGACAAGCTGACCCACAGCCTGCAGACCTCGCTGGAACTGGACCGTATTCTGGAATTGTTCTTTCAGGAGCTCCGCGGCTTTCTTGATCTTGACTGCCTCGAATACAGGCTCGACGGGGTCGAAGTACACCATCGCGTAGGACAACCGAGCCTGCATCGCTGCAGCTACCGATTGATCCATGTCGGAAGCTTTCTTGGCGAAATCCAGTTCAGTCGGAAAAAGCGTTTCAGCGAGACGCAATTGATGGCTCTGGAAACCCTTCTAGGCAATCTGCTTTATCCTTTGCGCAATGCGCTGCTATATCGCGAGGCGGTGTTCAGCGCCCACAACGATAGCCTCACCGGCGTGGGCAACCGCCTGGCCATGGACCGCGCACTCGATCGAGAAGTAAAACTGTCCATCCGCAATCGCACCAGCCTCTCACTATTGGTGCTGGACATCGATTACTTCAAACAGATCAATGACCGCTACGGACACGCATGTGGGGATGAAGCGCTCAAGGCAATAGTCAATTGCACGCGCAACTGCCTACGCGACGTCGACGACCTGTTTCGCATGGGTGGTGAGGAATTCGTCATTCTGCTCAGTAACACACCCGCCACCCAGGCTCGAATGGTCGCCGAACGCATCCGCAATACCATCGAGCACATGCAATTCGAATGGGACGGCGCCTCGATCCCGATGACCGCCAGCCTGGGCGTCACAACCCGCCAGGTCGACGAAGGGAATCGGGAGGTACTGGATCGCTGCGACAAACTCATGTACAGCGCCAAGCGTGCCGGCCGCAACCGGATCGCTTGCTGAACCTCAGTGTTTGGTAGCCAACAATTCCTTGCTGGCAAGGTAGTGCTCGAAGAGTTGGTTGGCGTTCCCCAGCGACATTAGGTGCGCATACACCCAACCGAGAAACCCTTCTTTGTTGAGCTCGATTACCTGATCGTCTTCCAGCTTTAAGAACGCTTCCTCGTCAACTGCGAGGAAATCCTTCAGCATGAAGCTCTCTCCATTGGTATGCGTGAGTTTCAATGTACGGGGAACCATCAGATTCATCGCCTGGAGCTGGGTTACGAAACGGCGGGTGCGCTGCATTTCCGCATTGAAGTTTTGCAGGAAACTGATCATTTCATCCAGATAAGCCGTATTTTCTCCCTGTTCAGCAAATAATTCGCGCCCATCATCTTCATTCCAACCCGAGTAGGACTCATCAATACAGACAGTAAACTGCTCGTCATCGCCCTGCGCGAGCACGAAGGGATAGCGACGAATAAAGGCCGGAATATAAGTATTGCTGCGCCACTGACCCTCTTCACCAATGAACATGTTGAGCCCCTCACGCAAGCCTAGCAAGGCAATAGGGCTGACGTTATCACCTTCACCGATGAAAACTATCGGGTAGCTGCGAGCGGCCTGAAAAAACTCAAGGCCAGCCAAAGGTACTATGTGGGTATCGGCTGCGAATCGGCAATCACCTGACGTTTTCAGCTTCAAAGCCTTGTGTTGATCACGATTTAGAGCCCTGATTTCCTTATATAAAAGCAATGTCGACATCCTTTTTCCCCAATTATCAATTTTATTAACGAATGATCATTTGCAGCATCAGTTGCGACTTGTCTTGATCAGGCACGACATCCTTCATGGTACCGGCCGCCACCAGGCTGGCCGAGAATCTGTTATTCCAACGAAAGTTGAGACCCACACCCGCGCTGGCTAAATCCACATCTTCAGTACCCAACTCCATGGCTCGACCATAATCCAGAAAAACAAATGGCTGCCAACGCTCGCTGTAGCGCCAAACTGTCTCCACGCTGAGATTGACCCCCCACGGAGAAGCAATAACGCCCGGATCATAACCACGCATGCTGCTGATGCCGCCAAACTGCTTGAGCAGCGAAGAAGGCAGCTCCTCCTGCTTAGTTGCGTACTGCCACCCAACTCTTCCGCTGAGCTCATAGAGCGCCCCCAACGCCCGAGCCGCGAACAATTCACCGTTAAGCAGCGTAAAGTTCCCGCTGTCTCCAGTGATTTTGTTGTCAACCGAGGCTTGTCGGAGCCGCTGCTCGTAGCGCACGTACCAGGGTTCGGATCGATATTCGAATTGACCTTTGAAGGTCAGCTCCTGAATATCCAGTTCGCTCAGCGCCAACCCCTCGATCGTATTTTCAGATGTGAGCATCCCGTAACTCGCTCCACCCAGTAATAGCCACTTTTCTGAAAGCCACCAGGGCTGATCAAAACCCAACGCATAGTTATTCGATTCACCTTCAATGTTTAGTTGCGCCAGCGGACCCTGTTCTATTTGCAGTGTGTTGTGCCCGGCCTCGAACCAGACCATGCCATTTTTTCGGGTGACCGGCCTGGAATATCGAAGATTGTAATACTGGGTGCCTTGGGTACCCACTAGAACAAGTCCAAGGTTGTCGGCCACGCCCGTGGGCGAGAACCAGTTTAACGTGCCCCCTAGCTGCTCCCGCCCCGAGCTTTCGTTGCCATAATTATTAGCAAACAATGACCAGGCGACGCGGTCCGGCTCGAAGGTTGTAAGGTCCACCCGGGTGGTACCAAAGCGTTCGCCCGGAGCAAGGCCAGCGCTCACTTGAGGCCCTGGGGTGGTAGCATTGAAGCGTCGAATGTTATCAATCAGCAGCGGACTGTCGAGCACGACTCCATTTTCCAGATCAAGACGTTCTCGATAAAAACGCTCTTCAACGAATGCCTGTTCACCCACGATATTGATCGAATCCAGCTTGGCCTCAACTAATACGATGCGCAAACTTCGATTATCCAAAGACTGCGGCGGGACTACCGCACGGGCTGTCAATTGACCCAGTTCGCTGTAGCGCTCATTGATCTCACGGAGCAATTGGTTAATGTCAGCAAAGGTGATTTGGCGACCGAGGTAATCGGCCGCGAGCGCTTGCAACTCAGCCTCAGCAAGGAATACCGACGCGTTGAAGCTGATTTGCTCCAGCACAAAAGGCGGACTGTCATCGGGTAACGCATCTGAATCCGCGGGCTGCTCACCTTGCAGAGCCGGCACTTCTATCCGCTTGGCTCTCTCCTCGGTCAGTCGCTGCTGTTGCGGACGCTCAATCTGTTCGCGCAACAGATTTGGATCAATCAGACCGGGTGACAGCGCCTGTGCCGCAGACCCAGCTGCGAGTAATCCAGTCCCCAGACCAACAATCAACGCTGCACTGTACCTGGCCAACTTATTCCCTGTCAGATTTCCCACGACTGCTCCTTATCACCGCCATTTTCAGAGAGGGCCTGCGTATCGAGATTCACACTTTGACCTCCCTCGCGTGCCTTCACATCCTGCTCAGACGTTGGCGCATAACCACCTAGCTGGTTCATCAGCTCGCCCAAGCGCAGCAGAATATTATCTGGAGTCACCAGCAACGCTGCAAAGGCCGCGGCGGTCATGTTCTGGTAATCAACGCTTCCGTCCTGATGTCCTTCAACAAAATTCGGCACCCGTACCTGATGAGTGAAGTCACGCTGCAGCACGTAGCCATTGGTATAGGTTTGTAAACCGCTCTGGTATAGCCAGAACTCCTTGTCCATTTCGTAGATCTGGACATTGGCTGTAGCCCGGTAGCCTGGGCTCAGGTTATCTATTGTCACCACAGCCTGGGGCGTAGTAAGGAACAGGTAGTCGACATTGGTGGCTGCCTCAAAGTCCACTTGTAGAGCCGTTGTATCAAACCCGGTGTAAGCCGTATCAAGCCCGCGCACCACAATATGCGATGCATCGATTCGGGTGATAAAGCGCTCTCCCGGACCACCAATATTATTGAGCCCAGTCACATTCAGCATGAGCAAGCCAGTGTTATTGTGACGACCGGCAAATTCAATGTCCTGTGCCTTCAGGTTGGCAGACTCACCGATACTGGCGTCCCCGACGCGGATGGCCTGACCGGATCGCAAATGCATAGTCGGCGCTATGGCCTGCTGCAATTCAACCGTCGCCGGAGAAGCAACACCGCTGCGCCAGCCCGCATTGACTTCAAGGCCCTGATCCGCCTGGATACTAATGCCTCGGGTGTCCAACAGGCTGTCCAGTAACGCCTGCCCCTCGGCCAGCACGCGATCAAAGCCAATCTGCTCATCTGCCAACCAGTTCTGGTCGCCGCCACTGAGGCTCTCGCCAACTCGAATCGAACCCCGCGCCAGCAGGTTTATATCGTTGGCAGCACGCAGACCGGCAAAGTCCAGACTCAAACCATCAGCCTGAATACGCCCCGCTGCTGCGCCCACATCTTTAGCACTGATATCACCACTGGCCAGCAATCGCACATTGCCGTTCAGCGCTTGACCCTGGTAGGGAATCGCGGTGGACAACACATTGCCACCTACGCGAATATCGCCATCAGCGGCTTCGAGCAGTATCTCGCCACCGGCCAGCACATCCTTGTCAATGTTGATCGCCTGACCGGAGCGGATGCTCAGGTCGCGACCGGCAACCGCACCCAGCAAATCAACCGTACCGCCTACCACGAAGGTCAGGTCGCGCCCCGCCTCGGCGGTTCCATTGACATCCAGATCCCGACCTACACCAACGGTCAGATCGCGGCCGGCCTTGAGTGAGTAACTGCCACCGAAGCGTACAGTCGGCATGACCAGATCGCGATTGGCCAGAATCGCTACGTCGCGATGCGCCTGCACCAGTAAACCGGTCATGTTGCCTTGGCTTTCAGCCGCGTCACCGTTGGCTTGAAGATAGATATCACCGGCCAGACTTTCAGCCCGTCCGAAAAACAGGTTCCGGCCTATCATGCGCACTTCGCCGACTGCTTCAGCATTGCCGCCGAAAATATCGCCGTCGGTCTGAACCAGAATATTGGCGTCGGAATACAAATGGGCAGGCTCCAATACGCCCTCGGCGTCAGGATCGGCCAACAGTCCGAACTTGATGGTGCCAAGGGAACCGGCTTCAGTAGTCAGCGTCAGATTCTCACCACTACGGCCACTGAACAGTGACAGGTCACCCAGGCTGTGGATGCCAAGGGTTTCGCTCGCTACTGCCTGGCCAACATCAACCGAGCCTGCACGCAGTCGGATAAGCCCCTGGGGGCTCAGCAACTGCGCCGCACCAAATTGATCTGTAGCCTGCAACAGCAGGTCGCCGGTGCTGCTTTGTAAACGCCCGAAAGCAAGGTTTCTGCCACTGGCCAAAACGTCGAGCTCAGCCTGGGCGTTTCCTCCGAAGACATCTCGGTCAGCCTCGATACGCAGATTTTGGGCACTGTAAATATGGCTAACATTCAGATCCGCTAATGTCACAGCAGGCGTTCCAAAACGGATATCGCCATTGGAACCGACGACCGTTTGCAACGTCATGTCAAGGCCTGAGTCGGCCGCACCCAGGGTCAGATTGCCGTCGACGATCATGTCGAGGGTATCGCGGCTGCTGGCCAAACCAACTCGGGCAGCATCCGCCTGGAGGTCAATAAGGCCCTGGGGCGTACGCATTTCAGCCACGTCCAGGCTAAGCAGATCGGCGACAATATCGCCATTGCGGGCGAGCAGGCTCCGACCAACAAAATCTCTGCCATTGAGCACGATTCCCTCATTGGATTCAGTGCTGTCTACAGATAGACGCCCCTCTATTACAGCATTAATCTGACCACTTGAGCTGATGGCGCTCAGGTTCACCTGACCAATACTTTGAAGCTGTTGCTGTCCGTTCAGAGTGGTCAGTTGGCCGGCATTGACATGCCCCAGCATGCGCAAGAAAAGATCGCCATTATCGCTGCGGACATTCAGTTCATCTGCCCCTACCCGCAGATAACGCGTTGCTGAACCAACATTGCCCCTAGACTGTAAATCCATCAGTCCGGCAGCAAACCATTGATCACCATCAGTCAGCTGACCGAGCGCGGCAGCCTTAAGGCTGATACCTGCAGACGTGTTGGTGGCAGTCACATTGCCCAGACGAATCTGATTGCCAGCCATAGCTGACAAACCGTTATTAGCCGTTATTGCGGCCCCTTCGTCGGCAAGCCAGTCATTCTGCACATCCAGCACCAGGGAGCCCAAGGCCCAATCGCCTGTCTGTTGCAGGTTGAACAGGTTAGCCAGATCCAAACGCCCGCCCACATTGACGCGGCTCAGGCTTAGCACACCCGGGGTCGAACTCAAACCCTGTATACCCCCCAACCAGGCGTCATCGGAAATGTCTAGGGTCACCGTATTGGTCGGATTGGTTGCCAGATTGAGCCGCTGACCTTCAAGACCCGCCTGCCCGTCGACTTTCAGTTCGATGTCGCCGCCGGCGATATGCTCAACTTCCTGCCAGATCCCGGCAAAACTGTTGTCCTTTACAAGCAGAGCACCTCGATCAACCTGCAAGTTAACGCCCTGACGACCCAATAGGTAATCTATCGTCAGGTCGCCATCGTGGATCAGACCCAGACGCTGGGCTCGCGCGGTCAAGACGCCCGCAACCTTCAGGTTCAGCGCCTGGGTCGGGGTACCGATATCACCACCAGCTTCCAGAACAACATCGTCCCCATCCAGCACAACACCCGTGGCATTGGCACTGGTGATGCTGCCATCGGTCTTGATTTCAATTCGGCCACCTTGGACATCAAAAATATTGAAATCCCGTGTACCACCCAGAAAAATATCCGTATCAGAAGTAGCCCGGATAAGCCCTCGCGCATCCACATCCAGATCTTCGCGCTGGATGATGTTGATGATATTTGGATTGCCCTCGTCAAAAAAGATATCGTCCGCTTCAGCGCTGGCTAATGCCAAGCGCTGCTCAGGACTCAAACCCGTAAAACCGTCAGTCAGATCAATAACCACGTTCTCTGCCAACGTGCTCCCAATCTTGTTGGCCTTCAGGGTGATATCACTGGCCTCGATATTTAAATCTTCGACCTTGCCAGACCCGCCACCTTCGCCGCGGAACAGGCCGCGCGAGACGGAAAACAGCAACTGCTGTTCAGTCCAGGAAGAGCCGGTTTCGACCGATTCCAGCTCTTGCGCGCCCAATTCGTAATTAAAAGCGGAGTTGTAATCCTCCCCGCCAAACTCGGCGTGCAATGATTGGTACTGCGTTGCCAGATCTGTGCGATAGCTTTCCAGCTGTGCGTCATCCCAACCATACAGTTCGCGGAACTGGTTTTCCTGGGCAAGATTCAAGGTAGGACTGAAGTCTTCTTCATAGGGATCGGCGATAAGCTCACCCCCTTCCAGGCGCAGATTACGCAAACTCCAGTAACGGCTGTAACGGGCATTACCCGCATTGACGAGCGCCGTCTTCTGTTGCTCCAGCGACTCATCGGCGGCTTCACCCGTCAACTGGACGCTGCTCCAGAGAGTGCGCATTTCTTCTGGCGAACGTACGTCAAACCGGTCGTTGGTGTTGGCGTCTACCAGGTCACCATCGCGTACGTTGATCCTGGTATCACCACCGCTGAATACCTGATTCAACGCCAGATCACCGGATATTTCTTCGACGGCCACATCGCCTACTGCGCGGGCCGTGAACAGCGCCGGAGCTGAAGACGCCCGGGCTTCTCCCCGGGTATTGTCGGTATTGATCAGCAGCGGGCTATCCAGACTACCAACCGAACCTTGGGTACTGGTCAGGTTAATTGCGTGACCGCCAATAACAACACCACTGTTCGCAGTAATATTCCCCTGAGCGGCAAGATTGACGCCACCGCCAAAGGCAATCAAATTCTCCAGTCGCACACCACCATTCAGGGCCTGAACGTTTACATCACCAGAGGAATCGTTCACGACACTGAGGCTGCCTGAACCCAGCTGCACGTTCACCGACTGCACGCCGCTGCCGATGCCGCGAGAGGTATTCAAGGTCAGGTCATCCGCCGCTACCACAACCTCTTCCGATGCCTGCAGAAGCTGATTGAGGGTCGTGATCGAGGTCCTGCCTGTCTCATTGAATATGGATCCGACCAGCTCCACACTGCCGAACGAGGCCAGGTTAACTTCACCGGTATCATGTCCGATGAAATTGATATTGATAGGCAAATCTGCTCTGACTATGTTGCGTACGATTTCCTTGTTGCTGGTGACCCTGACCTCTCGCTCATGAAAGCGTGTTACCTGACACCAGATGAAATGCTCGGCACAGCTGGTTCGGTAGGTTTTTTCCGATTGCGGTTCATCAAGCTGCACTCGCGTTACATCACGGTAAACGCGCCCTGCCACCAGATCAGGGTAAACCCGCAAATCCAGGAATAGGCCAGGGTTGGTATCCTTGAATATATCAAACTGGAGTTTTTCAAAAAAATCCAGATCATCGATCTTGGCCTGGTCATATTCCCAGTAGGAGCCACGATGATCCCCCATGTACTCGGCGCCTTCGATGAGGCGAGGCTCACCGGAATACGAGGCGACACGCTCGTTGTAATCCCACGCTCCTACCTCCACCAGTTCCCAGAACTCATCCACATAACGCTCGAAAATTTCAGTCACGCTGAAATCCTGGCCTGTCAGCCAGACATAGCTACGCCCCTGGCGCACTGCATATTCGGTAGAACGCGTATCACTCAGTGTGTCGATTAGGTACGCCGAGTTGGTTGAAACCTCATTACTGGCGCCCCGGTAGACTTGGATGTTATCGCCAATGCGCGTGTATATCGTTGAGGTAACCGTATCCGTGCCCTTGAAAGCGCCGGTGAAGTTCACGTCATTCAATCTTAATGTGCCTTCGACTCCCGAGCCTAGATCAATACCACTGATCTGAAGCGTTCTAGCACTGTTGTTGGCCACATTGACGCGACTGAAACCGTCAAGCACCTTGATCTCACCATTACCGGTGCTCATGATATGACCGGTCAGTTCCATATACCCGCCACCGGCCTCTACGCGGTCCATCAACAGGTTGTTGTTCAGGAAGTCGAAACTGTAACCGACTCGGCGCTCGCGGCCGCTAGTGGTCTTGACCTGAAAATAGCGTTCGCCCGTACCTGCGTTATAGGCGGCCTTTGCCGCTTTGAAATCAGCATTGGTGGCTTCGTCAAAATCACTTTCATTGATTGATAGATTCCAATCCGCTACCCCGCTTTGCACCAGTCCATTGATGTTGAGGTACTGGGCACTGATCGCTACGTTGTTGCCCGCGACAGTACCAGAGCCCGTTGCAGGGGGCGTCAGGCTGCCGCCACTGACATTCGAACTGGGGTCACCACCGATAGGCAGGAAAGGTTGGGTTGCGTTTTGCACAAAATCTCGCCCTGCATCAATACTGATACTCTGGGCTCGCACATCACCGTTGATGTAGATACTGCCGTAACTGGCCGTCAATTCGACGTTGCCGCGCAAATTACGCACAGCTCCATTGATATTGATATCTGGGGCGGGCAAAGCAATGGTGGTCCCGTTGGCCCGAGTAAAGGTGCCCCCGGTCGCCGGGTTGTAGCTGTTATTCACGGTAATCTGCGGAGCCGGGGAATTGCTGGCGATGGTTATCTCGCCAAAAGCGGCCGTTGGAGCGGGCGAAGGCAGTGGATCAAAAAGGACAGTTCGCGCGCGATTGGCTTCGACGATGCTCGCATTGCCGGTCATTGATGCATCATTGAATAACAAATGACCGCCTTCGCGGTTTGGAATCTCGAGATTGGTGATACTCAAAAAAGCGGCGCTTTTATTGTCAATATCAATCCGCGCGTCACCGGGTGCGCGCAAACCCCCGGTGCCCACCAACCTGTCTGACTTCACAAAGATATTGCCTGGTCGGGCAATGATCGGGTCAACTTCCAGAATCTGGATCGTTATGTCCTCGGGCAAGCTATCGAACACAGCGCCACCGCTGGTTCTGACGTCACCACCCATCTCCTGATAGAGGTTACTCAGACGTCTGCGCAACAGACGAAGTTCGGCTTCAATAGCAAGGCGATCCTGCTCCAGTACACCGTAGTCTTCAAGCTGTCCAACCAGCTCACGTTCGCGTGCGCTCAGGGCTTGCATGTAGCCACCGGTCTGCAACCTGTAGGTAATGCCATCGCTGACCTCACCCACCTCCAGGCTGGCCTCACCGGTAACCGGATCGAAAATCAAACGCTCGATTTCAAGTATCTGATTATTGAAGATGCCTGTGTGGATATCACCGTCAATCCGCACATCCGATTCGCGGTTGTTGGCGATAAAGTTATACTCGATATCCAGCGATACCTCGCCAGCGCCCACAAGCGAACCAAGCGCATTAGCCGTATCCTCTGCGGCCTTACGGTAAAGATCCTTGCCGATACCCTGCCCGGTCAGGTCACCGAAACCCCGGTTCGCATAGGCGTAAACATCACCGACACTTTCTACCAAAGCCCCGGAGGCGACCGTAATATCCTGCTCACGGTTGTAAATAGCCTGGGCCACCGGATCGGTCTCGACCGGGAAAGCTGTTTTATTCCAGATGTCAGTCCGGGCCACCAGTGTGGCCTGGTTGGCACGGCCAGGTACGGCGGTTTCAATTTCAACGGTCTCACCATCAAGATCGACTTCGAGGGTAGTGCGCCCCGGAATATCCGAGCCTGCATACAGCCTCACATCGCCATACCCACGAAGCTTGGCGTCGCTTTGCACATCAACCCAATGCTCGGCCGTCACCTTGGCGAGACTGAACCCCTGCGCAGCCCCAGCCGCACCATAGGCCTTGGTATTGGCACTGACATCGATATCCGAGACCGTATTGGTCGAGAGCGTCAGGGTACCAATACTGAAAAGTTCAGCATCTTCACCGATCCGCACCAGACTATCGGCTTTCTCAACCTCGACCTGCGACTCAGCCCGGGTAATCGCGATAGCGCCCCCCGCATCCAATTTGACACGGTCCCGGGCAAAGATATCGTTAAAGGCCTGGATGAGCATATTACCGGGGTTACGCCAATCGCCCACCACGGCAAGTCGTGCACCGTTACCCACCAGCGCCTGAGTGTTCAGCTTGATATTGGTAATACTTTTGGCCGCAGGCAGATCCAATACGCCACCTGACCCGGAGGACACGTTGAAATCAGGGCTGGCTGCCTTGATAAAGGTGCCCGATGCAGTCTGTTTATAATCAGCTGCCTCAACAAAGGAGCCGGACAGCAAACTGCTGCGCACTTCCAGATCGACCGTATTGGTCGCAAAAGCACCGCTGACGCCAACCAGGCCAGCATTGGTACTGTCAACGAACGCATTGGCCCGGCTGGTATGACTGGCATCCAACACGAGGCTGGCATTATCAATAGCCGTGTCGCCCAGGCCACGGGCCAGCCAGTCAGCCTGCGTCTTGCCTTTATCCCAGGTATTGGCTGTAGCAGCCGCGCCACTCACCAGACCACCCTGGCCCGCTACACTGCGTGCTTCTGAATCATTGGTAGCCACAGCCGCCACGCGGACAGCGTCATTGTTACCAGAGAAACGGCTATTGATCTGGGCTTGGGTCTGATTGGTTGAGCCTGCTTTGGCAAGATGGGCGCCTAGGCTCAATAATCCTATTGTTACTCCCGCTGTGTTCGCGCGCTGGCGGCTGTCGGTATTGGCTACCAGCGCCCAGCTAGCATCCTGTCCAGCCAGTGATGTCCCCTTCAACTGGCTACTGGAGGAGGTAAAAATACGACTATGGGTTGTGTTGATAGCCCGGGCAACAACCGCATTGGCAGAAAGACCAAGCCCTCCCACAACGCCAACCCCCGAGGCCCTCACGGTATCTGCGGTGCCAGCGCGCTCTATCGCCGCACGCAAAATAGCCTGATGAGCCGTCAAGAGACTGCCCTCATTCACATTTACATACGCCTTTGCATCCGCGTCGGCTAAAAGCACGGTTCCGCCCATGGCGACGCTGCCGCCCACAGCAACGCCCACGCCCCGCACTTCAAGGCGCGGTCTGGCGATGGCCGACAAGTTGAGCGTCTGAGCTGCCAGTTGAGCGTTCGCGCCGACATTCAGTGTTGCACTACTGTTATCTAGTGCCGATGCTACCGCAGCCTGAACGCCAGCAAGTAGGCCTCCGGAGGCGCCCTGTACTACAACCAGACTGCCCCCCTCCGAGATGGCAGAAAGACTCAGTGCTCGCTTAGCATCCAAGCTGGCATTATCAGCCACCTCAAGTGTCACGGTGCTGGAGCGCTCGCCAATTCCGACCACCACGCCAGCAGCACCACCCACCGCAAGCTGCCCTCCAAGTACCTTAATATCCAGATCAAGACCATCACGTGCCGAAGCGTTCATGTTGAATTTCGTTTCCAGCTCTCCACCCAGAGAGGCCGTTACGGTGTTCTTCATCACTGCCGCACCGACTCCCGCGCCCAACCCAGCAGCAAATCCCGCTGAGCCTGTGTAGGCATCAACCGCAACGGCAGGCTTGTCGCTCAGCAGCCTGAGGGCATCTGCGGCAACATCCAGACTGTTACTGTTGAGCTGTACGGGATTGATTTCCGCACTTATCTTTGAATTGGAAAATGTGAGAGCGGCAGCCCCGCCCACGGCAGCCGTGCCGGCAAGCTGAGCTGAGCCTGCCAGGTTACGACTATAAAGTGCATCAGTCGCCTTGACACTGACCTTACCCCCTGCATCGACACGGCCACCTTGTACCCGAGCCAGTGTTTCATGCTTGTAGATATCGCCCGCATCGAGTCGTGCGGAGCTTGATCCAATACGGCCTTGCTGGTTGATAAAGGTGGTATCTGCTGTAGTGCTTCGGTTCGTCTGCTGATACTGACCCGTATCCTCATCCAGCACCATGGTCTGGTAGGCGGTCTCCACCACAGTACGCGCCGTAAAGTTATCGATCATCGAAAGAGTGCCATTGCCGCCGGCATCCAGCTCGTCAAGCGCGTCAACATCATCAGTTTGAGTGGTGCCGGAACCCAGCATCATCATGCCGATGCTTCCGCCCAATGCTACCGTGCCGCCGACCCCCCCAGATACGGTGGACAGTTGCAGATCGCTTTCCCTGCGGGCCAGGACGTCTACAGCGCCGGTTACCCAGGTCTGACTGTCCAGTAGCATCGCGCGGGTAGCGTTGTTCGCCACCAGAATGTTGGCACTGGCACCCAGAGAAATACCACCAAGCGCGGCCGAGCCCGCCACACTGTTAACATTTAGGCGATCAAAAGCATCGATCTTGAGACTGGCCGCACGCCGACCGCTACTGCCAATATCGACTAAGCCCACACCTGCTTCGGTTACGTTCTCAATAATCAGCATATTGACTGAACCGGCGGCAGCTGCGCCGCCACCGCTGATGCTGACGCTCAATGCCTGCGCATCAGTCACGCTATCCGCTTCAACACTGACTGCCCCGCCTGTCATTACCCGGGTACGACCCTCGGTGCTGCCCGGTTGTGCACCCAACCAGGCGCGCACCATACTGTTGTTATAGCCAACACCCACACCCGCTCCTGCGCCCGCAACACCGCCACTGGCAGTATTGGCAGACGCTGACAGATAATTTGTAGCGTTTGCATTGACCGCTAGGCTGCCTAGGGTCAACAGGCTGGCATCATCCACCAGGGCCTCAGTGCTGCCTTCCAGCACCAGTACACTGGCACTGCCGGCCACGCCAACGATGGCGCCAGAGGCGCTGACGACGATATTGCTGGCAGCCCGGGTAGACCGCGCATCGACCCGTGTCTGCCCACGACTGGTCACTGTGGCACCCCTAATCCGTGCGGTCACATCGCGACTGATCACGCCGGCATCAGCGGTCGCGGCTACCGCAGCAGCCCCCAGAGATAGCGCCCCATTCAATACACCACCAAAGCTGTAGGTGTGAGCATGAGCTGCCACACTGACTTGCTGTGCCGCAGCGGCACCCGCATTATCCTGGTTGATCAGCGCCTGATCGATGGCCGCCAGAGTCGAACCGCCCAACACACTGGTGTTACTGATGCCGCCAATCGAGGCGCTCGCAATAGGCACCAGCGAGACCGCCGCGCTGACGCTCATCTGCCCGGCCTGCTGTAGGGTCGTCGCGCGCACTGCAATACCGCGAACGGTCTCCGAGCCGGTCTGTAAATCGGTTACTGGATTGAATGCTTTCTCATCAGCCCACAGCTGGGTATTGGGAGCATTGACTATCTGACCGTTATTGACCGAAACGCCAGTACCCAGGGCCAGCGCCGTCACGCGTGTGCTGGCGCCGCGTATGGCTGCCTCGGTATCACTCTTGATCAGATTGACGGTGAGAATACCGGACACGGCAGCATTGCCACTGCCAGCAACGACCCCTGCATAGGAGTCAAGAACATCGCGATTGAAGGCCACCACGGCTACGTTATTCTGCGCCACTACGCCGGCACCATCGCTGACCAAGGCACGGGTTGTGGTATCCAGCATGCTGGTGGCAACACCGCCATTGGCTGCCGCGGTACCCGAAAAGCCGCCCGATACCGAAAGGGTCTCTATGCTGGCGTCCGAACGTGCATTGACGGCGAGATCATTCAGCGCAAAGCCTTCACCGTCACGCAATCCTTTAAGGCTGGCTTCGATAGTGTTGGCCACCCGGTTTGTTGCTGAAGCCACGCCCACTGCCGCGACGCCGGCACCGGCTATACCACCGGACAAGGAGCGGATCTGGGAGTTATCCGTCGCCTTGATCTGCAAGCTACCCATACTGCCGCTGTTACCAACTACCCGAGTGTAGGTTTTTGCATCAATGTTATTACTAGCATTGGAAAATACGGCGGCGGCCGTTCCCGCACCAGCTCCACTGAGCGAAAGGGTATTGATGCGTGCACCGGTCAGGGCCTCAACCCGCACAGGCGCAGCAGCGGACAGATCCAGTGCAGTATTCTCAACCAATGCCTGACGGAGTTGTTTGACCGTGCTGATAGCCACGGCGCCAGCACCTGCGCCGGTGCCGCCACCCTGGACGTTACCGGCTAGGGTTTTGATATCCACTTCGCCACGGGTGACATCAACCGTCAGTGCTGTGGCACCCTCAACACGGCTGTCCTTGATGCGGGCCGTTTCTTCACCTTCAACAACGTTGACAGCAACGGATGCGCCTGCTGCCGCGGTACCGGCACCACCACCGCCGAGCGCTGCTGATCGAATCAACGCATCGCCGCCGCTGATCAGTGACAGAGCTCCGCTTAGCACCAGCTCCGCATCATCAATTTCGGCAATACGCTTGGCCAATATGACGTTATTGACATTCGCTACGCCCAATGCGGCCTTACCAGCGCCGTTGAGAACCAGACCGAGACTCCAGATGGTGCGCTTGCCGTTAGCAGCAGACAGACTGAGGCTATCAATAGTCAGCGCGCTGGTCTCAATAGCCGACCGCGCGCTACCTTGCAGAATATTGGTAGCTGACGCGCCGTTGAGCGCTACTGTCCCAGCGCCACCCCCGGCCACAGCGATTGAGTAAATGGATTGCGCACTGCCGCTGCTCAGTTCCGCACGGGAAAAATCCGCAACTGAACTGTTGCCAGTGATCAGTGCCGAACGGTCCACACCAATGCTGTTATAAGACACTGCCCGGCCCACTGCCGCAGTTCTGCCCCCGGTGACCGAACCGGCTAGCGAAGCCAGCGTGAGGCCTTCACCGGCACTGGCGTCGAGATACAACCCAGAGCTATTGGTGGAGATCAGGCTTGAATTGCTGATCTGAACCCTGTCGCTTCCACCAATGGCATTAAAGGAATAAGAGCCTCCAACGCCAGCGGTGCCGCCACCCGCCGCGTCAATCCCGACGCTCCAGATTTCTCCGTCAAGCGCCGATGTCAATGTCGCATCACCACTGAGATTGACCGTACTATCAGAGATTGTTGACGCGCGCTCGGCGCTCACCTGATTGACTGCTACTCCAGCGCCAAGACCAACGCTGCCACCACCCGCTGCGAGATTGAACGCCAAGGACCATATGCTAGCGCCCAGTTCAGGTTGACTCGCGGCAATACTCAAGCTGTTTGCAGTCAATTGTGCCTGGCGCAACTCTGCCGTCGTTGTATCAGCAATCCTGTTGTAGGTCATCGCCCCGCCAATGCCCACGCCGTTGCCGGATACCGTGCCAGACAGTGCTGCCGTAATAATCTTGCTCTGCTGCGCTGCATTGAGGATTGCATCGCCTGCAAGCTGGTAGACGCCCCCCTCCACGAGCGCACTGGCGCTCTGCTGCAGATCATTGATACTGAAAGCACCACCCACTGCGGCTGTGCGTCCGCTAGCCGAAATACTACCGGCAAGCGAATAGAAATCACCGGTTTTAAGTGCTTCTACAACCAGATTATTGGCGACCAGTGTGCGGTCTGTCATATCCAGTACGGTGCTGACCGCACCACGTCCGATCACTCCCGTAGCAGAACCGGAAACCGATAGATTGGTACCGCCACCCACTCCCACAGCACCCGCCAGCACATCAGTCCCGTTAAGCGCAGCCAGATCCAGGTCGCCGCCCAGGGTGATATCGGTATTGGCAATTCTGGCAGCGTAATTGCTGGCGTTATGAACAACACCAAAAGCACCACCCGCTGCCGCCTTGCCAGAAGTACCGGCAAGCGAACCGGCAATACCGATAACGGCTTCGCTACCCAACGAGCCGTTATCAAACAGATCGCGCGAAGTCGTATCGGATCCACTTTCCCCCTCTACCACGTTGGTATCAATACCCTCGGCAGTCTCTGCAAAGAGCGCGTCGTCGGTTTGAGCCTGAACATCAATATCGGCAGTGGTAGTTACACCACCCAAGTCCAAGCCACTACTACTGAGCGTTCCACCTGCTGCTGCATCATGCTCAAAAATACTGTTCAAAGCATCCGTGACAGGCACACTTGCCGCCGCCACGGACACATTAGCGCCGGAGAGGGCAGAGTCACCCGCAGCGCTTTGGTCAACCAGTGCATTGACGGTATTTTTCATACTGACAACAAAGAGTGAGCCCGCGGCAGAAGCGCTGCTCGGGCCCGTGCTGGCAGCGGTACCGAGAGCACCGGCCAATACTCTGGAGGCACTATTGGCTTTGACATCAAGGGAAAGAAAATCTGTCGCCGAGCTGCCCAACCATCGGGCTTCGAGGGTATTGCGCATGTCGGCAATCACCAACGACCCGCCCGCACTGCCACCGCGCTGGGTACTCAATGCGAAAGCACCACCACCCAGCAGGTTTCGCGAGCGGTCGTAGGCGTTGACCGCGATTGTTCCTGGATCGACCACCCGCTGCGAAATCGCTGAATCGACTACACTGGCGCGGGTCTGATTGGCGAACAACCCAGCCGATCCCGATAGCGCACCGGCAATGTTGGTCCTGCCCCCGCTCGCCGCTGACAGACCCAGGCCCAGTGCGACCTGATCGCCACCACTGGCGGCCTGCACATTCAGTTGGTCGTTGTCGTTGAGCGATGCGTCAGACAGTGTGGCTTCGGTCAGGTTGGTGAGCCTATTGAATGCCATAGCGGCGGAGAGGGCTGAACCAAAACTGCTTTTCTGACCGCCGCCAGAAAGCATCAGCGCCCCGGCCCCGGCACCACTGAGCTGGTGGGTCTGATTGAGCGACAGAACGTTGACCCGCGTGCCGTCAGTGTCACGCGGGTCCAGTACGATATTGCCCAAATGACTGCGATTCTTCTGCGCTACGGCATTGACGCTGCCAGAGGCTGCGGCAGCGAGACTGAAAGCTTTTACCGGATCGCCACTCCCTCCCGGGCCGCCGCTCGCGGTCAGGAAATCACCCAGCTTGCTCCAGAATCCATCAACGAGATTACCCAGGACGGTCCTGCCCTCGTCGCCCGACGCATCGCCAGATAGGGACAACTCACCCGTCACCTGCGACAGACTCTCAGTCAGGGCATCCTTTATCGCATCGCCCAACCCGCCTGCCTGTTCCTGACTTCGCTCGTCAGCGCCACCGCTTCGCGCGCGTAACCGCTGCTGCTCTTGCGTTTCACGCTCTGAGCGAGCGCGGGCACCAGCAACGGAAAAAGCCCCGCTCTGACCCGAACTCTTCGCGCCGAGCACCAGGTCATTGACCTTCCAGACACCCACCCCGGCGCTTGCCAGACCCCCACCCAAGGATGCTGGACGCCAGTTATTGCGACCCTCTGTGCGCAGATTATTGTTTCCAACCAGGGCGTAGACATCGGTGTTGACCAGATTAATGGCCAAGCTCGAACCCACCCCAATATTTTCCGCCGCCGCCAGAGTGCCTGAGGCGCTCCAGACTCCGAGCGCATGTTCCGCATCGAGACTCACACGATTTGCGTCGACACGGGCACTGCTATGCACAGAGGCATGGACAGTAGCATCTACTCGATTGACCACAAAGGAGCCATTGCCGGCAATACTGCCACCTTCACCGGCTGAGGGGCTTAACCCGATAAGCATCTCATCCTGCAGCGCGCTGACGTCCAGCGCCTGGGCTGCGACGGACCCGTCAGCACCTATACCGGCAACCGCTCGGTTGTTGCTGACCTGTACATTAAGGCCGGCACCCACAACCCCTCTATCGCCCGTCACACCAAACAGCGCATCGAAGTTACCCGCTATCGCTAATTGCTCCAGCTGATTGTTCGCTTGAACACTGATCGGCGCGTCCCAGGACCAGCTCTCGCTGATCAGTGGCGCGCGCCGCGAATCTGCAGTATCAGCGGGCAACAGAACAAGGGGGCTGGAACTCCATGGTGCGTCGCCCGCTGCAGTGGAGGTCAGGTTTACGCTGTCGCCAACCCAGGCACTGGCGTCGGTTTTGTTGCGCAAGACAGAGAGGGAGCCCGCCATCGAAAGCGAATCGGCCTCGCCGGTAGAATTGGCATATTGAGTAGAAAGCTTACCAATGATGCCTAGCCTCTCGACTGCCAGCAGCTTGAGATTGCTGAACACCTCCTCTAGCGAACTCCAGCGATCCAGGCCCCGCAGGTTCAGCGGCTGATCATTCCTGGCGCCAACACCGATACGAGAAGCCGTGATATCCGTACCGTCACCGATCAATGCACGGGCGGTCTGATCCAGCTCACTGTAAACCGCTGCCACACTGAGGCTCGCCACCGCGCCGTCGACGGTGCCGTCATCGCGCTTGGCAGAGGCATTGACCTTGCTCTGCGCGCTGTTGTGCATATCGCTCTGGCGCTGGAGCGCCTGAACCGCAAGATCGCCCCTGAGATCGACATTCGGTGCCGCGTCAGCAGCACCCAATACAGCTTGAACCTCATGCTCTGCCATGCTGATAGCCAGCGCCGAAGCGAGACGAAAGCGACTATCGGTCGCCGTCGAGGTGCCGTCATCGTCAGTATTTGCTGACGGGTCTGGGCTGAACAACTCGGCAACCGAATCACCAAGGTAGTGGGTAACCTGAGCAGAGTCGCGCTCGGCTGATCCGCTCCTGAGCCGATCAAAAATCCCCCGTTCGCCCGGCTCTGGCGCGTCGGTCGCCCCTGCTTCGACGCTGACCGCAAGATTCTGGCCATGCATGATGTTCGCTGCGCTCAGATTCAGATTCCGCGCATCGACAAGATCGGCACTGAACTGCGCAAGCGTTTTGCTATTGAGAATCGACAGGCCGACAGCCGGACCGCCGACGGCGCCGTCACCACTGGATTTGAAACTGACCGTATTGCCCAGCTCCTGCTCGGTAACGGCAGTTACGTTGACGTCTTGCACCACATCCAATAATGCACCCTGCTCCACTGTGGCGCGGGTCTCGGTATCTGTCAGGAGCATACCGACAGCCAGCCCCATGGTACGCAGAACATCGCCATCGGCATCAACACTGTTTTCGGCAGAGGTAGCGAGCTTCACGTTGTTCCGGGCATGCGCCATGACCGACAGATCCCGTGCACTGTTGACGCTTGCGCCGCTGTGCACATCGACAGAGGTCACACCGGAAATTTGGCCATAATTATTACTGAAACCAAAGGGCGTGCTGTCGCTCAGACCCGACACTTGCCACATGGCGTTGTTGACTGTGCGCTCTGAAAGCGCCCGAAGATTGATATCGCCCGCAGCTGCCAGCACCGCAGTGGAACCTATCGTGATGGTTGAATCAGCCTTGGCCAGGGAGGCGGACAGCTCCGGCACCAACGAGACCAGCGACGAAAACCTGTCCGGCGCGTCAAGAAAGGCTTCCGGATCGTGACTGGCGGCATTGCCGTAACGGGTGACAGGCGCATAGAGCCTATCGAAAACCTGTGCCTCGGTTTCCTGATCGCTCCATCCTTCCCGGGCCTGTAAAGCATCAATATCTGATTTGAGAGCGCCCGACTCAAGCAGTGAACCAACCACCTCACGTGAGATTTCAGCGCGGCTCTGCGCCTTCAAATCAATACTCTTGCCAGTCAGGCTGCCCTTGACGTCGATGCGTGCACTGGCTTGTGCGTCGCCAGCCAGTTGCCGGTTGGTTGCCTCAGCACTGAGCGTCAGGTCGCCTGCACGATCGCCGCTATCAGCGTGGCCTGCATCAAGCTGAACATCGGCACCCACAACGATTTCAGCCTTGGCTCGATTTTCAGGCAACCAAGGGTTGCCTTGGGCATTTATACCCAGCTCCAGCTCATCCAGCGTCTGCGGCTCGGCAGAGGCATCACAGAATTCACAGCTTGTGTCACTGGACGCCCCAAGCGTGATGTCTCCTGCCCGGCCCGAACCGGTAGCACTGGTGACCAGTCTTGCATTGTCTTGAAGGTCAATGCTGGGAGCCCCTATGCGGATATCACCTGCATCACGGTCCCCATTACCCCGACTATCAATTAATGCCTCACCTGACAGAGCCACAGAACGCTTGGCCTCAAGCTGAATGCTGGCGCCACTCTGATCAGCCATCAATGCTGCTAGCTCACCGCTGAGCTCGACTGTATCGGAAGCTGTAATAGCGATACCGCCATCACCCCGAGCGACGCCCTCCCCAACGGCCAGACCATCAGTATTAACCGTACTGGCGAAAACACCCTGGGCAACGTCCGTAGACGCTTGCAGACTGGCAGCGGCTTTAACCAGAACAGACGCACCATGTAAATTGATGCTGCCGTTGCTGTTGACCATGCCTTCAATAACGATGGCATTGGATCCATCGGCCAATAATGTGGCGACCGGGAGCTCGCCTGCTGCAAGCGCATCGATATAGGCATTGGCCTCATCAGCATTGACATGGCCATCGACGGTGGCGACGCGAAGCAACTCATCCATAGTCGCCACGTTAGGTGTGGTGACCGTCAGACTCCCGACATTGACAACCCCACTGCTACCGACGACAAAGCCGTGGGGATCAGCGAAGATAACGTGACCGCCGATCTTGCCGTTCTGCAGGCCATTAAGAGTACCGTTAATTTCGGCACGAGAATCATGTACCAGATTAACCAGATGTGAAGCAGAGCCGGGCACATGAAGATTGACTGTGTTACCCGAGAAAACTTTGAAATTGCCGAAGGAATTAAAGCCGGCGTTGCCTCGAACGGTAGCTGTAGTGATGTCGGTAACGTTGCCCGTCACATCAAGAGTGGTTTGAGTCACGCCTGGGCCGGCGACCCGGCCACTGCCGTCATAAACAGTAATGTCATTCGCGGAAACCCAGCCCGGCAACATCCCTGAGGCCAACATAAGAGCGGTCAAGGGGTGGCGGGCGAACTGTCGGGAGCCAAATAATTTACTACCAACAGCCGTTTTTTCACCCGCTCCACGGATCCGCATCGTCAACCTCACTGTCAACCAAATAACTGTTTAAAGTGAATGACTTTAGATAATCTGGTGTGGTGGAGCAACCAGTCGTTACATTTTTCTCAAATTAAATATATAATTTTAACAGCCATTTTTTGACGCCACTTTTCCGGCAATTAAGATTCAATCTAGATAAAAGCCTAACTACCCTTTGTCCAAGACTTGTCCGGAAGTTACACGGCAGGCACTTTATGGATGGATAGAGAAGTTGCGGCGGGTCATCATAATCTTGAAAAAGCCGCACTTCCGAGTTAGTTGAACCGATTCGCTCACTGATATTTGCTTACGAACCGCTTAATGTTGGCTAATACTCAGCGTGGCTTATGCGGAACTTTTGTTCGTCGAACGATTCTCGCTTGATGCATCGACGGCTTGCGTGCCATGCGTTGCATTTTTTCCTTTTCGCTGGTTTTCATTGCCGGCAAAGCTACCGACTCCAGCCCCACTTCCTGGCTTAGCGCGTCAATCTCGTTCTGTTTCATCTCGCGCCAGCGGCCCACAGGCAGCTCCGGCCCGAGGAATACCGGCCCGAAACGCACACGCTTCAGGCGATTCACGCGCATACCCTGGGATTCCCAAAGACGCCGGACTTCGCGGTTGCGGCCTTCCATCAGGCAAACATGGTACCAGCGGTTGATACCTTCGCCTCCTGAGGCAACTATATCGGTGAATCGTGCCGGACCGTCGTCGAGCATGACGCCGGTTTTCAGACGCTCGATCATCTCATCATCGACTTCGCCCATGACCCGCACCGCGTACTCCCGATCCATCTGGTAGGAAGGATGCATGAGACGGTTGGCGAGCTCGCCGTCGGTGGTGAACAGCAGCAGACCAGAGGTATTGATATCCAGCCGCCCGATGTTGATCCACCGCCCGTGCTTAAGCCGCGGCAGGCGATCGAAAACGGTCGGCCGACCCTCAGGGTCATCGCGCGTGCACACTTCACCTTCGGGCTTGTTGTACAGCATGACGCGGCGGGCTTCTTCGTTGGCGATGTCGCGCTTGACAGGGCGGCCATCGACCAGAATCTGATCAAGGCTGTCGACCCGCGCGCCGAGACTGGCAATCTGGCCGTTGACGCTGATGCGTCCGGCTTCGATCCAGGATTCGATTTCGCGCCGCGAGCCCAGTCCGATACGAGCCAGGACCTTTTGCAGCTTTTCCCCGGTGACGGGGTTTGAGGGATTGTCTGTCATGCTGTGCACCTCCCGGTGTGATGGATAATTCTTGACCGGCAAGCTTACCACCGTGCCCGTTGGCCGACCAGCCGATTGTCAGCGTCCGCTACTGTCCCCGTCCTGATCGCCACTGCGCTCATCACTTTCATTGTCAGAATCGGCGTCACCCGGCCGCAAGTCATCGAAGTCGGTCTTGATATTCGACTCCATTGAGCCCAGCTCGGCCATAAGCGCATGGAAGCCGGTCTCGGCCGCCTCCCGATCCAGCGGCTGCAGCGGCTCAAAGGGCATCCACGGGGTGGACGCATCCTGATCGGCGTCGGCGCCTTCATCCTGCAACCCCAGCTCGGGCTCCATCTGGTCGAGGTCACGGATTTCCGCCAGCGACGGCAGCTCACTTAGACTGCGCAGGTTGAAATGATCGAGAAACTGGCGGGTTGTCGCATACATCGCCGGCCGGCCTGGCACGTCACGGTGGCCGACCACGCGCACCCATTCGCGCTCGAGAAGGGTCTTGACGATATGACTGCTGACAGCCACGCCGCGCACATCCTCGATCTCGCCGCGGGTAATGGGTTGGCGGTAGGCGATCAATGCCAGGGTTTCGAGCATGGCCCGCGAATAGCGTTGCGGCCGCTCTTCCCACAGCCGGCTGACCCAGGGCGAGAAGGATTCGCGCACCTGCAGGCGCCAGCCACTGGCCACTTCGCGCAACTCAATACTGCGGCCCTCGTAATGGCTGGCGAGACTCGCCAGCGCGCCGCGCAGCTCATCCAGACTCGGTTCGCGGCCTTCATCGAACAACTCGCGCAGGCGGTCCAGGCTCAGCGGGCGCCCCGCAGCCAACAGTGCGGCTTCCACTATCTGTTCAATCGTCGGCTGGGACATCGTCACCTCGCACCTTTACGTGAATGGGTGAAAAGGCATCACCCTGGACCAAGTCAATCAACTGCTCCTTGACCAGCTCCAGAATCGCCATGAAGGTAACCACTACCCCCAACTTGCCCTCCCCCGCAGTAAACAGGCTGACAAAGGGCACGAATTGCTGCCCCCTGAGGCAATCGAGCACCTCAGCCATACGCTCACGGGTTGAAAGGATCTCGCGGGTCACCTGATGACTTTCGAACATGTCGGCACGGCGCAGTACTTCCGAGAGCGCCAGCAGCAACTCCTGCATGTCGACCTCCGGGTGTGCCCGGCGGTTCTGCACCTTCGGCGCTTCGGCGCTGGCCACCGCGGTATCGCGACCGACCCGACTCAAACTGTCGATATCCTCGGCGGCCTGCTTGAAGCGCTCGTACTCCTGCAGACGCCGGATCAATTCCGCCCGGGGGTCGTGCTCTTCGTCCTCATCCTCGGCATGCCGGGGCAGCAGCATGCGCGACTTGATTTCGGCGAGCATCGCGGCCATCACCAGGTATTCGGCTGCCAGTTCCAGCCGCACCACCTTCATCAGCTCGACATAGCCCATGTACTGCTTGGTGATTTCGGCGACCGGTATTTCCAGGATATCGATATTCTGGCGACGGATCAGATAGAGCAGCAGGTCGAGAGGCCCCTCGAAAGCTTCAAGAAAGACTTCCAGCGCCTCGGGCGGAATGTACAGATCCTGGGGAATTTCGGTGACCGCTTTGCCATGCACCATGGCAAAGGGCATTTCCTGCTGCCGGCCCGCGACCAGTTGCGACGGCAGGCTCGCGGCCACCTGGGGCGTCACGATGACGGGGCCCGGCTGCGGTTCCTGCTCGTCGCGGCTCATCGCTTACTCCCGGTACTGCAGGCCCATGGCCTGACGCACTTCAACCAGTGTATCGCGGGCTGCTTCACGGGCGCGCTCGGTGCCCTCGTTGAGAATCATCCGCACCGCATCGGGGTTGGATTCGAAGTCGGCGGCCCGCTCCTGTATGGGGGCAAGCTCGGCAACGATCGCGTCTATCACCGGTTTCTTGCAGTCCAGGCAACCGATACCGGCGCTACGACAACCCTCCATGACCCATTCGTGGGTGGCCTTGTCGGTATAGACCTGATGCAGCTGGAATACCGGACATTTGGTCGGCTCGCCCGGATCGGTGCGCCTTACGCGCGCCGGATCGGTCGGCATGCGCCGGACCTTGCTGTCTACCTCGTCACTGGTGTCACGCAGGGTGATGGTGTTGCCGTAGGACTTGGACATTTTCTGACCGTCCAGCCCGGGCATCTTGGAGTCCGGCGTCAGCAACGCCTGGGGTTCGGGCAGGATGACCTTGCCGCCGCCCTCCAGGTAACCGAACAGACGCTCCTTGTCACTCAGCGTGATGTTCTGCTGCTCTTTGAGTAGCGCCCGTGCGGTATCGAGTGCTTCGCTATCGCCCTGCTCCTGGTATGCCTTGCGCAGCTTGCTGTAGAGCTTGGCCGTTTTTTTGCCCATCTTGTGCACTGCGGATTCGGCTTTCTCCTCGAACCCAGGCTCCTTGCCATAAAGATGGTTGAAGCGGCGAGCGACCTCACGGGTAATTTCCACGTGAGCCACCTGATCAGCTCCGACCGGCACCAGTCCGGCGCGGTACACCAGGATGTCGGCGCTTTGCAGCAACGGATACCCGAGAAAACCGTAGGTGGCCAGATCCATATCCTTGAGCTTTTCCTGCTGATCCTTGTAGGTGGGCACGCGTTCGAGCCAGCTGACCGGCGTGACCATCGACAGCAGCAG